>JANMGP010000267.1:0-2004 GCA_031374705.1 Verrucomicrobiaceae bacterium | reverse complement strand
AACGCCCATTCTTCATCGCTGACATCGCTGGGATATGGCTTTCGTGTTGGCATCCCAAGCTTTCCACACGAGGGGTAAGAAAAAGTACAGTTATAATTTCTAGACTTTGAGCGCGGGCTATAAGTGCATGACAGGCTCTAGCGGTAGAAAACCTTCGCCAGAAACAGCCCGTCCGGCGGCGCAGCGAATTGCGTTTTCTGTCGTTCGCCCGCGAGGATCGAACGCAGCCACGCCACATCTCCGCGGCCCTGTCCCACGCGGACCAGGCTGCCTGTCAGCATCCGCACCATTTTATACAGGAAGCCCTCGCCTTCAAACGTGAGCGTGATCAGCGGGCCCCGGCGCTTGATACCAATCTTTTCAACGGTGCGCACCGTGTCCGTTTCAGGTTCGCCGCGGTTTGCCGAGAAGCCTGCGAAGTCGTGCCGTCCTTCCAGCACCGCCGCTGCGGCGCGCAGCTTTTCGATGTCGAGCGGGTGGGGGACAAGCCACGCCCGGCCAATCTCCATGGGGTGCAAATAACGATTGTTCCAAATGCGATACGTATATCGCTTTCCCGTGGCCGAGTAGCGCGCATGAAAGCCCTCTTTCCCTCCCGGCATCCGCGATACTCGCAGGATGCGGATCTCCGGTGGAAGGTTGGAATTCAGTGCGATCTGCCAGCGCGCCATCGAATGCTTTTGCGGCGGCTCCTCGAAATGCGCCACCTGCCCGAGCGCGTGGACTCCTGCATCCGTGCGTCCGGAGCCGTGGATGCGCACAGGCTGCCCGACGATCTTTGCCAATGCGGCCTCGATGTGATCTTGAATGCCGGTGCCGCGCGACTGGCTCTGCCAGCCGGAAAACGGACGGCCATCGTAGGCGATGAGCAGCTTTAGCCGGTGCGTCGCCGTGCTCACATCGGGGGCTCCAACATCGCCTGCGAATCCAGCCACCCTTGCAGGATAATCTGCGCGGCGGCCTGGTCGATAATAGCGCGGCTCGATCGCGCGTCATGTCCCGCCTCGTGGAGGTTCCGCTGCGCCGCCACCGTGCTCAGCCTCTCGTCCCACATTCGCACCGTGATTCCTGCCGCGCGCAGTTTATCGGCAAAAGCCCGTGCCTTTTCCGCCGCCGTCCCGGTTGTACCGTCCATGTTTTTCGGCAGACCGACAATCACAACACCGGCCTGCTTTTCCGCGACGATCTGGATGACGCGCGCCACCGGGTCCGTCGCCCGGACCGTGATCGTCTCCAGCGGATGTGCGAGAATTCCGAGTTCATCCGATACCGCAACGCCCACACGGGCATCGCCAAAATCAATTCCAACAGCGCGAGTCATGATTGCCGCAATAGCCGGACGCTCCGGCCACGGCAATAGCGGAGCGAGCGTGACTACTTCGGCGGATCGGCGACGACCACTTTTTCCCGCAATTTCGCGAGCCGTTTTTCGCCGATCCCTTTTACCTTCAGCAGGTCCTCCACCGAGTTGAACGGGCGCTTTTTGATAATGTCCTCGGCGATCTTCGTATCAACATCGGGCAGTGCGACGAGTTGCTCCATGGTCGCTGTATTCACATTGACGGGGCCATGCGGGAAGAACTTCGAGATGAGTCCCATCTTCCACACGACAAAAGCGGCGATGATGAGAACGCAGACGATCAGTTTCCATGGCGCGAGCCCGGCGCCTTTCGGTTTCGCCGGTTCGGCTGGTGTGCGCATGTAGTCACGGTCTTCTATACCCATGCGCCGGATTGGAGCAGACTCGCGCAGAACCTCAATCACAGGTTTTCGGCGAATGATTAAGCGGAACAATCTACCCTGAATCGAGACTCAGCGGGTTTTGGGTGCGGATTTTTGAAATGCCGGGGCTAAGGTCCGGTCGCCCGAAGGGTCGGAGAGCACGTATGAAAATCGCACCTGCCCTTCTTTTCCTAGCCACCGCCATTTCCGCCAGCGCGGAGGTCACTCTCTCGCCGATCATCGGCAGCCATATGGTGCTGCAGCGTGATTCTGCCTGCCCTG
>JANMGP010000266.1:0-24640 GCA_031374705.1 Verrucomicrobiaceae bacterium | reverse complement strand
TTTGGAGGGCGTTTCGCAACGGGGTCTTCTTCACTACAACGCTAAAAACCGCACGCCGCCAGAGAAGCCGCCACCGCGCGGACGGACGCCGTCAGAGAAAAGTTTTTTCGCGCAGGGTGCGAAGTGCGGAACTCGGGTTAGACGAATTTCACAAAGAAACGCGGCGAATGCAAAGGAGCGGGGCTTTCCTAAGCCCCGTATGCCTCCACGACGTGGCATCCACAATGGCACCCGCGATGGAGCACGTTTCCAGCTTGGCGGGCTTTGGGCTGCGCCTTCGGCGCAGACGGGGCTTAGGAAAGCCCCGCTCCTTCCATTTCGCCGCGCTTCACCGTGGAAACAGTATAAGAACGGGAGTACCCAAATTCAGCCACTATCGGCAATTGCGCCGAACTTTCTCAGCACTTCGCCGACTTCCGCTTCTTCCCGATCGTTCCGCGTTGCTGCACTTTTCGGATGGAATCCGGCGCGAATGGCACTTCACACGAAGTATTTCCCATGTCCGCTGTGACCGTGCCGATTTTTTCTCCGACTTGCAGCGCGGTTTCGCTCAGAGGCTGCACATAGACGCCGACCGCGACGACGAAGGAATTCATCTGATACCGCACCGTGTCCGGTGCCGCGTGGATTTGCTTCTGCACGCGCTGGAGTAGTCGCTTCAACTCGGAGAGATCCAGCTCGGTGTCCTCTTTGATCGACACAAGGCTCGCCAATGTACCCCAGCCGGCCGCCGCGATCAGTTCCTCCTTGGAGTCGATCCATTCCAGACCGAGCTCCCAACCGTGCTTGCTGCCCGCCGTGACCCACGCGACGATCGATCCGCAAATCGCCCGGCAGTACGCCTTTTTCGCCCAGTGCTGAAGGTCCTTTTTCGTCATGCGCTCGTCGTCGGCGATCAGCCCGGCCAAGTACATCGCGTCGTAATTGCCAGTGTCGTAAAGGTCGAGTGCGAGCTGGTAGTCTTTCTTGATGCGCTTGCGGATCTTCTGCAGTTCCGAAATCTTGACTCCAAAGCACGGCTCTTTGATGCCATGATTGAATATCACCCGTTTATAGCCTTCGCTCCCAAGGGGCCGAATCTCGTCGAGGATTTGTTGCGCGGTCATCATAGTGAGTATTGAGAATAGCGTCTGTGGGTTTGTTTCGAGCGGGTGGGGGGGACTAACGGACGGTGCTTTTCTTACCAGACCGGGGTTCGTGACCAATAGTTTTTTTGCCGGAATTGCATCGGCGACTGCGGGTGTGCGCTTTCATATTTATGAGGCGGCAAGGGACTCGACACGGGGCACAGACTAATTATGCTTCGAAAGCGAGTGCCGGATGCTTTTGTCCGTAACATGGATGCGGTTTTCCGGAAGATTAACCCAACGACATTATCCCGACCATGAAAACACGACTCATCCTCAAGACCACGATCGCAGCGTTCATTCTCGCATCAGCCGCGACACTCCGCGCGCAGACTTGGGACGCCGGGGGAGTCGCGGGCGGCTCGCTCTTGTGGAGCACGGGTACGAACTGGAGCGCCGATGTCGCGCCTGTGAACAACGGCACGGCAAACGTCATCTTCGGCGGCACGCTCGATCTCGCGCCGGACATGGACGCGAACTGGTCCATCGCCTCGCTCACATTCAACAACACGTCGGGCGCTTTCACGCTCGGATCGGTCGGCGGCTTCACGCTGACCGTCGGTGCGGGCGGCATCACGAACAACGACAACAACGGCCAGACCATCAACAACGCCATCACCCTCGGCGCGGCGCAGACGTGGAATTCCGCGAGCAATGTGATTTTCGCCAACGGCGCTTTGAATAACGGCGGGAATCTCCTCACGCTCACCGGCACTGGCGCGGGGCTCGCCGGCGCGGTCAGCGGCACTGGCGGGCTCACGGTGAACGGCGGCACCGTCACGCTCAGCGGCGCGGCGGCGAACACCTACACGGGCACCACGCAGGTGAACGCCGGCCTTCTCCTTCTGCAAAAAACGGCGGGCTTGAGCGCGCTCGGCGGCGTACTCACGATTGGCGACGGCTCGGGCACGGACGAGGCGCGCCTCGGCGCGAACAATCAGATCGGCAACTCTTCGCTCGTGACCGTCGAGAGCAGCGGCCTGTTCAATATGTTCGGCTTCAGCGACGGCTTCCTGCAGCTCGTGGTGAACGGCGGCAGCACCACCATCGGCACGGGCACGCTCACACTCAGCACCAGCCTCACGATGACCGGCGGGAGCGTGAGCAGCACGACCGGCTCGCTGGTGCTCCAGGGTCTGCTGAATACAAACGCCGCCGCGACGTCCGCGACCATTTCGGGAAATGTGGACCTCGCTGCGGTGTCGCGGACGTTCACAGTCGCGGAAGGCGCGGCGGCCGTGGACCTCGATGTGTCGGCGGCGATCTCGAACGGCGCTGTGAGCAAGGCCGGCGCGGGCACGCTGCGGCTCTCGGGCGCGAATTCGTACGCCGGCGGCCTCACCCTGGGCGCCGGCACCGTGGCGCTCGGCAGCGACACCGCGGCGGGCACCGGCACGCTGGCGCTGAATGGCGGCACGCTGGTCGCGGACGGCGGCGCGCGAGTGCTCGCAAACGCCGTCAGCTTCGCCAACGGCGCGAATGTCATCATCGGCGGAACGAACAACCTGACGTTCAACGGTGCGGCATCGTTGCTCGCGGGCAGCAGCGTGTCGCTTGGACTTGCCGGCACGGGCGTGACGACATTCGCGGGCACATTCAGCGGCGCTGGCACGCTGAACACGGCCAGCGCGGGCACGCTGGTTTTCAGCGGCGGCTCCGCGAATACGTTCGACAATCTCGTGGTCAACAACGGCCTCGTGCGGCTCGCGAAGACCGGCGGTGTGAATGCCCTCGGCGCGAATCTCGTCATCAACTCCGGTACCGTTCGCCTTGATGCGAACAATCAGATCCCGGATACCGCGCAGCCGACCATCAGTGGCTCGAGCGTGCTCGATTTGAATGGGTTCGTTGAAACCTTTGGAAACAACTCCGCCAGCGGACTGACACTCAATTCCGGCGGAACCGTGACCTCCGGCGCGGGCACGCTCGTGCTCAATGGCGGTCTCGTCGTCAACGGCGGCGGCGCGAGCACTTCATTCCTCTCGGGCGATCTCCTCGTGGACGGCCCCCGCACTTTCAACGTCGGCGACAAGGCGGGCGCGGCCATTGACCTCGATGTGAACGCCACCATCGCCACCATCGCGGGCGGCTCGCTGACCAAGGATGGCGCAGGCACGATGCGGATCGCGGGTGCCGGCGGCAACAAGCCCTGGATACTCGCCGCCGGCACCATCGCCCTCGCCAGCAACACCGCGCTCGGTTCCTCCACGTTCGTCGTGAGCGGCGGCACCATTCAGGCCGATGGCGGGCCGCGCACGCTGGCGAACTCCGTGTCGCTCGGCGGCAACTTCACCGCTGCCGGCGCGGCAGATCTCATTTTCAGCGGGACGGCGACACTCACCGGCGACCGCGTCATCACTACTACGAACACCGGGTTCACGGCATTCACCGGCGCGATGGTTGACAGCGGCCTTGCGCGCGGCATCACGAAGGTCGGCGCGGGCCAGCTCGCTTTCGGCGGAAATCCCGCAAACACCTTCACGGGCGCAACGATCATCAACGAAGGCTCGCTCTTTCTCGCGAAGCCAGCCGGCATCACCGCGGTCGCCGGGCCGCTCGTCATCGGCGACGGCGCGGGGACGGACACCGTCGAAGTCAACCAGCCCGAGCAAATCTCGAATGCGACCATCGTGACAATTAACAGCTCGGGCTTTCTGAATGTGAACGGTGGCGACGAAACCATCGGCGGCCTTGTATTGAACGGAGGCAGCGTGGCGACCGGCGCGGGCACGCTTACGCTCACGGGGAATTTCAGCTCCACCTCGCCTGGCGTCACCGGCACCGTGAGTGGAAATCTCGGCCTCGGAGCCGGGACACGTACATTCACCGTGGCCAACAATGCACCTGCGATTGACGTGGATATTTCCGCCGCGATCACAAATGGCGGACTCGTGAAGGACGGGCTCGGCACGCTGCGCTTCAGCGGCACGGTGACGAATAATTTCTCGCTGCCCGTGACGGTGAACGCCGGCGAACTGCGCCTCGCAAAAAACAACGGGAATGGCGGAATCGGCACCGCTCTCACCATCGGCGACGGGATTGGAGGCGCGAATGCCGACGTCGTGCGGAGTGAGGTTTCCATTCAGTTGAACCAGACAGTCGTCGTGACGGTGAACAGCTCCGGCCTGCTCGACCTGAATGGCTTCAATGAAACCATCGGCCAGCTCCAGTTCGCCGGCGGAAACGTCACGACCGGCGCGGGTGTGCTCAGTTTCGGCATCGGGCCGACGGTGGTCTCAAGTGCGCCCAGCGGGAACACCGCAACTCTCTCGGGGAATGTGGACCTCGGCGGCTTCACGCGCACTTTCTCCGTGGCGGATGGGGCAGCCACGACCGACGTGGATGTTTCCGCTGTCATCAGCAACGGCGCTCTCGCGAAAGCTGGCGCGGGCGTGCTGCGGCTGGGCGGCAACAACACCTTGTTGACCGGCCAAGTGACGATCAGCGGCGGGACGCTGCTGCTCGGCAGCAATACGGCCGCGGGCACGGGCAACATCGTCCTCACGAGCGGCGCGATCGGTGCGGATGCCGGCACCCGGACGATCGCGAACAATCTCGTCGTCAACGGCGCGGGTGCCATTGACGGCGCGGCGAACCTCACGGTCAACGGCATCGTCTCCGTCGCCGCTGGAACGAGCCTGGCGAAGAACGGCTCCGGAACGTTCACGATTGGGCCCGCATTCACAACCATCGCAGGCGCGCTGGATCTGAACGCCGGGACGCTCGCCTTCGCCGGCTTCAAGGCGATAGACCCGACCGGCGTCTTCACTCAAAATGGCGGTACGGTCAGCGGCGGCACGCTGGTGAATGCAGGCACGTTCAGCTTCAACGGCGGTGCGTTCAACGGCTCGCTGCTCAACGAGGGGGTCTTCAATATCAACGCGGACTTCAATGCCGGCGCGGGTTTCACGAACTTCACCACGATCACCGTCGGCACGAACGGCAGCCTCAGCGCGAACGGCTCGGGCGTCGTGAACGAAGGCACGCTCAATCTCGCTGGCGGCGCACTCCAGGCCGGCGGCAGCGGCGGGGTCGTGAACAACGGCGAAATCACCGGCTTCGGCTCGATTCTCGGCGGCGGCGGCTTCACGAACAATGCACAGCTCAGCATCAGCGGTGGCAGCCTCACGCTCGGGAACAGCGGTGTGCAAACCAACGCCGGGAACATTGACCTGTCCGCGGGCCGGCAACTCCGCCTCAACGCCGCGCTCGGCAACACGGGCACCATCGCCCTCGCCGGCGGCACCATCGCGAGCACGGGCACGCTCACGAACAGCGGTGGCGGCACGGTGAGCGGGCGCGGCACAATCACCGCGCCGTTTGTGAATGGCGGCGGCACACTCCGCGCCGAGGGCGGCACGCTGAATGTCACGCAGGCTTTTGCAAACAGCGGCCTCGTCCGCGTCGTGGACGGCGCGGGTGTCGCGGGCGGTGCGATCACAAACACCGGCCGCATCCAGGGCGACGGCAGCGTGGCCAATGCGGTCACAAACAACGGTCGCATCGAGGCGCAGGGCACCCTCGTGATGGGCGGCGCGGTGACGCAAAACGCCGCCGGCACGATCGCCGCGGGCATGGGCAACACCGTGCTCTTTTCCACCGGCCTCGCCACGAATGCGGGCAAGATCTCGCTGACCGGCGGCACTTTCGACAACAACGGCGCGGCGCTGAACAACACGGGGCAAATCTCCGGCTTCGGCGTGCTCGCCACCGGCGGCGCGGGGCTCACAAACAACGGCAGCGTGACACTCACCGGCGGTCTCACCACGATCAGCGGCAACGTCACGAACGCCGCGGGCAAGAAGGTCGAGACCGTCGCATCGTCCACGCTCTTCACCGGCAACGTCGTGAACAACGGCACGTTCAAAAACACCGATGGCCGCTTCACCTTCGCCGGGAACTACACGGAGAACGGCACCTTCATCTCGGACCCGGCGGACAACTACTTCACCGACCTGTTCATCGGCAGCAACGGCGCGCTCATCGGCGGGGTGGGGGATCGCTTCATCGTCAGCGGTTCGCTCATCGGCGCGAGCACGCAGACTTCGCTGTGGGAAACGGGTGCGGCCGAACTGCGCTTCTCCGGCGCCGCCACTCACACGCTCGCGGTCTTCGCGGCGGATGAAGGCGCGAGCTACTTCGGCTACGACGATAATTTCGCGTGGGGCACTCTCGCCCTCAGTGGCGGCCAGTCGCTCGTCCTCGATGAAGCCCTCGCGCCCGGCGGCGTCGTGTACACCACGGCGCTCGCGCTCGCGGGTGGCCTCGCGCAAATCGCCAGCATCACCGGCCCCGGCACGATCTACTACGACCCCTACCTCGCCGCGAACGCGTACCTCGTCGGCGCCGCGTATTCGCTGAGCGGCGGCGGCAGCATCACGCCCATCGCGGTGGACCTGCGAATCGTCACCACGGAGCGCAACGCGAGCGGCCACATCGTGCTTACCTGCCTCGGCGCGCCGTCGCGCACGAACCGCATCGAAGCCGTCGCCTCGCTCACACCCGCGCCGACCGCGTGGACGACCATCGCGACCATCCCCGCCGCCGAGGACGGCACATTCACCTTCACCGACACCGCTGCGCCCGGCTTCCCCTCCCGCTTTTATCGCATCGCGTATCCGTAGCACGGGCGGGGAGGGCGGTATCAAACCGCACCTCCTTGCGTAAATGACAGTCGTGCAATTTTTGCTTTACCTCCGGCCCTGCTCACTTATACCAGCCCGCCGTGCAACCACCCTGCCCGCCATTTGGACGCCCGCATTCCGCTCACCAAACAAGGCCCCTTCGTCGGCAAATCCCGGCTTTCAAAAAGCGCTCACGCGCAGCCGTCGGTGACTCATCGGCACTCGCCGGAGGCTGCGCTTCAACCGTCGGGCGCTCGTCGGCAATCGCCGGACGCTCCCCGGCAACTCCCGGACAATCGCCTGCAATCGTCGGACACTCCCCGGCAACCGCCGGACGCTGTCCCGCAAACGTCGGAGACTCATCCGCCCTCGCTGGACGCGCAGGCGCAATCCTCGGACGCTCCCCTGCAATTGCCGGACGCTCAGACGCACTCGCCGGAAGCCCGCCTACATTCGCCCAAAACCAAGGCCGGATGTCCGGAAACCAAAACGCAGCGTCCGGAAGCCAAAATGCAGTAGCCGGAAGCCAAAATGCAACGTCCGGAAGCCCGTGCGCAGTCGCCGGAAGCCCATCGACATTAGCCGGAAGTTCTCGCGCACAGCACTTTACGCAAAACTCACCAAAATAACCTGGAAAAGCCTCCGAAGAATGTTCCACGTTCCACAGAGGGCCGCTCCACCAACAAAAAACAAACAAAACACACACGCCATGAACAAACGCCTCGCCGCCAAACTCGACATGTATCGCTCCGTCCGCGACCTCCGCACCGGGCCCAACGTCGCCCTCATCGGCTCCATCGCCGCCCTGAACGACGGCTTTACCGCCCACACCGCCTCCATCACCATGATCGAGTCCCTCGACCTCGCCCGCGCCGGCTTTGCCTCCGGAGGAGCCGCCGTCAAAAACCTCGCCCGCACCCAGCTCGAACTCACCCTCTCCGAAGTGGACGGCATCGTCACCGCCTTCGCCGCCGCCACTTCCGCCGCCGACCTCCTCGCCCAGGTAAACCGCGAAATCAGCGACATCGAAGCCATGCCCGACGAAACCCTGCGCGTCCACGCCTCATTCCTAATAGGCAAAATCGCCGAACCCGGCCAGCCCGCCGCCCTGCTCCCCTACGGACTCAGCCCCGCCAAAGCCACGCTCCTCGGCCAGCGCTACACGACATTCCACGGCCTCATCAACCTCCCCGACGAACGCGCCCAGCAAGAAAGCGCCTACATCCAGCTCATCGAAGCCCAGTTCGAGTCCGCCGACCTGCGCCTCGACCTCATCATGGACAAACTCATGCGCCAATTCCGCGAAACCCAACCCGCCCTCTACCTAACCTACAAAGAATCCCGAGTCATCAACGACGCCGCCGCCGGAGTCGGCAGCGGGGGGAGTGGAGGGGGCGGCGGCGGCGGGGGAAGTAGCAGCAGCGGTGGAGGAAGCAGTTCCAGCAGCGGGGAGCCGTCGTCGAGCAGCGAGTCGTCGAGTAGTAGTTCGTAAGACGAATTTATGATTCCAATCTCAAAATCCGGAGGTAAATCAAGCAATGCTCAAGGAACTACGAATTACAAACTTTAGGGGGATCGGCGAAGAAACCGTTGAATTCGATCAAATAACTGTTCTTGTCGGTCGAAACGGTGCCGGTAAAAGCTCGGTAGTCGACGCGCTTCGTTTCATTCGGGATGCAGTGACGGTGGGCTTGGATGACGCAATAGTGCATCGACATGGGATGTCCTCACTTCGGAGGTGGTCTCCAACAAGACCCTACGACATGGGCATGGCGCTGACGATTGAAGGCGGAACCTTCGATGCCAAATATGAGTTTTCATTAGTCAGCCTGACGGACGGAGGGTTTAAGGTGAAACACGAATCCTGTTCGGTCACTCAAGGAAATCGAAGATCTACATTTGAGCGCGATGGAGAGAAACTTTCAATGAGTTCGGGATCCAGCTCCGGCAGCAGGACACTTGACAAGTCCTCGTTAGCTCTGCCTGCACTCGCAATTTTTGCTCCAGAGTTTTCTAAACTGCGACTACAACTCAGATCGCTCGGTTTCTTCGCGATTTTCCCAAATACACTGCGCGAACCACAAAAGCCATCTGCTCAGAAAATACTTAGCGAGCATGGTGAGAATTTGGCGACGGTCATACGCGAACTAAAATCAAGAAAACCGAAAGCGATGGATTCGATTGTTGCTGCGCTTGATAGGGTTGTCGGTGAAATTAAAGATATCCGAGTACAGCAGGTTGGGGGATTTCTCGCGACGGAACTCAAGCACAAGATGACCGCAAAGCATTCGGCTTGGTTTGATCTTTCGCAAGAATCAGATGGCACACTGCGGATACTTGGCCTTCTGGTGGCGCTTTATCAGGGGCAGAGAAACTTCCTAGCTATCGAGGAACCAGAGCTGACGCTCCATCCTGGAGCATTATCCGTTCTAAGTGATGTGCTCGGCGAAGTCGCTAGCCGCGGGCAACTTCTCATAACCACGCAAAGTCCGGATTTAATTTCACGGTTTCCCTCAAATCAGTTACGTGTGGTTGAGCGGGAGGAAGGCCTGACACGCATCGGGAAAATTGCGGACGATCAAAGGCAAACAATCAATGACCAACTGTTTTCCGCTGGAGATCTCCTCCGGATTGAGGGATTGCGAAGAGAAAGCACTCTCGGACGTGTGGAAGGTGGTAGAGACTAACAGAGACAAAGGCATGTCTGTTATAGTTCCTATAGTCGAAGGCCCTGGCGACGCCGAAGCAATTCCAGTTCTGCTTCGGAAGGTGCTCGCCTACCTCAATAAGTCTCACATACACGTTGCGACTCCCAAAAATGCACACGGGTGCTCCAATATTGAACGTCCAGGCGGATTGGAGAAGTTTGTAGAACACGCTTTTCGGACGAAGGAATGCGGCGGCGTTTTGCTAGTTTTGGACACGGACGGTGATGTGCGGTGCCCGAAGACGCTCGCTCCGGCGCTTGCCTCACGGATTCGCAAATATGGCGCACGCAAGCCAGTTGCGATTGTCTTTGCAAAAAACGAGTACGAGGTTTGGTTCATCGCAAGTGTTGAAAGTATTGCCGGAAAGCCAATCAAAGGCAACGCGGGTATTGCTCAAGGCGTTACCGCGCCAACCTCCTGTGAGAGTGTCAGGAACCCGAAAGCTTGGATTGAGAAAAACTTTAGCAACAAGCAGAAATACAAGGAAACACTGCATCAAGCGCCTTTGTCCGCCTTAGTCGATCCTGCAACGGCCGCGCCGAGGTCTAGGTCTTTTCGAAGGCTAATCCATGCAGTCGAGGAATTGGTTGCGTCGATTGAAGCTTCGCTTGTATCGGTCACCCCAAAATAATGCACTTATGGAACTGCCGCCCTCCCTCGTCATCGGCACGTTCGCCGCTACGGCCTACATCCATCTCCAACTCGAAGCACGCCGGCGGCTTTATCCCGACGTTCCGCTGCTGGTGCATGATGATGCGAGCCCGGCGGCGGAAATTTTGCAGGCGCTTTGCGGGGCGTATGGGGCGGGGTTTATCCGCACGCCGCTCCGGCTGCCGCCTTGCAAGGGGGATTTGTCGGCGTTTGCGCGCGGGCTGGATTGGGCGCGGGGGCTGGGGGCGGATGTGCTCGTGAAATTGAGCCGCCGCTTTATCCCGCTCACCGACTGGCGTCCGTCGCTCGCGGCGCTGGCGGGGCGTCGGGGGTTTGCGACGGGGTGTGCGTGGACGACTTCGTTTGGCTTTGGGTTTCGCTCGGAATGCACGGCGCTCTCCGTGCAGGCGTGGGCTCCGCTGGCCGCGGCGCTGGATGCGCGGATCGCCGCGCCGGGCGAGCCGTTTGTGGAGGGGCTGCTGCACGACATGGCGCGCGGGCTTTCCCCTGCGGATGCGGGAGAGGGGCGTCCGCCGGGGTGCGACGGGTATGCGGTGTGGGACTGGATGGGCACGGACCGGTGCGCGCGGACGGGGAATTTCCTGTGGCACGATTGGGCGCATCCACGCGACTACGCAGCGGTGGCCCGCTCGTGGGGCCTGCCTTACGAGGAGGAGGATTTTGCGGACCCGAATGAGGGGAGCGGGCGCGGGGGATGAAGCCGCACTTTAGGCCCGCGAAATGCGCGAAACTGCGCGAAAGAATGGGTGCGGAAATTTTCGCGACATTTCGCGCTTTTCGCGGGCTGCCATGAAACCGCGCCGCCTGCTGCTGCGGAATCGTCAGTCGCCGGGGGATGTGGTGATGCTCACGGCGGCGGTGCGCGATTTGCATGCGCAGCATCCGGGGCGGTTCATCACGGCGGTGGATACGACGGCGATGGCGCTGTGGGACCACAATCCGCTGGCGCGGCGCTGGGACCGGGTGGCGGATGCGGGGAGCTGGGAGGCGGTGGAGTGCGGGTATCCGCTCATCGGGCGGAGTAATACGGGGCCGTGGCATTTCATCCACGCATTTCACCATTTCCTCGCGGAGCGTCTGGAGATGCCGCTGGAGCCGGGGGCGTTTCGCGGCGATGTGCATCTGTCGCCGGAGGAAAAGGCGATGCCCTCGGCGGTGGAGGTGGCGACGGGGAGGGCGCTGCCGTTTTGGATCGTGGTGTCGGGGGGCAAGCGGGATTTCACGACGAAGTGGTGGGACCCGGCGCGGATGCAGGCGGTGGTGGACCATTTCGAAGGGCGCATCCTTTTTGTGCAGACGGGCGAGGCGGGGCATCATCATCCGGCGCTGCGGGGCGTGCTGGACTTGCGCGGGAAGACGGATACGCGGGAGTTTGTGCGGCTGATGCATCACGCGCAGGGCGTGGTGTGTCCGGTGACATTTGCGATGCACCTCGCGGCGGCGGTGGAGACCCGCGGGCCGGGGCCGAACCGTCCGTGCGTGGTAGTGGCGGGCGGACGCGAACCGGCGCAGTGGGAGGCGTATCCGCATCACCAATACATCCACACGAACGGCGCGCTGCGCTGCTGCGACAACGGCGGCTGCTGGAAAGCGCGCACGGTGCCGCTCGGCGACGGCGACCCGAAGGATGCGAGTCTGTGCGTGGACGTGGTGGGTAATCTCCCGCGCTGCATGGACATGATTTCGGCGGAAGATGTGATCGGTCGCGTGGAGATGTATTTCCGTGGAGGGGCGGTGGAGTTTCTAGGGCGAGCCGCTTCCTGCGCCTGAAAGTCTCGAACCCGTAGCCGCACGACTTTTTGGGCGTTTCGTTTGCGCATTTCCATCATCCCGGGCGTTGACTTTCCACTGCCGTGTGCCAGCCTCCGCGTTGGACGACCTGCCTGCGTATTCGCGCAGAATGCGCAAGCGGCCGCCCCGCGTAACCGCTCACACCCACACCACCATGAACACACCACGCATCCTCGCCACATCCATTGCCGCCGCCGCGGCGCTCCTCCTACTCGCCCCGTCGCTCCACGCCGCGGATCGGTTCTGGATCGATCCGGCGGGCGGGCCTTTCGCCGACATCGCCAACTGGTCCGCCACGGCTGGCGGCGCGGGCGGGGCCACGGTGCCTGGGGCAGCGGACGTCGCGAACTTCACGCTCAACAGCACCTACACCGTTACCTTTGGCGCGGCGGTGACGCTCAATGCCCTCGATGCGGAGAACGGGAACGTCACCCTCGATCTCGGTGGCTTCACCCACACGCTGACGAGCGGCGCCGCATCCTTTATCGGCGAGGTTGCCGGGCAGACGGGCCGGCTGACGCTGAGGGATGGCACTCTGGCGGTGGATACGAGCGGGGATAATGTCATCATCGGACATACCGCGGGCAGCACGGGCTTCCTGACCGTCACTACGGGAGGCATCCTCGGCACCGCCGCCCTCCGGCCGGATCTCGTCATAGGAGACGTCGGCACCGGCACCCTCGCCGTCAACGACAACGGGCAGGTGTTTGGGAATCTCGTCGTCGTGGGAGCCTTCAGCGGCTCCGCGGGCACGGTGACGATCACCGGCCCGAACGCCGTGATGAGCGACACCGGCATCACCGTCGGCGATAGTGGCACCGGCACCGTGACCGTCTCCAACGGCGGCACCCTCACCACCACGGGGAACGCCCTGCTGGCAGCCGACCTCGGCACGGATGGCACGGTGACCGTCAGCGGCGCCGGATCATCCTGGTCGGTCTTCGCCACAACCATCGGGAGCGCCGGCGACGGCACGCTCACGGTTTCCTCCGGCGGGCTGGTCACATCGACGGGTACCGTCACGCTCGGCAACTTCGCCACGGGCGTCGGCACAGCGACAGTCTCGGGTGCAGGCTCGCGGTGGAATCTGACGCAAACGCAGAACATCGGCAACAACGGCCTCGGCGTGATGACCGTCTCCAACGGCGGCCAGGTCGTCTCGAATTCCTTGGCATTCGTTGGCGGGACCGCGGGCAGCGAGGGCCGCGCCACCGTCACCGGCGTCGGCTCGCGGTGGAAGCTGGGCAACGCAATCACCGTCGGATTCAGCGGGACGGGGGAGGTGACGGTTTCCGCCGGCGGCGAAGTCTCCGCGAGTAGCTTGATCCTCGGGAACAATGCGAGCGGCATCGGCGAAGTAAACATCACCGGCACCGGCTCGAAGCTGACGACCAGCGGCGCTGTGACCGTCGCCAGCCTCGGCACCGGGACGCTCAGCGTCTCCAGTGGCGGCGAACTCAATGTCGGGAATAGTCTCACGGTGGGCGATCCCGCCGGCACGCCGCTCGGCACGCTCAACCTCGACGGCGGCGCGATCTTTGTCGCGGGCGATTTCACCAACAGCGGCATCCTCAATTTCACCGACGGGCTACTGCGAGTGAAAGGAAACTTCCAGACGGGCGCGGCGGCGAATCCGCTCATCATCAACGGCGCCGACAGCGACGACGTGCCCACGCTGGAACTCATCGGTGCCGGCTCGACGACGAACGTCACCACCCTCAGCGTCGGCACCAGCCGCCGCGGGCAACTCTTGCTGCGCGAGGGGCGGTTCCTCGATCTCGGCGCGAATGCCGTCGCAATCGGCGCCCTCGTCGGCGGTGAAGGCACCCTCATTGTCCAGAGCGGCGCGCAGCTTCTCACTACCGGTAGTCTTTCCATCGGCGGCAACGGGGCCAGCGTCGGCGGCAAGGGGAGGCTGGATGTCGCGGGAGGCACCGTGGATGCCGGCGCGCTGCGCCTTTTCCGCGACGGCACGCTCAACCTCAGCAGCGGCACGCTCGCCGTGGACATCGCCCCGGTGCTCGACGGGCAGTTCAACTGGACCGGCGGCACCCTGCGCTTCGACACGGCCACCGCCCTCACCAGCACCAACGCGCCGAAGTTCCTCGGCCTTGACGCCACGCTCGACGCCGGCCAGGCGCTCACCTCCACCGCCACGCTCACGCTTCAAACCCCGCTCACCGTGGACGGCGGCTCGCTCGCGGCCAGCGCGCTCATCAACCAGTCGCGCCTCGAAATCCGCTCCGGCTCCATCGGCCCCGTGCAAAACGACAGCCTGCTGCTGGGCAACGGCGTCATCTCTGGTGCCGTGACGAACAACGCCGCGGGCAGAATCCGCGCGGACTCGGGGAAGACGCTCGCTTTCACCGGAGCCTTCGCCGCGAACGCCGGGCAGCTCACCCTGCAAGGCGGCACGCTCGACTTTTCCAGCGCGATCACGAACAGCGCGACCGGCTTCATCAGCGGGCGCGGCTCGCTCTACACCCCCGGGCTGACGAACAACGGCGCGATGGCGTTTAGCGGTGGGACGATGGACATCTACGGTGACGTGACGAACGCCGCCGGCGGGCGCATCGTCACCAGCGGCGCGGGCGCGACGACGACGTTCTTCGACGACCTCGTGCACAATGGCACGGAGATCTTCACCGGCGCGAATGCGAGCACGGTGATATTCGGCGCGAGCACCGGCGCGGGGCCGTTCACCGGCACGGGCACCGTCTATTCCATCGGCGACCTCCGCCCCGGCAACAGCCCGGCGACCGTTACCTATGGCGGCGGGCTCGTGCTCGGCACTTCCACCACACTCACGATGGAGCTCGGCGGCACCATCGAGGGCACGCAATACGACAGCCTCCACGTCGCCAACTCCTTCGCCGCCGACGGCATCCTCGCGCTCTCGCTCATCAACGGTTTCGCGCCTGCGCTCGGCAATACATTCGACCTGCTCGACTTCGCCAGCATCACAGGCACGTTCGATTCCTTCATGCTCCCGGCGCTAGCGCAGTACCTCGCCTGGAACACCAGCGCGCTCTACACCACTGGCGAAGTCAGCGTCACCACCACGCTCACTCCGATCGAGCAATGGCGCCTGCTCCACTTCGGTTCGCCTGCAAACAGCGGCGACGGCGCGGATGACAACGACTTCGACAAGGACGGCGCGAGGAACCTTCTCGAATATGCTCTCGGCCTGGACCCGCTCGTCCCTTCAACGTCCGGCCTGCCGGGCCTTAGCGTCGTCACCGCTGGAGCGAACAGCCACATCGCGCTCACCGTCAAACGCCCGCTGAGCGCGACGGATATTACCTATCAAATCGAAGTCGGCGGCGCGCTCGTCGCCTTCCTCCCCGGTTCACTATATTCGAGCGGCGGCGATGTCCCGTCCAACGCCAACACCACCCAAGTCTCCCGCACACCGGACGGCAGCGGAAACGAAACCCTCGTCATCCGCGACAACACTCCGCTCGCCGGCACGCCGAGCCGTTTCATGCGCCTGAAAGTCAGTCGTCCGTAAAAATGACCCTTTTCCCTGCCGGATTGTCACTTCCACCCCGTGTCGCAGATTCTCTCGCAAGATGCACACAATCAATCATATAGCAGGTATTTAATTCGCCGCGTTACGTCGGTCTGCGAACCTTTTTTAAAGTCGCCTGCAACATCTTACGCCGAACGGTTCTTAGAAACAAAAGCCATTATGAAATACCATCCCATCCTCGCCATCAGCATCGCGTCGATAATCATCGCCAATCCGGTCTCCGCCGCGACATTCACTTGGGATGGCGGCGGCGCGAATGACAATCTCGCTGCGGCGAACAACTGGAGTACGAACATCGCACCGGGGAGCGATCTGGTGAATACGGACCTGATCTTCGACGGCATCGTGAGGCTCACGCCCAATGTGAGCGTGGCTTTCAGCGCGAACAGTTTGGTTTTCAACAACAATGCTGCCGCGAATGGCTTCACGTTCGGCGGTTCGACGCTGACAATCGGGGCGGGCGGCATCTCCAATCTCGACGGGGATACGCAGACCTTTGGCAATCAGGTCACCATCGGGACGGCAAGCAGCATCTTTGATGCAGTGGCCGGCCAGTTGGTGTTCAACGGCACGGTCGCGCTCGGTACGAATGCGCTGTCGGTGAAGGGGAGCAGTGTGACTTTTGGCGGGCCGCTCACGGGCACGGGCACCATCACGAAAAGCACGACGGGGGCATTCAACATCAGCGCCACGGCGACGGCCATCGGCGCGGATTTGATTCTAACCGGAGCCACCACGACGCTCGTGGCGACCGGCACGACACAGACGTTCAGCAGCACGAGCACGGTGGTGATGTCGGGGACGGGCACTTTCGCGATCAATGAGAACCTGGTCCTCGATGGCGCGCAACTCACGCGCGCGACGGGTGCTTCGTTCACCCTCGCCACGGGCAAGACATTGACGATTCAGAATGGCGGCGACGCGATCATCACAGGTGCCTTCACTCAAAGCACGGCATCTACCATCAGTGTGACCGGAGCCGGCTCGACATTTTCTGCCACCGGGAACATCTCGCTGAACGGCGGCAGCACGACGAACATCCTCGCAGGCGGCGGACTCTCAGCAGGCGCATCTGCCGTGGCGGTCGCCAGCGGCACGAACGGCACGCTGACGGTGGATGGCAGCGGATCCAGCGTGAGCGCAGCGACATTCCTCGTTGCGCAGTCCGGGGCGACTGGAAACGCGAGCTTCACGAATGGGAGCAGCGGGGCGCTGGGAATCCTATTCGTGGGCGGCGGAACGGGCGCGGGAACGAACGGGACGCTCGCCATCCAGAGCGGCGCGACTGTCACAGGTACGGCGCTCCAGATCGCCAGCGGCGTGGGAACCGTCACCGGCTCGCTCACGATCAATGGCGCAGGGTCTGCGCTCAGTCTCAGCTCGGCGGCCGCGGCGAACATCGGTGCGGCGAGTGCGAGCACGGGCACGCTGAATGTGCAAAATGGCGGCGTTTTCAGCAGCAGCACTGGGCTGCTGACGGTGAACGCCACTGGTACTGTGGCTATCACGGGCGGCACGTTCAATGCGAATGGCGACATGATCGTGAACGGCCAGCTCACGCTCGATGGGACGGGCTTCTTCACGCTCGCCGCAGGCAAAACGCTCACCGTGCAGGGCGGCGGCGACGCAATTATCGCGAACGGTTTCTCTAACTTCACCGCCTCGACGATCATCGCCACGGGGGCCGGTTCGACGCTCATCGCGGGTTCGAGCCTCACGTTCTCTGGCGGCAGCACGACGAATGTCCTGCTCGGCGGCGACATCTCCGGGGGGGGAGGCGGCGCCAGTGTCAACATCGGCGCGTTCGGCACGCTCGGTAGTGGCACGGTGACGGTGGATGGCAGCGGATCGAGACTGGCGGGCGGGCACCTGATTGTTGGGAGAGATGGAGAGACCGGGAGCCTCACTTTTTCCAACGGCAGTACCGGGACATTTTCGGATATCAAAGTGGCCTCTGGGAGCCTCAACGGAACGAGCGGGACGCTCAGCATCCAGAGCGGCGCGTCCGTGAGTGGAACGGCTCTGACCATTGCGAGTGGTGGGACTGCCGGCACGGTGACGATCACCGGCGCGGGCTCAGCGCTCACGCTCACGAGCGCGACGGCTTCGACCATCGGTTACCCTGGGTTGGGCCTGGGCACCGGCACGCTGGATGTGCAAAGCGGCGGCTCGTTCACCGGTGGCACCGGCACATTCACGCTGAACGCCACGGGCACGGTGAATGTCGGCGGCGGCACTGCGACCTTCGGCGGGCTGTTCACAAATAACGGCGGCGCGGTGACCTTCACGAGTGGCGCTCTCGCCTTCACGAACACCGGCGTGAATCTCACCATCGGCACCGGCGGGCTGCTCGGGACGGATCTCACACTGCTCTCGAACCGCCAGCTCACCATCGGCGGCACGACGACCGTGGACGCCGCCCGCACGCTCACGATCATTGGCGGCACCTTCTCCACCGGCGCGCTCGTGAACAACGGCACGCTCGACTTCCAGCGCGGCGTGCTCGGCATCACCGGCGCGGGCGGTTTCAATATCGGCACCGGTGTGCTCGGCGCGCTTGTGAGGCTCGACACGGCTGCAAATCTTCAGGTGACGAACACGACGACGATTGACCCGTTCAGCGCGCTCACCATCAATGGCGGCTCCTTCTCCACCGGCGCGCTGGTGAACAACGGCACGCTCGACTTCCAGCGCGGCACGCTCGCCATCACCGGCGCGGGCGGAATCAACATCGGCACCGGCACGCTCGGCGCGAATGTGGCGCTCGGCCCTGGCTCGAATCTGCTGGTGACGAACACCGCGACCATCGCGAGCGGCGCGGCGCTCACGCTGTATGGCGGCGCCTTCACCGGCGGCACGCTCAACAACTCCGGCACGCTGCGCGTGAACCTCGGCGCGGCGAGTGCCAGCGCGGTCACGAACGGCAGCGGCGGACGCATCTTCGTCGGCGACACGCTGACCACGAGCGGCGGGTGGACGAACGCCGCAGGTGGGACTCTCACGCTGGTACCTGGCGGGCTCGTGAACGGCGCGGGCGCGTTCACGAACAGCGGCCTCGTCACCGGCGACGGCACTATTACCAAGCCGGTGACGAACAGCGCCAGCGGGCAGCTTCGCGCCGAAGCCGGACGGACGCTCACCTTCACCGGCGCGGTCGCCGCGAATGCGGGCACGTTCAGCATGCTCGGCGGGACGCTCGAATTCACCACGGCGATAGCGAACGCGTCCGGCGGCTTCATTTCCGGCAGCGGCGCGCTCATCACCGCCGGGCTGACGAACAGCGGCAACCTCGCGTTCACCGGCGACACCGGGGTCTTCGGCGACGTGACGAACGCCGCCGGCGCACGCATCATTACCAGCGGCGGCGCGACGACGACCTTCTACGACGACGTAGTGAACAACGGCGCGGAAATCCGCACGAGTACCGGGAGCAAGAGCGTCTTCCTCGGCGCGACGACCGGTGCGGGGCCTTACACCGGCACGGGCACCGTGTATTTCGAGGGAGACCTGCGCCCCGGCAACAGCCCGGCCACCGTCGGCTTCGGCGGCGATGTTGTCCTTTCCAGCAGCGCCGCGCTGACCATGGAACTCGGCGGACGGACCAAAGGCACGCAGTACGACAGCCTGAACGTCGCGGGCTCCTTCGCTGCGGACGGCATCCTCGCCCTCTCGCTCATCAACGGCTTCGCACCAGCGCTCGGCGATATGTTCGACCTGCTCGACTTCGCCAGCATCACGGGCACGTTCGATTCCTTTATGCTCCCGGCACTCGCCCAGTACCTCGCCTGGAACACCAGCGCGCTCTACGCCACTGGCGAAGTCAGCGTCACCACCACGCTCACTCCCATCGAACAATGGCGACTGCTCCACTTCGGCTCGCCCGCAAACAGTGGCGACGGCGCGGATGACAACGACTTCGACAAAGACGGCACCAAGAACCTGCTCGAATACGCCCTCGGCCTGGACCCGCTCGTCCCTTCCACGTCCGGCCTGCCGACCCTCAGCGTCGTCAGCGCTGGCGCGAACAGCCACATCGCGCTCACCGTTACACGCCCGCTCAGCGCGACGGACATCACCTACCAAATCGAGGTTGGCGGCGCACTCATCTCGTTCCTCCCCGGTTCATCTTATTCGAGCGGCGGCGATGTCCCCTCCAACGCCAACACCACCCAAGTCTCCCGCACGCCCGATGGCAGTGGCAACGAAACCATCTTCGTCCGCGACAATACTCCGC
Source organism: Verrucomicrobiaceae bacterium (assembly GCA_031374705.1). Lineage (GTDB taxonomy): Bacteria > Verrucomicrobiota > Verrucomicrobiia > Chthoniobacterales > Chthoniobacteraceae > SXWH01. The sequence goes on along the minus strand of JANMGP010000266.1, from coordinate 4,952 downwards.
TCTCCGGCACACCGAGCCGCTTCCTGCGCCTGAAAGTCAGCCATCCGTAACGGACCGCACCGGGGAACTTACTCCGCGTGAGGCTCAGACGACTTGTGCGCGAGATGTGCCTCAAGCTCTGCGAGGCCTGCGTGGGAGCCGATTTCGTAGAATCGATGGTCGGATTCAAATCCCGCCATTTTTCCGCGAATGACTAAATCACGCTGAATGTCCGAGAGGTCGAACGACTCGCCTTCGGGGCGTCCGGCGAACACTCCGCTCGTGAAAATCGACAGGCCGTAATCGATGTGCAGCATCGCCGGGGTGCGATCCTTTTTGTCGTAGCGAACGATGCGGCCATTGGCAAAATCGACATTGCTTGTGTCCCATAGGTCTTCGTTGCGGAACACAGTCATGAGCGCAGGCTGTCCGCTCGTTTTCCACGCGGTCTCGACAGCGCGGTAGTCGATCGGAAGATACGAGTCGCCGTAAAGCACAAAGAAGGCGTCGTCGAGCAATGGCAGTGCCTGCAAGAGCGCGCCGCCAGTGCCGAGTTGGCGCGGCCCGTCGTGGCAGTATGTGAGCTCGATGCCCCACGAGGAGCCATCGCCGTATCGGGCTTCGATCATTTCGCCGAGGTGCCCGATGCACAGAACGGCCCGGGTGATTCCCTGGGTTCGCAACATTCGCAACTGATGCGACATGAAAGGCTCGCCGGCGATCGAGACGAGAGACTTCGGGATACTCTCGGTGAAGGGCCTCAGCCGTGTCGCGAGGCCGCCTGCGAGGATGGCAACTGGGAGACTCATACTCTCTAATCCTGCGCGACGATATTGGTGCCTTCGAAGTCGAACTTGAACCGCACTTCGCGCAGTCCCTTTTCGCGCATCGCCCGTCGAAGGCGGGTGTTGTCCTCGGTGTAAAACATCAGGAAACCGCCGCCGCCCGCACCCACGAGTTTTCCGCCAAGCGCGCCGTTGGCCATGGCGTGGTCATACCATCCATTGAGCTGCGAATTGCTCATGCCGGAAGAGCGCTGTTTTTTGCGCTGCCAGTGGATGTCCATGAGCCGCGCAAACCCGGGGAGATCGCCGGATTCGAGCGCTTCCATGCTTTGCACACCGAGCTCTTTCACGAAGTGGAGATTCTCCACCATGCTTTGATCCATCGCTTTCGTCTTTGCGTCCTGCTCTTTCAAAATACCCGACGCCGAGCGCGTGTAGCCGGTGAAAAAAAGGAGGAGATTGTCCTGCAGGTTATAAAGCGTTTCCTCGGGCATCTGGAGCGGCATGACTTCCACGGAACCGTTCGAGCGAAAGTGAAAGCACGTGATTCCACCAAACGCCGCGATGTACTGGTCCTGCTTGCCGATCGGCTCGTGGAGCCTGTTCAGCTCGATATCGCATGCCTGTGCGGCGATTTCGCGCGGGTGCATGATGTTGTGGCGGTAGGTGTGCAGCGCTTTCAGTAATGCCGTGGTGAAGCTGCCGCTGGAGCCGAGTCCGGTGCCGGATGGAATGTCCGCCATCGAGGCAATTTCCAGCGCGGGGAATTCATCAACCCCGACCATGCGGAGCGCTTCGCGGACGATGGGATGCTCGACTTCACTGATGCTCTTGCATCGCTCCATGCGCGAGTACTTCAGCAGGATGCCGGGCTCGAACATTTCCATCAGCGTGATGTAAACGTATTTGTCGATCGCCGCGGAAATGAGGAAGCCCTCGTGCTGTTCGTAGTAGCTGGGAAGGTCGGTGCCGCCACCGCCAAGAGTTACGCGAAGTGGTGAGCGTGTGATGATCATGATTGAGCGTAAATCTTCTCCACGATGCGGAGAGTGGCGATGGCCTCACGGAGCCCCGGCTGCGGTTCTCGCGAAAGGCGGATGTCTTCGAGGAATGAACCCATTTCCAGCTCCCAGGAACGATCGCCGCGCGGAAATTCCCACGTCGTCGTTTCGGGCGGTCCCATCTCGGGGAGCATCTTGTAGAAAGTAGTGCGCTCCACGCCATAGCTGCCGCCAAGACCTTCGATGTGGAGCTTTCCGGTGCGTCCGTAGATTTCAAAAGAGAACAGGTTCTTCCACTCGGTGCAGCTGGCATGCAGCCACGCCGTCCGGCCCGTTGCGGTGCGCAGTGAAAGGAACGCGTTGTCGTCCACCGCCATGTCCCAGAACGAAGTGGTGGCGTGTCCTTCGACGCGCGTGAAGTCGCCGAGAAACCAACCCGCGAGGTCGATGAGATGCACGCCCTGGTCGATCAGTTCGCCGCCGCCGGAGAACTCCGGGTTCGCGCGCCACTCGCGGTCGTAGCCCGAGCGTCCGCCGTGCCCGTAGCGCCCGCGAATCATCATCAGATCGCCGCAAGCGCCGGCATCCACCAGCTCGCGGGCCTTTTGCAGCGCGGGGTGAAAGCGGTGATTATATCCGACACGCACACGGACTCCCGCCGCTGTCGCCGCCGCGTGGATCTTCTCAAGCTCCGCCGAGGTTTTCGCTGCTGGTTTTTCCACGAGCACATGCTTGCCCGCCTTCACCGCCGAGAGCGCGAGCGGCGCGAGCGCGCGGTTCATCGTGGAAATGACGACCGCATCCACGTCGCTGGCGAAGACCTCGTCCGCATTCGCCGTTGCCCGACATCCCGGCACTAGCGCTGCGATTGAACGGGCGCGGGCCTCGTCGAGGTCGCACGCGAATACGAGCGAACCGCTCGCTAGAGCGGCGGCGCGTTTGCGACCGATGAGGCCGCATCCGATGATGGCAATTTTGGGCTGCATTAAAAATCGAGCGTCCGTTCGTTCGCAAGGATGCGCCGGAGCTGGAAGACATCCGTCCCAGCCAGCGCAGCGCGATGTGCCGGGAGCGATTCCCATGCGTCCCATTGCGCGCTCAGCAGGCGGCCCGTAATGCCGTCCGACTCACTGGATAGCAGCCATTGCACCAAACCGACAGCGCGTTCCATCGATTGTCCGCCATTCTCCAATTGCTGGACCGCAGTTGCGTATTCCGCGCGCCCTGCGAGTTCCGGTCCGCGCGCCACGGTCTCGCGCGTCATGTCCGTCGTGATCGCTCCCGGAGCGATTGCATTGATATCCACCGGCAGCCCGTCCCACTCGACTGCGAGATTCTCGACGAGCCGCACGACCGCCGTTTTTGAAGCCGCATACGCGGAGAAATTCGCCCGTGCTTTTGTCGCGCCGCCGCCGGAAAAACACACCACTTTGCCCCGGCGCGGCGACTGTTGCAAAAGTTCCCAAAACGCCCGCACGACAAAGTATGTCCCATCGAGATTCACCCGCACCGTGCGACTCCAATCCGCCGGGTCCGCTGCCATCGCGGGCCCGATTCCCCCGTGAATCGCCGCTGCGCAAATCACAGCATCCACCGTTCCCCAAGCCGCAGCCACATCATCCCGTGCCGCCGTGACCTGCGCCCAATCGGAAACATCGCACCGCGAAGACTCCGCCCCGTCCGCATTTCGCGCGAGCAGCCACACGGAATCCCCGCGCCCCCGGAAATGCTCCGCAAGCGCGCGCCCGATGCCACGGCTCGCCCCGGCGATTACGATGCGCATGGTTTGGACTGAGATGGACGCTTCATGCACCGAGAGAAACATTCCAAGGCATCGTAGCAAAGCCGGAAATGCTTGTTGGCTCCACGACACGTCAGGGCGTTCACGCCGGAGCCGTGGCCGTTCTAGGTCGCCAGAAGATCCGCGACGGAGATCTGGGCGTCAGGGAACGCAGCAGGCGCAGCATGGTCGCCTTCGCGAAAGATCGTGGTCGTGCCGTAGCCGGTGAAGTGAGGGTCGCGGTACACTTCGATTTGCCGGTCTTGGAGATTCACGATCCATAGCTCCGCGATGCCCGCCTTTCCGTAAATCGGGAGCTTTTCCGAGCGGTCGAAATCCAACGATGAATCGGAGACTTCGATCACCAGAAATACATCATCAGGACAGGGATGCGAGCGCGTGTAGAAATCCGGTCGGCTCTTAACGAGCATGAGGTCAGGCTGCGGTTCGCTGTTCGCGCTTAACTGAACCGGATTCTGCGGAACCACCATCCAACCCCCCGGGTTGATTCTGAGAAATAGTGCATTGAGCCGATTGACGACTCCCGAGTGGAATGGGCCGATGGGCATCATATCTACGATCTGTCCGTCCAGCAACTCCACGCGGGCACCTCTCGGAATGAGACCGACTTCCGCCATGCGGTAATATTCGTCAACCGTGAAACGATGGTGAACTCGAACTGACATGAGGGAAGAGTTGCAGAGTTTATACACAGTGGCAACGCGGTTTACGCGTGGCGCTCGACCTGGCATCGCCCGTGTTCGCCCCGCAATGTGCGGCGATGTCGGCGGCTGGATGCACCGACAGCGATCTCGACGAAGGCGACGGATGGACGACCCGGCTCTCGTGTGTGTCGGGAAGTTGATCATGCGTAGCCATAATCGCGCAAACCGTGACGAGAGGTGATGAAAGATCCCACGATCCACTGGAAACAGCGAGGAATCCCCAATGGAGTGTTGTTTGCCACGAGAACTATGAGAATACATGAGTATCTCACGATGAATCCGCACTGGGCTGACAAATTCCTCAATCATCTGCTGGCGCTCGATCTCCGGGAGGCTCCGCATGGTCTTTACGGTATTCGCCGTGCGTACGCCAGAGACGGGCGCTTACCGACGTTGGCGCATGTCCTTGGGTCGAAAAAGAAGTCAGGGTTTATTCATGCCTATTATCCGGAATACGTGCGGCAATGGCAACTCTCGGACGACCTGGTTTTCCTCGACGGACTTTGCGTCGTCGCTCTCAATATTTCGGACCGTGCGACCACTAGAGCCTGTCATGCACTTATAGCCCGCGCTCAAAGTCTAGAAATTATAACTGTACTTTTTCTTACCCCTCGTGTGGAAAGCTTGGGATGCCAACACGAAAGCCATATCCCAGCGATGTCAGCGATGAAGAATGGGCGTT
>JANMGP010000250.1:0-14802 GCA_031374705.1 Verrucomicrobiaceae bacterium | reverse complement strand
CCGGCCGCCGCCACCCCCGGCACCCTCGATGCCGACGACTCCTGGCACACCGGCCCCGCCAGCCCCACCCGCAACGCCCCCCTCATGGGCGGCGCTAAAATGCTCCTCCAAACCCCCGGCACATTCCAGGCCGACCGCGAGACCCTCCTCCGTTTCACCCTCATCAGCCCCGCCGGAGAACCCATCCCCCTCCAGACCTACATGGGCATGGCCGGCCACTGCGTCATCCGCCGGGCAGACGGCAGCGTCTTCACCCACCTCCACCCCGCGGGCAGCATCTCCATGGCCGCCCAGCAACTCATCACCCGGCAAAAAACCACCCTCCCCGAGGCCGCCCCCGCCCCCACGGAAATCACCTTTCCCTACGCCTTCCCGCAGCCCGGCCCCTACCGCGCCTGGGTGCAAGTCCGCATCGCAGGCCGCGTCCTCACCGGCGTCTTCGACATCGCCGTCCAATAGCCGCCGCCCCCTTTTTGACGGCTCCGGGGCTCCGCCCGGATGCCTTCAGAAAAGTTTAGGTGCCGTTCCCTTGCCTTCGACGCTTGGACAAAAGAACTCCTAAACCAAATAGCGAAAATAGCAGTGTGCCCGGCTCTGGAACGGAAAAGGAATACTGCTGGTGCGATGTAGTAGAAGCCACGCCTGAAAACAAATATTGGTTGGGATCAAAGCCGGTTGAATCATTGAGTCCGAGGTTGACACTCCAATCGCCAGCTCCGATGCCATATACGTCGAGAGTGTATGTGCCGTCAACAAGTGCGCCAAGCTCGAAATCAATTGGGGCGTTGTTACTGTCGGTCGGCATCAACTCGCCGTCCGGCGAAATGATGGATGAAAGACGCTCGTAAATGCTGTTCGGTATCTCGTGGTAGGAAAAGCTCAGAGACGGGTCGAATCCGAGGCGTCTGCCGAGAGGGTCAGTGATGACGAACTCGACGGGCGAATGAGCAGCGCCGCGCACTGTGGATGCAGTGTTGTTGGTGACGGCGTGGGCATATGTGTATTGGCCGCCGAGTAAAAAGTGAAAGTCCGTATCAAGGCGAAAGGCGGCATTCGTGACGGAGCCGTTCACATAGGACACGTAATCGTCGAGTGTAAGGGAATCAATGTCGCGGGCCAAAGATAGACCGGAAAGGGAACTGCCGGGGTCACGAACAAAGATTTGGTCGCCTTGAACCTTCCAAGCGACGATTGCGTGTTGCCAGCTAGGAAAATGTTCGAGGCCGTCATTGTGTTGAGGAACCCGGAGAAGCACGGGTCCGCTGTCTGCGATCTGTAGTCCAATCGTTGAGGCGATCTCGGAGCGGGAGAGCCCAAGCTCAAACTTGCTGGTGTGGAAAGCAACGGGGATGCCGGTAGTGCCGTCCGTCTGTCCGTATGTGCTACTCGTGGGAATCGAGCCGAAAGCCAAAATCGCATCGTTGCTGGGAATGGTTTGGCTGAGGAACTGGTTGAGCTTGCCGGGGTCGGTGTGGTGTCCGTAGCTGTTCAAAATCATCGAAGCGCACGAGAGAAAGCATCCGTATTTGTGGAGCGTGTCGTCGGGATTTGGGCTGCCGAGAAGCCTGTCGTTCTGCCATGTGGCTCCGCTTCCTTGTGTGTAGTGAGGCGGTGCTGTGGCAACGGGGGTCGCATACTCGACGACATAGCTGTATGTGAATGCAAAAGGGTGGCTGTTTGGCAGGTCATTCCATGTCCCGCCAAGGCTTTGGTAGAACTCCAATTTGTCTTCCCCTCCAAAATCGAGGGTGTTTCCGGGTGCAGCTTCGTGGCCGGGTGAACCGGGAAACCAGTTCGTATATGCAAACGGCTCCTTAGTGACCCAATTCCAACCTCCGGCTGGTTCTACAGCGCCGGGAGATTGGAAGCCGCCGATCCAAGGGTTGGTCGGTGAACCTAAACCGTAAATAAACGAATTCTCCGCGGCTGACGTGATTGTGGCGAGATACCCGCCGCGTGCCTCGGCAGCATCACGAGCATCCGTCCAGGTAACTCGACTGGCTTGGGATATTACCTCGTAAAAATGTCCGTTGCCACCTTGTGATGGTGCCCAGACGCCGTTGGATTGGGCAAATAATGTTCCTGCGGCGAGGACGCTCGTGGTGTGGAGTAGAAGTGATTTCATGGTTTTGCTCTCTGGTGGGCGTGCGGCAAGGCACCTAACTTCCAATTATACGACCAGTAAATTGCGCCAGTCGTATAGCAGGCGACTCGGAGAAGTGCGCGTTCTCTCTGTCGGCGTTGTTGAGTTGGCGGAATGTCGGGCGCATGGACGCTTGGTATCGGAATGTGGAGCGATGGCGAGCGGGATATTTCTACCCCTCCACCGTCACCCGCACCACCTCGCTCCAAGCCCCGCTTGCCTCCGTGCCGTCCCAGAACTTTGCGCGGTACTCGCGCCATTCGGCGGTGCCGGGGGTTTTGACGGGGCGTTTGTCTTCGTAGGTGGCGGCGGTGGTGGGGCCGAGGTCCGTCCAGCCGGTGTCGCCTTGGACGCGGCTTTGCAGGACGTAGCCTTTGTTGCCGGCCTTTATCACGCGCACTTTCACGATGTTGCCGACGACTTTCGCGCTGATGTCCGGCGGCTCGGTGCTGGGCACGACGGCGGTGCCTTTGATTTTCAAATCGAGCATGATGGACTCGGAGCAGCCGTCCGCCGTTTTCCAACGGGCGATGACTGTGAAGAGCCACGTGAGCAAGCCTGTCGTAGCGCTGGCGCTGCCGACCGGCGGGTTCCACGCGACGACGGTGGGGACGGTGGGCACGGTCGGCGGTTTGCCGGTTTCGAGCGCGTCGCGAAGGGCGGCTCCGGCCTCGGCCTGCGCCTGAAGGCCGGGCAGCCACACGCCTTTCACGTAGCAAAGAAGGGTGCAGACGGCCTTCACCTGAGTCATCTCGGCGGCGGTGCTGCCGAGCTGGGTGGTGTAACTTGCGCATTTGGCCCCGAGGTTGGCGAGCATCTCGCACTGCTCGCCGTTGTTATCTGGGTAATATCCTGTGAAAACTGACATAAGTATATGTTTGTGTTAGTGTTGTGTTGTCTGTCCGGATGCAAATTCAGGCAAAAAAGCCGCGTGGGGAGTGAAAAACCAAGCGTGGGATTTCAAAAACCACGCGTGGGGAATGAAAAACCATGCGTGGTTTTCCGTGGCCCACGCCGTGTTTTTCGCCGTCCACGCGTGGGATTTCGTCGCCCACGCGAGGTTTTTTAAAAATTGGCACTTGGGGAATGAAATCCCACGCGTGGTTTTTCACTCCCCACGCATGGTGCGCGTAAAAGGACGCGGGGTTTTTCGTAGCGGACGCGTGGCGGGAGGAAAAAGACGCGTCGTCTGGGGACGAAAATTGCGACGGGCGGGCGAGGGCCGGCTCGGATGGTGCGGACAATTTGTAGGCTGTCGTTCGCATCGCGGGTGGTATCAAAAAACGATTAATGCGGAGAGTCAATCCACTTTTGAAGCCTATTTTCGGTTCAGGTGCAACGATTGGTCGGTCACTTTATTCCTATTCCTCGCGCCTATTTTATAGAGCGCGGTATCCAGTAAATCTGCGAGTCACACAGCCCGTCGGGCGTCACCTCCCCGGCGAGATATGGAAAGTAACGCGGCGTCAGTTCTTCCACTTCATGCGGACGAAGAACTCGAGCAGCATTCCGTAAAAGTCGATTTTCAGCACCGCCAGGGTGCGGTCCGGGTCCCCCGTGGGGCTTCCGTAAGAGGACCTCATGTCGGTTTCGGAAATATCCCACTCTGCTCCGAGGACCAGCCTTGCGCGGTTTAACGTATGCATCCACGGGTCCACGTGCGAGGCGGAGATTGAAAGGTTTAGCTCACCATGCTCGTCCGGTTTCATCGTGGCGAGGTCGTCGACGACCATGTCGATTGCGCTGCTGAAAAGTTCGCGCAGTTCGGGCTCCACTGCGTCCTTCCATTCGGAGTCAGCCTGCTCGTCCCGGCCATCAGTCGGGCTTTGATAAATGCGCGCCTCCGCCCGCTCGTCGGAGGAGGAAGCGATGCCCGGCATCTCGCGGAGAAGCATTGCGGCAAACTCGTCGATGTCCTCCATGCGGACACTTCCATCCACGGCAAACATGATGTTCATCGGCTCTGCTCCATGGTGGCAAGGAGCAAGGCCTGATGCAGTTGCTGGACGTAGAGCTCGGCTTGCTCGCGTGCTCCGGTCCAGACGAGAGATTTCCCCCGGGAATGGACTTCTTTCATGTGCACTTCGGCCTTCTTCCGTGACATGCCGAAAACGCGCATGAAGACGAGGGTGACGTAGCTCATCAAATTGATCGGGTCGTTGTGAACAATGATATTCCAAGGCGTGTCGAGCGACTCCTCGGTATCGGTGTCTTCCAGAATGCCGATGTCCGGCGTAGCGAGGCCAAGTCGTATAAGATTTTCCGGGAACAATCGCATTTATTGGGTGGCGGGACGGGCCGGGTTCAAGCGAAACGGATCGACCGCAGGCCCTGCCGGGGTGGATGTTGGAGCAGGGGTCGTGGCTGTGGGCACAGGCACAGGTGCGGGAACGGAGCCGGGTGTTGCAGGCACGGGCGGGACGGTGGGTGTTGTCGAAGCCGGCGGTGCGATCGCTCCTTCAATCGCGGAAATCCAGCCCTGCACATTCGGATGCTGAGGAAACGTTTTCACGAGATTGAACATCTCTCCGATCGCGCGGTTCTTCTGGCCCAGCAACATCACATCCTGCGCGCGTGCCCAAAGGAGGCCGGGGCGTCTCACCTGCGTCCAGTCGCGTTGATCGACGTCGAGTTTTTTTTCCGCGGCGCGTTCCGTTTCCTGTTTGAGCCGGACTTCCCAGTATTCGAGAAGGCGCGGATCCTTTGTGGCGCGAAATTCGGGGAGAATGATCAGGCCGAAGATGCCGTCCACATTTCCCGGAGTTTGTTCCCAGCCGTTGGGTGCGTCCGGTTTGCCGTCGGCTCTGGGTTCGGCGCGCTGTCCGCGCTTCTTGCCGTCGTCGCCGAGCAGTTCACCGAGTTGCAGCCATCGGGCCACCGGGCTGCTGCCGACGGCGGTCCGGAGGATTTGGTCATGCACGCGTTTGATGGTGAGTTCCTCGACTGCGTCTTTTTTGTCTTTGCGATCTTTTGCGCGTTCGATCGTGTTGTCGAGCTTCGCCATGATGTCTTCGTCCGCGCGGATTTGCTTTGTGAAATCGATGATGTTTTGGAGCATCTGCTTGGTCTCGGTGCCCATGGCGTGCTGGAGGGAAAGGCCCAGCCAGTAGAGATGGAGGCGTGCGGCATTCTGTCCTTCCTTACTGTTGAGTGCATCGCCGTCACCGTCCTTCCAGTCGCTCAGTTTTGCCGCCTGGTGGTCCGCACCTACGAACTGCACCTCTTTCACCGCTTGCTTCCAAAAAGCCGCTGCGGCTGTGCCGGATGCCGCGGCCGCCATGACCTGCTGATAGGCGTTCTGTTTTCGCGTCTTGAGTGTGACATCGTGCTGCTCGCGGATGGCCTTCAGTGCTTCGAGCAACTGCCGGATGTCCACGGGCGGCGCGTCCTGTGTCTGTGCGAGGCTGAGTGCTGGAATCGAAACGATGGTTGCGAGAAGGCGTAGTTTCATAATGCTGAGTTTAGCAAGTAGCCTTCGGGAAACCAGCACGAAGCGCGGCGAACTTCAAATGAAGTTCGGGGTAAAACTCATTCGTCAACGGATCGGCTTGCACGAGCCTTCATGGTCCGTCACGGTCGCGCGCCATGAATCTCACCCGCCGACACTTTCTCGCAGCCACACTCGTCCCGTTCGTCGCGAACTCCGAGGGCGCGATCAATACCGTGCATCCATCGGATGATTCGGCGCTGCCTCCTGTTCCGGCGGATGAACCGGTGGAAGGTCCGCTCTTTCTCCGGGCGGGGCCGATGCTGGGCCACATCGCCCACGATCGTGCACTCGTCTGGGTAAAGGCGAGCAATGCCGGACAGGTGACGCTGCGAGTCAGTATTCGCCGGGACCTTGCAAATGCGAGGCTGGTCTCCGGGCCGGCGGTGACTGCGGAAACTGCGTTTTCCGGCGTTGTGGAGATTCCCGATCTCGAGCCGGGAAGCCGCTATTATTATAGTGTGCTGCTGGATGGCGAGGCGGTAACAGCGCCGCCGCACGCGTCCTTTCAGACGCCCCCTGCTCCGGGGACGAGCGGAAAGATGCGGGTCGCGTTTGTCTCCTGCTCGGGCTATCGCGGCTACATGGCGGCAGCGGCCTGGGGTGATATGGCGGCGAGGCCGGATTTCGACGTGCTCCTGCAACTGGGGGACAATCATTACGTCAACACTTCGGAACTCGCGAAACAGCGCGCATATTATCTCATGCACCGGCAGGTCGGAGGCTTCCGTGATCTCACTGCGAAGGTGCCGTGCGTTGGTATCTGGGACGATCACGATTTTGGTCCGAACGATTCCGACGGTACTCTGCCGGGCAAGGCGGAATCGCTGCGGGCGTTCCGCGAGGCGTGGGCAAATCCTGCGTTTGGCGAGGCGGAGAATCCAGGATGCTACTTTAAGTTCACGCGCGGCGATGTGGATTTTTTCATGCTTGATGTCCGCTACCATCGCTCGCCCGACAAGGGGGAAAAGAATGAGCAAAAGACAATGCTCGGCGAGAAGCAACGCGCGTGGCTGAAGCGCGAAATCGCAGCGAGCAAGGCGAAGTTCAAGTTCATCGGAAGCGGCAGCGTGTTCGAATCGGGTGGTCCGCTGGATTCATGGACGAGCTATCCGGCCGAGCGTCGCGCGTTGCTGGATTCTCTACGCGATATCGAGGGTGTCGTGTTTCTTACCGGCGATCGTCATTTCACCGCAGGCTACCAGATCGAAGGCCGCTTTGTGGAAGTCACGAGTGGTCCCGTCGGCAGTGGCAACGCCACGTGCCCGCAGAGCCCGGAGTTGTGGATTTCTTGCAGCGAGGGAAAAATGTGGAGCATTTTTGAAGTGGATACCACAGGCCCGGAGCCGAAGCTCGCCTATGAACTCTGGCACGCGGGCGGGGGAATGACGGAGCGCCGGGAATTGTCGTGGGATGAAGTCAATGGACGCGCAAAAATCCCGCCATCACCGCCGCTCCCTAAAGGAAGTGCCGCAAAAAAGACGAAATAATTCTCTTTCCAAACTCCGTTCTCCGCAAATGATGCGTCCACGTTCCGAATGAAATATCCAAGTTTTCGCCGAATCGCTGCGGCTCTCTCCATTGCATCCAGTGCCGTCGCTGCTCCGGCGACTGTGGAGCTCAATCAAGGTGGCTCCGTCCGCGGTGAGATCCTCGCGGACACCGCAGAGCGCGTGGTTGTGGACCTTGGCTTCACCGTGCTCACCATCCCGCGCGATGCAATCACGCGGGTAAACAAAGACGCGCCCGGCGTCGCGCCGACCACGGCACAGGGCGATGAACTTTACCGCCAGGATGCGACCGCGCGCCCGCAGGCTGTAAAGGATCTCGTGAATTCCATCGGCGATCGCGTGGTGCTCGTGAAGACCGCCGGCGGGCTTGGTTCCGGGTTTATTATTCAGGAAGACGGTTACCTGTTGACCAACGATCACGTCGTTGCCGGTGAGAGCGAAATCACCGTCACGGTATTCGGCAAAGGCACGAATGGCATGGACAAAAAAACGTGGGAGAATGTCCGCATCATCGCCACGAACGCGGAGATGGATCTGGCGTTGCTGAAGATCGAGAGCGGCGACAAAACCCGCTTCCCCACAGTGCCGCTCGGCGATTCCGATGAGTTGCGCCAGGGACAGCCGGTCTTCGCCATCGGCGCGCCCCTCGGGCTGGAACGCACGGTCTCGCAGGGGATCATCTCGTTGAAAAACCGCATCGAAGACGGGCGGATGTATATCCAGACGACCACGCAGATTAACCCCGGGAATTCCGGCGGACCGCTCTTTAATCTGAAAGGTGAAGTGGTCGGTGTGAACAATATGAAGATTGTCGCCCCCGGCGCTGAGGGCCTTGGCTTTTCGATTCCGACCGCGATCGTGAAGCTTTTCTTAAAAAACCGGGAGGCATTCGCGTTTGATCCGGCTAATCCGAATTCCGGCTTCCGCTACAACCGGCCGCCGCGACTCGCTCCCCAGGCTTCCAAGTAATTTCAATCCAAAACAATCCAATGAAACTTCGCATCCTCACAATCGTCGCATTGGCAGCCTCCTGGTTGCCGGTCCGGGCCATTGATAACCTCACCACTTTGCTCCCTGAAGACGTGACTGTCTTCATGACGATGCCGGACTCGCAATTATTCGAGAAGCTCGACGAACATCCGATTCAGAAGGCGATTGCCGGCTCGGAATTGAAGAAGATTTTCGCGCCGTGGATGGAGAAACAGAAAGAGGCCCGCGAGATGGTGGAAAAGATTTACAAGGAGGAGACCGGCATGACGCTGGAGGAAGTCCAGAAAACGTTTAAGGGCGGCATGGCGATGGGAATGAAGTTCGACTTTGCGGGGCTGTTTCTCGGTGTCCGTGCCGAATTCGACGGAGGCGGCGCTGCTGGTGGCGTGCCGAAGCTGCCGAAAGGCGTGTTTGAAATGACCGTTGCCACGGCGTTCTCCGGTGACGACGCGCTGGCGGAAAAAATCGCGCGGACCTACGGCCGGATCTTCAAGGATGCTGCGGCAAAGACTGCGGGAGGCGCCGCTCCATTTGCAAAGTTCCCCGATGAATATGATTTTTCCACGGAAGATTATGCGGGCGTAAAGCTGCACGTCTGGAAGCTGAAGAAGGGCTCGGCCTCCATGATCGAAACACCGGGGTTTGCGGTGATGGACGGCACGCTGGTTGTTAGCATGAGCGAAGAGGGTCTGCGCGGATCCGTGGATCGCGTGAAGAAAGGCGGAAAATCGCTCGCTGATTCTCCGAGGCATGCAAGTCTGGCGAAATCGGCAAAAGATAGCGATATGATCGCTTACTTCGACCTCGCCTCGGTCATCAAGGCGGGCATGAACATGGCGGCCAAGGAGGGCGGTGCGGCTGCCGGTCAGACTCTCACGGCGATGCGCGCGCTCGGCCTGAATAAACTCGACCTCCTTTACATGACGCTGGATCTTTCGAAAAACCGGTCCGACGTCGAGATGGGGCTGACGTTTCACGACAATCCTGGAATCATGAAAGTGCTGGCGATGGATGGTCCCGGCATCGTGCCGAATTTTTTCCCGCCGGATGCCGACAGTGGCGGACACGGAACGATGCACTTTGACCGGATGCTGAACGCTATCGAATCGCTGATGAAGGACGCGGTACCCGCGATGGGCGACATGATCGCGACGCAACTTGACGAGATTAAGAAAGAGACCGGTGTCGATATCCGAAAGGACATCATCGCGAACATCGGACCGGACGTTGTGAGCGCGTCGTCACCCACACCGGAAGGCGTGAAGAAAGATGACGAAGATGACGAACCGCAGCCGACAGTCCTGGGACTAAAGCTCAAGGACCGCAAAGCGGTGGAGCTCGCGGTGAATACCTTGATTAATAAGGCGGCTCCCGACGCGGCGATGTTCGAGAAGCGCGAGTTTCAGGGCGCGACGATTCACAACATGAAGGAAGCACCCATCGGCTATTTGTTCACGGACGATTGGTTCTTCCTGACCATGGGGCCGCCGACGCTCATCGAAAAAGTCATCACGCGGATGGCAAAGGGCGGCGACGATCATCTCTTCGCACTGCCTGTGGTGAAGTCTGCATTTGAAGGGCTCCCGGTCGATGACGATGGCAGCACTTACGTTGACCTCGGTCCGTCGCTGGATGCGCTTCTTGAGCTTGCGAGCGGAATCGGTGAAATCCCGGGCGTCAGCGAAATCGTGAATCTCAATGACCTGCCGAAGCAGATGAATCTTCCGTTGGTTTTGGGTATGCGCCAGTACCTCGACGACAAGTCGATTCACATCCGGATGCACATCGCGGAAAAGAAAAAATGATCCGCTCAGCCGTCGCCCTCTCACTCGCTGCGGCCTATGTGGCTGCGGAGCCCACGACCGTACAGTTCAGCGGACCGGAAATCGCCCGCGTCACATGGGACACTCGATCGCCCGCCGTAATGGATTTTGACGGTGACGGGAAACTGGATGTCGCATTGATCAACAACGAAAACGCGAAACTGTTTTTGCTCTACCAGCGTGCGCCTGGCGAAGCTGCCGGTAAAAACACGCGGCGCGCGGTTTCCAGAAACCGATGGGAGCCTGTTGTTGAAGATTCGCGATTCGAGAAGGTTTCGATCCCCGCCGACCAGCGTCATCATGCACTGGTGGCCGGGGATTTTGACGGCGACAAGCGTCCTGACCTTGCGATGACAGGGGCCGAGGATGCGCTGGTGGTGCGTTTTCAGGCGGCAGACGGAACCTTCACGAAGAGCTGGAAATACAAGGACTTCGAGCCGCTTTTGGGCTCGCAGCATCTGCGGACCGCGGATTTGAATGGCGATGGAAGGCTTGATTTGGCGGTGCTGGGGAAGGGGAAGTTGCTGGTATTTTTGCAGAAAGAAGCCGGAGGATTCGGCGAGCCCGTCACGTATCTCACTGGCGAAGATAAAATGGGGCAGCTCTTCGCCGAGGATGCGGACCGCGATGGAAAGGTGGACCTTCTCTATCTTGCAAGCGGAGGCGAAGGCACAATGCGCTGGCGTCGGCAGACATCGCCGGGTGTTTTCTCGGCGGAAGTGTCGCTGCCATATGCGTTGCCGGCTTATTCGGTCACCACTTCACGGGATGCGACCGGGCGGCTTTTGCTCACGAAAGTGAACGCAAAATCGGCGATCATCGAGCGTCATGCGTTCACCACCGGTGGCATCGGTGAGGTTACTGATACGCTCGGCGCGACGGTGTATAACGTCCCCGCCGGGGTGAAGTCCGCCGCGAACGCAATCGCGGATTTTAACGGCGATGGCCTTCCCGATTTAGCGATGGCGGACAGCAAGGCCGCGCAGATCGTGCTTTTCCTCCAGCAGGCGGACGGCACGTTTGCGGAGCCGCGCACGTTCCCTTCGTTTTCCGGGATGACGGGGATCGCGCCGGTCGCAATCCCGGATTCCAAGCGGTCCGCGCTCGCGGTGGTGAGCCGAAAAGAAGGCCTCGGAGTCGCGCGCCTCACGGACGACGGACGGCTGGAGTTTCCAACCTCGGTGATCATCAAAGGCGAACCGGTCGCGATTGTGTCAATGGCCGGGAAAGCCGCAGTCCTAGTGGATGAGAAGGGCACTTGGCGAATCGACACAATGAGCACGACGGACGGCACGAAATGGGGATTTGCCTCGCGCCAGCTTCCGTCGTTAAAGCGCGAGCCGTCGGGTCTCGCCGGTGGTGATATCACCGGCGACGGGAAGCAGGACCTGCTGGTGATGATTCCCCGCGAGCCTGCACTGATTTTGCCTGGGACCGAAGACGGGTTGGGGGAGCCGCTCAAGGAGACAGCCAACATCCGATCCCAGCTCAACGATCTTGCCCCCGACCGAATCGCAATCGTCGATATCGACGGCGACAAACGGGCCGAGATTATCACCGCTTCGGCGGGATATGCGCGGTCGCTTCGTCTAACTCCCGACAACGCGGATGTGACCGTCATTGATCAGTTCAATGCGCGACGGGCCGACAACAAACTGGGGAACCCGGTATTCCTCGATACCGACGCGGACGGAAAGCCGGAGCTCGTTTTTCCCGAAGCAGGGTCGCCGTATTTTCAGGTGATGAAAAAAGACGCGTCCGGCGTTTATCGCGTCGTGCGTCGGCTCATGGGCGTGCCTGGTGAAACGCTGGAGGTGGTCCCGATGCTGCTCGGTTCGGCAAAAGTTCCGCAAATCCTCGTCGCGGGTCGCGAGCGGTTTTGGACGGCACCTTTCACAGGTGCGACAGCGCGGCTGGAAGTCGTCGATAGCTACGATACGGACTTGCAAAACTGTGCCTATTTTCAGGCATTCACGGCGGATTTGGACCATGATGGGAAAGGAGAGGTCATCGCATTTGATCGTTCGAGCAATCTCCTGGAGATTCTCTCTCCGGCTGCTGGCCCCGGCATTCCGTGGAAGAGCATGATGCATTTTGTCCTGTTCGAGATGAATATTCATTTCCGCGGACGCAAAGGGGAGAATTCGGTTCGCGAGGCTGTGATTCAAGACATCACCGGCGACGGTCGTCCGGATATTCTGCTTCTGGTGCATGATCGAGTACTTCTTTTCCCGCAAGGTTGATGTGCTTTTTCTCCGGGCAGGCGGCTGAAACGAATTTGTCGGACGGATAACACAAACTTTCCTTTTCTTTCCTCCCGCTGCCGCATACGGATTTAACCGAAATTTTTCCCTGATGGATCAACACGCTGAAAACCAACCAGATCAACTCGGACCCGAGGAGGGGCAAGTCCATACCCTTGAGCACGTGGACATGTATCTCCGCGTCGGTCAGGAATCGTCTGCTTCCGATATTCACCTCGCGGTCAACTGCAAGCCTTCATGGCGGCGCCACGGCACGCTGGAGGCAATCTGGCTGCAGGCCGATATGCTCACCGCAGCGGATACCGAGCGGCTCGCGATGGGCTTTCTCAACGATGCGCAAAAGCGAATCCTTGCGGATCGGGGCGACGTGGATTTTGCATACGAATCCAATATCGGGCGGTTCCGCGCATCGGTCGTTCGTCACCGCCTCGGAATCGATCTCGTTTTTCGTATCATCAACACTACCGTCCGGACGATGGACGATCTCGGGCTTCCCGAGACGCTCAAGCGCCTGACGCAGTATCACAACGGCCTCATCCTGGTCACCGGCGCAGTTGGCTCCGGAAAATCCACGACGCTTGCGGCGATGGTGGATTACATTAACAAGACCCGCACCGACCACATCATCACGCTCGAAGACCCGATCGAGTACATCGTTCATTCGCAAAACTGCCACGTCACACAGCGTGAGGTGCATACGCATACGAAGAGTTTTGCCAACGCGCTCCGTGGTGCGCTCCGCGAAGATCCTGACGTCATCATGGTCGGAGAAATGCGCGACCTGGAGACCATTCAACTCGCCATCACGGCGTCTGAAACCGGTCACTTGGTGCTCGCCACGTTGCACACCGGAAACGCCGCCCGAACGTTGGATCGCGTGCTCGACGTTTTCCCGACCGACCAACGCGATCAGATTCGAATCATGGTCTCGGAATCGCTCCGAGGCGTGGTCTCCCAGCAGCTTGTCCCTAGGGCTGATGGTCGTGGCCGGGCGCTGGCGCTGGAGATTCTCCTCCGCACCGAGGCCGTCGCCGCGTGCATCCGTAAAGGCGAGACCTACATGTTGCCGGGCGTCATGCAGACCGGCGGTAAAATGGGCATGCGCCTCATGGACGACTCGCTCATCGAGCTCTACAACGAGGGCCTCATCAGCGCCGAGGAGGCCTACATGCGCAGCGAACAAAAGAGCATCATGCGACAGACATTGATGGGCTAGACCACCCAAATTTTTACTTTCCGAAAGCCATGGCTTATATTGATCAATTCTTCGAAGTCCTCATCAACGCAGGTGCCTCCGACCTTCACCTCGGCGAGAATCAGCCGCCGAAAATCCGGCGGCATGGCGGCATCATTCCCATTCGCGAGGAGATTCTCTCGCATGATGAAATGGCGTACATGATGAGCGAAATCGCCGGCCCCGAGCGCTGGCAGCGTTACCTCGAACACGGCGATCTCGACTTCGCGTATGAGATGAACGAGCACTCGCGCTTCCGCTGCAACTACCTGAAGCAGTCCCACGGCTTTGGATGCGTGTTTCGACTCATCCCCACGAAAATTATGACGCTGGAGCAGCTCGGGATTCCCGAGATTGTGAAGGAATTCGGCCACATGCGCGGAGGGCTCGTTCTGGTCACGGGCCCCACCGGTTCAGGAAAGTCCACGACGCTTGCCGCGCTTATTGATTACATCAACATCAACTTCAAGCGGCACATCATCACCGTCGAAGAGCCGATCGAATTCGTCCACAACAACAAGCAGAGCATCATCACCCAGCGTGAAGTGCCCGAGCATTCCGTCTCGTTCGCGCAAGGCCTGAAAGCCGCGCTTCGTGAAGACGCGGACATCGTTCTCGTTGGAGAAATGCGCGACCTGGAGACCATCCAGCTCGCCCTCACGGCGGCGGAAACAGGCCTGCTCGTCTTTGGCACCCTGCATACTAACAACGCGCGCAAGACCGTTGATCGTATGATCGACGTTTTCCCTGCCGACCAGCAATCCCAGGTTCGCACCATGCTTGCAAACTCCCTCCGCGGAGTCGTCGCGCAGTTGTTGATGAAAAAGACCGAGGAATCCGGCGGCGGACGAATGGCCGTGAACGAAATCCTTGTCGTCAATGCAGCAGCCAGCGCCATCATCCGCGAAGGTGCCACGCAAAAGCTGCAGGACGTCATCGTCAGCGGCAAAGGACAGGGCATGCAGTTCATGGACGATGCCGTATGGGCGGCCATGCAGCAGGGGCAGATTTCTCCGATGGAAGCCTACATGAAAGCGATCGACAAAAATCGCTTCCGCGTCTTCCTCGGCGCGGATGCTGAGTTCGTCTTATGACGCGGGCCGGTTGCGGCCGGCAAGCCGGGCTGGGTGTGATTAAAAGTGGAACAAGCAAAGTGTGAAGCCGAAGCCCGTAGGGCAGGGAGGTGCACAGCCGTGGGCGGAAGTATGTGGTTGGCCGTAACGAAAGAGAAGCAGCGTCGTAGAAGCGACGCCCCGTCGCTTTGGAGGTGCCAGCGGCGCCCCGCCGCCTCTCTGCCTTGCCATCCCGAGGCGACGAGGGCGTCGCCTACACTGCAAGCGACGGGGCGTC
>JANMGP010000242.1:0-3982 GCA_031374705.1 Verrucomicrobiaceae bacterium | reverse complement strand
CCCGCACCGCGCCGCATAAAAGTTCGTAAGTTCCATATACGAACTCCCTACGGAATTTATACCACCGCGTCGCCGTAGCACGACCATCATTCAATGGCGCTAGGCGTTACGTTTACCCTGGAATGCTGAAAAGCTGACGATGAAAAGTGCGGTCAATGAGGGAAACGCGATTCGGAGGTTGAAAAGTGGGGAAATAAAGCGGGACTATTCGCGCGAATTTAAGGACTTTATCGCCCATGCAACGAGAGCCACTGATGAATTCATTTCGTTTTTATCGCCTGCCCCCGTTTCTTCCACCGGATCTAATGGGATTTCAACTAATAAAAAAGGGGGCAAAATCCATCTTATTCCGCGCTCTCAGGTCAACGGGAAATTTAATGCTGACGGCAGGTAGGGCGAAGAGGTTATAGTCAAACTAAAGGCGTTATTTGGGATCTAGCATATGAAACTTACAGACGCACTGGATATAATTCGGGATAACTCCGCGACTCTCATCGATTGGGCGATTGCTGCTGGAGTAATAGCGGAAGAAACCGAGGGTAGACCGCCTGTCCCCTGTCGTGTTATCAGACTTGTTGATTTGCTTAACGCGCGACGAGCTTGCGGCGAGTACCGCTATTTGCTCCCTTTATGGATGGACTAGGCGTCCATGGCCACAGAATGTTTGCGCTAGCTCTCGCGATCCAATTGAGTGGAAGCAATACTTACGAGAGCACAACTTTTTACAATGAGCCGCTTGCAAAACCCAACGCGAAAAACGGAAGCGAAAACGGGGTCATTGCGCCAAGATAAACACAGACAGAGAGGAAATCGGAACATGTAAACAAAACGAAGTGAAAGAGAAACTCTGAGAAGGAGCCCAGCAGGTAGAAATCCTTCCCGCAAACCGGGTGCTCCCGCTCCGCCGCTAGGAAACGGGGTCAGGCGAGGGTCAGGCGACATGAAATGGACAGTGAGACGGCGGGCGGTAAAGGCGAGGAATGGCACGAAGCATCCGAATCGAATACGCAGGTGAGATTTATCATGTGATGGCGCGAGGGAATAGGCGGGAAGACATCTATCTGGAATCTGGATGACGAAGACCGCCGTTTCTTCCTCGGGACGCTCGCGGAAGCGTGCGGGACGACGGGGGGTGTGACCGCTGCGTGATGTAGGACAGCAGTCCCGGCGGGGATTTCCTAGTCCCCGTCCCCTTGCAGCGCGCAGCGCGCAAATAGAGAACCGTGTGCCCCTCTGAGCCCTGCGAAACAGATTGGGCGCTGCGCGCGTGGCAGGGCGGGGATTAGGAAATCCCCGCTCCGATTTTACATCATGCTGCGGTCACGCCCGATGACGGGTGGGAGGGTGCATGCGTGGGTGTTGATGAGCAATCACTATCATCTGTGTATCGAGACGCCCGACCCCGAGGCACATCTGGTGGCCGGGATGCAAGCCGACAGCCGACCGAGGCGGAAAGTTGAAAGTTAACCGCAGGCAGGTCAGCCGACACCTCAAGCGGGAACTAGGAATCGTCTTCTTCAAGGAGCACGGAATTTGGGAAGCAGTCTTTGCCTGGGAGTGGACATCGGGGGGATTGATGCAGGCGTGCACGGACTGCGACGCGCGTGACAGGGAACGGCTAAGCGACAGTCTTCGGCTGTGTGATGTACGGCTCGCGCAGATACAGAGGCTCAAAATCGCCGCGCGCCAGAATCCCGACTCCAGCCGATGCTCGGCGCGCTAATATCCCTGCGCGTGGAAAGGAGATTGCGGCCTGTGGAAATGAGGGGAGGGGAGTCGCCGAAAATACAGGCAGGGCGGGCGCTGCGGCCAGTCGTGCATTGAGCGATTTGGCATCAAGTAGCTGCGGCTCCTCGATGCACACGCCGTCCCGGACGCGGGTAAAATAAAACGTATCGCGGCGTGCGTCGCCGATGGCGAAATACTCGGTGGCGTCCGTCTCCAGCGCGGCGACGCTCGCCAGGCCGAGCAACTCCGCGCCGCATGAAAGCGAGAGCCCGAGCGCTGTAGCGATGCTGATTCGCACGCCCGCGTAACTTCCGGGTCCCATGCCAACCGCGATGGTCGTCAGCACCGGCGCCAGTTCGCGGACTTTCGCGAGAAGGAGATACAGGTCACTGCTCTGACTGCGGTCACACGCGAAGACTTCATCGAGAACGAGGTATCCGTCATTTAGCAGCGCGATGCTGCCGCGTGGCGTGGATGTATCGATGGCGAGAATCATGGAAGCTCGATGGTCCTTTCATCGCCATCGCCCGCCCGAAACCGCAACCAGCGCGTCCCGGCAGGAAGCACCTCCGGAAACTTTCCGGCCCATTCGATCGCCAGCACGCCGCGAGCGCCGAGGTAGTCGTCGAGCCCGATGCGCAGTGCTTCGTCGGCGGATTCCAGCCGATAAAAATCGAAGTGGAACAACGGAAGTCGCCCGCCGGTGTATTCGTGGACGAGCGTGAAAGTCGGGCTCGTCACCGTGCCATCGTGCCCGAGTCCCACAGCGACGCCTTTTATAAACTGCGTCTTTCCCGCGCCGAGGTCGCCGTCCAGCGCGAGCACATCGCCCGCGCGCAACTGCGCCGCATAATTACGGCCCAGCTCGAACGTCTGCTCAGGATTTTTTGAAATGATCGTATCCACCCGGAGCCGAATCTCCATGGCGCCGCGCGGCCTGTCGAGTGAAACGACCGATTCGCGTCAGCGGGAGCTTCGGGAACTTCTTCGCCCACGCACGCTCAAGCGCATCGGCAGCGTCCGGCGCAATGGCGAAGAGCAACTCGAAATCCTCTCCATCGTTCATCGCCGCAAGCGGCGTGCAACCGAGCGAGCAGGGGAGCGAGAGCGGCCAGACTTCGTGCCCGCGCCCACTCGCAGCAGCGAGACGCGGAAGATCCGCGCCGAGGCCGTCGCTGAGATCCATCATGGCTGAAGGACGGTATTTTTCCACCAGCCAGCGCGCCTCCGCGAGACGCGGAATAAAATCGAGATGCTTTCCCGCGAGCGAGCCGCCGAGACGGCCTGTCACGTAAAGCCAGTCGCCCGCTTTTCCTCCCGAACGAAGCACACACCGCTCGCGCTCCACTCGGCCGGAAAGAGCCACATTGATCCACCGCGCGCCGGGCGAACGACACGTCTCGCCGCCGACGATCCCCACGCCGAATTTCCGCGCCGCCCTGCGCAACCCCGAGTAAAGCGCGCGAGCCCATTCCATTTCGGTGTCGGCAGGGACGGCGAGCGTCACCAATGCGTGTTCCGGGATGCCGCCCATCGCGGCGATGTCGCTGATTGCGCGGCAGAGTGCCTTCCAGCCCACGCGCTCCGGTTCCGCATCGGGAAGAAAATGAACACCCTCGATGACCGCATCCGTCTTCGCGAGCCGCCACCACGCATCGCTCTTGCGTCCCAGCACCGCGCAATCATCCCCCGCACCGACGATGACATCCTTGCCCGCCGGAAGCCCGCGGGTCAGTTCCCGGACCACTGCATCTTCGCCGAGGGCGGAGAGTTTCATACCGGCTGGTACGCCGTCAAAGCAGCGATCACGAGACTGAGGCTGTTGAACAGTGAGTGGATGAAAACGGGAACCATCAGCGAGCCGGACCATTCAAATGTGATCGTGAGCGCGAGAGCCAGCAGGGTCAGCCCCGGCAAACTGACCGCGTTATTGTGGATGGCCGCGAACAGCACCGCGGAAATCACCGCGCTTGGCAGAGCCCCGATCAACCGTTTCAGCGCGGGGTAAAGATACCCGCGAAAAAGGACCTCCTCCGAGATTGGCGCAATCACCGCCGCTGCTAGAAACGTGTGCCAAATCACACGATGATCCTGGTTGCGCACGCCCTCGCGATACAGCTCCACAAGCGGCTGCAGCTCCGTATCGCCGCCCAGGCACCGCGCCGTCAAATCCGTCGTCAGAAAGAACAGCGGCAGCAGCGCAATGAGGAAACCCAGCGCATAGCCGAGCGCCCGTAGCACCGGCACTTTGCGC
>JANMGP010000191.1:0-8223 GCA_031374705.1 Verrucomicrobiaceae bacterium | reverse complement strand
GAGCATCCTCCTTCATGAGGCTCAGGTAGGGAGCGCAGAACGCCCATTCTTCATCGCTGACATCGCTGGGATATGGCTTTCGTGTTGGCATCCCAAGCTTTCCACACGAGGGGTAAGAAAAAGTACAGTTATAATTTCTAGCATTTTGAGCGCGGGCTATAAGTGCATGACAGGCTCTAGGGAAACCTTCGTGCGGTTTTTCGGTCGGCATATTGGTACGGCTCTTGGCATATGCACCCGATATGCCGACTCCGCAATATGCCAACATTTCCACCCCGCAGACTCCGCCGAAACCGAAGAAATTTGAACAGCGCCTCGCCGAGGCGATACGGGCGCGCGAGAATAATCGGTCTGTCCCCGCCGTTTTTCTTGCAGGTTGTTGCGTGGAGATTCATCGCTCTGGCCCCGCCGCTTGCCGGGAAATCACGGGCCTACGTCGCCAGCCAGTTTACTTTTGGGCTGGCGGGGCTGCTGCCCCGGCTGTTGCGGGCTTGGAGCCAGAGTTGGTAGAGGTCGCCTGCGTCAAACGTGATCGTGGCGGGGATTTGCACGCTCAGCGCACCCTTTTCGCCGATGGCGAGTAGCTCGGGCATTCCGCCGGGGCCTTCGCGCCAGAATTCCAGGCGCGTCGCCCCTTCCGGCAGGGCCAGTACGGTGAGGGTGCGCGTGCCGGGCGTCCACACGGGGAGGGCGGGGGCGGCGGGGATGACTTGGGCGGGTTCGCGGAGGATGTTGACGTCCCACACGGTATCGACCAGCTCGGACTGTTGCTCCCAGACGCCCATTGCCACGCCTATCATTTTGTAAAACTTGCCGCAAAAGAGGAGGCGGACGGCTTCCATATCGACCCGCCCATTGTCTAGTGCTGTCTTGCGGTTAAGCTGGAAGTTCCGTTTCGTATTTGCCTGGTTGTAAAAGGTTGTCACGACGGTGCCGAGGGCGATGAGGGTCGGTTTTCCGGCCTCGTTAGCAAGGCGGATACCGAAGTCCCGCAAGGCGTCGAGACGCTGTTGATAGGTGCCTACAGTCACGGTCTCACGGCCTTGAGGGAGGAGTGTTTTGAGACGCCCGAAGACCACAGCCACTCACGCCGGCCTTGCCCGGAGGCGCGGGCTCTGATAGCACAAGCCACCATGCTTTCCGAACCGCCCGCCACAAAGCCGCGCCGCAACTGGCACCTGCTGCGGTGGGCCTTCCTCCTCATCGCCCTCTCCACCGGCTGGGGCGCTTGGAAGGCTTACGACTTCCAACAGGCGCTCAAAGAGGCAAAGGAGCTTGGCTGGGAGTTTCAATACAGTGACCCCATCGCAATAATTCGTGAGAACTGGAGAGACGCATTTCGCAAAGAGACGTGGAGCGACACGACACGGCTTTTGGAAATTCCAGGCGAAGCTGTTTCAGAGCGCCACTTCGACTTGATCCGCCGGCTGAAGCCAAAACAACTGGGAATCGACGCCACTTTTCCATGGCGCGATTTATCCCAACTCAAGGGTCTCTCGAATTTGACCGAGCTTTCGCTTGGCGACTGCCCGAATCTGACCCATATCGACGCGCTCAAGGACATGAAGGAGCTAACCGGGATCGGGATCGATGGTTCCCCCATCCTCGTGAACATCGATGTGCTCAAGGAACTCAAGAACCTGACGGGCTTGGGTCTCAGCCATTGCACCGCGCTAACCAATGTGGATGCGTTGGGGGAACTCAAGGCGCTGAAATACCTCAGTCTTTATCGGTGCACCGGGCTTAAGAACGTGGACGGGATTCTCGGGCTCACAGGCTTGGAGGAACTCTATCTCAAGGGCTGCAATGGGCTCACAAAAGAAGCGGTGGATGCAGTAAAAGCGGCCCTCCCGAAGACTAGAATTGTAGCTCCAGACGAATAATGACCCGCCCGGCCACCAGAACACCATGCCCCGTTCCGAAAACCTTCTGCCGGGCGAAGTGAGACGCCCGAGGACCACAGCCACCCACGCCGGCCTTGCCCGGAGGCGCGGGCTCTGATAGCACAAGGCACCATGCTTTCCGAACCACCCGCCACACGAGAAGATAATGAGACGCACTCAAAGTAGTTACGCACGCGACTCCCTTGAACGAACTAGATGAAATCCTCTGGGTCCGCTATGCGGGAATGGCGGCGGCGATTGTTGCTTTCTTGCTCTATGTACTGACATCCATCGACGAACCTTCCGGTTTTCGTCTGGTCCCTTCGAGCACTCAGGAATGGCGTCGCTACTGGTTCCGCACGCTCATGTTCGTCCTGATTCTTTCCGCGCAGTGTTGCACAATGCGTTTCATTCACCCAGGCTTTTTAATAGCGTTCGTGGTGTCCTGGGTTCTATTGGCTGCAAGTTCCGCTGCGTTTTGGCGCTTCGACTGTGGCATTTGTATCGGCGGCTTTGTTCTCTGTGGCGTTGCCGTTCCCTGGGTCCTGAGCTCCGCCTTGCATTCCTGAAACATAAAAGAATGACCCCATCCGTTTCGGGGACGCGCAAACAGCGGTGACAGATTCGTAGCCGGAGCGGTCTGATTACGATAAATGACCCACCCCGCCACCAAAACCCCATGCCCCGTTCCGAAAACCTTCTGCCGGGCGAAGTGAGACGCCGGGAGACCACAGCCAGCCACGCCGGCCTTGCCCGGAGGCGCGGGCGGGGGCACCGGCCCACTAGAGGCCAGCCCGAGGTTGTCCCGATGAATCGGGAAGCTACCTTGGGTCAACCCGCCGCGCGGAGATACCCCGGAGGGGTTTCATCCATGTCGCGCGCCCCGATGAAACCCTTGCAGGGTAGGGCCGGTGCGGGGCGGGGGACCCATGGTAGATGCTTCCCGATTCATCGGGACATCAACCATGGGCTGAGTGATTGAACGCCTTCGGCGTTCCCCGCACACCATGGCTAACCCGATACGCCCCGCGCCCCGCGCTGCGTGCGGGAGGCAGGGTCGTTGCTGCGACGCCCCCGTCGCAGTTAGGTTCCGGCGGCGCCCCGCCGCCGCTCCGCCTGCTGCGACGGGGGCGTCGCAGGCACTTACTGCGGCGGGGCGCCGCAGCAACGACGCGCCTGCCCGCCCTGCCCTCGCTTAGCCCGCCCCTCGTGCCGCCGCGCCCCCCGCCCGCCGCGCGCGGCTCACCGCTCCAATGGCATGGGGGCGTGCGGTTGGTAGTCGGAGAAGATTTGTGTATCGGGGAGGGCGGCCTGTAGCGCGGTGATGTGCTCCTTCGTCAGCCCGGTGCAGCCGAAGAGCCAGATGTTTTCAATCGCCGGGAGGCTTTTGAGGGCGTCCACATTCGTGAGGCCCGTGCATTCGTTTAGGTTGACCGATTCCAGCGCCGTTAGCCCCTTGAGGGCGTCCACGTTCGTGATCCCCGTGCAGCCGCTGAGGCCGACCCCTCGCAGTGCAGGGAGGCTCTTGAGCCAATCCACGTTCGTGAGCCCCCTGCAGCCCTCTAGTCCGACAGCCTGCAACGCCCGGAGGTTCTTGAGCCCGTCCAGATTTGTCAGGGCGGTGCAGTGGATGAGAAGGATCTCTTTCAGCGCCGGGAGGTTCTTGAGCGCGTCCACGTTTGTCAGGATGGTGCATCTCCGGAAAGTAAGCTTTTCCAGACGGGTGAGGCCTTCGAGTGCAGAGAGGTCGGGCAAGGTTGAGACGTAGTTGAATTCCAACTGCGTTGAATTCAGCCGACGAACGATGGCGGAGTGCTGCGCTAACTCTTCCCCATTCCAGATGTCGACGACTGTCACTCCATCCAGCCAGGTCTCTTTCTTGAATGCCCTTTTCCAGTCCGCCCGAATCATTTCCACCGGGTCGATGTAGGTGACCTCCCACCCCAGCGCGTTTGCCCGCTTGAGCGCGGAGCGGAAGGCGTATTCCTTCCACGCGACATAGGCCAGCATGGCGGCGACGAGGGCGACGAGCCACCGTTGAAGGTGCCACTTTCGGCGCGGCGGGGGCTCGGGTGTGTCGGCGGTCATAGTTCGCCGGCCAGCATCGCCCGCCGCGCCCATGGTGTCCAGCTTGCGCAGGTCGCGAAAGTCGTCTGCGACTTTAGCCGGCGTTTGGAACACGGGGTCAGGCGACGAAAAGGAAAAACTACCAATGAAATGATAGCGTCCAAAACGAACGTTCAACTCAAGCACAGTCGCCTGCTTCAACGAACTGAGCGGAGAAAACGCTGTCAGACGAAAACAGCAAGAACACGATAGGTGATTCCCAAACGTTCGCTTTCATGTCGCCTGACCCAACTTCCCACCGTTTCCCACCGTTTCCCCTCCCGGCCCTCCGGTTTGATGAGGATTCAGGCGGAGACTCGGTTCAGGGCGTCGGCGTCACGAGCAGGTGGACGAACAGGGTCAACGATGCGACGGCCCTGGTGCCGATGTAGTTTGTAGATGTTTCCTCTCAACGATTGTGCCTCGCCCCGGCCCTACTTCAGCTCGCGAATGTAGAGATTGGCGAGCTCGACGGCTTCCTCCGTGTATGATTTGGATACGCGCTGCTTTCGCGTCATTGAGCGCTCGGAACGCGGCTTCATTCCCGTCGATCGTGCCTGAGATCAGCGTGCCTTTTCGTGTGAGCACGAGCCGGCTCCATGCGCCCGGCTTTAGCCCGGCCTGCTGCTGAAAAGGCAGCCTCACTGCCGTTTTCCCGCCGATGGCAATTCCGCCTCCTGCGCTTTCCGATGCGTCCTTCGCGAGCTTTACATCGGCGACCAGTTCGAAATCACCGTATTCTTTCTCCGTGGCGATGGACTGTCCGCCGGCACCCGCCTTGAGCACGAGCCGCCAGTCACTCGGGACGAAATCCGTTGCCTTTTCCGCACCCTGCCAGCCACGAAGATCGAGGCCGTTGTAGAGCTGCACGTGTCCTTTTAGTTCATCCGCCGTCTGTTCAGGGGTCGCTGCATTTCCCGGCAGTTCGCGGATGCGCACCAGCCGCCATTCGGTCGGCGCGCCTTCGCTCTCGAGACCGACGTAGCCTTTGCGCCAGTTGCAGTTTTCACCGCCGCTCACCTCCTTGCCGTTGACGCTCAGCCAGACCCCCTCACTCCCCGGCACCGATCCCCGTTCTGACCGTTTCCGGTGCGGCGGACGCGAAAGCAAATTCCTGCTATGAGGTTGGTCAAGCTTGCGCGTGATGTTTTCGCGGGTGTTGGTTGTTTGGTGTTGTCGGTTTGGAGTGAAGTGTGGGTTGGGAAGTCTGAGTTTTAGAAATGCCTTTCTTTCCGTTGGGCATCGTCGGGTTTCGACGATCGCAGCCTGCTATCCGCGCCTTTGCTTTTCTTGTCTGTTTGGCAAAGCGCCTGGTGACTGATTCGGGTCGAGGAAAGAAAATGCGGTCTCATCTAGCAATCGGACGTCTCTAAAACGCCCATGGAATTTTTCAGACGCGCGACATTCCGGGAAAAGTTCAGACGGTCAATGGTGTCAGGTGATTGGGTCGTGGGGTGATTGGTGTTTGTGGATGTTGGTCATCAGGTTCATCAGCTTAATAAGGGCGGTCTTCTTCACGCCGCTTCGGCTTGATAGATGAGCCCGAACTTCTCCGCCGCAGCCTGTCCCGTGAACACGCGCCACAGGTCCACTGCCAGTTGCCGGGCAATGGCCACCACGGCCTTCTTTTTCGCCCCGGAGGTGGCGGTGGGATTTTTGAACACCGCTTCCCATTTCTTGAGCGGCTGGTAATCCGGCTGCCACCGGATCATCCGCCACACCATCTCCACGAGCATCGCGCGCACGCGGGGATTGCCGCTCTTGCTCACGCTGCCTGTGCGCCGTTTGCCTCCGCTGCTGTGTTCCCGCGGACACAACCCGGTATAGCTCGACACCTGCCTCCGGTTGTTGAACCGCGACCAGTCTCCCACCTCCCGCCGCAGCACTTCAAAGGTCAACGGCCCGACTCCGCGCGGAATCTTCTTCTGCCGCCCGGCCTCCTGGATGGCTCCCGTCAATTTCACTTCGTGCGCTTCCACGGCCACGATCACCGCCGTGTTCACTTCCAGGCGCTCCACCACCCATCCGGGCGCTTGCGCCTTGATGCGCGCTCACGGCTTTCCCTTCCACCACCGCCCGGTGACGTGAATGTTATGCATCGCCAGCAGGCTTCGGCCCATCGCCGCCAGTCGCTGCCGCTCACGCACCAGTTGCTGGCGCTGCCGGCTCATGGCCCGTTCGCGCTCCTCCTCCTCGGTGGGCACGCGCACGATGCTGAACGCCTTCTTATTGCCCCGCACGTAGCGGTCCAGTCGCTGGCACAAAGCCAGCGCTTCGAGCCGGTCGTTTTTGACTCCCTTGCCTCGATCATCCCAATCCTGGGGCTGCACGACGAAGTTGGTCACGCCCATCGCGGCAAGCCGTCGATGCAAGTGATATCCGAACGGCCCCGCCTCGTAACAAGTATAGACCTGCCCGGCCAGCTTCTGCTGCCGGGCGACAAAGAGCAGCAGCTCCTCAAAAGTCATCTTCTGGACCGGCTGCGGCGTCGCGCCATCGACCTGACGGCTCACGTGATACCACTGGGCATGCGCGTCGATGCCCAGTTTGATTGTTTCGTATTGTTCGCTGGAGTTTGGAGTAGTTTGAGTTGTCATAGACTTGAGATTCGCGGAATCTCGCGCGTCTCGACAACCTCATGTCATCTAGCAGAACAACCGCGGGACAAGAAAACTATTGCCGACCTCCTGGTGAATATCGAGAATCGCCATACGAAACGACGATGAGAGAGCCTCAAAGTAGCTTCACGCGCGCTAGCCAAAATGGGACCATGAGCAAATCTTCCGAATACAAACTTCCGGTGCCGAAAAACCTCGCCCGGGACCTCGCCGACAAAGGACATCCTCTCGCCGCGCTTGCAGCGATGTCGGAGGCGGAGTGCCGGGCGGACCTGAAGAAAACGTGGTCGGTAATGATTCATCCCTCGAACAAGAGTCTGGCGAAATACATCCTCAGCCTTCCGAAGTTAGTGCTCTCCGAAGCTGGTGAGCGGGAATACTGGCTCACCTTTTCAGCTTCGGAAGAAGAGAAGGTGTCAATCATTGCCGCAATGCCCGGCGATCCACTGCCCCAGCTCGATTTCCCACTCGACGCAATTCCCGGCCTCAAAGAGTTCCTGACGTATTTTAGTGGCGTTACAGACTGGGGTCTCCCGCCGGGAAGTCACTTCTGCCCGCCGTCGGATTTGCGCATCATGTGGAACGCGGACGAGGACAGTGCTTGGGGGCTTGTGAAGGAGTGGGACGGTTCGCTTGTTTTCTACGCTGGCGGAACGTGTGACGTGATCGTTGTGCGAAAGGATGGCCGTATAGGAAAATGGCACCACGAATATGCTTTCCCGACGGAGGAAGACCGTGCTCAGGCCGAATCGATGCAGGAATTGATGGTGCAGCAGTTTGGCATTAAAATCTCCGCTTCGGAGTCCAAACTGCACCAATGCCCAGTACTGGATCTGAAGTGCGACTTTGGCAAACTGGTATCCCGCTACCCCGCCTATTGCCGTTTGGGGGCGGATTCGGATAAAAAGGGAAAGACGCTGTTTTATTATTGAGCGGGAAAACGGGATCAGCCGACAAAATGTGACCCGAAAACACGAACGTGGAAGTGAGAAATCCGAAGGCCAGAATCGATATCTCTTCAATGGTCATTCTAGCGTTGAATGCGCTTATTTCGTTCATCGCGTGGGCGGGGGTATCCGAGCATTTGCAGTACCTCATAGCTTTTTCAAAACGCCACGATTTCGATTTCCTCCTTAACATTCCTCCGGCCCAAGTTTTGTATTTTGCCAATACACCGACATGGTCAATAATACTTGGGTTATTTCTAATGCTAATCGAAATATTTCTCAGTAGCGAACACCGTCGTAATCAACTCGCAATTTTGTGCGTTATTCAATGGATTCCGTTGGCATACATTTTGGCTGCATTTCTTTCGGGAATCGTGCCTTCCGGCCCAATTTATTGGGACACTCAGCTTATCGGTATGTTGGAGAAAGAGAAAATTGAACCCATTGTGGCTGCCGTAATATAGTCCGATGGATGGCCCACGTTTCCAATGACTGCGCGAATCCTCACAAAACCAGCCATACGCAAAATCCCCGTGCCTCACGGGGCGACGGTGGAACTGCCGCTTGTGGACGCGGAGGATGCGGAGTTGGTTCGGCATCGGGGGCTTTTGGATGCGGTGTGCGGGATGGAGTTTCCGTATCGTAGCACAGCCGTCCCGGCTGTGGGGC
>JANMGP010000187.1:0-17160 GCA_031374705.1 Verrucomicrobiaceae bacterium | reverse complement strand
TATTGCTTTCAAGATTTCTTCGGTGCTCGTTTCGCTCATTTTTAAGGACATCAGCCCGGTGTCCTTCATTCTGAGTCAACGTTCCATTTCCTCTCCTCTCTTTCTCACCGGCCTGGTGTCTTTTGATTTGAGTCAATTCGCCCTTCCGGAATCCGAAACTGTCGGCTTTCCGCGGACGTTTCGTAGGTTAAACTCTTCCGATCATGTCCATGCCGACCGTTAATCTCTGGCTCTCCCGTCTCTCGAAGCTTTGCGTCTGCGCAACGTTCTTCCTGATTTTCCTCGGTGCCATCGTCACCACCTACGATGCCGGCATGGCCGCGCCGAATGCTCCGCACGTGGAAGGCACGCTGCTTAATCCAATGACACCCGG
The DNA here is from genome assembly GCA_031374705.1 of Verrucomicrobiaceae bacterium. Taxonomy (GTDB): domain Bacteria; phylum Verrucomicrobiota; class Verrucomicrobiia; order Chthoniobacterales; family Chthoniobacteraceae; genus SXWH01. The sequence goes on along the minus strand of JANMGP010000187.1, from coordinate 16,787 downwards.
TAGCGACGTGCCATGGTATAAGAACCCTCCCCTTTTTAAAGAGCACAGTCACCGGTTGGTCGCAATGACCGTGGGGCTTTCGCTCGGTGTGCTAACGGCAATGCTTTGGAGAAATTGGACCGCATTTTTCGTGGCGCTCGGCTTCATGTTCGCGGCTGAAGGATGCCGGGCATTTGGATGGAAGGGAAACGTCATATCCCAACTCCGAGTCTGGCCGGCGATGGTCATTTTCATAGGCATGCTGCTGGCCGAAGCCAGACGGCGTGGCGATAGGATCACGACAAACCAAAAGCTGGCGCTTGCCGGGTATGTCGCGGCCTGCGTTCAGGCTGCATTGGGCTCCTTGCGCGTGGAAATCGAAACTGGGGGCAATGTATCGCTCGCCACGAACATCCGCACGTTCCATGGAGTCTTCGCGCAAATTTTCCTCGCGCTGATCGTGGTCCTCGCCGCAAGACTTTCGCCGGTTTGGAAGCAGCTTGGCGACCGCCCTAAGATCGACGGCGCTCAAAAAATCCACCTGATGGCGATTGTGCTTCAGTGGCTTTATATCATCCAGCTCGCATGTGCGGCCTATCTCCGCCACCGCGGCTTGGGGCTTGCAATACCGACCTGGCCATCGGCGGGGCAGGGGATGCTTCCTGAAGTCTGGACACATGCCGTGGGGATTCATTTTTTACACTCCCGTGTGCTGCCGATCCTGATTACAGGACACGTCATCGGCCTCGCCATCGTCTGTGCGAAGCGGGCGGCGGGTGAAGTGCGAATCACTCGGCTCGGTTGGGGACTGCTTGCGCTTGTCACCGTGCAGTTCATGCTCGGCGTCATGGTCATCTGGAAAGGCCGGCAACCGCACATCACAAACACGCACGTCATGGTGGGCGCATTCATTTGCGCGACCACGGCGCTCCTCGCCGCGAGAAGCTGGAGGGTGAAAGCGTGACCGAACCCATGAGCGTTCCTGCCGCGAACGCCGAGCCCGGCATTCTTGCCGATCTGCTCGACCTCACCAAGGCGCGCCTGAACATGCTCGTGCTCATCACGACGTTCGTCGGCTACTGGATGGGTGCGCCCGGAGCCATCGACTGGCTGCGGCTTGTGCAGACCATGCTCGGCACAGCTCTGTGTGCCGCGAGTGCGGCGGCGCTGAACCAGCTCTGGGAAGTGAAGATCGACGCACTCATGCCGCGTACGGCCGACCGCCCAATCGTCGCCGGCAGGTTGCAAAAAGGCGCGGCATTTTGGATCGCCATCGCACTCGCGGTCGGCGGCGGTAGCTGGCTCTGGATTGCCGTCAATTCGCTCAGCGCCATCCTCGCGCTGAGCACCATCGTGATTTACGTCCTGATTTACACTCCGCTGAAGCGCGTCTCGGCGTGGTGCACGCTGGTTGGCGCGGTGAGTGGTGCGATTCCGCCCGTTGTCGGCTGGGCTGCGGCAAATACGCATCTCACGCTCGGCGCGTGGGTGCTTTTCGGTGTGCTCTTCGCGTGGCAGATGCCGCACTTCCTCGCCATTGCGTGGATGTATCGCGACCAGTACCGCGCCGCCGGTCTGGTCATGCTGAAGCGCGACGACAACACCGGCTTTCCCACTGCGATTATCAGTCTCTTTTTCACCCTCCTGCTTACCGCCATCACGCTAGTGCCGTTCAACTCGGGCCTTGGTGGAAGCACGTACCTCGGTGGCGCGCTGCTCTTCGACAGCATCTTCTTTCTCGCTGCGCTAACCTTCTGCGCAGACCGTTCGCGACCTGTGGCGCGGCGCCTCTTCTTCGCGAGCATCCTGTATCTGCCGCTCATCCTCGGCCTAATGGTATTCACGAAAATATGAGCGCAGCATCGAACTTCGGACGCGGCGCAGGACCAGAGCGCCCGCGCCATCACACTGCATCCCTTGGAAGTTGGAAGTTCAACGTTGGACGTTGGACGTTCTGCATTGTTTGCATCGCCACGCTCGCCGCCTGCGAGCGAAAAACTCCTCCGCCATTTAAAGAAGCCGCCGGGGAGATTGTAAGCCCGCTCGCCGACATGCTCGAGCATCCGCGCTTTGTCGTGCCTCCGTTCACACTCACCGAGCGCAGCGGCCAGCCGTTCGATTCTGCGACGATGCGCGGCAAGGTGTGGGTCGCGGATTTTTTCTTTGCGACGTGCCCGGGCATCTGCGCGGCGCTCAGTTCGGAAATGCAGAAGGTTCACGCAGCGACGAAAGACCTTGCCGATTTCCGGCTCGTTTCCATTTCGACGGATGAGAAAGACACACCCGAAGTTCTTCGCGGGTATGCTGAGCGATTCAGCGCAGACGACCGCTGGTCCTTCCTCACCGGGAAGAAGGATGCCATTTTCAAACTCAGCACCGAAGGCTTCAAGCTCGTGCTCGCCGATAACACGGCGGTCGACGCGAAGGAGCAGTTTATCCACAGCGGGATGATGGTCCTCGTCGATCGCGCCGGACGAATCCGCGGCTACTACGACGCCGTCGGTCCCGATGCCGACAAGAACCGCGAGCGTCTTCTGCGGGATCTAAAACGTATTCACGCCGAGCCCGAACCAAAATGACCGCCGCCGATCTACCCGCCATCAACGCCAGCCTCAACGCCACTGCCGCGGTGCTCCTCATCCTCGGCATGATCTTCATCAAGCAGGATCGAAAGCAGGCCCACGGCTACACGATGGGCGCGGCTTTCGTCGTATCGTGCGTCTTCCTCGTCTTCTATGTGCTTCATAAAATCCTCATGAAGGGCGTCCACACGCCTTTCACCGGGGACGGAGCGTGGCGGACGATTTACTACGGGATGCTCATCAGCCACATCATCCTGGCCACCATCGTCCCGCCGCTCGCCATCGTCACCATGCGTCATGCGCTTGCGGGACGTTATGAAAAGCACCGGCAGCTTGCGAAAGTGACGCTGCCCATCTGGCTCTACGTGAGCGTTACCGGCGTGCTCGTTTATTTCTTCCTGTACCGCTGGTTCCCGGCGGCGTAGGCATCAGTCTTTCTTCGCGTTCTTCAGCAGGAAATCGACGATCGGTTTTGGATCCTTGAGCGAGTGGGGATGATGATCCACTCCCGGCTTCGCGATCACTTCGATCATGCCGCCTTCCTTGCGGAGCTTCTCCGCGAAAGGCTTCGTGTTTTCGTCGAAAGGAACCGCGGTGTCTGCATCGCCGCACACGGACAAAACGGGGATGCCTGCTTTTGCGAGGATGCCTGTTTTGTCGATCGGGTTTCCGGTGAATGTCTTCGCCGTTTCCTCCGTGAGCCCAAACGCTTCGAGCGCCTGCTTCCAGCAGGGCGCATTGCCCGAGCCCTTGCCTTTTCCGCCCGGCCACGAGCGGATGTCGAGCACCGGCGCATCGAGGTAAAGCGCCGCAGTTTTATCCGGATTTGCCGCCGCAAAATTCACCGCGTACAGCCCGCCGCGGCTGAAGCCCTCGAGCGTCACGCGCTTTGCCAGCTTGTGCTCGGCTGTGGCGTGGGCGTGGAATTTCTCCATCAGCCCCACCGCCGCCGGCGAGCCGTACATGTCGCTGATTTGGTAATACGCCACGTGCCAGCCCGCCGCCAGCAGCGCAATATCTCCCTGCGGCTCGTGACCAAAAAACTCCGTCCGCCAAATCCACGGATTCCCCGCTGCCGGAGTTTTCGGCTTCACAATCAACGCCGCGTGGCCGGCGAATTGGTAGTCGGTTTTCTCGTAGCCGTTCCACTGCGAGACCTTGGTCTCCTTTGCGAAGGCGGTGGCGGCGAACAGGACGGAAGCGATGGCGAAATTGCGCATAGAAAGAAGCGGTATGACGAATCACCGCTGTTCAAAACGCAAGCGCGCAATGCGGAGGTGCGGCCACTCGCAGTGGCGGATGATTGCGGCGGATATTGAAAACACGGGATGCTCTCTGACCTCCGCGCATCATCCGCATGGGAGATTGCTTCCTTCCATTCGCTGGAACTAACATCCAGAAAACTTCGCCCATGAACGTCTTCAGCGCTCTTTTCTTTTTGGTGCTTTCCTCAATCGCGCATGCGGAACTGCGCGTGGGAGTGGCGAAGCGGGACATCACTCCGGACTATCCGATTCGTTTGAATGGATTCGCTGCGAGGGGCGGAGAGTCGGATGGCGTAACGGGCAGGATTTGGGCGAAGGCGATGGCGTTTGCGGATGATGTCGAGGGGCCGGCGGTAATGATAACGACGGACAATCTCGGCGTGCCTGCGAGCCTCTGCGCGGAAGTCGCGGGCCGACTCGCCAAGGCGGGGGTCAAGCCGGAACGGCTCACGATTACAGCGACGCACACACATTCCGCGCCGATGTTGCGCGGTGTGGCGAACCCGATTTTTGGACACGACCTTTCGCCCGAAGAGTGGGAGCACATTACGCGATATAGCGCCGAGTTCACCGATGCGCTCGAAGTCGTCGCGCTGGCAGCGATAAAGGACGCGCAGCCCGCGACGCTCGCCACTGCGACGGGCCGCGTGAGCTTTGCGATGAATCGCCGCACGAAGGGCGGGCCCGTGGATCACGAACTGCCGCTCCTAGTCGTCCGTGCGCCGGACGGCAAGGTGCGGGCGGTGTGGTTTAGTTACGCGTGCCATTGCGTGACGCTCGCTGCGAATCAGATTAACGGCGACTGGGCCGGTGCCGCGATGGAGGAAATCGAGGCGGACTTTCCCGGCGCGATTGCGCTGGCATCCGTCGGCTGCGGCGCGGATCAAAATCCAAACGCGCGCGACACGATCGAGATTGCGCGGAAGCAAGGCAGGGAGCTCGCCGACGAGGTGAAACGACTGCTCGGCAGCGAACTCACCGCCATCACTTCAGCACCAACGACAACGCGGGCGATCTTGTCGCTCGATTTCGACACCCCTCGCACGCGGGCCGAGTGGACCGAGCTCCTCAAAAAGGGCGGCCAGATTGCGTATCATGCGCGATTGAACCTCATGCGGATCGACCACGGCGAACGCATCCAGACGGCATTGGATTACCCGATTCAGACATGGCGCTTCGGTTCCCAACTCGCGTTAGTTTTCCTTCCGGGCGAGGTCGTCGTGGACTACGCGCTCCGGCTCAAACGCGAGTTGCGCGGCATAATCACCGTCGGCTACGCGAACGATGCCCCCGCGTACATTCCGAGCGAACGCATTCTCACCGAGGGCGGATATGAAGGCGGCGGAGCGATGATTTACTACGACCGTCCGCATCGGTTCGCGCCGGGGCTCGAGAAAAAGATCGTGGATGGTGTCCACGCGCAGTTGCCGGAGTTTCGCGCCGCGCCCGGCACCGAGGGAACGAAACCGAAGTCGCCCGAAGAAGCGCTCCAATGCTTTAAAACAAAGCCCGGCCTTTCGATCGAACTCATCGCATCTGAGCCGCTCGTGCAGTCTCCCGTCGCGATCGATTGGGGCGCGGACGGCCGGCTGTGGGTCTGCGAGATGTTCGACTATCCCACGGGGCTCGATGGAAAATGGAAGCCGGGAGGCCGCATCAAAATCCTCACCGATACCGATGGTGATGGACGCTACGACAAAGCCGTGGTTTTTCTCGACGGCCTGCCTTTTCCCACCGGCGTCACTGCATACCGCCGCGGCGCGCTCATCTGTGCCGCACCGAACATTCTCTATGCCGAGGACACCGACGGCGACGGGCGCGCGGACAAAGTGGAGAAGCTGTTCAGCGGATTCATGACGGACAATTACCAGGCCCGCGTGAACAGCCTCACGCCCGGTCTCGACGGCTGGTTTTACGGTGCCAACGGTCTGCTCGGCGGGACGATTACCGGCGGGAAAAACGGGCCGGTCACGCTCGGCAATCGCGATTTCCGATTTCGTCCGGAGACGCGGGAATTCGAGGCGGCTGGCGGCTTTACGCAGCAGGGCCGCGTGCGTGATGACTGGGGACGCTGGTTTGGCTGCGAGAACGGCACGCCGCTCTATTGGTTTCCGTTGCCGGAGCATTATCTCGCGAGGAATCCCGCAGCGTCGCCACCCGGCTCGCGCATCGCACTCGGCGGCGGTGCTGTCTTCCCCATCGCTGCTGAGCTGCCACGCTACAACGATGGCCATACTGCGGGACGATTCACCGCGGCGTGCGGCATCGGGATCTATCGCGACGACGTGCTCGTAGGCTTTCGCGGCAATGCCTTCACCTGCGAACCCGCGCACAACCTCGTCCATCGTGCGGTGCTCGAAGGTGCCGGTGCCGCACTGTCGGCGGGACGTGCAGCGGATGAGCAGTCCTCCGAGTTTCTCGCGAGCACGGACATCTGGTTCCGCCCCGTGCAGGCGCGCACCGGGCCGGACGGCGGGCTGTACATTGTGGACATGTATCGCTTTCTTATCGAACACCCACGCTGGGTTCCCGCGGAGCGCCTCGCCGCAATCGATGTCCGCGCTGGCTCGAAAATGGGACGCATCTGGCGCGTCGTGCCGGCCGGATACAAAGCGCTACCTGTCCGCGATCTCACGAGACTCTCGTCCAGCGAACTCACCGACGCGCTCGACTCTCCGAACGGCACCGAGCGGGATCGCGTGCAGCTTGAGTTCTCACACATCTTTCCACACATTACCGAGCCGTCGCTTGTCATCGGGAAAATCACAAAACTCCTGCAGAATGCTAAGCTCCCCGAGGTCAGGGTCCACGCTTTGTGTCTGCTCGACATGCTCGGCGGACTGAAGCGCGAATACATCAAGCGAGCACTTGCCGATGAAAACCCGCGCGTGCGCGAACATGGAGTGCGACTCGCGGGCGCTGCGTTGAAAGCAGCTCTGCCGCCGTTTGCGGACGATCCGGATGCAGGCGTCCGTTTCCAACTCGCGCTCACACTTGGCGACATCGACGGGCCGGAAGCGGCCGCCGCGTTACAAAAACTCGCATCCGGAAAAGACGCCGCGAACCCATGGTTTCGCGCGGCTGTCCTCAGTTCTGCCGCGAAACATCCAGTGAAATTGCCCGACGTTTCCGGCAAAAAAATTGTCCGAAAGCCCGACGAGGCGGAGATGAAAAAGCTCGTCGCTCAATTGCTCTCAGGCGCGACTGCGAACCGCGCGGACGTTTTAAAGAACTACGTCTCTTCACTCACGCTCGCCGGCCATTCAGCCAGTGGTGGCGAGGTATTCGCGCGCCTTTGCGCGAACTGCCATCAGCTCGATACAGCGGGCCACGATGTCGGCCCGAATCTCGCCGCGCTGCGCGACAAGCCTTCGGATTACTGGCTCAAAAACATTCTCGATCCCAACGCCGTCGTGGAGCCGGCGACCGCAGGCGCAATCATCGAGACCGTGAATGGCCGCACGCTTGCCGGGATTGTAAAAGGCGAGACCGCCAACGGCCTTACACTCGCGATTCCCGGCGGCGCGACCGAGCTGATTCCCCGCGCGGATATCAAGTCCCGGACAAGAGCCGCGCTCTCACTCATGCCCGACGGTCTGGAAGCCAGCCTCACGCCGCAAGACCTCGCCGACCTCATCGCATTTCTCCGCACCGCTCCGAAAGCCGGAAATCAGCCTGCCGCGATCATGCCCGGCGCGGATGGGAAATTGGTCCTCGCCGCAGCCAACTCCGAGATTCGCGGCGGCACGATCGTTTTTGAACCCGACCTGTCCGACATTGGCTTTTGGCACGGCTCGGAAGACCACGCCGCCTGGACCGCGCAATTCGCGAAAGCGGGCGACTATGAAGTGTGGCTCGATTACGCATGCGATCCCGCATCCGCCGGCAACGTGCTCGCCATCCGCGGGGGCGGCGTCGAATTGCGTTACACAGTCGCGAGCACCGGCGCCTGGGCAAACTATCGCCGCGAAAAAATCGGCACGCTGAAATTACCTGCCGGTGAGACGCGTATCACCGTCCGCCCCGCCGCGCCGCCGAAAGGCGCGCTGCTCGATTTACGGGCGGTCACTTTGGCAACGCCAAAATAGACGGCTTCACGCCACGAAGATTTCCGCGACGCTATCGGCGAGCATTTTCCCGCGCTGTGTGAGACGGAGGGCGGCACCGTGGTTTTCGAGCAGGCCGAGTGCTTCAAATCGGGCGATGTCTTCGGCCCACGGCGCGAGCTCGGCGCGGGGGATTCCTTCGCTCATGCGGATGCGGAACGCAGCAATCTCGCCGATGCGTTGCGCGCGGGTGAGTTCCTCGCGAAAGCCGCCCGTGCGTTCGCCTGCGAGGGCGCGGCGCGTGTATTCGGCGGTGTCGCGGATGGCTTCCCATCGACGCAGTCCGACGGTGGAAAACGCACTCGGGCCAAAGCCGAGATAGTCCGCGCCCAGCCAGTAGGCGCGGTTGTGACGGGATTCGCGTCCGGCGCGTGCATGGTTGCTGATTTCGTAATGCTCGAACCCGGCAGCGGCGAGCGTCTCCATGGTGTGCTCGAAAAGCTGCGCGTCGTGCTCAATGTCCTGCACGAAGGTTCCGCCGGTGAGTTTGCGAAAGTAGTCGGTGTCTTCTTCGTAGGTGAGGCAGTACGTGGAGATGTGGTCGGGCGCGAGGGCGATGGTTTTTTCCAGCGTGGCGTGCCACTGCGCGGCAGTCTGTCCTGGCACGGAGAACATGAGGTCGAGATTGACCGCAGGGATGCCCGCTTCGCGCAATGTCTCGTAGGTTTTTTCCGCGGCGGCGGCGGTGTGCACGCGGCCCAGCGTTTTGAGCAACGCATCATCCCACGATTGCACGCCGAGGCTCACGCGGGTGACGCCGTGATCATGCAGGAGACGCGCTTTCGATGCACGGACGGTCGCAGGATTGGCCTCCAGCGACAGCTCTTCCACAGCGGAGAAATCGACCAGCTTCCGCAGTCCGCCGAGGAGCATGTCGAGTTGCTCCTCGAGCAACGCGCTGGGTGTCCCGCCGCCGAAATAGATCGTGCGCGGTCGTATGTCGTATTCATCGCAGGCACGTCGAACGTCGGCGAGCAGGGCTTCGACGAATGCGGTATTTTTGTTCTTCGCGCCGGTCTCGACGTAGAAGCTGCAATAGGGGCAGAGCTTTGGGCAAAACGGGATATGAAAGTAAAGGTGGCGGATGCTTTCCGGCATCGCGGCGCTTTACTTCACGCGCTTCAGAACAGCCTGTTCGAGCCTTTCCACATAAGCGTCAAGGCTGGGCTCAAGGGCGCGGATTTTTTTGAAGAGCGCGCGGTTGTAGGCGATGGATGCCTCCTTCGCTTCGTTGGCGTCGATCGTCGAGTCAGCCTTCGATTTCAAAGACTGAATGGCCTCGTCCTTGAGCGCGGTCGCCTTCACAGCCTGATATCTGGCGGTTTCATCGAGGCTGCTGAGGTCGGGCTTGTCAGGGTTGGCGGGCTTCACGGGTTTCTTTCCCTTCGTGCCTTTCACGGGCGGAGCGGGTGGAGTCTCGACGGGCTTGGGCGTCTCAGCAGGTGCCGGAGTCTCGCCTGTCGCAGGTGGTGGCGGAGGTGGCGTGGAACCGGGTGTTTCAGGCGCGGGCGGTGGCGGCGGCGGTGCGGTCTCGGTCGGCTTGACGGCGGCTGCGGGCGCAGGAGTCTCGGTGGTCTCCGTATCGGGAGTCACAGGGGGCTTTGGCCGCGGCTTCGCGAGCTTTGGTTTCTGTTTGACCGGGGCCGGAGTCGGCGTGGGCGCGGGCGTTGGCTTTGCGGCAGGGACGGACGGGCGTCCAAAAAGGCGTTCCATAAGCCCCTTGCGCGGCTCGGGTGCAGGCGCGAAGATTTCCGGCTTTTTGACTTCGGTTTTTTTGATGACGCGCGCAGGTCGCGCTTCCTGTGCGGAAAGCGGGAGCGTGGCGACGGTAAATAGGATAAGAAGCAGCTTACGCATGGCAGAGATTGGCAACACGCCGGAATCTGTGTTCAAAGAGCGGTCCTGTCGAGTCTCATGAATGAAACAACCGAAACCGCCACCGGGCTCCGATGCTGGGTGGAAGTGGACATCAACGCCATCCGCCACAATGCCGCCGCCATCCGCTCGCGCACGCCTGCGGGGCTGATGGCCGTGGTGAAGGCCAACGGCTACGGGCACGGCACCACGCATGTGGTGCGGGCGCTTTCGGGCATGGTGGCGATGTTTGGCGTGGCAAATCTTAAGGAAGCGCGGGAAGTACGGGCGGTCTGCTCACAAGTGCCGGTCTTCATCCTCGGCACTGCGCTCCCCTGCGAGCGCGAGACGATCGTGCGCGAGGGATTCATCCCGGCAGTTTCGAGCGTCGCGGAGGCCGCGGCCTTTGGGGAATGCGGGCCGGTGCGCGTGCATCTCGTCATCGACACCGGGATGGGACGCATGGGTGTTTGGAAAGACGATGCGATCTCTGCTGCAAAGGGAATTCTCGATCTGCCGGGCGTCGCGCTGGCCGGCGTGTGCTCGCACCTTTCCAGCGCGGACAGCGACGCGGAAATCACCGCGGGGCAACTGAATTCATTCCGGCCCCTCGCCGCAGAAATCGCGGCTCTTTCGCCTGCTCCGTTCCTTGTGCATGTGGAGAATAGCGCTGCGACGCTCGCTTTTCCCGAGCACGCTGCGGGCATCGTGCGGTGTGGCCTTTCGCTTTACGGAGTGTCCCCCATCGCGAGATTTCAGGCACTCTTTCGCCCTGCGCTGTCGTGGAAAACGCGCGTTCTGCTCGTCCGTGACATGGGTGCAGGTCGCGGAATCAGCTACGGGCGTACGTATGTCACCAGGCATCCCGCAAGGATCGCGACACTCGCCGTCGGGTACGCGGACGGATATCCGCGCGAGCTCTCCGGCAAAGGCGCTGCGGTCATCATCCGGGGCGCGCGTTGTCCGGTGGTGGGTCGTGTGACGATGGATCAAATCATGGTCGATGTGACCGGCGTCGCGGGCGTGGAATCCGGCGAAGAGGCACTCCTGCTCGGTGCCGGGCTGCCTGCGACCGAACTCGCGGAAAAGGCGGGCACCATCCCGTGGGACATCTTCACAGGAATCGGCCAGCGGGTCGCACGAATCGCAGTTTAGCCACAGAGGTTCACGAGTTTCTCGATCACCGCCACATGCGCGGCGGTGCGCTTTTCCAAAGCGAATTCGCTCGGCGTCTCGAATGTGATGCTGTGGTTGCAGGTGAGTCCGTGGAGGAACACGGCTTCAGGAAGACCGATTTTTGCAAACGTCCGGGCGGTAACGCGGGGTGAGAGCACGCCGTTTTTCGCGAGCCGGCGTTCGATGCGCGTCCGTGGGTCGCGCGGCACAAACGCCTCCGCAGCGCGCAGCAGTGAATCGCCCCATGGCTCGCAGTTGCGGTGTTCATAAAGATACACGCCCTCGCCATCATAGTCCTCGTGGAGCATGAGCGCGGCGTTGAAATGATGCTGCGCGGCGATTTGCCGCACCGCGGCAATGGCCGGATTACGGTCGTGGTGAAACAGGCGGTTCAGGTCATGGCCGTCCGAGTCCGACCTGCGATTCTGCGTGAGCCCCCATGGGTTGAGGCAAGGAAAAATCAAGACCGGCAGGCTCCGGAGCATCCGCCGGTGTTTCTCCGCCCAAGCCACCAGACCCTCGGTGCCGCCGGGCTCGTCGCCGTGAATTCCCGCCGAAAGGTAGATGCCGCCGACTTTTTCTAGCGCTGGCGATTTCAGGCAAAGAACGGGGAGTCCGTCCGCGCTGGCGATCGTTTGCAGGCGAATCCCTGCGTCACGCGCGACCGCACGCCAGCGAAGCGCGAGGTTTTTGTAATCGTGACAACGGTGCCCCATCGAGGTTTCGCGGGCGATGCCTCAGAGCGGGAATTTCGCGAATTCACCCGTCATGAAAGTCCAGGTGTTGCCGAATCTGGCGATGCCTTGCGCTTTCGCGTCGGAGTAAAGAATCAGCCGGTGACCGTCGCTGTACCACCAGCCGGTGTGGGCGTCATTCGCCGAGGATCCTCCGGCGAAGATGCATTCGCCGCCGCCGCTGCCCTCAAATCCGGCGTTTTTCACGCGGTCCCACGGCGTCTTGTTTTCCTTCACCGGCGATTCGTGGGCGAAGTATTTCAACGTCACCATCTCCTCGGAATGCTGGGCGCAGGCGGCACTGAGCTTTTCGCCGAGCAGCAGCGGACGCATGCCGATGATGAAGCGGCGTGCATTCAAAAGTTCGGCATACTGCACAGCTTCGGGCTTCGCGGATTTCATCTGCAAATGCGCCGCAGTGACGAGCCGGTGGTGCTCCCGGAGGGCCATGAACGGTTCCATCTCAACGACAAATTGCTCGAGGCCGATCGCCGGGGTTTCCGCCTTGGCGAGGTCGCCTATCGCGAGACGCCCGATGTCGGATTCCTTTCCGTCCGCCCATTTTTGATCGCGCCGGATTTGCGCGACGACGGTGACGGATTCCATGAGCTGCGCCGCCGGGGAGTTGCTGCCGAGTTTTAGTCCCCGGGTGACTTTCTCGAATGCCTTTTCCGCCGACTGGTAGGCGCGATCCATCTCGGCAAACTTTCCATGGTCTTTGTGATGGTCGGTTTTAACAAGGGCACGCGCTGCATCGCTCGCGGCTTTCCAATTGCGGAAATCCTGTCGCAAACTCTCCACGGTGGCGTCGGCGGCCTTCGTCGAGCGAAGGAGGTTTTTCATGATGCCGGTTGCAGACGCATCGATTTTGGAAAGCGCGGCTTTCACGTCTGCGCCCGTGGCAGCAGGCCCGTCGGCCCGGAGTCGGACCAACGCCTGGACTCGCCGTGCAGAGTCGGTCTGCGCCGCTTGCGTGAGCAAAGGCGTGCGCTGAGTGGTCGCGAGCGGGCCGCCAAATGGATGCGCCGCGAACAACGTGGACGCAAGTATGAGAAAGCCAATAATTCTGATCATCGCACAACAATGGCGAATTTACCAAAGTTGCTCAACTCATTATGTCCCTCACCACTTTGCCGTGGACATCGGTGAGGCGGAAATTGCGACCCGCGTAAGGATACGTAAGTTTCTCGTGGTCCAGCCCGAGGAGATGGAGCGTCGTGGCGTGGAGATCGTGGATGTGAACGGGGTTGTCCACCGCCTTGTAGCCATAGTCGTCGGTCGCGCCGTAGCTCGTGCCGCCTTTCACGCCGCCGCCAGCCATCCACATCGTATAGCCTTTGGCATTGTGGTCGCGGCCATCGACGCGGCGGCTGTCCGGCGTGCGGCCAAATTCGCCGCCCCAGATGATCAGCGTATCCTTGAGCAAGCCGCTGACTTTCAGATCGTGAATGAGAGCGGCGATCGGCTTGTCGATCGCCGTGCAATTCGCGCGGACCTTTGCGGAAAGATTCTGGTGCTGGTCCCATCCGGGATGACAGACTTCGACAAAGCGCACGCCTGCCTCCACGCACCGCCGGGCCATGAGGCATTGCCTGCCAAAGTTGTCCGTCACGCCATCGCCAATGCCATACATTTTGAGCGTTGCGGGCGATTCCTGGGAAAAGTTCATGACCTTCGGGACTTCGGTCTGCATCCGGAACGCGAGCTCGAACGACTGGATGACGCCCTCGACTTCCTTATTGCCAGAGGTCTTCGAAAGGAAATCGTGGTTCATCGCCTGAACGAGGTCGAGCTGCTTGCGCTGGAGTTCGGGCGTGAGATCGGAGTTGCTGAGATTCGGAATATTCGAAGCGTTTGTGGAGGCCGCGTCGTCGTCGCCTTTCTCTCGCGCGGCACCAACGCGGGTTCCCTGATAGAATGCGGGAAGGAACGAACTGCCGTAGTTTTGCGCGCCGCCCTGCGCCAGCGGCGGAGCGATGGTGATAAAGCCGGGGAGGTTTTCGTTTTCCGAGCCCAGCCCGTAGAGCACCCACGCACCCATGCTCGGCCGGACAAACTGCGCGCTGCCTGTATGGAGTTGCACGAAGGCCTGCGGGTGATTCGGGATGTCCGTGTGCATGGAGCGCAGCAGGCAGAGTTCACCGGCGTGCTCGCTCAAGCTGGGGAAAAGCTCGCTCAACCACAGGCCGCTCTGCCCGTGCTGGCGGAATTCAAACGGCGAGCCGACGAGTTTGTTTCCGGGGCGGATTCCGCTCGGCTTGCCATTGTCCTCCTTCAGCTTCGGCTTGTAGTCGAACGTGTCCTGATGCGCCGGTCCGCCTTGCATCGCGAGAAAGATGACGCGTTTCGCCCGTGCAGGAAAATGCGGTGGCTTCGGCGCAAGTGCCGATCGCTCGGCGGCCGGAGCCTGCGAAGTGAGCGCGGAAAACGCCAGCCATCCAAAGCCAGCCGAGGCGGATTTGAGAAGGTCGCGGCGCGAAAATGCGCGAGGGGAAACGCTGTTGCACTCGAATGGACGAAAACTGTTCATGGCGACGTGTATGGAAATAGCACCTTAGCAGTCGCTTTGGACAGCGACTTCCGTGAAAATCTGTATTGCCTGCCGCACGAAGCACCCTACTTTCCCAAAAACAACACGACTATGAAATCCATACTCACGCTCCTCGTTTCCGCCTCACTATTCTTCACCGCGACCGACGCGAACGCCGCTGCCAGCAAAAGCAACGTCGGCAAAAAACTCGGCGAAGTAAAAGCGGACTTCCTCAAAACAAAGCCCGTCACTGCGGGCAAGCCGGTTATGCTGGAGTTCTGGGCCACATGGTGTGGCCCGTGCGTCGCGTCCATCCCGCATGTGAATGAGATTCACAAAAAGTTTGAGTCCAAAGGGCTCGTCGTCATCGGCCTTACCCAGGAAAGCAACCAGGACATCAAAGCCTTCGTGAAAGCCAAGAACATGGAATACAACGTCGGCACCGACAAAGGCGGCAAGATCAACAAGGAACTCGGCATCACCGGAATCCCGCACGCCGTCCTCCTCAACAAAGCAGGAGAAGTCGTGTGGGAGGGACATCCTGCGAGCTTGACCGACGCGGACATCGAGAAAGTCCTGAAGTAAAGCGCGACCGCGGCAACAGCGGGACCGGGCCGCCGCATAAACTTCCCGGATTCCATTTGAATACGGTGCCTTTGGCCCCGTCTCAGATCCATGCTTCCGCTCCAAACCTTCGCCGCCGTCCTCGCACTGATGTCAAGTGCGTTTAGCCAGACTGGGAATCCAAAGATCATCCCGGATCGCGAGCTCCTCATCACGCAGCAGTCCATCATCGACTCACCCCGCGCCCAATATCCGGGGCCTTGGTCGTTCGGGACACTGATGGAAGAACTCGTTGGCCCGGACGAGGCGCCCGCGGCCATCCGCGACTGGTTGCTCGGCTTCAGCACGATTCAGCAAATCGACAACCAGCTTATCTCCCCGCGGAAGGACGTCCTCGAAAAAGTAATCATCCCCTGGCAAAAACGAGACGGCTTTGATCCCGCCGCCGGAGCCGAGTGGAAGCCCAAACTGCAGAACGCACCCTTTCGTCTCCTTGCCATCGTCAACCGCCTCGACCTCGCCGCGCCAGATGTCGCGGACCGCTTCGGCCAGATTCGCGAAATCTGGCGGCTTAAAGGCCATGAAGCGCGCTTCGTGAACCTTTTTCGCGACGCCACTGGCATCGATCTCTTTGAGCAGGAGCGCCTCGACGCGCTTCCCAAAAGACGCCCGCGCATCAGCGGCTACGGTATCTTCACCGTCGCCGACCCACCGCCCAGCGGCGAAGGGCGCTTCGTCTTTCAAGTCACCGATGAAAACGGCAGTCCCCTCGCCGGTGGTTGGACCATCATCCTCGAATACGCGCTCCGAGCCATCCCGGGCCGCGACCGCACCCGCGCTTGGGCAAACGTCTGGCACTCGCTCTCGTACCTCGACCCTGCCACTCCCGTCTTCGCCGCCCACCTCGAAGAAGTCACCAAACTCTTCACCAGCAAAGTCAACATACTCAACGGAGAACCAATCCTCCGCCAACTGCGCAGCAACGACGCCGCACTCGCCTCGACGCACGAATTTCGCCAGTGGACCATCGACGGAAAACGCCTCAAACCCGCCCTCCTCACCCAGACTCCAATCCAGCAAACCGCGCTCCCCGGCAGCGAAGCCCGGCGCGTTTTTCAGCGATACCTCGACGGTCAGGAGCCCCTCATCAAAACCGGCCTCCTCATCGTCCCCGACAAGTTTCTCGCGGCCAGCGCGATCATACCGCCGGGAAAAAATACGTTCACGTGGGATTTCGGCAGCCACATCGAAGGCGACGTCCGCCGTACCGCATCCCTTGCGACCTGCAATGGATGCCACGCCGGAGAAACCGCGTGCGACCGCGGCTTCCACATCCACCCCCACGGCCCCGGCACGCCGCCCGTCATCTCGCAATTCCTCCGCCTTGATGGCGAGCCACTCCGAGTCCCGGACCCCGTCAACCGCGGCGGAACATTCACCTACGATGAGATGAAAGATCGCGCCAAAATCATGGCTGCATTCCTCGAACCCACCGACCATCAGCGCGAGCGCGAACTCCGCCAAGCCCTCCACAAACGCCACCTCCGTGCCCATTGATCGTCACGCCCGGCCGCGGATTTCACAAAAAACGGTGCATGGCCAGCTTGCATGAGCCAGAACCACGCTCATGAACGCACAACCCGATGTCCGAATCGCCATACCGGTGGCCGCTTGCTTCACGTTTACTATCCTCGCAGCCTTCGTTGCCGTGGCTACCGTGTCGGGTGCTCTCCATTGTTCGAAAGACGTAGCCTTCATCGTCGTCATCGGGTCCGTTGCGGGGCTCATCTTCTCCCCTTTCGTCGCTGCCTTCTGCAAGTCGAGCCCTCACTTGGGACTACTTCCTCCAATCATGCTAGCCCGAGTTCCGCACTTCGCACCCTGCGCGAAAAAACTTTTCTCTGACGGCGTCCGTCCGCGCGGTGGCGGCTTCTCTGGCGGCGTGCGGTTTTTAGCGTTGTAGTGAAGAAGACCCCGTTGCGAAACGCCCTCCAAAG
>JANMGP010000141.1:0-9850 GCA_031374705.1 Verrucomicrobiaceae bacterium | reverse complement strand
CTTGCATGTTTTTTTCTCCAGTGCGGCCACCCCGGTTGAGCGTAGCTCATCAGGGGTCGCTGTTCCCCTCCTTATTCTCTCCCATCGCTCGTTTTACCACTTTTTTCCCGAAAGAACCTTCATGATTCGAATTTGCGGCAGTGGAGAGATGCCAAAAAACGGATCGAGCAATCGGCAAATCTTTGAGAACGATCCGATTAAAAATCATGGAAGGGATCTTTCGGAATTCCCAGGAACTCGGCAGGCGTTCGGATTTCTCCGCATCCGATTCGGAAACAATGGCACGAGACCGATGAATACGTTCGAGTTTCTACTGCCAATTGGCTGCCAATAGAATCAGGAAAAACGAGGTATTTTGAGTTTTCATGGGGTAGAATGGAAAACGCAGGGCACTGCCCTGGAACCCTCATCCCATCGGATTTCCAGAGGAAACCTGGGAGTGGGTTGGGCGGGACTCGAACCCGCAACCAACGCCTTAAAAGGGCGCTGCTCTACCATTGAGCTACCAACCCGTTCCGAAAAACGGAGAATGGGAAGTATGCGGTACGGGGCCGGTGCGCAAGGCCGAAAAATGAGTTTTTGCAAAGTTCGCGGTCTGCGGAACGTCCGGGCTTCGTTTGCTTGAACGGCAGCCGCACGAAACGGTCGAATGGCGGTTTACTTCCGCACTATGACCGTACATCGTCCGCGCCTCATGAAGCTCTTCTGGCTCCTTATTCCAGCTCTCGCCGTCTCCAGTGCATTTGCGCAGCAGGCGGAAATTCGGAAGTCTCTTGCCCGCATCAACAACACCGCGCAGGAGTTTAATTACCGCGTCCCGTGGCTCCCGGGCGGAATCGGAGGAGGCTCCGGAACTGGCTGGGTGGTGGGAAAGGAACGGCTCATGACGAATGCACACGTGGTCTCGAATGCGCGTCTGCTCACTGTCGAGAAAGAGGGCGACCCAAAGAAGTACGTCGCCACCGTCGAGCACATCGCGCACGACTGCGACCTGGCCATTCTTAAGGTGGAGGACAAGGATTTCTGGAAGGACGCGAAGCCTTTCCCAATCGGAGGCGTGCCCGAAATCGAGACGACCGTGTCGGTTTACGGATACCCAATCGGAGGGGATAGGCTCAGCGTGACGCGTGGAGTCGTTTCGCGCATTGATTTCCGGACGTATTCGCATTCCGTGATGGATTCGCATCTCTCCATCCAGATCGACGCGGCGATCAATCCCGGCAACTCCGGCGGTCCCGTCATGCAGGACGGCAAAGTCGTGGGTGTGGCATTTCAAGGGTTCTCGGGAGACGTTGCACAAAACGTCGGCTACATGATTCCGACTCCGGTGGTGAAGCATTTCCTCAAGGATGTGGAAGATGGTCATTACGATCGCTATGTGGACCTGAGTATTTCGACATTTCCGCTTCAAAATCCTGCGCACAGAAAGGCGCTGGGGCTGCCGGATAATGACCGGGGAGTCGTGGTGACGGAAGTGGGCAGCGCGAGCGTTTGCTACGAACATCTCAAGCCGGGCGATATCCTGCTTAAAATCGACGATGTCGATATCGCCAGTGACGGCCTTGTGGAACTTCAAGGCGAACGGGTGATTCTTGCAGAGGTGGCCGAACGGAAATTCAAGGGTGATGTCGTGAAGTTCGACATCCTCCGCGACGGCAAGCCGCTAAAACAGGCGGTGGAATTCCACGAGCCGTTCGCTTACACCCATCAAGCTAACAGCTATTCTCCACCCCGCTACGTGGTGCACGCGGGCCTGCTCTTTCAGCCGCTGAACCGCAACCTCATGGCGACCTACCAGTTCCAAAATCCACGAGTGATGTACTACTTCACGCACTTCGTGGACGATGAGCTCTACAAAGACCGCGACGAAACGATCGTTCTGACTTCGCTGCTGCCCGATCCAATCAACACGTATCTGGATGAATTCCGCGAAGGCATCGTGAAATCGGTAAACGGAAAGCAGATCCGCAACATCAAGGAACTGGCCGCTGCGCTCGAACAAAAGGCGGACCGACTCCTCATCGAGTTCGAAGGAATCGGCCGACCGCTTGTGCTCTCCACCGCCGACGTTGAGGTCGCGCGGGACCGCATCCGAAAACGATATAACGTCCAGCGCGAATCCTACATTGAGGACGACGTAAAGTAATCAACCCAGCCTTTTATTTCCATGCTTCGCATTACTCTTTTTTCCATCGTCGCACTTGCCACGCTTCCGCTCCGGGCGGAGGACAAGCTCAGCGTCGTCCGGGTCAACGTCACCAGCCAGCCGTGGGATTTCCTGCGGCCATGGGGCAAAAAACAACCGCAGACCAAGCGCGCCATCGGCGCGGTCCTCGAAGGCGGGAAGGTCCTCGTCACGGGCGACCTCGTGGCGAATTCCGCCTACCTTGAATTTGAAACCCCCGAGGGCGGCCGCAAGGTTCCGGCGGCTGTCGAATTTGTGGACTACGAGGCGAATCTCGCGTTGCTCACGACGGACGATGCGGACTTTATGAAAGGCATACCCCAACTCCAGGTTGCGGAGAGCAACATCGGCGACCAGCTCACCGTATGGCAGCTCGAGAGCAATGGCCGCTTGCTGAAAACAGACGGGCCGATGACCACGGCGGAGAGTTTCCCATATCCGGTGGACGGCGCATTCTTGATCTACCGCATGACCGTGCAGATGCAGGGGCGCGACAGCAGCTTCACGCTGCCCGTCGTGCACGAAGGTAAACTCACGGGCGTGCTCATGGCGTATGATAACGCTTCGAACAACGCCAACATCGTGCCGGCCCCGGTAATCGAGCATTTCCTGAAGGACGCTGCCGACGGGAAATATGATGGCTTTCCCCGCGCCGGCTACGGTATGAGCGCCATGCGCGACCCGGCGCTTCGGACCTTTGCAAAAGTCCCGGCCGATGTGACGGGCGGCGTTTATGTGAACAACGTCCAGAAGGAGAGCTCTGCGGACAAGGCCGGCATGAAAAAGGGCGACGTGCTCGTCGGCGTGGATCAACTCGCTGTGGATCAGGACGGCAATTTCCCTCATCCAAAATACGGCAAAATTCCCGCGGGCCACATCTTCAGCACGCTGCACTACGTGGGCGACAAGGTGCAGTTGCACATCCTGCGTGGCGGCGAGCGCATGACGCTGGACGCGACACTCTCCCGCAGGGCCGCGTCGGACTACGTGATTGATCCTTACATCATCGACAAGGCTCCTCGTTTCTACATTCTCGGAGGCTTGGTTTTGCAGGAAGTTTCACGCCAGATGCTCCGCGAATTCGGCCCCGACTGGACGCGCCGCGCCCCGGAGCGCGCAGTGTATATGGACCGTTATCAGTCAGAGCTTTTTGAAAACGGCCCTAAAAAAATCGTCTTTCTCACCCGCGTGCTTCCGACTCCGGCGACCGTGGGTTACGAGGAGGTTTCCTCGGTGCGCGTGACCAAGATCAACGGCGTGGAATTGCAGAGCCTCGGCGACATTCCCGCTGCGCTCGAGAAAGCCGTGAATGGCTTTCACAAAGTCGAGTTCGACGACGACCCGAAGACCATCTACCTCGACGCCGCGCAGGTCAGCGCCGTGGAGCAAATGGTGCAGCAGCAATACCGCCTGCCATCGCTCAAGCGGCTGGAGTAGGCGGCGCATTTCTCCCATGAACGTCCAGCGCTCTCGGGGCGACGAATCGAAGGGATCGGACCCAGGTTTTTCTTAAAAATGCCCTGGTCCCAGAACTACGATCCGCTCCATTCGCTCGCCGGCTCCACGCTCGTCGCTGCGGTCCCCGTGGTGTTGCTGCTGGTGCTGCTCGCGTTCTTCCACGTACGTGCACACTTCGCTGCGCTCGCGGGCCTGATCGCCGCGCTCGCGGTTGCGGTGTTCGTTTTCAAAATGCCGGTGGAACTCGGGCTCGCGTCCGCAGGATACGGCGCGGCCTTCGGCCTCTTCCCGATAGGCTGGATCGTGCTGAACGCCGTTTTCATTTATCAGCTTTCCGTCGAGTCCGGAACATTCGAACAGTTGAAAAACCAGATCGCCGCGCTCGCCGGAGACCGCAGGATTCAGGCGCTTTTGATCGCGTTTTGCTTCGGCGCGTTCATCGAAGGATGCGCGGGTTTTGGCGCACCGGTCGCAATCAGCGGCGCAATGCTAATAGGGCTCGGCTTCAAGCCACTTGAGGCAGCGAAACTCGCACTCATCGGCAATACCGCACCGGTCGCCTTCGGCAGCGTCGGCATCCCGCTGACCACGCTCTCCAGCGTCACGGGTCTGGACTTGATGCACCTCACTGCGATGACCGGACGCCAGCTCCCGTTCTTCTCACTCATCGTCCCATTCTGGCTCGTCGCCGCGCAAGTCGGCTGGCGGGGAATGGTTCAGGTGTGGCCCGCGTGTCTCGTCTGCGGTGCGACGTTTGGCGCAACGCAGTTCGCCGTGAGCAATTACCACGGTCCGTGGCTCGTGGATATTGTCTCGGCCGTCGTCGCGATGGTGTCGCTGGTCGGGCTGCTCCGTTTCTGGCGGCCCGCCGACGCTCCCGAAAAACAAGCTGCGAATGTCAAATCAGGAGGTCTCCGCCCTTGGCTTCCCTGGTTGCTCCTCTCGCTGATCGTCGGGCTTTGGACGACGCCGTTTGCGAAGACGCTTCTCAATGGCTACGCGCCGTCGGCAAAGGCCGCCAGTACGTGGCAGGCCCCCATCATTCCTGTCCCTGTGCTCGCCGGAAATGTGCAGAAAGTCCCGCCTGTCGCGCCCAAGCCCGAAGTCGAAAAAGCCGCGTTCACTTTCAACTACCTCTCCGCCACAGGCACGGCGCTGCTGCTTTCCGGATTTCTTTCCGCCGCTTTGCTCGGGATGAAATTGCGCAACACGCTCCGCATTTACCGGGCGACCGTTCTCCGCGTGCGGCTCTCGCTGCTCACCATCGCGCTCATGATGGCACTTGGCTTCACCACGCGCTTCTCGGGCACCGATACGACGATGGGACTCGCCTTTGCTGCGACAGGTTCGTGGTTCCCGTTTTTCTCCCCGCTCCTGGGCTGGCTCGGCGTCGCGCTCACCGGCAGCGACACTTCTTCCAACGTCCTTTTTGGCAACCTTCAGAAAGTCACCGCCGAACAGACCGGCATATCGCCGATTCTCACCTGCGCCGCGAACAGCTCCGGCGGTGTCATGGGAAAAATGATCGACGCACAAAGCATCGTCGTCGCACAGACCGCGACCGGTGGCGAAAAGGATGCACCCGATGCCGGCACGATCCTCCGCGCGGTCTTCTGGCACAGCCTCGGGCTTGCGTTGCTCGTCGGCGTCCTCGTCTGGCTGCAGGCCCGTGTCTGGCCGTGGATGATTCCCGGCGGCTAGTTTCGTTCCGTTGCAGTTCCGGCTTTTCCAATGGCGCGAATCAGGCACAAAGAAGCCATGCCCACCCGGCCTTCGATCCAGCTCATTCTCATCGCCATCTCAGGCGGTGTTCTCGCTTTAAACCCCTGCCTGAGCCTCGGGCGCACGGCGGACGCAGAGGCTTCCGCCGCGCGTGGAGAGGCCGCCTACCAGCAGCGATGCCAGATTTGCCATCAGCCCGGCGGGCTTGGGGTGCCGGGTGTTTTTCCGCCGCTCGCGGGATCGGATTATTTGATGAAGGAACGCGAACGTAGCATCAAGGCCCTATGCGAGGGGCTGTCTGGAAAAATCACCGTGAACGGAGCGGCGTTCGATGGACAGATGCCCGCGCAAGCGCTGGATGACCGCGCGGCTGCGGATGTGCTGAACTACGTCGGCTCTGTCTGGGGCAATAACCTGCCGGAGTTCACCGCGGAGGAAATCGCGAAAGTGCGTGAGAAAACGAAGTTTCCCACGGCGGCAAAACTTTTTGCGGCGATGGAATTTGCGCCGCTGCCGAAGCCGCCGGAAGGCTACGAGATTCGTGAGGTGGCTAGAATGGCCGCGGGGGAATTTGGCGTTCGCATGGCTGTGCGCGCGGGCCGGGTTTGGGTGCTCACGCAGACGGGCTCCGTGTTTTTGTTCGACCCGAAAACCAGTGCTCTGGAGCGCGTTCTCGCAGCGGGAGATTACCTCGATCGGTCGCGCGGCGGCTTGCAGACGACAGGCATTACAATCGGTCCGGATGGGAGGATGTGGCTGACCTCGAATCAAGAGATCAAGCGAAAGGACACGTTTCCTTTGGACGAAGTCGTGATATGGCGGACGCCGCCGGTCGGCACGGACGGAAGGCCCGGAAAGCCGGAGGCGTGGTTCCGTGCAAGCTATCCTCACGGCGGGGGATTTAATCACGGCGTATCGCATATCGCATTCGGGCCGGACGGTCTGCTCTATGTCTCCAGCGGCTCCCGGACGGATGGTGGTGAGAAGCCGCCGAATCATCCTGCTTCCCCAGTCGGCGAGGTCGAACTCACCGCGTGCATGTGGCGTTTCGACCCGGCGGCGTCCGAGCCCAAGGTGGAGATTCTCGCCCGCGGACTCCGCAATCCGTATGGCTTCGCGTGGGATGCGGCGGGCAATCTTTTCACGGTGACGAACGGCCCGGATGCAAACGCGCCGGAGGAAATGGACCACATCGTGGCCGGGCGGCATTACGGATTTCCCTACCAGTTCAGCGACTGGCCGGTGTTGCCAAAGCCGTATCCGCACACGCCCGACGCGCCGGATGGTCTCAAATTCTCGCTGCCTGTAAAAAACCTCGGCCCCGCGGGTGGTGCCGGTCTGGCGACGTTCGATGCCCACAGCTCGCCGGCGGGGACAATCTGGTGCGGCGAGGATTTCCCCGAGCCGCTGCGCAACGCTTTCCTCGTCGCCCGCTACGGCAATCTGCTCGCCGAATCAAAGACCCGACTGGCGGATTCCGGTTTCGATGCCCTCGCGATGAAACTCACCCGTGCTGCGGATGGTTCATGGACTGCGCGGACGACTACCGTACTCGCACCGCTCGGCCGCCCGATCGACGTTGTGCAGTCCGCACCCGGCACGGCGCTCATTTTGGAATACACCCGCCCGACGAATATGCGCGACGGCCTCGCGTGGCTGCCGGGCCGCATCATCGAGTTGCGCAAAAAGTAGGCGGCTACATTCCCAGCCAGCGCATCAGTGCAAGGGCACCGACGCCGCCGAGGATGAGCTCCAGGCTGATTTGAATTCCAGTGAGGTCGAACCGGGTAGGGTTTTTCATAGCGATATCCCTTTAAGCATCGGGAGTGCCACGCGACCGCCGCCTGATGATCCACGGCAGATCGAGCACGAGGAAAAAGACAACGGCGATTCCGTTAATGCACAGGACGTAGAGCCAGTGCGGGTCGGGGAATAGATCGAGCATCGTCTTCTGCGTCGGGCGATGGTGGAGAAATCCGAAGTTTGCGTCGCTCCATATCGAATTCGCGAAAAGCGCGCACGCAAGGTACACCTCGGACCATGCGAGGACCTTCCACATTCCGCCTTTTCGCGGGCGCATTCCGAATTCGAACATCAGCCAGAACACGCTGCCGGGAATCACCGAGTGAATAATGTAAAAGCACCACGTCCTCACCCCGGGATCGAGATTTACCGCGGGGGTGAAAAGCGCCTGCATGGTGCCTGAGATGCCCCAGAAGTAGGCGAGTTCAAAGGCCATTGCGTTTCGCCGGAAAAGCGCGACGAGCGTGGCGACGGCTGCCCAATCGCAGAGCTGCATTGGGAGCCCGTACGGGAGTTCGAGAATATCATTCTGGTGGAGCCATCGAAGATTCAGGAGGTAGGCGCCCAGCAGGCAGATTGCGAGGGAGACATTGATTCCTTGCGCGAGCCGCGGAGAGCGGACTTTTCGGCTCAAAAAATAGAGCGCCGCCGGCCCGAGGAACGTGATGGTAATAAAGCCGACCTGCATGGATGACATCGGCCGGAGCATGGCCGGTTCCGTCCCGTTCTGCAATTCTTCCAGCTTTTTAAGAAAAAACCCGGTTGCCAAGCGGCGCGGAATCTGTTCTTCAACAGGGAACACACACAATTATGATCAAAAGCCTCCTCAGCCTCAGCCTCAGTCTCGTAGCTCTCGCAGGAACCGCATTTGCGGACATCCAGGATCCACCCATGAACGATCAGGGACCCACCCGCAAACTATCGCGGGGCGTCGCGAACATCCTTTGGGGTGGTTCGGAAATTTTCGTCTGCATGGACCAGTCCAATAACCGCTCCGGCAATGCCGCCGAGTGGAGCTACGGAATCTTCCGCGGCATCGGTCGCTCGGTGAATCGTGTCGGTGCCGGTGTTTACGAAATTTTCACCTTCCCGTTCCCGACCACGAAGCTCTCCTACCGCCCGCCGTATAAGTCGAACATCCCTTGGATTCACAGCGGTTACGAAGAGTTCCCGCCGGAGCTCGGCTGGAACAGCCGCCGCCGCTACAATACCTCGACCTTCATCGGCTGGTAGTCGAACGATTCGCCTTCTAACTTTCAGAGGCTTCTGTCCCACCGGGGCGGAAGCCTCTTTTTTTCTCTACTCATGAAACAAACCGCCGTTGTCACAGTGTCCGACGTCGCCTTTGGCGGCAAGGGAGTCGCGCGCCATGAGGGAAAAGTATTCTTCATCCCCTTCACTGTTCCCGGCGATGTCGTGAATGTGCGCATCACCCGCGACAAAAAGAAATTCGCCGAGGCCGAGGTTCTGGAAGTCCTCACTCCGTCGCCCGATCGGGCAGAGCCAAAGTGCGCGTGGTACGGGCAATGCGGCGGCTGCGCCTACCAGCACATCGCCTATCCCGCGCAACTCGCGCTCAAGCATCGGCAGGTGGAACAGACACTCCGGCGCGTCGGACATCTGGCTGATGTGCCCATGCGGCCCATCATTCCAGCGCCCGAGCCTTACGGCTATCGCAACCGGATTCGCGTCCATGTCTCGCACGGACAGGCCGGTTTCTTCGCCAACGCCTCGCACGAACTGGTCCCGGTCAGCCGCTGCGATCTGGCTCAAAACGGAGTCAATGAAGCCCTCCATGATCTCCGCCGCGCGCGGGTGCAGGACGGTGACTACACGCTCGTCGCACAGGCGGAACGGGGGCGCTTTTTCGAGCAGACGAACGACGCGGTCGCGGCGGAACTTCTCGTGTTCGTCGAATCGCTCCTCCCGTCCGGTCACGACCTGCTGGTGGATGCCTACTGCGGTGCCGGCTTTTTTGCGCACCGGCTTGCGTCAAAATTCACGAACGTTGTCGGGATCGAGGAAAGCGAGTTTGCCATCGATCACGCAAAGCGCACCGCCGCGCCCAACGAGCGCTTCATCGTCGGAGATGTCGCGGACCATCTCGCCGACGTCCTCGCGCCCGCCACGCCCGCGACGACGACACTCCTGCTCGACCCGCCCGCCACAGGCCTCACGCCGAGGGTGCTCGACCATATTCTCGCCTCCGCTCCAGCCAGTGTGATCTACGTCTCGTGCAACCCCGCGACCCTTGCGCGCGACCTCGCCGCCCTGCTTCCGACCTACCGGCTCAAGAGCATCACTCCGCTCGACATGTTCCCGCAGACTGCGGAAGTCGAAGTCGTCGCGGAGCTTGTTTGCTCGGGAAACGTCTAACCCGAATTTCTCATACTCTGAGAAGCGCCCCACCACCGCGTATGTAGTTTTCCAGCAGATTCAGGGAGGCCCGCAGATTCTTTGCAGGTGGAAATCTGTTGGCCTCCCTGAATCTGCTGGAAAAAGGTGAGAAGTGCGGGCTAACCACAATACTGTTCACTTAATGCGCTTTCTGTGAATTTCGGTCACAACTCGCCTCAGAGTCGGGCCACGAGAGCGATGGATGGGGTAGCCAGACATCTTTCGCTTTACTCCGCGAGGCCCATAGCGGCCTTTGCGCGGAAGTAGGATTACTTGAAGGAGCTC
>JANMGP010000140.1:0-3027 GCA_031374705.1 Verrucomicrobiaceae bacterium | reverse complement strand
GGGGGAGGCTATCCGCGTCCATCCGCTCGTTTGCACGGCTTACAACGCCGACTTCGACGGAGACCAGATGGCGGTTCACGTCCCGCTGTCAGTCGAGGCCCAGTTGGAAGCGCGGCTGCTTATGCTTGCGCCGAACAACCTCTTCTCGCCTGCGAGTGGAAAGCCCATCACGACTCCGTCGCAGGACATCGTCCTTGGTTGCTACTACCTCACCCAGGAGCCGCGCCATCAGAAAAAGGACGGCGAACATCTCCCTCTGTTTGCAAACGAGAGCGAAGTCGAATTTGCCATGGCAGAGCGCAAGGTGACGGTGCTTTCCCGTATCCGGCTCAAGAATCCGGACAAGGGAAAAACCACTGTCTTTGGAAACTCCGAGAAATCGGTCATCGAGACAACGGTAGGTCGTGTATTCTTTAACCAGATCTGGCCGCACCCGGTCGGTTTCTTCAATAAAGTATGCGCGAAGAAACAGATCTCCGACCTCATCTCGAAGACCTACGCAAACGCCGGTCACGCCGCCACGGTCGAGATGCTCGACAAGCTGAAAGAGCTCGGATTCACATGGGCCATGCGCGCAGGTGTGTCCGTCGGTATCAAGGACATGCTCATTCCGAAGGAGAAGCACGAGGCGATCGCCATCGCGTTCAAGACTGTCGGCGAACTCGATAAGCAGTATCGTCGCGGAATCATCACCGACGGCGAGCGCCACAACCGCGTTATTGAGTCATGGACGCAGGCCGGTAACAAGATCTCGGACGTCATGTTCCGGACCCTTCAGCATAACGAAGGGCGCCAGGAACTGAATCCCGTCTATCTCATGGTGGACTCCGGCGCTCGCGGTAACCGCACGCAGGTCAACCAGCTCGGCGGTATGCGTGGACTGATGGCGAAGCCCGACGGCTCCATCATTGAGCAACCGATCACCTCGAACTTCCGCGAAGGTCTGACCGTTCTCGAATACTTCATCTCCACTCACGGTGCCCGGAAGGGTCTCGCGGATACGGCGCTGAAGACCGCAGACTCCGGTTACCTCACACGTAAGCTCGTCGATTGCGCTCAGGACGTCATTATTTCCCAAGACGACTGCGGCACATCGCTCGGCATCGTTGTTCGGGCTATCTACGACGGCGACGAAGAAGTCGTCCCGCTTTCCACACGCATCATCGGACGCGTCTCCGGCGAAAGCGTGAAGGACCCGGTCACGAACAAGTTCATCATCAAGAAGGACAACATGATCGACGAAGGTATCGCGACGAGCATCGACGCGATCGGTCACGAGAGCATGAAAATCCGGTCGGGCCTCACTTGCGAAAGCAAGCGCGGGATCTGCGCCAAGTGCTACGGCCGGCAACATGCCACCGGACACATGGTCAAAATCGGGGAAGCAGTCGGAATCATCGCGGCCCAGTCCATCGGTGAACCTGGAACCCAGCTCACCATGCGTACCTTCCACGTCGGCGGTGTCGCCATCCAAGCCTTCAAGACCCCTATCATCAAGGCCAAGAACGATGGTGTCATCAAGTTCAACGACCTGCGTGTCGTGCATAGTGTTGACGACAAGTGGATCGCGCTCACTAAAAACGGCAGCGTCACGGTTCACGCGCCGGATGGCCGCGAAATTGAACGCTACGAGATCATCCTCGGCTCCGTCATTTCCGTTCCGGATGGTGGCAAAGTCAAAAAAGGCGAGGCGTTCGTCGAATGGGATCCATGGAACGTGCCGATTCTCTCCGAGAAGGCCGGAAAGGTTGTCTTCAAGGACATGATCACGAATGTGACCGTGCGCAAGGAGACTGATACCGCCACGGGCACTGTCGGACTCGTCGTTATCGAGCACAAGGAAGACCTTCACCCGTCCATCGTCATCGAAGGCGACGACAAGAAAGTCCTCGCCAGCTATGCGATTCCTTCGGGAGCGCACATGGCGGTGCTCGACGGCAAGAAAATTCCGGCCGGCACGTTGCTCGCCAAGACGCCGCGTAAGATGGCGAAGACGAAGGACATCACCGGCGGTCTTCCCCGCGTCGCCGAGCTTTTCGAAGCCCGTCGGCCGAAAGATGCGTGCGAAATCAGTCGTATCGACGGCACTGTCGAAATCGGCGGACTCGTCCGCGGCAAGCGCAAGATTATTGTCCGCGATGAAAACGAAGTCGAAGAAGAGCACCTCGTGCCGCAGGGCAAAAACATCATCGTGTATAACGGCGATATCGTGAAGAAAGGCCAGCAGCTCACAGAAGGCAGCGTGCCTCCGCATGACATCCTTGATGTCCTCGGGCCAAACGCCCTTCAGGCGCACATGGTCAACGAAGTGCAGGAAGTTTACCGTCTGCAAGGCGTGGAAATTTCCGACAAGCACATCGAGATCATCGTCCGCCAGATGCTCCGCAAAGTGAAGGTCACCGAGCCCGGCGACACCACCCTTCTGTGGGGCGACCAGATCGACAAGATCCTCTTCGAAGTCGAAAACAAGCGCGTCGAAGACCAAGGCGGAAAGCCCGCCGAGGCCGTCCCTGTGCTTCTCGGCATCACGAAGGCCTCGTTGGAAACCGAAAGCTTCATCAGCGCGGCCAGCTTCCAGGATACGACGCGCGTCCTCACCGACGCCGCCACCCTCGGTCGTACCGACGTCCTCCGCGGCTTCAAGGAAAACGTCATCATGGGTCACCTCATCCCGGCGGGAACCGGCTTCCCAATCTACAAAGAGATTCGGACCATCACGCACGGCGACGACAACAAAGCCCCTGAGGCTTCTCCAGAGGCCGAGATCGCCTAATCAGCGACCCTCAACAAATCACAAAAAGCCGCCGGGAAACCGGCGGCTTTTTTGTTTGCGGGAGGCGAACAGCTTTGTCGGGCTGACCTTAGCCCCAATACTGTTCACTTAAAGCGCTTTCTGTGAATTTCGGTCACAACTCGCCTCAGAGTCGGGCCACGAGAGCGATGGATGGGGTAGCCAGACATCTTTCGCTTTACTCCGCGAGGCCCATAGCGGCCTTTGCGCGGAAGTAGGATTACTTGAAGGAGCTC
>JANMGP010000168.1:0-5898 GCA_031374705.1 Verrucomicrobiaceae bacterium | reverse complement strand
CAGACGGCGGACGGTGAGTGCGCATCGGTAAACCGCGCACCTTCCTGCGCAAGCCGGTCGAGGTGCGGCGTTGGGATTTTCGATTCGGCGTTGTAGCAGCCGAGGTCGCCGTAGCCGAGATCGTCAGCGAGGATGATGACGATGTTCGGCGTCTCCGCTGCCCGCATGTTGCTTAGCATGATGAGAACGAGGAAAAGCAGACGGTTCATGAATTGGTATGAAGGCACGCGGCAAAGTATGCACCGCGGCAGCCGTAATAAAGCGCGGAATCGGCAACTTGAGGGCAACGCGGTGAACTCGCCTCAATTCAGAGCCCTCCGGTCGAACCATTAGGCCGCTGTTTATCGGAGGAGGGTCGCGCGGTAGGTGAATGCGGTGATGGCGGTGAGTGCGGCGGGGATGAAAAGTGCGGCGTTATGGAGCTGGCGGAAGGCGACGGCGCCGGCGATTCCGCCGCAGAGAAAGCCGGTGATGACGAGGAAGCATAGCCGCAGCCTGCGCGAATCGACGGGTAGTCCGCGGAGGGTGTGGCCGAGGAAGATGCCGAGGTCGGTGAACATGCCGGAGATATGCGTGGTGCGGATGACGGCGCCGCTGTAGGTGCTGACCATGGCGTTTTGAAGACCGCACGCGCAGGATGCGGAATAGATGCCGAACATGCTGCTGCGGTCGAGCAACGGGACGGCGATGCAGAGGAGTGCGGACTCGAGCAGGAGGGCGATGCCGTAGCGGCGCCCGAGCTGAAGTGTGCTGTCCTGCACGAGGAAGCCGCTGATGACGTTGCCGGCGACGAACGAGCCGATGATGGCGGCAAGATGGAGGGCTGTTTTGAAGTCGAGCGATGCGAGCGCGGCGGCGAGCATGGATGTGGTGCCGGTGAGGTGCGTGACGGCCTGATGCTCAAAGCCGAGGAGCCCGACGACGTTGACCATGCCGCCGACAAACGCGAGCGCCCAAGCTCCCGCCCAGACCCAGCGTGGCAGCTTGGAAATCATCGTGTGCCTGCGTGCGGAAAAACGGTTTCAGCGTGTCTCATCGTGCCGCTCTTTTAAAGAAACGGCCGGCCGCTGCGAATCTATTTCGCGACGCGGCGGGGCGTTGAAGCTGCAATTGCCGGATGGAAATGTGTGCGTGGAGCGAAGTCTCTCGCGATTCCGCTTGGCCATTGCGACGCATTCTAATACCAAGTGACGGTCTATGACTGAGGATATCAAGAAAGCCGTCGAGGCTGGAAAAATTTCGCAATCGGCCGGTGCGGCGTTGCAACAACTGAGTCCGGGAACGTATGTGCAGCACAAGAGCTGGGGATACGGGAAAATTGCCTCCCACGATTTTCTGCTCGGAAACACAATTATCGATTTCCGCAACAAAAAGGGGCATCCGATGAAGCTGGAATACGCAGCCGAGAGCCTCGTTCCGCTGGACCCTGAGCACATCGCCGCCCGGAAATACCGGGACATGGACGGGGTGAAAAAACTCGCGCAGTCGGACCCGGCGGCGGTTGTCCGCATCGTCCTCACCAGCCTCGGTGGTCGCGCGTCGCAGGAGCAACTCGCTGCACAACTCGTTCCGGATGTCTTTGCCGAGCCCGCGTATAAGAAGTGGTGGGAAGCGGCTAAGCGTGCGCTCAAGGCCGATCCGCTCGTGGGTGTGCCGCAGAAAAAGACGGAGCACTTTATCCTGCGGCAGGAAGCGCTTTCGCAGTGCGACGAGATGCTCGACGGTTTTCGCAATGCGCGGACGCTCAAGGACCAGATTCTCGCGCTCGATAATTTGCTGAAGGCACTCGCCGCGTTTACCGATCCCTCGCTGCTCGCGCCGGTGGTCAGCGCTATCGAAGAGGCCGCGAAGAAGGCGGTGAAACTTCAGACTTCCGAGGCGCTGCAACTCATCGTCGTGCGTGACGAAATCGTGGCGCGGTTCCCTGCCATCACGAAAAGCGAAGACGCACCGACGGTTGCGGGAATCTTCCGCGATGAAGAAACAAAGCTGTCCACGCTCCTCGGTGAACTGCCGGTCTCGAAACTCAAAAAGGCGGTCCTTTCGCTGCCGGATGCGTTTGGCGAGCACTGGGCGACGAAGGCTGTGAGTATCTTTATGCGCGGCAACAGCAAGGTCGTTCCCGAAGCGGCGCGCCTGCTGGTGGAGAAGGGGAAGACGGACGAATTTGGCGTGGCGCTCGATCGGGCAATCCGCGACCAGAGCATCACGGCCGAGGGAGTTCACTGGCTGTGCGAAGAGCGCAAGGGTGTTTTCAGCGAAGTCGCGCTCACTCCGCGAACTCTCAGCGCCGCGCTCGGTGCGATGGAACGCGACCAGTTTAAAGAAAAGCGGGACCGCCGTCTGCACGACTTGCTGATGAACGACAAGGAGCTCGTCCTTGATTTGATCGAGAGCGCCGAGGCGGACGAATTACGGGAGGCGATGCGCAAGCTGCTGATGACGCCAATTTTTGAGGAGCTCAACAAACGCTCGCTCCTCGGTCGAATCGTCCGTGTCTATCCGGAGCTCGAAGAGATCATCACGGGACGCGACGAGAAGCCAAAGGCGGAATTGATCGTATCGTGGGAAAGCCTGGAGCGCCGGAAGCTGGAGCTCGAGGAGTTGGTGAACAAGAAGATCCCGCAGAACCGGCAGGACATTCAGATTGCCCGGGACTACGGGGACCTGCGCGAGAATTTCGAGTATAAGAGCGCGAAGGAGCAGCAGCGCGTGCTCACTCGCCAGAAGATCGAACTGGAGCGCGATCTCGCCCGGGCGCGCGGCACGGATTTCCGGGACGTCAAAGGCGAGATGGTGGAGATCGGCACGAAGGTGTCTCTCCGGCGCGTGAAGGACGGCGGAGTCGAGACCTACACGATCCTCGGTGCGTGGGACACTGATCCCGCGAAACACATCATCAGTTATCTCTCGCAGATGGCGCAGGCCCTCATCGGCAAGAAAGCCGGCGAGCGCGTTTCGGCCCCCACGGAGACAGGCGAGACGGAAGTCGAAGTCCTCACTGTGGAGATCGCGCAGCGCTGATATCCAGATGTTGCGGGCGCAAAGTCTCGCGTGCCCGCAAATCGCGGGAATACATGCTTTTTCCCTCAAAGACCGGGGACTGTTCGTCGATTACACTGGCCGCATGATTAAACACACTCGTCTCGCCGCCGCCGCACTCGCGGGGCTTTCAATTTCCGCCGTCGCAGCTCCGAAGTGGGAGGAGATGGATTACGGCAGGTTCCTGACTGCTTCGTATGACAATACCAAGGGCGAAAATACCCTGAAGGGCAAAGGGCTCACGACGAACAAGGGCATCGCAATCCAACTCGGAGCAAAGGAGGCAGGTGCGCTTTTTGATACGGACCTCTGCCGCTGGTCGGGTGGCTGGACGGGCGGCTTCGTGACTTATAAGGGAGTGATTTTCGACGGTGCTCATGGACCTAATGCCTCGATCGCAAAGGGAGCGACGGTGCTCTTTGAGACGAATCCCGGACCGACTTGGAGCAAAGGCGGGAGCTTCGCGGACCCTCGTTCGTTGCCGAAGGGCGATGGTGCTGCGAAGGTTCCGTTCGGTCCGCTTCCGAAAGATTGGGTGAAGTTTAAAGGCACATACGTCAACGGGGACAATGTGCTCGTGGCTTACACGGTCGGGACTGCATCGCTGCTGGAGATGCCCGCTTTGGAAAAAGTGAACGACGTGCAGGTGCTGACGCGCACAACGAATGTGCTGTCTGCCGGCGGGGGCGGCTCGAACATTCTGTGGGCTGGGACTGGCGAAGTGACGTTGCCGGAAAAGAACGTCATCGTGATCAAGGATGGAGAAAACCGGACGGTGATTACGGGGGTGAATCTTCCTGCGGGCACCGAGATTGACGGCAGCAAATCTGAAGCTCTCTTAAATGTGTCCGTGTTTGCAGAAGGCACGGCGTTTAAGATTTGTTACGCCAAAGGCTCGGCGGCGGATGAAGCGAAACTGATCGCCGCGGCGAAAGGGGCGGCGGCCCCGGCAGATCTACGTCCTTTGACCAAAGGCGGAGCGCAACGCTGGAAGGGAGTCGTGGCGTCGAAACAGATCGCGGGGAAGGCCGGCGAGAATGACTCCTACGTGGTGGATACGATCGAGGTGCCGTTTAACAACCCATACAAATCGTGGATGCGTATTGGCGCGTTCGACTTCTTGAAAGACGGACGAATCGTGGTGGGAACGTGGAGCGGCGACGTGTGGATCGTCAGCGGCGTGAACAAGGATTTCACTGGCGAGGCCAAGTGGCAGCGCGTGGCGACGGGGCTTTTCCAGGCGCTCGGCGTGAAGGTCGTGAACGATGTCATTTACGTCCACGGTCGCGAAGGCATCACACGCCTGCATGATTTGAACGGGGACGGCGAGGTCGATTTCTACGAGAACTTCAACAACGACATCCAGACGACGCCGGGCTTTCACGAGTTCGCGTTCGATTTGCAGACGGACAGCAAGGGGAACTTCTATTTTGGCAAGGGCGGGCCGGTAAATCCCGGCGGACGCGGGTTTCAGCCATTCAGCGATCACGCGGGCTCGATCATGAAACTCTCGGCCGACGGGCAGAAACTCGAAACCTTCGCGACGGGAGTCCGCGCGCCAAACGGCATCAGCGTCGGCCCTGGCGACATCGTCACTACGGGCGACAACGAAGGCTCGTGGGTGCCGAAGTGCTACGTCCACATCGTGAAGCAGGGCGAAGCCATCACGGTCGCGGACCTTGCGCACATGGAGAACAAGCCGACGGATTACAGCCGGCACATTTGCTACATGCCGAAGGACGTGGACAACTCGGGCGGCGGTCAGGTCTGGGTGGGCAAAAATTGGGGACTCGCGGAAGGCACGCTGCTGCACATGAGCTACGGCACTTGCACGCTCTACGGGGTCATGCACGAAAATGCAGGCGGCGTTGAACAGGGCGGCGTTTACAAGTTCCCGCTAAAGTTTGAGAGCGGCACGATGCGCGGGCGTTTCTCGCCGATCGACGGACAGCTCTACATCAGCGGGCTGAAAGGCTGGCAGTCGAGCGCGGCGAAGGATGGAATGCTCCAGCGCGTGCGCTACACGGGCAAGCCGGTCACTTTTCCCTCGCAGCTCAACGTGAAACCGAACGGTGTAAACGTGAGCTTCACCGGCGAACTCGATCCCGCCACCGCAGGCGATGTTGGCAGCTACTCGGTGCGCCAGTGGAATTACAAATGGTCGAACGATTACGGGAGCGGCGAATACAAAACGGACGGCAGTAAAGGCATGGAGACCGTAGAAGTGAAGTCCGTCAAGCTGGCCGCAGACAAGAAGAGCGTGTTCCTCGAAATCGACGGCGTGAAGCCGGTGAACCAGATGGAAATCAAGTTCAACGTGAAGAGCGCCAGCGGCACGACGGTGCCCGATCGGATCCTCAGCACGATCAATGTCGTTCCAAAAAGCTGAGGCCGCAAAAGCCCGGTTTCAGGAGGCACTCGAATTGATTGAGTCGCTGAGCGGCGGGAAAGATTCGCTTGGGGATGGCGGCTGCGCAGTTAGCCTGCATCCCTCACAGATGGAGGTGGAGGGCCGCAGCGCGTTTGGAGTTCCGCCTTTAGGCGGCTGGGCGCGCGTCCGATGTAAAGCCTAACCCGAATTTCTCACACTCTGAGAAGCGCCCCACCACCGCGTTATGTAGTTTTCCAGCAGATTCAGGGAGGCCCGCAGATTCGTTGCAGGTGGAAATCTGTTGACCTCCCTGAATCTGCTGGAAAAAGGTGTGAGAAGTGAGGGTTAGCCCAAGTTCCGCACTTCGCGGAGGCCGGTCTCGCATCCATGCGGGTCCCCGGGCGGCGAACTCGAGTTTTCTGCACTACATTTGCCCGGCTCCGGCGGGGCTTGCGGCTGTAGGTGCGGCGAGGATTCGGTTGCGC
>JANMGP010000167.1:0-7220 GCA_031374705.1 Verrucomicrobiaceae bacterium | reverse complement strand
GGCCACGACGCCAAAGCCCACGACCTGCCCGCCTACCAGACCCTGCTGCGCAACGCAGTGCAGTGGGTGAGCGCGAAGTAGGCAAACGTCGATTCCATCCGCGAACAATTCTCCATTCTCTGAGGAAACGCCACCCGCCGCTAACTCCGGAAGCCGAATTTGTCCCCGAGCGCGAGGCAGTCTTCGAGCGGACGCAGACCTCCCGTGCATGTTTCGTCGCTCAGATTCGCCGCCGCTGCGCAGACTCCGTATCGCAATTGCTCGGACACCGGTTTCCCTTCATGCCAGCCCAGCAGGACGCCCGCACCGAACGCATCTCCCGCACCTGCCGCGCCCTTGATGTATCCCGTCGCGGGGAGCTTCACCGAGCCATGTTCGTCCCATTTGCCATCGCGGCCGAGAGCCACGCCTCCGTCCGGAAAATGAACCACCACCCGCTCGCGAACTCCTGCGTCAAGCAAAGCCTGCATTGCGGCGCGTAGCTCCGCGCGATCGAGTTTTCCTTCGTTGTGGACCTTCCGGCCCGTGCAGCGTCCGGCTTCGAATTCGTTCATGATGCAGTAATCCACATGCTTCAGCGCCGGCAGGACAATGCGGGCAAAGCGATCGCTATCCTCGCTGACACAATCGATGGAAGTCTTCAATCCCGCCGCGCCGGCCGCCGCGAGCACCTCCGCCGCGATCGTCCCGTGAGTCGGGCTCGGGCCATCGAGACGGTCCAGCAGGAGCAGATAGCCGAGATGGAAAATTCTGGCGGTCGATTTTGAAAAATCAAAGTGCTCCGGCCCAAGCTGGGCATTCGCTCCACGGGCGTGGAAAAACGTCCTGCGCCCGTTCTCTTTAACTGTCATCACGTCCGTGAAACTCGTCAGCGCATCGGAGGAGCGGAGCAGTGCCGCTGTGTCGATCCCATTTTTTTGGCACACCTCGATGATCCAGTTCCCGTGTTCATCGTTACCGACAAGGCCTGCGGCAAGTTTCGGAAAAGTGGCGCCCATCAGCGCGATATCCACGAGGATGTTAAACGGCGACCCGCCGGTGCCTTTTGATGTGGAGAAAATATTCGCCAGCGTGTCCTGCTGCGGCCACACGTCGATGATTTTGACAGCGTCAACGATCCAGTTGCCGCCTGCGAGGATGCCATTTCGATTGCTCATAAGGTTTAAAGGGGGCTGAGAGCGTACGAAGAAAGGCGATCTGTCCAGCGCGCTTTATTCTTCGAAGATTCCCACGGCGCGAATTCCGCCTGCCGTCACCTCGAAAACCTCGCGGCTCACCTTCGGAGCCTTGCTGTGCCACGCAGCGAGAATGAGGTCCGAGTAGGCATGGTGATTCCCTGCGACGCCCGGAAACACGAACACCGTGTAGAGGTTCGGTATAATCACGATCACCTTTGGCCCGAAGACCTGCTCATATTCCTTCAAGAACTCCGGCGCTAGAACCGCTGCGGCAATTGGGACACGGTCCGATTTCAACAACGCGAACTCGATCACTTTCCGGTCGTTGCGTACCAGCTGCGGCTTCACTTCCTTCAGCCATTTCACCGCGAGCTCCCGCGTCGATGCGGCGATTTTTTTTTCGTCCAGACCCGCTTCCTTCCACTCCTCCGCGCTGACAAAGTCGGGGCCGATATCCGTCCATCGCGCAACCGCAAGCACAGTCTCTTTCGACGCGGCGATGGGCAGCGAGACCTTGTGCGCAAGAAACTTCGGCTGCGGGACGAGCACCCACGCCTTTGGATCGCCGGCTCTCAATGGAAAGCACGCCATGAGGCAACAAATCAGGGCGAATAATGGACGCACCGGGTTTCGCATGCTACGCAAGGCGGCATGATTTATCACCTTTCCGGCACGCTCGCTGAAGCGTTGCCCACGCAAGTCGTTCTGGATGTCGGCGGTGTCGGCTATCATGTGCTCATTCCTCTTTCGAGTTACGACAGGCTGCCGCCCGTCGGCTCTCATTGCAAGATTCTCACGCATCTTTCCATCCGCGAAGACGCACATGTCCTCTACGGATTCGCCACGGAGGCCGAGCGCGATCTTTTCCGTCTGCTCGTCACCCATGTGAGCGGCATCGGGCCCAAGACCGCACTCGACGTTCTCAGCGGCACCAGCGTCGCGAATTTCAAAGCATGCGTGGTGCGCGGCGACGCGGCGGCGCTTTCGAAGACGAAGGGGATCGGCAAGAAAACGGCAGAACGAATCCTCGTGGAGCTCAAGGATAAAGTGGGCATCGCCGCTGCGTGGGAGGCCGCGAGCGAGGCGAACGCACCCACGCCCGAACAGGCGATGGTAAACGACGCCGTTCTCGCGCTCATTGCGCTCGGCTGGAAGCAAACTGATGCCGAGAAAGCCGCGCGCGCCATCCACACGAGCCATCCGAAAGCAGCCACCGACGAGATCGTCCGCGCAGCGCTCAAACTCCTCATCGGCTGATGACCATCGCTGCGACACCCGCGCATCTCCGCGCTGCTTTTCCGCCGGAAGGGCTTTTCGCAGAAAAAGATTTTCTGCTCTCGCCGCAGCCGCTCCTGCTTGATGCAGCGGCCATCGAGCAGCTCGAACGCCTCGGCCACAGGCTTCAGCTTTTCCAGCGCGCTGCAAACGAGCTCTATTACCGTAGCCTCGCCGGCAAGGCACCGGCGTGGATTGCCGATTATCTCGACCGCGGGAAACCTCCGGAGCTGCTCGAATTCGCCCGCCGCAAGCAGTTTCGCGCGGAGCTGCCGCGCGTCATCCGGCCCGATCTTCTGCTCACGCCCGATGGCTTCGCGATCACGGAACTCGACAGCGTCCCTGGAGGCATCGGCCTCACGGGCTGGCTCTCGCAAACTTACGCAGCGAGCGGTTTCGATGTCGTCGGCGGCGCGAGCGGAATGGTGGACGGTTTTCGTGCGATTCTCGGCGACCCTGCGGACATTCTCATCAGCGCGGAATCCGCCACTTATCGGCCCGAAATGCAGTGGCTCGCCCGCACTGTCCGGGCGCAATGGTCGGTGTTGTCGGCGGAGAATGCGGCACCATCCGCAGATTCCCTGTACCGATTTTTCGAGTTGTTCGACCTGCCGAACATCCCGGGCATCCAACGCATTCTCGACTCCATCGGATCAGGAGCCGCGCGCATGTCGCCGCCGGTCAAGCCGTGGCTCGAAGAAAAGATGTGGCTCGCGCTATTTTGGATGCGCCCGCTGCGGGAATTCTGGCGGCGCGAGTTGCGCGAAAATCATTGGCTGGAATTGCAAAAGCGCATTCCGATGTCGTGGATTCTCGACCCGACTCCTTTGCCCCATCATGCCGTCATCCCGGGATTGGAAATCCAGGACTGGAGCGAGCTCGCTGCGTTTTCCCAAAAGCAGCGCGATCTCGTGCTGAAGGTCAGCGGCTTTTCGCCCGAGGCATGGGGCAGTCGTGGGGTCACGGTCGGATCTGACGTCTCGCAGATTGAGTGGTCCAAGGCTGTCGCCGGCGCGCTCGCCGACTTCCCGCATCACCCGCAAGTGCTGATGCGATTCGCACACACGCGCATCGTCGAGCATCCGTATTTCGACTCCGCCAGCGGTGAAGTACGCACGATGCGCGGCCGCGTGCGCCTTTGTCCGTACTACTTCGTTACAGACGGTGAGGCGAGGCTGGGCGGCGCACTTGCGACGATTGTTCCAGCCGACAAAAAGCTCGTGCATGGAATGAAGGACGCGATTCTCGTTCCCGTGGCCTTGGAGCGCTGAGCGACAGTTTGGGTGAATCATCGACGGCGATGGGCCGTCGACGAGGCGCACCACTACGGCCTTCCGCCAAAGTTTGCATACACACGCGGTGTAAAAAGCCGCGAGTGTTCGTCGAGGAGGTAGCGGTCCGTCATCCCGGCGATGTAATCGCATACCGTGCGGTGGAGGCCGTCCAATTTTACCCGCCGCGAAGTGGCTTCACCGAGAAGTTTCGGCTGCTTGAGGTAGGCTTCGAAAACGTCTCGCAGCATCTCGCAGGCGCGCTGGTTCGCCCCGGCGACGCGTGGATGGTAGTAGAGATTTTTGTAGAGGAACCGCCGGAGCTTCTGGTTCGCTTTTAAAAGCGGACGGCTGTAGGCAATGAGCGGCTTTGCGTGCTTGCGGACACCATCAGCGCTGGAAATACGGGACCTATCGAGCTGCGCGGAACTGGTCTCAATAACATCCGCCGCCTGACGATCGATGATGCACCGGATGACGTATGCGCGGAACTCCCTGCCCTTTAGCTTTGGAAAGTGCCCCCGAGCCTCCTGGGCGATCTCTTCCCAAACTTCCAGCTTCTCGAGTTGCGCCGGCTCCAGCAATTCGAAATCCAGCCCATCGTCGAGGTCGTGGCTGTAGTAAGTAATCTCGTCGGCGAGATTGGAGAGTTGCGCCTCCAGCGAAGGTTGCGGATGCGCCTCGCCGTCCTTGGGTCCCTGATAAAACTTCGCGTGCTTTTGCAGCCCCTCGCGGACTTCGTGGCTTAGGTTCAGCCCGGCAAACTTCGGGTATCGCGACTCGATGACATCAACCGTGCGAAGGCTCTGGTCGTTGTGATCAAAACCGCCGTTGCCTTTCATCAGTTCATCGAGCATCTCCTCGCCGCTATGGCCGAAAGGCGGGTGCCCGAGATCGTGGGCTAGCGCGATCGCCTCCGCGAGATCTTCATTCAGCGCGAGCGAGCGGGCGATCATGCGCGTGATATTCGCGACTTCAAAAGTATGCGTAAGCCGCGTGCGCAGATGATCGCCGGTTCCGTTTAGAAACACCTGCGTCTTATACTCCAGCCGCCGAAACGCGCGGCTGTGGATGATGCGCGCACGGTCGCGCTCATATTCGGAACGAGTGGGGTGCTTGCGTTCGGGATGCACCCGCCCGCGCGAGTCGCCAGACTTCTGCGCGTAAGGCGCAAGAAATGCCACTTCCGCGGCTTCAAGTTCCTTGCGCGTCCGAATCATTCCTCGTCGGTCGGATCCGGTTCCTTCCCGATTAAGTCGGCCTCCATCCGTCGTCGGCGAATCCGCATGGCGGCCCGGACCAAAAGAATATCGAACACCGCAAGCATCATCCCGGTCAACGTCAGCCATGCGCAGACCAGCCAGTAGCCGATGTAGAGCCACACATGCTCACGAGCCCAACGGTCCGAAATGAACACGCCTGCGAAAAGCATTACGAGCGCCGCGACCATGACGTAGAACATGACGCTACGTCGCGTCTTTTGATCGCGGAGGATGCCCTTGGTTAGTTGTAAAACGAGGCGTAGCACGTGCGGAGCTTCAGGCATCGTATACCGTCGGTCGAGAAAAGAAACCGCTTTGGATCGAATTCGCCCGGTGCCCGACGGATGCTGTGGCGGGAAATTCGCGATTAATGGACCGCCACACGCACCTGCACGAACGCGATCATTTCAAGCAGGTCGTCCACATGGAAAGGCTTGGTGAGCATGGTCCCGTTCACGCAGCGGATAAAATCATGCACTTTTGGATTTCCACGGTGGCCCGTCATAAAAATGAACCGATCGCAGAGGTGAGGACGCATCCGCTCGACAGCGCGGTAGAACATGTCGCCCGGCAGCGTCGGCATCATCATGTCACAAAGGATCACTTCGAAATCACTTGCGAGGACTTCGTGAACGCCTTCGACGCCGTTCTGGACGGCTGTGACCTCAAAACCGTTTGTACTGAGGAAATCCTTCATGATTTCCTTGAACTGCGGATCGTCCTCCAGAAGCAGGACTTTGCGTTTTTCCATCGAAGGAACGGCGGCGGCGAAATTGTCCGCAAGCTCAAATGAAGCAGAGGTTTCTGTGTATTTTTGCATAATTGTTGTTGGAAATTAGATTATTAGTAGAGCAGGCATCATGCCGGAGCCTGTGCTTGAAAAACAATTTCTCTTCATCTTCAAACGAGCGATGAATAGCCGCATTCCGGCAGCAATGAGATAGAAAGCAGCAGCACCATCAGGCCGCGCCTCGACATCCGGACGTCGGGCCGGTAACCACTGGACTATGAAACGCGTTCTTACCCTTTTCACCGCACTTATTCTCTCACTCGCCGGGCTCGTAGCATTCACCCGCGCACAGGAGCCAAAGCCAAAGCCGCTGCGTGCGCTCATGGTTTGCGGAGGCTGCTGCCACGATTACGAAAAACAGAAGCTCATCCTCAGTGAGGGCATCTCGAAACGCGCTTCAGTGGAGTGGACCATCGTGCATGAATCGGCACCAAAGGGCTCCGACGAGCGGAAGCATCGCGTATCGATTTACGAAAAACCCGAATGGTGGAAGGGCTACGACATCGTGATCCACAATGAGTGCTTCGGCTACATCGAGGACAACGCCTTTATCGAAGGCATCACCGCAGCGCACAAAGCGGGCGTCCCCGCCGTGATGCTCCACTGCTCGAGCCATAGCTACCGCATGGGCACCACGGATGAATGGCGCAAAGTCGTCGGCATCACGTCGCGCAGTCACGAAAAAAACCGCGACCTCAACGTCGAAAACATCAAGCCTGAGCATCCTGTGATGAAGGGCTTTCCGGCAAAGTGGCTCGACGCGAAGGACGAGCTTTATAAAAACGAATTCGTCTGGCCAAACGCGGTGCCTCTCGCGAAGGCGTATGGCGAGGACACAAAAGCGGACCATTTTGTCATCTGGGTAAACACCTACGAGAAAGCGCGGGTCTTCAGCACCACACTCGGCCACAGCAACGAAACGATGCAATCTCCCGAGTATCTCGATGTAGTCACGCGCGGTCTGCTCTGGGCTTGCGGGAAACTCGGCGACGACGGGAAACCGGTCGCCGGATATGGCGCGAAGTAGGGGCGGGGAGTAACATCCCCGTCCCTACCCCTATCTTGTCTCACCGGAAGCAGAGACGGCGCTCATGCTTGCAAATCCCGCGCATATCTGGTGGCCGGAGAGTTGCATGGTAGTCACTGCGGCAATGCCGGAAGACATGGAGACGCTTGCGGCGAACTGGCGCTCGATGCGCTGGCCGACGCGGATGCGCCGATTTTTGTCCACGGAATCCACGGAAGACACGGAAGACACGGAAACAAACACGGAAGAGGATTCCCTTTCGCGGCCTTTCGCGCCTTTAACCCAAGTTCCGCACTTCGCGGAGGCCGGTCTCGCATCCATGCGGGTCCCCGGGCGGCGAACTCGAGTTTTCTGCACTACATTTGCCCGGCTCCGGCGGGGCTTGCGGCTGTAGGTGCGGCGAGGATTCGGTTGCGC
>JANMGP010000166.1:0-35732 GCA_031374705.1 Verrucomicrobiaceae bacterium | reverse complement strand
GCAGCCTGACCCTGCCCGCATCGCGCCAAAACGCGCCAAAAACAGCGATTTCCCAATGATTTTCCACCTCAGAACTCCCACCGCAACCACCCCTCGTTTCACAACCAGCCTCAACTCGCTTTATTCAGCGTTTCCCTAGTGGATTCCAAATACAGCGGCGCGATGAGCAAGTTTGGCAGCGTCATCACATCGCTCGGCGGGACGGCGGCGATTCAGGCGGGCGGGGATTTTGGCGAGGAGACGGGCTCTCAACGCGTCCTGCGCTCCGAGGTGCTCGAAGCGCTGCGCAATGTGAACCGGACAATGGCCGCTGTGGCTGAAGATCAGGAGACGCCGGAAATCATGGACCGCTTCCGTATGCCGCACGGAAACAACGATGGAGAATTGGCGGCAAAGCTGCGCGCGTTTGCCACGGCGATCGATGAGCTTTCGCTCGCAGATGAACTCGCCGGCCATGCCAACACGGAGACGGCGGCGAGCCTGCGCGCAATGGCGGATAACTTTGAGAACAGCGAAGGCGAGCAGGGCGATGCGCTCTCGGACCGCGCCGGTGCCACCGCGCAAATCCCCGTGCATCTGCGCTCCGGCAAGGGAGTGGTGAAGACGCTGAACGCGATTTTTTCAAACCTCTATAAGGACAACGCGGAATTGCTGACGGGATGGAAAACGGCGAGCCGCGTCCAGAAATCCGCCACCCCGACGCCAACGCCGACCCCAACACCCACCCCCACGCCGACTCCGCCGCCAACCCCGTAACGCGACATCGACTCCAACAAAGAAACCGCTGCCCGGGCTATGAAGTCCGGGCGGCGGTTCTTTTTGACCCGAAGGGCATCGGGATGTGTGAATCCCACTTGTTTCGAGGCGCTGCTTCGTTCATTCCGTCTGCGCTTCAAACATGACCACCTACGAAAACACCTTGTCGGCCCTCCGTGCTTCACCAATACGGTGGCTGGTCACCGGCTGCGCCGAGCGGATTATCAGTCTGTCGCCGCCGTTTCCTGTCGCCGCCGTTTCCATGAAGTGAATGGCACCACTTCCCAGATCGAAATCATCCACGGAAGCGCGCGCCACGTTGCCGCGTCCTTCTTCACCGAGCGCGACGGAAAGCTTCCGAGCGTCACCGAGTATTGGGTGCAGAATGGAGCGGAAGCTCCGCCGCAATGGCGCAGCAAGTTCTCCGAGCGGCTGTGCGGCCTTGCAAACTCGCCCTGTCGCGATAACG
Organism: Verrucomicrobiaceae bacterium; assembly: GCA_031374705.1. Lineage (GTDB taxonomy): Bacteria > Verrucomicrobiota > Verrucomicrobiia > Chthoniobacterales > Chthoniobacteraceae > SXWH01. The sequence continues at coordinate 34,507 of JANMGP010000166.1, read as the reverse complement.
TCCGAGCATGATTCTCGAAACACTTCCAGCGGTCATGCAGCTCAATTCGCAACAGCGCTCACAACTCGTTGAGGAACTGTGGGAGGAATGGCTGCCGCGCGACGATGATGAAAGCCACTCGGCGATCGCGGCGCTACTCGAAGCGCGGATGGCCCACTATCGGCAGCATCCGGAGACCGCCTCAACGTGGGACGAAGTGAAGCAGCGAATTGAACGGCTCAGGCAATGCCGACCGTAGTCATTCTTGCTGGTGCGGAGAACGATACGCTCAATTTGTTCGCCAAGCTTGAAGCCCGAAATCCAGATTCTGCTGACGAGTTCTACCGGCATTTCGAGGAAGCTTTGCAGCAATTGGGCACACACTCGGAATCGGCCCAGATATTTGCGGGGCGGATTCGAATTCGACGGCTCGTGATGCACGGCTACCCTTTCGGCGTTTTCGTTACCGTGGAGGGCGAAAGGCTATTCGTTCAAGCCGTCCTGGATCTTCGTCAAAGCCCCGAAACCATCCGCCGGAGACTCGACGATCATCTATGAAATTTCTCGCCGCCATCGCCATCCCTTCGTATTTGCTCGACCAGCTCACGAAGTGGTGGATTTACACCCACTATGCGCTGATTCCGAGCGAGGAGAATGTTAAGCGTTTTCCTGATGTGATCGCGAACGGTGCGCTCTTGCCGAAGGAGACGGATGTGATTCCCGGCTGGTTCCAGATTGTCCATTGGGCGAACACTGGCGCGGCGTTCAGCATCGGTACGGGGAACAATTGGTTCTTTATCGTGCTCTCGATGGCGACGTTTGCCGGTCTGCTGGTTGCCTGGAAAAAGAACATCTTCACCGACAAGCCTTCAAAATGGGGCGTGGCGCTGCTGCTCGGCGGAATCCTTGGTAATGTGACCGACCGCATCATTCACGGCTACGTCGTGGATTTTCTGTCGTTCGATTTGCATGTTCGCTTCGCGAATCCGTGGCCCGCGTTTAATGTCGCGGACTCCTGCATCTTCATCGCAGCGGGGTGCTTTATCCTTGCGGCGATTTTCGATACCCGAAAGAAGAAGGCGACGGGCTAGCGGGTTCGCCCGGCGTGGAAAGATGGGCGCGAGTAGGTCGGGATTCAGTAGGGCAGTATTCAGCCGCGCGACTGAAGACTGACCTATTGACTGCCCTACTGCTGATTTGTTCCATCACTCTTCGTAGGCAACATCCGCGGGCCGTGGTCGTAGTATGTTTCTTCCCGCGAGAGCCCGATCAGAACAGCGAGTAGATGAACGGCGCCGCGCTTGTGCCTCCTAAAATCAAGATCGTGCCGAAGATCAGAAGGACGATAATGATAGGGATCAGCCACCATTTCCGGTTGTGTTTTAACAGCGCGAGGACCTCTGCTGCGATTCCGGTCGCCGGCTTCTCGCCAGCGTCTTCAAATGATTTGGGATCTTCGTCTTTCATGCCGTGAAGTTGTTTCGGGCTAAAACTGGCGGTAGTATCGCTCTGCGGGTTTGTTTTGTTCGGGTTCGTCCCAATAGGTCTCGGGACTGGAATCGAACCGCCGGTGCAACGGGTCGCGTCCGAACAATCTCATGATACCGCCGGTGGGTGTGATGACGAGGTAATAGAATAGCGCGATGAGGAGGTTGCTCACCACGATTCCGATGGTGCAGGCGAGACCGAACCACACGACGTAGAACGGCTTCGCGATTTTCGGAATGAGCCAGAGCACGATTCCGATTCCCGCTCCGATAATCGCGAGCCACAAGAGTCCCGGTTTGAATCCGTTTCCCGTGAACAACTGAATCGCTTGAAAGAACGCGGCGATGCACGGGAATCCAATGACCAGGCTGCGCGCAAACGCCCGCCGCTGATCGAGGTCCGGGTTCCAGTTGGTCTCTTTGAACGGATTAATCATGAGCAATCAGTCGAGCGTGAAGCTTTCCATGTATTTCCCTCGCTCGGCTTCAGTGAGTTGCGGTTGTTCGCTTTTAAAGAGGATACAGTTTTCCAGAACGAGCACGTCCATTTCACAGGCGAGGAAGCACCGATATGCATCCTGCGGCGTGCATACGATGGGTTCGCCGCGGATATTGAAGCTGGTATTCACAATCACACCGCAACCCGTCTGGCGCTTGAATTCGCGGATCAGCCGATAGTAGCGTCCGAACCGCGCTTCGTCCACGGTCTGGACCCTTGCGGAGTAGTCCACGTGTGTAACGGCGGGCAATTCGCTGCGGGGGACGTTCACTCGTTTACGAAGGTCCGGGTCTTGCAAAGTCCTGCGCTGTTCCTCGCTGAGCGTGGTCCGTTTCTCCTCCCGCACCGGCGCGACGATGAGCATATAGGGCGACTCATGTTCGAGGTCGAACCACTCCGCCGCATCCTCTGCAAGGACGCTCGGAGCAAAAGGGCGGAAGGACTCGCGAAACTTGATGCGGAGGTTCATTTGCGCCTGCATCCCCGGATTGCGTGCATCGCCGATGATGCTGCGAGAACCAAGCGCTCGCGGGCCGAATTCCATGCGCCCCTGGAACCAGCCGATGACTTTACCCGCGTTCAGTTCCCGCGCGACCGCGTCCAAAAGTGAGGGCTCTTCAACGTGGTGGTGATATTTGATTCCCTCGCCGTCGAGGTAGGCGCAGACTTCTGCGTCGCTGAAAGAGGGTCCGAGGAGGCAGCCTTTCATCGAGTCTCCGGCGCGGGGCTGGCGCGCTGCACCGCGGAGTTGGTAATGTGTAAAGAGCGCTGCTCCCAGCGCGCCGCCCGCATCGCCGGCGGGGCCGGGAATCCAGATGTTCTCGAAGACTTGCTCCCGGAGTAGAATGCCGTTTGCGACGCAATTCAGCGCTACGCCGCCGGCGAGGCAGAGGTTCTTTGCGCTGGTGAGTTCGCGCGCGTGAATGGCCATTCGCAGCACGACGTCTTCGGTGACTTTTTGGATAGACGCGGCGATATCCATTTCGCGCTCTGTGATCGCGCTTTCGGGTTGGCGGGGTGGTCCGCCGAAGATGGATTCCATTTTCTTCGCCGTCATTGTGAGCCCTTGGGGGTAATTGAAATAGCTCATGTCTAGCCGGAGCGAACCGTCAGGCTTTAGTGTCATGAGTTTCTCGCGAATCACTTCTGCGAAGATCGGTTTCCCGTACGGAGCGAGGCCCATGAGCTTGTACTCGCCGGAGTTTACCTTGAAGCCACAGAAGTAGGTAATTGCCGAATACAGGAGGCCGAGAGAGTGGGGGAACGAGAGCGTCTTTTTGATGGTTAGGCGGTTGCCGTGTCCATGTCCGATGCTGGCGGTATCCCACTCGCCCACGCCATCGAGAGTGAGCACGGCGGCGTCTTCGAACGGACTCGGAAAAAAGGCCGACGCCGCATGGCTTTCGTGGTGGCCGGTAAACGCGATGCGCTTTTGGTAGCGACCGCCGAGCGCCTTTGTGATTTCGCGTGGAAGGTGCAGCTTGGTCTTCAACCAGAGCGGAATCGCCATCATGAAGGAACGCAAACCCGACGGCGCATACGCGAGGTAGGTTTCCAGCAAACGGTCGAATTTGAGCAACGGCTTCTCGTAGAAAACGACGTGGTCGAGTTGTTCTGCTTCGATTCCGGCCTCGCGGAGGCAGTAATCCACAGCGTTTTTCGGGAACGCATGGTCATGCCTGATTCGGGTAAATCGCTCCTCTTGCGCTGCGGCGACGATTTCACCATCGACGAGCAATGCCGCGGCACTGTCGTGGTAAAATGCTGAAAGTCCCAGGATTCGCGTGGCCATGAATTAGTTCCTGAGCATCCCCGGTCCGGCCGGTCGCGGCATCGCTCCGGCGCACGCGCTGACACTTGGGGTTTTGTGCGAATTGCGTTGCGAACCGATGTGAATGCCGGACCTCGCCGCTCGTTTACTGTCGCTTGATTTCATTGTATGCGAACTGCTCAAGCGATGTTCATGCCGAAGCGGAATCATACATGGGTTCCGCCGGGACGACGCCCTACGTCAGCACGGCCTTAATCACATGCCCGTGCACGTCGGTGAGGCGGCGCTCGATACCGTTGTGGTAAAAGGAAAGACGCTCGTGGTTGAGCCCGAGGATTTGCAAAATGGTCGCGTGAAAGTCGTATACGGTCGCGACGTTTTCCACGGCTTTGTAGCCGAACTCATCCGTCGCGCCGTAGCTGAATCCCGGCTTCACGCCAGCGCCCGCCATCCACGCGGTGAAGCCGCCGGGATTGTGGTCGCGACCGCTCGCGCCTTTTTGGAAAGTCGGCATTCGCCCAAACTCCGTACACCACACGACGAGCGTGTCGCGTAAAAGGCCGCGCTGTTTGAGGTCCACGAGCAGCGCGGCGGTGGGCTGGTCCATCACTTCGCCGTGCTTCACGTATTGTTCCGCGAGAACTTTGTGGCCGTCCCAATTACTCACGCCTTCGCCGCCGGTCTGATACGCGCCGTTGAAGAGCTGGACAAAGCGCACGCCCTTCTCGATGAGCCGCCGCGCGAGGATGCAGTTCTTTGCGTAGGCTGCTTTCGTCTTCTTCGTGCCGTCGCCCGTCTGGTCCGCGCCATACATTTTCAAAACGTGCGCGGGCTCCGTGGAAATGTCGGCGACCTCCGGCACGGAAAGCTGCATGCGGGCGGCGAGTTCGTAGCTGGAAATGCGCGCGGCCAGCTCCGTGTCGCCGGGGAATCGTTCGAGATGATGCCGATTGAGCGCGATGATAAAGTCGCGCGTCGCCTTATCCGTCGCGGGCGAAAACGCCGATGGACGCGAGAGATTGCGCAGCGGATTCGAGGCATTGAAATCCGTTCCCTGAAACGCCGCAGGCAAAAATCCGGAGCCCCAGAAATTTCCCGCCGATTGCGGCGCACCGCGCGGATCGGGAATCGCGACATACGCGGGCAGCGTGTCATTTTCACTGCCGAGCGCATACGTCGTCCACGAGCCCATGCTTGGGAACCCATCAAGGGTGAACCCTGTGCCCATGAAGTTTTCACCGGGGCCGTGCGTGTTCGTCTTTCCCGTGAGCGAGTGGATGAAGCACATGTCGTCCACCAGCGCGCCGAGATTCGGCACGAGGTCCGAGACCATCTTGCCCGATTTTCCATACGGCCGAAATTCCCACGGGCTCTTCGTGAGGTTTCCCTGCTCGCCTTGAAACGTGATGATCTTATCGCCTCCCGGCATCGGCTGCCCGTGCCGTTTGATCAGCTCCGGCTTGAAATCAAACGTATCCACCTGACTCACCGCACCCGAGCAAAAGATCATCAACACGCGCCTCGCCTTCGGCTCAAAGTGCGGCAGCCGGGGAGCATTCGGATTGGCCGGATTGATGTCTGGACGAATCGGACCGCCCGCCGCAAACGAGTCGCGCCCGAGCAAATGTGCCAGCGCAATGCCGCCGAGGCCGGTAGCGGTTTGGGAGAGGAAATTGCGGCGGTTTAGAAATGGGTGCATGGTCGAATGATGCTGGATAGACGAGTTGGTATAGCGGCCAAGATTAGCGGTAAAAGCATTGAATCGGTGCCGGATGGAACCACTCGCTGTAGCGGCGGTCGGGAACAAAGCGCGTAACGCTTCCTCAGTTTATACTCCCGGTCCTTCGGGTCGGATTACACCGCACTCGTGCGAGTCGCCGCTTTTTTCACTGCGTCCACAATCGCCCGCTCGTTGTCACCATTGTCGCGGACGAGTTCCAGAAACTGCGGCAGCGTCATGTTGTGCATGCGGAGAAACGGGCGATCGCCCCCGCAGCCGTACATGAGGTCCGGGTTCATCTCGCCGCGGAGTTTGATGCGCGCCTTGGCGATGAGTCTCGGCAGCCATGCGATGCCGTCCACTGCCGCGCTTTTCGCGGGAAGCTCGGACATCAGTACGACGCGCCCGCTCAACTTGCCGTGCATCGCGTTGAGGAAATAATCCCGCCGAATTGCGGTGACAGCGAGCACGGTCTCGAAATCGACATCGTCGTAGCCCATGGAATCATCGACGAAATCGAATAGTTCCTGCGCTGTGCAGCCAATGCTCGCGAGGAAGGCCACATCCTTGGGGGCAAACATCGTGTGTGCCGAATTGCGCCCGGCCTTCCAGGCGGCAATGCCGCGCTCCCACACGTTCCGAAACTCGGTTTTCCAATCTTCGTTCATTTGCCTGCGAGGATTTTGCCGACGACTTCTTCGGTGAGTTCGTGCCCGTCGAGGAACGGGAAGCCTTCCCATTTTACGATTCCCTTAGGGTCGATGAGGATGACGTGTGGAATGCCTTTGACCTCCAGCGCTTTCTTGGTGCGAGCCTGGGTGTCGATGGCAACGGTGTATTCCATCGCGGGCTCCTTCATCGCTTTTACCGCTTCCTCTTTCTCATCCGAAATACCGATGACGACGAGCTTGTCGCCGAACTTCTTTTGGAGTGCGTTCAATTCGGGAATCGCTTTCCGGCAGGGCCCGCACCAGGTCGCCCAAAAATCGATCAATACGAATTTGCCCTCGCGCTTTGGCTCCGGAGTCAGCCACTTTTCGACGATTAATTCGGGTGCCTTTTGATTCACGACGGACTTCGCCCAGAGTTTCTTTTCCTCTCCGTTGCCAATATTTTCAAACAGCAAGGCGAGGATCGCGATTAGCCAGATGGACTTCATGGATAGATTCTCCACGGTTTTTGACCGGTCGTCGAGATTTCCTTCGCGCGCCTGATTGACTGTTTGCCGTGTGTCCCCAAGAGTCCGCCAAACAGACCCGAATCGATAAACACCCCGCACGTCACTACAACCGCATGAGTCAACCTTTGCAGATAGAGCCCTGTTCACGGGCCTCGCGTGACGTCAGACGGTTTCTCAATGTCAGCTCCGCTATTTACCGTGATGACCCCCACTGGGTGGCTCCATTGCTGGTGGATTTGAAGCAGGTTTTCTCCGATTCGAATCCGCTTTTTCAGCATGCCGAAATGCAGCTCTGGCTCGCCCGCCGGGATGGACGGGACGTGGGGCGCATCGCCGGCATTCTGGATCACCACCACAATGCAACCCATCAGGAACGGTCCGCATTTTTCGGCTTCTTTGAGTGCGAAGACAACGCCGAGACAAGCAGACAACTATTCGCTGCCGTGCTGGATTGGGCGCGGGCAAAAGGTCAAAGTCGTGTGATGGGCCCAATGAACCCTACGACGAATGACGAGTGCGGTTTGCTCGTGGACGGATTCGACGCATCGCCGTTGATAATGATGACCTACAACCCGCGCTACTACGAGGGCTTGGTGACGGCCGAAGGATTCACGAAAGCGAAGGACTTGCTGGCGTTCCACGTCGCAGTTGCCGGGAGTCCGCGTGAGCGACTGGAGCGGATCGCGGCGAAAACGCGGCGGCGGAATCCTGAGTTTCGGTTCAAGAGCGTGAGCCGGAAATCGCTCGCTGCGGATCTCGTAAAAATTAAGGAGGTCTATAACTCTGCGTGGGAGAAGAACTGGGGATTTATACCCATGACGGATGGAGAAATTGATTTTCTGGCAGCGCGCCTCAAACCGCTGCTCGTGGATGGATTGGTCTGGCTCGCGGAGGCGGCAGGCGAACCCGTGGGATTCATGCTTGCGGTGCCGGATTTCAACGAAGCCATCAAGCCGCTGCGTGGCAGCCTTTGGACACCAAGGGTTCTCGGGCTGCTTCCTTACGTGCTGGGACGGAAGGTTCCGGCAAGTTGTCGAATCGTCACGCTCGGTGTGAAAGCCACGTATCGAAACCGTGGCATCGAGGCAGTGATGTTGGCAGAGTGTCTGGCAACCTGTCTCCGGCTCGGCTTTATACACGCGGAAGCGTCGTGGATTCTGGAGGACAACGTCATGATGCGACGACTGCTCGAACCGTTTGGCGGACGGGTTTACAAGACTTACAGGATTTACGAGCGCGCCTTGTGATGCGGGGATTAACCGTCGGCGAATCGAGTCAGTGAACGCAAAGCTTGCGTCCGAATCGATCCGCTGCTGGCTATTCCTTCGGACACTCTATGCGAATCTCACCAGTCTCTTTCATCACTCTTGGTCTTGCCGGCTCAAGTTTTGCGGCCCCTGCGGAAGACGCGCGCTCTCTTTTTGAAAAGGCGGGCATCAAGAACGGGTTTGTCGTCCGGTTGGGGGCGGATGCAGAAGTGGCGGCGACGCTGAAGTTGAACGCAGGTACGCAGGTTCAGGTTCTGGATACAGATCCGGATCGCGTGGCTGCGGCGAGGAGTGTGCTGTTGGGGAAGGGGATTTACGGAGATGTCGCGGCGGAGCGCTTCGATGGGAAATCGCTGCCGTATATCGATGGCGTGGTCAATTTGCTGATCGCGGAAGAGCCGGGCGCGCTGGCGATGGAGGAGATTCAGCGGGTGCTCGTGCCGGGCGGCGTGGCGATCGTGAAAGGCGAGAAGTCGGTAAAGCAGGTGCCGAAGGGACTGGATGAATGGTCGCATTATTTCTACGACGCGAAGGGCAACGCGACTTCGCACGATGATGTGGTGGGTCCGCCGGATCGACTGCAATGGCTGGGCTCGCCGCGGTGGTCGCGGCATCATGACCGGATTTCTTCCACGAATGCGCAGGTGACGAGCGGCGGGCGGCTTTTCACGATCATGGATGAAGGCTCGCGGATTTCGGCGCTGCTTCCGGCGCATTGGAAACTGAATGCCCGCGATGCTTACAACGGCGTGCCGCTATGGAGCCGCGACATCGGAAAATGGCAGACGCACATGTGGCCTCTGAAATCCGGGCCGACGCAACTGACGCGGCGGCTGGTGGGGGCCGGGGACAAGGTGTTCGTGACGCTGGAGATCGATGGTCCCGTGAGCGTGCTCGATGCGGCGACGGGCGTGACTTTGCGCGAGCTGCCGGAGACGAAAGGGGCGGAGGAGATTTTGCATGTGAACGGGATTCTTTACGCGATGGTGAATCCGCGTCCTTACGTGCTGGAGGAGTTTGCGCCAAAGCTGAATACCGGCGACCAGAAGCGCGTGGAGACGGAGTTTAGCTGGGACCAGAAGCCGCGTAATCTCGTAGCAATCGATGTGGCGAGCGGGAAGGTGCTTTGGCGTCGAAACGATGCGAAGATTGCTCCCTTGACGCTCGCGGCGGATGAAAAGCGGGTGGTGTTTCACGATGGCGACAAACTCGTGCTGCTCGACGCGAAATCCGGCGACGAGAAGTGGGCGAGCGAGCCGGCATCGAAACGGAAGCTCTTCGAATTCAACTACGGCCCGCGCGTGCTCATCACGGGCGACACGATTTTGTATGCGGGCGGCGATGGCGAGCAGGCGGGATTTGACGCAGTCTCGGGAAAACGGCTGTGGGAAGCTCCACATCAAAAGAGCGGTTACCGTTCGCCGGAGGATCTCATCGTGGCAGGTGGTCTGGTGTGGAACGCGGGCACGCTGAGCGGCGGGCAGGATGGTGTTTTTTCCGGGCGCGATTTGCTGACGGGGGAAGTGAAGAAGAGCTTCCCTCCGGACGTGAAGACTTACTGGTTTCACCATCGCTGCTACATCGCGAAGGCGACGGAGAAATTCATCATCCCGTCCCGGACGGGCATCGAGTATGTGGACCTCGACAAGCAGAGTTGGGACATCAATCACTGGGTGCGCGGCGCATGTCTCTACGGAGTCATTCCGGCAAACGGTCTGACGTATGCAGGCCCGCACAATTGCGCGTGTTATCCGGAGGCGAAACTGGACGGGATGAATGCGCTGGCACCTGCGAGCGGGAAGCCGTGGCCGAAGCCGGAATCGGACGAAGCGCGGCTGGAGAAGGGGCCGGCGTATGGTTTTGAAAACAAGACTGCTGCGGATGTGCGGGATTGGCCGACGTATCGGCACGACGCCTCGCGGAGCGGCTTTACGAATCAAGCGCTCCTGCCATCGATGGACGCCGCTTGGAGCACGAAGCTCGGCGGAAAGCTGAGCGCGCCAACGATCGCGAATGGTCGTGTGTACGTGGCGCAAGTGGACGCGCACACGGTCCATGCGCTGGATGCCGAGACGGGGAAAGCGGCGTGGCATTTCACCGCAGGTGCGAGGGTTGATTCTCCGCCGACGGTCCACGAAGGACGCGTGTATTTTGGCGGAATGGACGGCTTCGTTTACTGTCTGCGCGAGAGCGACGGGGCGCTGGTGTGGCGCTTTCAGGCTGCGCCCGCTGACCGCAGGCACTTTGCGTTTGAGCAAATCGAAAGCGTGTGGCCGGTGCATGGCAGTGTGCTCGTCACCGATGGGAAAGTACACCTCGTCGCGGGACGCTCGATTTTTCTCGATGGAGGAATGCGATTCATCAGCCTCGACGCACTGTCTGGCAAGAAGCTCGTCGAGGAGGTCTATAATGACCGCGATCCGGAGAATGGCCGGGACATTCAGGAACGGTTGCAGACGCTGCAAATGCCGGTGGGGCTCAACGACATTCTATCGAGTGATGGCAAGTGGACCTACCTGCGCACTCAGAAAATCGGCGCGGACGGAAAGCGCGTGGACATTGGTCCGGTGAGCGGTAACGCCATCGCGCAGGGTGCGGCGCAAAAGGGCGAGGGCTCGCATATTTTCGCGCCGATGGGCTTCCTCGATGACTCGTGGTTTCACCGGGCTTACTGGGTTTACGGGAAGAGTTTCTCGGGCGGGCACAACGGATACTACCAAGCCGGAAAGTTCGCGCCGGCGGGCCGCATCCTCGTTTTCGATGATGCAAAAGTGTACGGCTATGGACGCGAGTCGAAGTACTACAAATGGACGACGACGATGGAGCACCAGCTATTCGCCGCGAGCCGGAATGCTGCGAATGAAGTGACTGCACCCGCTGCTGAAGGCGCGCCAGCAAAGAAGGCGGTGGGACCGCAGTTGCCAATCGTGCGCTTTCCTCAGAGTCCGAAGCTTGACCCGACCGGCAAAGGGCTGACGGTGGAGGCGTGGGTGTTGCCGGACGACGGCGACGGTGTGGTTGTCGCATTTGGCGGACCGGCGAACGGCTACGCGCTTTCGTTGCACGAAGGGAAGCCGGTGTTCGAGATTCGCTCGGCAAATGCGCTCGTGAAGGTGGAGTTCCCGCACAATCTGCCCGCGCCGATCGAGCCGGGCAAAAAGTGGTATCATCTCGCAGCCGTGCTTGGCGCGGAACAGGCGCAGATTTACGTCGATGGAAAGCTCGTCGCGCAAGGTGCGGCGTCGCCACTGAAGGCCATGCCAAAGCAGCCGCTGGAACTCGGCGGAGACAGCGGCGGCAGTGTCGGTGAATACGACGAGGACTTTGGATACACCGGGCTGCTGGACGGTTTTTCCATCACGCATCGCGCGATGTCTGCGGAGGAAATCGTAAAACGTTACGACGCAGACGGGCCGCCCGCAGACGCGGTCGTGGCGTGCAATTTCGACAAGGGCGACGCGCGTGATGTGACGGTAAACGGCATCCACGGAATCGCGAGCGGAGTCGCAACTGGCAAAGGCCGCGGCGGCTCCGGCGCGGCGCTGTGGTTCAAGGCGAGCGAGCCGTTGGTGAAAGGCGGGAAGCGCAAGAAAGGCGGCAACGCTGCCGGTGGCGGAGCATTTGTGAAGCACGAGTGGGAGCGATTCGTTCCGGTGGTCACACGGGCGATGGCCATGGCGGGAAAGACCGTCTTCCTCGCGGGGCCGCCGGACCTCGTGGATGAGGAATACGCTTTCGAGCGCATGACGCAAAAAGACCCGGCAATCCAAGGTGAACTCGCGGAACAAGACGCAGCGCTCGACGGTAAACGCGGGGCGGTGATGCACGCGGTAAATGCCGATACTGGCGAGACCTCGGACTCGATGAAAATGGACAAGCCGCCGGTGTGGGATGGAATGGCCATCGCCCGTGGAGCGGTGTATGTTTCCGATGTCGATGGCAGCATCACGCGCTATGGACTCGAGAAAAAATGACCATCGTCCGCGCAATCCTCGTTTGTCTGCTGGCCGCGTCCACGGCGCTGCCGTGCTCGGTGCCGGTCTTTCGCTATGCGCTGGATCGCTGGGCTCCGGACCGTTTCCGTCTGGAAGTGCCCGCGGCGGCACCTTCGCCACAGCGCCTCATCGATTCGCTCGGTGCCGCCAGCGCGCCGAATCTTGATATTGTCCGTGACGCAGCGGGAACCACGACCACGGACGCGCGGCTCTTTTTCCCGCACATCGACGGTGAACCGATGTGGACCGGAGCTATCGATGAAGCCGGATTGACTGCGCTGGTTTCCTCGCCGGTCCGGAAGGAAATTGCCCGACGTATCACGAATGGAGACACGTCGGTGTGGGTCGTCGTCGGCGATGATACGGCTGCGACGGTGGCTGCTCTCGATAAGCGGTTGCGCTATCTCGAAAACGCTATCGCGCTTCCGAAAATCGACCCGAACGACCCGACGAGCAAAATGGGTCCCGGACCCGTGCTTGCTGTGAAGTTTTCGACGCTCGTGATTCGCCGCAACGATCCCGCTGAGGCTGCGTTTTTGCCATGCTTGCTGGGACCAAAGCGGGCGCGGCTACCGATGGATGAGCCGATTCTGGTGCCGGTCTTTGGCCGCGGGCGCGCGCTCGGCGCATGGCCCGCGTCGAAGATGGACGAAGATCAAATCACGGAAGCCATGCAATTCCTCTGCGGCGCGTGTTCCTGCGAAGTGAAGGCGTTGAATCCCGGATGGGATCTTCTTATTGATGCCGATTGGGACAAGCTCCTCGCGGCATACGGTGAGCGCGATCCATCCGTCGTAGTGAAGCCCGCTGAGCCAAAGGAATCCGTGCTCGTGGCGATCCCGCCGGCACCTGCGCCCGCGCCTGCCACGCCGGTGAAAGTGAAGCGTGCGCTCGGCTCGATGTTCACGCTCGCGGTCCTCGGTATCATCGGGCTTTTTCTGCTGCTCGCGGTGCGGCGGCGACCGCTTTAGCGAATCAAAGTTCACCGCGGAAGCGCCCGGCTGCGAGCGCGAGTCCGCCTACGGGGACGGAGTCCTCGCCGAGCTTCGCCAGCGCGACGGGCGGCGCTCCAAATGCAGACATGACCCAGCGTGGCAGAGCGTCGGCGATTCGCTTCCGCATAGGCTCGCCGATGAGATGGAGCCCGCCCCCGACGACGATGATTTCGGGATGCACGAGCTGTACGATATGGCTAAGCGCAAACGCCAGATTACTCATTGCGGACGTGAGCACCCTGTCGGCGACAGGGCACGATTGAGCGAGAGCGGGCGCAATCGTCCGCGCTTCGCCGCCCGCTTTCATCCCGGCGGTGAGCCGCGCGAGCACGGAGTCTGGTTCCTTCTGCGCGGCGTCGCGGACGGCGCGATCCACGGCCCAGCCTGAGCACCGGTCCTCCACGATCGTCCCATCTTGATCGAGCCGGACATGCCCGATCTCCATCTCACCGGGCACAGCGCCATGATAAAGCCGCCCATCGACGACTAGTCCGCCGCCGACTCCGCTGCCGCTGTTCACCCAGAAGACAGGGCTCTGCCCTTTACCCGCACCGTGAATAGCCTCGCCCAGCGCTGCGACGTTGGCGTCATTTTCCACAAAAACCGGCAGGCCCGTCTGCGCTCCCAGCCATTCGCCGAGCGGGAAATCATCCCAACCTTTGACGTGGTGCGAGCACTTGATGCGGCCCGTTTTCCAGTCCACCGGCCCGCCGTAGCCCACGCCGATCGCAGCGGGCTTCCATCGGGAGATCAGGTCCGGAAGAGCCGCGGCGATTTGCGCACGGATGCCTTCGCCGCCTTCATCACGGTTCACGGTGAAACGGCACCGCTCAAGAATTTCGCCGGTTGCGTTCCCTGCGAAAATCTGGAGCTTGGAACCGCCGATTTCGATGGAAAGAAGATTCATTGCCGAGGCATGCCGAATCGGCCCCCCGGAAGCAACTCCGAAGCACGATCGAAAAATCTTCGCTTCATTGCTGCAACTTTGGCGGGTCAGGTTGGTTTAACTCCCGTCCGAAACTCTGACCTTAACCACCTTTATCCAATGCCCACACCTATCAAATCCAACGACAAAAAGCGCGTCGCACTCATCGGCGGCGCATGGCTTCTTACTTCCGTGCTCGCATTTTCCGTAGGCCGGATTTCGAGCTGGCTTGAAGAGCCTGTAACGCCTGCAAAGCCAGTCGCAACTTCCGGCAGCAGCGGTCAGGAGGGCGTCAATGTTGGCGGCGATGGCCGTGTGGGCGGTGTATTTTCATCGGAAGCGACCGCGAAAACCGGAACAGCGCCGACCGTCAATGAAGTCACCGGCGGCCAGCCGCTGGAGGACTGGCTGAAGCGACTGATGGCGCAGGAGGACGAGCTCTTCCGTATGCAGAATTTCATGAAGCTCCTTGATTCATTGAATTCGCCGGCGGACATCGAAGCGGCGCTGAAAGTCATCATGGCTGGCGGTGGTCGCGGTCGTGGCGGCCCAGGCTTCGGTGGCGGACGCTTTACGGAGATTTCGATGTTGATGGCGAAATACGTGCAACTCGACCCCAAGAGCGCGATGGCTTATTCGACCAAGCTGGAAGGCGGCGAGAAATTCATGGCGACGAGTTCGGCATTGCGGACCTGGACCCGCCTTTCGCCGGAGGCGGCGCTGGCATGGGCTAAGACCGAAGGCGCAAATATCACGATGGACTTCGGCGGCCGTGGTGGCCCAGGTGGGCCTGGTGGCGGTCCCGGCGGCGACCAGCAGGACGCGCCGAAAGATAACTTCGCGCTTCTTAGTGTGGTGAGCCAGATGGCCAAATCGGATTTGGACAAGGCTCTTTCGACCGCATCAACAATGGAAATCGGGCGTTTCGGTGATCGGATGGTCGATACGCTCGCGGGCGAAATGATTGCTCAAAAAGGCGCGGACGCGGCGAGGGCGTATGCCGATTCGCTCCCATCCGGAGCCTATCGCGATCAATATGTCCAGCAGACTGCTGAAAAGCTGGCTGGCAAGGATCCATTGGGCACCACGCAGTGGGTGTCCAAAATGGAGACCGGCGAGACGAAGCGTCGTACCCTCGGCAGGGTGATTGACACATGGGCCAATTCAGACTTTGCCGCGGCGAGCGCTTACGTAGGCAGCCAGCCCGCGAGCCCCGATATGGATTCGGCGCGCAGCGAAATCATTCAGCGTCTTTCCAAGGATGATCCCAAGCAGGCTTGGAGCATGATTCCGACAATTACCGACCCTGAGCGTCAGGCGCGGACCGCGCAGCGCGTAGGGCCGCAATTGGTAAAGGCGGATCCGGCGAACGGACCAGCCATCATCGCGGCCTCGAGTCTGCCTGATGAAGTGAAGCAGCAGGCCGTCGCACCGCAGCGGGACGGCGGAAATGGATTCCGCGGACCTGGCGGTCGTGGCGGCGGAGCGACTGGCGCTGCGCCAGCCGCCGGCGGTGCTGCTGCACCCGCCCAGCGTGGTGGTGGCCGCGGCGGACGGTAAGCTCCGCCGTTTTAGAGAAGCAGTTCCATCTGGTTTTCCTGCGCGAGAGCCCAGGCCTCCACGCCCCGGCGGCGGAGGTCGGCGGCGAATTCCGCCGCAAAGCCGTGCACGGTGAGCACTCGTTTCGGCTGCACGATTTCGACGGCGCGCAGCAATTCGTCGTAGTCGGCATGATCGCTCAGCGCAAATGCCGCGTCGCTCCCGTAGCGGAACTTGGTGCCGCTCTCAACCGCCCAGCCTGTGACTGCGGCGGAGCGGTATTTTCCGAATCGGCGATCCATCTCACCGGTATCGCGCGTGTGCGGCCAGATGACGACATGGCCCTCGCACTCGGAAGGTTTCCAGCGGCGATAAGTTGCGGGAAACGAGGGGAGAAATTCCCGGTAAAGCTCGCAGATTTTCCACGCCGCTTCATGGAGCATCGGCGTGAGGCCCGCGGCGATCAGCGCGGAGACGAGTTCCTGAGCTTTACCCAGCGAGTACGCGAAAAGAACAGGAGTCGTGTTTTCGTCAAGTTGCCTGCGGCACCAGGCGATGATCGCGTCGAGCACTTCGGAGGTCGGCGGCATCCGGTATTTAGGCAGGCCGAAGGTGGTCTCCATCACGAGTGTGTCCGCAGTGCACCACTCCGCTCTCGGGACACTGAGACCGGGACGCATTTTGAAATCGCCCGTGTAAAGCATCGAGCCTGCATCGCTTTCAAAGAACAACTGTGCCGCACCGAGCACGTGGCCGGCGGATAGGAGCGTGGCTTTTCCGCCGAGGAGTGAAGTGGTTTCACCAAACGCCGCAGTTTGCTCCGTGCGGTTGCCGCCGAGCCGCTGGCGCATGATTGCAGCAGTCTCCGGAGTGCAAAAAACCGCCTTGTGCCGCGCCGTATGGTCGCTGTGAGCGTGGGACACGTACGCAAACGGTTTGGCCTTTTGAGGGTCCAGCCAGAGCTCGTGGGCAGGGAGAAAAAGTCCGGACCGATGAACAATGTTCACGGAGTGACTCCTCGTCTGATTCCCCGGACCACCCCCTGATAAATCCCTGCTTCACTGTTCACTCGGCCGTTCAGTCCCATGCGCTGCGTGTATCCGAACCTCGAACTTCAGGTCAATTGCTGCTTTACGGGCGGCGACAACTTCGGAGCTTTTCCACGTTTGCTGCGGTGTTCAGTCTCGCCATCGCGTCACTTCGACCTCCATGGCATCTCTACCCCGATTCTTCGATCTCTCCGGCACGCCCGTCAGTTTTTCGCACCGCCCTTCGACTGCCCTCGTTTTCTCCTTCACTTCCTCAATCGCCGCTTTCACGTCAGCGCTTTCATCAGCCACGGCGTGTCGGTGGAGAACAATCTCCATCTCGATTACGTCGGGCGAATCCGCGAGATCGCCAAGCAGGTCGCCAGACGATGCGCGGTGGTATCCCGTGCCGCCGGGAATGGGGGCATTGACTCAGCCGCTCCGAACCGACTAAAGCAACGGGCACAATGAAACTCGCCTTCATCCTCAGCACACTCATCGCCTTCACCCTTCCCACGCACGCAAAACCACTTCAGGTGTACATCCTCGCCGGGCAATCGAACATGCAGGGCCACGCAAAGATCACCACCATGGAGCACATCGGCATGGACCCGGCGACTAAGCCGATGCTTGCCGAAATGACGGGGGCGGATGGCAAGCCGAAGGTCTGCGAGCGCGTGTGGATTTCGTCCATCGGGTGCTCGAAGGACGACACGACCGAGCAGACCGGAAAGCTCACGGCGGGCTTTGGTGCAACGACGGAAAAGATCGGGCCTGAGTTCACGTTCGGACTTTATATGCAGAAGTTCACCGACGCGCCGATTTTGCTCATCAAGACTTCGTGGGGAGGGAAGAGTCTCAACACGGATTTTCGTTCACCGGGCGCCGGGCCGTATGTCTTTAACGAATCGCAACTCGCTGGTTTCGCAAAGCAGGGCAAGGACGTGGCCGCGATGAATGCCGAGAAGGCGAAGGCGACGGGTGTTTACTACCGCCTCATGATCGAGCACGTGAAAAAAGTGCTCGCCGACCCGAAGCGCGTCGTGCCCGGGTACGACGCTGCGCAAGGCTATGAAATCGCGGGCTTCGCATGGTTCCAAGGCTGGAACGACATGGTGGACGGCGGCACTTATCCGAACCGCGACAAGCCCGGTGGCTACGATGCTTACAGCACGGCGATGGCGCATTTCATCCGCGATGTGCGGAAGGATTTGAACGCGCCAAAGATGCCGTTCGCCATCGCCGTGCTCGGCGTCGGCGGACCCACTGCCGAGTATGGTCCCGACCAGATGCGCTACAAACCCACGCACGACAATTTCCGCAACGCCATGGCCGCACCGGCTCAGTTGCCGGAGTTTAAAGGCAACGTCGCCGCGATTTTGGCGGAGAAGTATTGGGACCAGGAACTGACAGCCGCGAAAAAGAAGGACGGCGACATCCGGCAGAAGGCCAAGAAGCTCGCCGCCGAGAGCAAGCTGACACCCGCCGATGAGAAAGCCGCGCTGGAAAAGATGCGCACCGAAGGTCTCACAGAGCGCGAGCGAGCGGTGATGGAGAAAGGCATTTCAAATGCGGAGTTCCACTACCTAGGCTCTGCGAAAATCCTCGGCGGCGTCGGCAAGGGACTCGCGGAGGCGATCGCGGAACTGATACAATTCAAAGCGGCGAAGTGATGAAACCTACTCTCTGCACGTTGCCTTTGAGAGTCCCGCGTGTTGCTGCATTTCACGGCTAGAGGGTTCCACTTGGACGCAAGCGAGCATCCGTGGCGCACCCTTAGTGCCGCCGCACAGCGCGCAGGGAAAATTTCAATCTACGCGGCAAGAAATCGCCGCCGAAACCAAGGCCTGCGTGAAATTGAAATCCGTTGTGTCGAATATGGCGTTGCGCTTTGTGGCTAATTTTTCAAGAATTGAAACAGGCCCGTAGATTTCCGATTCCATGAACACATCCATCACACGCCGCCACGCCCTGATGGGCATCACACTCGGAGCCGGAGCCACGCTGCTCGGGCCGGTTCTTTCGCAGCTTGCGGCGCACGCGGCGGGAGCGCGGGGGGCGGTGCGGCAGCGGTTTGTGTTTGTGGTGCAGAGCAACGGCATCAATCCGAATCACCTGCTTTTGCCGGGCATGGTGGAGCGGAGAAATTTCGAGCTGCCGAAGAATGAAGTCGTCGAGGAGACGCGGCTCGCAGGGCAGGAATTGGCAGCGCCCATCGCGGCGCTGGCACCGTTTGCGGACCAGCTCACGATCATCCAGGGCTTGTCGGGGCGCATCGCGGAGGGCGGCACGGGCGGGCACTCGACGAATCATGGCGCGCTCGGCTGCTATCCCGGCAGCCAGGGGCCGATGGCGCAGACGATTGATTGCGCGCTCGGCGAGGCGAGTCCCGGCATCATTCAAAATGTCGGCCTCGGCATTCTCTCGCGGATGGAAAACACGCTGAACTATCAAATTTCAGCCAGCGCGCCGGGCAAGGCGCTGCCCATCCAGTGCTCGCCGGAGCAGGCGTTCAAGAACCTCTTCGCGAGCGTGACTGGCGGCACGAGCCGACATGATTTCGACAACCGCACGAACCTCCTCGATTTCATGGCGGACGATGTGCGTCGCTCGCGGGGCACGCTCGTGGGCGAGGAGCGTGCGAAGCTGGATCAGTATCTCGCGGCGTTCGAGACGCTGCACGCGCGGCAGGGGAAAATCGAAGGCATCCAGCCCGCACTGAGCGCGGCCATGCCGGGGCTGGATGAGAAATTTCAAAAGCCCACCGAGGTGAACCGGCTCGAAGCGCAGTTTGAAACCGGCACCGCCGCGCTCATCGCGGGGCTGACGAATGTGCTCACCATTTCCTCCGGCGGCGGCGGGCAGCAGTACCTCTCGTGGCCCGACCTCGGCATCCCGATTGATGGGCACGAAAACGGCCACGGCAAAGGCGTGGAGGGCAAAAGCGCGGAGGAGTGTTTCATCATCGTGCGGCAATACCACTGCAAGCTCATCGCCGCGCTGGCCGCGCGCTTGCAGAGCATCCGCGAGGGCGACGGCACGATGCTCGATAACACGCTCATCGTGTATCTCAGCGACAGCGGCGAGGCGCATCACCCGAGGCTAAAAGAGTGGCCTGTGCTCTTGCTCGGCGGGCTCGCGGGGCGGCTGAAGCCCGGTGGCCGCTACCTGCAAATGCCGCCCTACGCCGCGAAAAAACACCGCACACTCGCAAACCTCTACCTCACGCTCCTGCAAGCGGCGGGCAAGCCGCGCGACAAATTCGGCCTGCCCGATCCCGGCCTGCGCGACATTGAGCAAAGCGGGATCATCAGTGAGTTGCTGGCATAGCGCAAACACTCACCGTCCCATACGCCGATGCGCATTCACGCCATGAAAACTTTTACGCTCGCCGTGGCGGCGTTCACGCTTTCCGCCCACGCCGCCACGACGGCGGAGACGGCGGCGCCGCAAAAATTCCTCGGCGAGTTTTGCACGAAGTGCCACTGCGCGGAGAAGCAGAAGGGCGATATTCGGCTGGATGGATTGACGGGCGATTTTGCAAAGGAGGCCGAGCGGTGGAGCGTGGTGCTGGACCAAATCCGCGAGGGCGAGATGCCGCCGAAGAAAGAGAAACAGCCGACGGATGCGCAGAAGAGCGCGATGGTGGGTTGGATTTCCAAGCAGATGGGCGGGCACGCGCAGCGGCGTCCGAACCAAGGTAATCTCGTGCCGCACGAGTTGCTCTTTGGCAGTCCGGCGAGCGCGGTCACGCCGCCCGCACCAAGGCTGTGGCGGCTGAGTCCCGATGCTTACATGGGGTTTGTGGACGGGCTTAAGGCCGAGAAGGCAAGGGGCCTCGTGCAGCCTTTCACGGCGAATACGGAACGCGGAATCAAGGACTACGCAAAGCTGGCAGTGATTGATGAGCCGAGCGTGGAGGTGCTTGCGCGCAACGCCGCCGCCATCGTGGAGGTGCAGTGCGCGTTTGAACTCGTGGACGGCAAGATGCGCGGGAAGAACGATGCGCGCCGCGAGTTTGTAGAGCTGATGGACCCGGCGGTGACGCCGACGCGCGCGCAGTTGGAGAAGGCGGTGCAGATACAATTTCGCGCTGCTCTCGCTCGTAGCGCGGCGGACGATGAAGTCGCGCGGCTGCTCGCACTTTACGACCGATGCGCGAAGTCCGGCGACCATCCCGGCGCGGTGAAGACGATGCTCGCGGCAGTGCTGCTGCGCTCGGATGCGATGTTCCGCCAGGAACTCGGCGACCCTGCGACGAACCAACTTACGCCGCGCGAAACAGCGACGGCGATCAGCCTCGCGCTGGGGAATCGCCGGGAGCAGGGCATTTTCGAGGCGGCGGAAAAAGGCGCGCTCGTGACGCGGGAGCAATTCTCCGAACACGTCCGGCGCATCCTCGATGATCCGAAATTCAAGAAGCCGCGCCTGCTAGGTTTCTTCCGGGAATACTTCGGCTACGCGAACGCGACGGATGTTTTCAAGGACAGTCCGAAGGACCTCCTGCACATGCCCCGCCAGCATGTGAACGACACCGAACGGCTCGTCCTTTTCATCCTCGAAAAAGATCGCGACGTTTTGCGGGAGCTACTCACCACGCCGCTGTCGTTTGTGAATGTGACGACCAAGCAGAACAAGCAGACGCGGCTGGATGAACTCGTGCGCGCCGAGCTGCGGACGGAGAAAGGAAAAGCGGGGATCGAGTCACTCTACGGCATCGAAGAGTGGACTGCCGAGCAGCCCGTGACGCTGGCGAAAGACACGCGCCTCGGTATCCTCATGCAGCCGAGCTGGCTCGTGGCATGGAGTGGAAATTTCGACAACGACATCGTGCGCCGCGCGAAGTTCATCCGAGAGCGGCTGCTTGGCGGCACCGTGCCGGACCTGCCCATCGGCTTCGCCGCGCAAGTCCCCGACGACCGCCATCGCACGCTGCGCGACCGGATGCAGGTGACGCGCGCCGAGGCGTGCTGGAAGTGTCATCAGCGCATGGACGACCTCGGTCTGCCGTTCGAAAACTTCGACCACTACGGACGCCACCGCAGCGCGGAACTCGTGGAAGACGCCGCCGCCACCGCCGCGAACGTGGACAAAAAAGGCAAGCCCCTCGGCCCCATCGAGCGCCGCGCCGCGCTCGACACCACGGGCCTCATCACCGGCACCGGCGACGCCAAACTCGACGGCCCCGTGCGCGACCCGCGCGAGCTGGTGCAGAAGCTCGCCGCGTCCGAGCGCGTGCGGCAGGTCTTCATCCGCCACGTTTTCCGCTACTACCTCGGGCGAAACGAAAGCCTCGCCGATGCCAAGACGCTGCAAGACGCCGACCGCGCCTACGTCGAGAGCAACGGCAGCTACAAGGCGCTGCTCGTCTCGCTGCTCACGAGCGACTCCCTCCTCAAACGCGCCCCGGCGACCATCGCGCAGACCAGCGGTCCACAATGACGACTCGCCAATCCATTCGACCATACACACAAAACTGATGAAATTCTCACTCCTCACGATCGCAATCATCGCCGCCCTCGTTGCACCGTTCCCGGCGACTGCGGCTTCGCCCGGCAACAAGCTGACGATGCCCGACTTCACGAAGGGCGAGGCCATTCCCGCGAATGCAAAGCACGACTGGAATCTCGGTGCCACCGGCGCGCGGGGCTGGATGTTTTGCGATAAGATGGTGACCTCCGATGCGCGGCAGATCGCCATCACCAAAGTCGAAAGCGGCTCGCCTGCCGACGGCATTCTCGCGGTCGGTGATGTCGTGCTCGGCGTGGGCGGTAAGCCGTTTTCCTACGACCCGCGAACGGAATTCGGCAAGGCGCTCTCGGCGGCGGAATCCGACGCGGGCGGCGGAAAACTCGCGCTCACACGCTGGCGGGCGGGCAAGTCCGAGGAAGTCTTGCTGAAGCTCGCGGTGCTCGGCTCTTACAGCGCCACCGCTCCTTTTGCCTGCCCGAAGTCGAAGCGCGTTCTTGAGCAGGGATGCAAGTTGCTCGCCGCGAAAATGACCGCACCGGGCTACGGGAAAAATCTCGACTCGATTCCCCGCTCGCTCAACGCGCTCGCGCTGCTGGCCAGCGGAGACGCGGCGTATTTGCCGCTCGTCAAAAAGGAAGCGCAATGGGCGGCGGACTTCTCGGCGGGCTCGATGCAGACTTGGTATTACGGCTACGTGATGATGCTGCTCTCCGAATACGTCATCGCGACGGGCGACCAATCGGTCATGCCCGGCTTGAAGCGCCTCGCGCTCGAAGCCTCCAACGGCCAGAGCGCCGTCGGCTCCTGGGGACACCGGTTCGCGATTGCCGACGGTCGCCTCAGCGGGTACGGCATGATGAACTCTCCCGGCGTACCGCTTACCGTTTCGCTCGTGCTCGCCCGCACGGCTGGTGTGAAGGACGCGGCGCTCGACCTCGCCATCGAGCGCAGCGCGCGGCTTCTACGCTTCTATATTGGAAAAGGCGCGATCCCTTACGGCGACCACACACCGTGGACGCAGACGCACGAAGACAACGGCAAATGCGGAATGGTCGCCGTCCTCTTCAGCCTGCTCGGCGAAGCAAAGGGCGCGGAGTTTTTCTCCCGCATGTGCGTGGCCTCGCACGGAGCGGAGCGCGACACCGGCCACACGGGCAACTTCTTCAACATGCTCTGGGCCATGCCCGGCATCGCGCAATCCGGCCCGCAGGCCACCGGTGCGTGGATGCAGGAATTTGGCGGGTGGTACTTCGACCTCGCGCGTCGCTGGGATGGCGGGTTCGCGCACCAAGGCCCGCCCGAGCCGAGCAACGACAGCTACGCCGGCTGGGACTGCACGGGCGCTTACCTGCTCGCCCACGCCATGCCGCTCAAGAAAATCTACCTCACCGGAAAACGCCCCGCCGCAGTCCCGCAACTCACCGCCGCCGCCGCGCAATCGCTCATTGCCGACGGGCGCGGCTGGAACAACAAAGACCGCAAAAGCGCCTACGATGCGCTCAGCGAAGAACAACTGCTCGCACGCCTCGCCAGTTGGTCGCCCACCGTCCGCGAGCGAGCTGCCGCGGGCCTCGAACGCAAAAAGAGCGTCGCCATTCCCGCGCTGCTGAAAATGCTCGAATCGCCCAGCCTCGACGCCCGCTACGGAGCCTGCCAGGGCCTTGGCTCACTGCGCGGAGCCGCCGCATCCGCAGTCCCCGCACTTCAAAAAGCGCTCAACCACGAAGACCTCTGGCTGCGCATCCAGGCCGCCGAAGCCCTCGCCGAAATTGGCAAGCCCGCCAACGTCGCCGTCCCGGAACTTCTGGAGCGCCTCGCACGCGGCCCGACAAAAGAAGACCCTCGCGCCATGGAACAGCGCTACCTTTGCTCCGCGCTCTTCGGCACGCTGCTCAAAAAATCGCTCGACGGCGTGGACCGCGACCTCCTCCGCAAAGCCGTCGCCGCCGGCCTGCGCAACCAAGACGGACGCGCACGCGGCGAAGTCGGGAGCATTTACAAGCAACTCAGTTACGACGAACTCAAGCCGCTCATGCCCGCCATCCTCGAAGCTATCGTCACGCCCGCGCCGAGCGGCGAGATGTTTGCCGACGGCATCCGCGTCGAAGGGCTCAAGCTTTTGGCAAAACACCGCATCGCCGAAGGAATCGCCGCCTGTGTGAAATACACCCGCGAACAAAACCCGTGGGACAGCCAGGAGCGAACACCCGAGCTGATGAAAATCCTCCTCACCTACGGCACCCATGCAAAAGCCGTCATCCCCGAGCTGACAAAACTCGGCGACTACTTTGAGAACGACGAAAAGGATTTCCCGAAGAAGCTCATGCTCGTGAAAGCCAAGAGCGTCCGCGACACCATCGCCGCCATCGAAGCCTCGACGGAAACGCCGGAACTCGTCCGGCTGAAATAGGGCGAAGTCGGCGGAGGCGCAAAGTAGGACAGCTTTCCAAGCTGTCCCCGTGCACAACGGAAACAAGCGTCGTGCTTTTGAGCACGACGAACACATTTCGCTGACGCAACCATTGGATTGCCCCGCCATCGCGAACCCAATAGGCACACCGCACTATGAAACTCGCACTCATCCTCAGCTCACTCTTCGTCCTCATTTTTCCTGCGCAAGCGAAGCCGCTCAAAGTCTTCATCCTCGCGGGGCAGTCCAACATGGAAGGGCCTGCGAGTATCGCTACGTTCGACTACATCGGCGATGATCAGGTCACTGCGCCGTTGCTGAAAAAAATGCGCGGTGCCGATGGAAAGCCTACCGTGTGCGATGGGGCGTGGATTTCATATCTCTCCGGCGCTGGCGAAAAGAACTTCGAACTCAACGGCAAACTCACGGCGGGCTATGGCTCCATGTGGGGGCAGGATTCCACGAAGCCCGGTAAGAATATCGGTCCCGAGTTCACCTTTGGCCTCACGATGGATGCGGCGTTCGACGAGCCGGTGCTCATCATCAAGGCGGCGTGGGGCGGGAAGAGCCTGCACACGGATTTCCGGCCGCCGAGCGCGGGGCCGTATGAGTTGAGTTCGTTTCAAAAAGAGAACTATCCCAAGCAGACGGGGCACGGCATCCCGAAGGATCTCGAGCAGTGGAAAATCGATAAGGCAAAGGAGACCGGTCACTACTACCGACTCATGATGGAGCATGTGAAAAAGGTGCTCGCCGACCCGAAGCGCGTCTATCCGCAATACGATGCCGCGCAGGGATTCGAGGTCGCGGGATTTGCGTGGCTGCAAGGCTGGAACGACATGGTCGATGGCCACGTCTATCCAGGCAACAAGCCGGACCGCTTCGCCCTTTACTCGGATTTGCTCGCGCATTTCATCCGCGACGTGCGAAAGGATTTCAATGCGCCGAAGATGCCATTCGTCATCGGCGTGATGGGCGTCGGCGGGGCAAAGGCGGGCGCTGATGTCGTGGCCTTCCGCGAGGCCATGACGGCTCCGTCGCTGCTGCCGGAATTTGCAGGCAACGTCGCCGCCGTGCCGACCGCGCCGTTTTGGTCCGACGAGCTGGGAGCCATTGAAGACAAACGTGGAAAGGTAAGCCAAATGCGATACTTCCTCGACTCCAAGCACAAGGACCACCCGAACGCGGACGGACATATGACCGACGGGGAAAAGCGCGAGCACGTGAAAGAGTTCGAGGCCAAACTCATCTCGCCCGCGGAAATCGCCGCATGGAAACGCGGCGCATCGAACGCGGGCTACCATTACCTCGGCTGCGCGAAGACGTTCGCACTCATGGGCAAGGCTTTCGCGGAAGCGACGCTCGATTTGATGAAGCAGAAACGCCCGTGATTTTGCAAACTCAAGGTCTGCGGGATGCGCGCCAAAGTCGGACAGGTTTCCTTCCAGAATGAAGGCTGTGCCTTGATTGGCAAGGCATAGCCTTCATGTGCGCTTTGTGCGTTACCGGGGACTTCAGGGTTAAAGACATCGTCATGCGCGAGACGCTCAACAACGTGCAGGTGTGGGGCGACTGCCGGCGCATCACCATCACGGGAGCGCATTCGTATCACAACTCGACGGTGGAAAAGGGCGCGGGCTATCCGGCGGACATTTCCATCCGAGGATCGCAGGTGCTCGTGGATCGTTGCAGTTCGCACGGACTCGGCGGCTTCTACGTCGCGACGCTGAACCAGGCAGCCATGTTGAACGTGGTGCTGAACTGCACCTTCGAGGGCACCGGGAGCATCCAGCCGCACATGCATTGGTCCACGGGCCTGCTGATTGACTCATGCACCATCCCCGACGGCCGGATCGATCTCATCAACCGACAAAGCTCCGGCTCCGGTCACGGCTGGGCCATCGGCTGGGGCAGCGTGTGGAATGGCACCGTGAAACCTCTGCAAATCCAAATGCCGCCCGGCGCCTTGAATCTGACCATCGGCTGCAAGGGCGAGTCGCATAAGACACACAGCAAGGAATCATTCTTCTCCGCCAACCAGCCCGTGACTCCCGGCAGCCTGTATCTCGCGCAGTTGCGTGAGCGACTGGGCGACGCGGCGGTGAAGAATATTGGGTATTGACCCTCACATGTAACTCACACTTTCACTCCCGATATGAACCTAAAACACCTTTCCAGCTTCGCCTTGCTCATAGCGATTATTGGTCCACTGAAAACCAGTATCGCCTTTGGGCAGGCGCCCGCTGAACCGGATCCGGCCGGCGTTTTGCTGAAGCCGATCCCGGACAGGCTGGTGGTGCTGACTTTTGATGATGCACCGGCGAGTCATGCGACGGTGGTTGCACCGATTCTGAAGTCGCTGGGGTTTGGCGGTTCGATTTATGTGTGCAATTTCGATTCGTTCAAGACGCGGAAGGACTGGTATCAGACTTACCGGCAGATGAACGCGATGCACGCGGATGGATTGGAGATTGGGAATCATACTTACGGGCATGGCGGGGGATTGGAGAATTATCTGCGGATGGAGGATGAGGTGATGGCGAATGGCGGGCCGAGGATGACGACGGTGTGCTGGCCGATATACCAAGTGGTATGGCCGATTATTCCGGGGCTGCTGCAGCACGGATATCTGTTCGGGCGCGGCGGGCATGAGCGCCCCTATCGGCCTACGGTGGATAATCCTTTTGATGTGCCGTCGTTTTCGATGACGGACGGGGTTTCGAGTGAGAATTTCATCAAGGCGGTGCAGCAGGCGTGTCGGGGCCGGGTGGTGGTGCTGACGTTTCACGGGGTGCCCGATATGGAGCATCCGCCGGTGAGTCTGGAGCCGGTGATGTTCAAGGCGATGATGCAGTATTTGAAGGACAACAATTACCAGTGCATCGCGATGCGTGAACTTGCGAAGTATATCAATGTGGAGAAAGCGGCGACGCTGCCGCGCACGGCGAATGATGCGAAGGACGCGCCGCCGTTTGAGCGGCTCAAGGACGAAAAGCCGTTTATCGCGCCGCCGTCGGGTGACATCCGGGAGTTTCGTTTTCCCGATCTGGTTCCGGCGAAGATTTCCAAATGGGAGATCACCGTGACTGTTCCTTTCGCCACGGATGTCACGGAGCTCCCGCCGAAAATCACGGTGTCCGCCGATGCGACCGTCGCTCCGGCGTCGGGTGCCGTGCGTGATTTTTCCAAGCCGCAGACTTACACGGTCACGGGGCGCGATGGGGCTGTGAAAAGCTACGTCGTGACGGTGAAGAAAACGCCGGTGAGCACTGCGAAGGATATGCTGACTTTCACAGTGCCGGGTGCGCGCTCGGTTGCGCTTTCGCAGAATCGCATCGCTGTTTATGTGCCTACGGGCACGGATGTGACCGCGCTGGCTCCGACGTTCACGCTGTCGCCTTTCGCCACGGCGGAACCCGCTTCGGGTGTGTCGCGGGATTTCACGAAGCCTCAGACTTACACGATCACTGCGCAGGATGGATCTTCGCAGACGGTCGCGGTTGCGATGGTGAAGAGCGACAAGACGAACGCCTTCGCGTGGACGAAATCGGAGGACGGGAATTGGAGCGAGGCAGCACGTTGGACGGACAGCCAAACAGCACCGTCGGGCGCTGGTTCGCCGGACTACATCTTTAGTTTCAACCAAGGCGGAAAATGCACGGCGAAGAATGATCTGACTGCGGGATTTGTGCTGAACCAGCTCATCCTCGGCGAGCGCTCCGGCGGCCTCACCCTCAGCGGAAACGCATTCACTTACGCGAAGGAACCGGCGAACCAAATCCCTCCCGCGATCCGCGCGACGAAGTGCGGGATCGTGAACATCAACGTGCCCGTCGCGCTCCACGACGATCTCACCGTAAGCACCTCTCCTGACAAAGACCCCAATTGCTTCATCACGGTCAACGAAGTCATCGCCGGCCCGCACGCGCTCACTTTGCAAAGCTCCGGCGATTCCAATGTCGCAGGCATCAATTTCCACGACGTGCATTTCGGCATCCTGCAAATCAACAACTCGAATACCTACAGCGGCGGGACATTTATCAACGGCGGAAAAATCAACGTGCGGAAAAGCGACAGCCTCGGCACCGGTGTCGTCACGCTCGACAACTTCGGCACATTGTCCACCGAGCGCGAACTCGCGAACCCGGTTGTCGTCAACCAAGGCACGCTTTTTCACTGCAATTTAAGCGGCGGCATCAGGCTGAATTACCAAGCTGGTTTCATCGGCAACTGCACCATCGCCGGCAGCATGAGCGGGCCTGGCGGCTTCACGATGTTTGGCACGAACGGCACCTACCTCAACATGGTTCCCGGCGGCACGGTGACGCTCTCCGGCGTGAACTCCTACACTGGGCCGACCACCATATTCCCCAGCACGCTTGTCTTGAAAAAAGCCGCCGCACTTTACAACGCGGACGCCACGAAATGGACTGCTACAAACATCACGATCCACAAAGCGGCGACGCTCCGGCTAAATGTCGGCGGGCCCGGTGAGTTCACGGGCGAGCAAGTCGGCACGTTGTTGGGAAACCTCACGCGCACCGTGAACGATAACGGAATGATGGGAGGCTCATTTCTCTGTCTCGACACGGTGAACGCGACGCAGTCGGTCATCATCTCCGCCGATCTCGGAGATTCCAAAGGCCCCAGCGGCGGCGCGTTTCTTTTCAAAAAATGTGGCGGCGGTGCGATGCGGCTTTCGGGCAACAACACTTACACCGGCCAGACGATCCTTGAGAGCGGCAGCCTCAGCGTCGCGTCGCTCAACTGTTTCACCGAGGGCAAACGCAAAGCCAGCAGCAGCCTCGGCGCACCCACGGATATCGAAAGCGGCGAGATCGTCATCGGCGAAGAAGGCAAGGACGGCGAATGCGCGCTCATCTACACCGGCAGCGGCGAGTGCACCGACCGCGTGATCAATCTCGCGGGAAAGAACGCCACCGTGACGTTTGAGCAATCCGGCACCGGCCTATTGAAATTCACCAGCCCACTCCTCCTCTCCGGCTACGGCGCGAACAAAACCATCGCACTCACCGGCAGCACCACTGGCTCCGGCGAACTCGCCGCCACCATCACCGACCCGCACGACCGCGCAGGCAAAGCCACCACCGCCATCACCAAGAGCGGCACGGGAAAATGGACGCTCTCCGGCGCAAACACCTTCACCGGCCCGGTCACGATCAACGGCGGCACCCTCGCCATCGCCAGCGAGCGCAGCCTTTCTCCAAAGTGTGAAATTTCCATCGCCAGCGGCGCGAAGTTGGAACTCAATTTCAAAGGCCAGATGAAAGTTCGCAAGCTCACACTCGAAGGCAAAGAGCAACCTGCGGGCACCTACTCGGCGACTGGTGTGTTGGGGTTTATCGGTGGAACGGGAGTGCTCATCGTCGGCTCTTAAAGCCATCAGCAAAAGGCTCGGCAGAACTGCTCAAACGAAGAATTTCAAACTATGACAAAGCGTAGGGCGGTAATTTGTCAGACTGAAAGAACCCAGGAGTTGCGGACGACGTTTCCCCCGCGCACCGACCGGAAACGCGTTGCTGTAAAAAAGAGCCCCATTTGCCGGCACCGTCCGGAGCCCATCGCGCACCCGATTTTCGCAGCCTCCGACGAAGACTCCGTATCCATACCGGTGAAAGAAAAAGGCTACCGGATAGTTGCCGGAACAATACGGCATCGATCCAGAAGACTCAGGACCACTGTCGTAATGTTACGGCAACAGTCCGTCAGACTCGGCGGAGGTTCCGTAGCGTTACGGCTGTATAGAAACAGATCACGGGGAGCCGCCGTAACGTTACGGCATCAATCCGGAAGCCTCAGGACTGTTGCCGTAACGTTACGGCGAGAGTCCGGCAGACCACGCGGAGCTCCCGTAACGTTACGCAACAGAGTAAAATGCCGTTTCACCCCACCCGAAATACATTTTTGCGTGAAGTGTATAAAAATAGCCACACGCCAACCTTGTTTTTGTCCCGGAGGGACTGCCCGATGGTAGCCGGTGGTGCAGCGAGGCCTGAGCGAAAACCACCGGTTCACATTAATCCGCCGCCCATTTAGACAACGATGCTGAGTGTCTTGTCCCGGAGGGACAGCATGAGAATAGCCCGGCACTTTAGTGCCGGGAACCCGCGGCGCAGCGCGAGTCCCGAAGGGACGGCTGAACCCGCCGTCACTGGAAACTCTCAGCCGTCCCATTCGGGACTGGTTCTTCTCCAACCACATCCCGGCACTAAAGTGCCGGGCTATTTTCACAATGTCCCTTCGGGACGCTTCCCTCTTCGACTGTTGCCGGTTTGCTGCGCGAAGTAATAGCGTGGAGCGGAATGCGCCCCAGAGGGTGCGCGAGAACTGCCCCGCTCGCCGCCCGGTTCTTTCGAGGTTCTGGCCCACTGAAGAACCGGACCGGTGCCATCGCGTGAGGGCTGGAAGCCCTTTTACGCGACGCGACAACCCCTGGCGGCACCGAGGCCTCGCTCGGATGCCTTCAAAAATTTTAAGCGGCGTGGTCATCTGCGTTAGACTACTACTCACTCCATCTGGGCTGCCCCCTTCAATACAAGGCGAGGGCCAACGCCACGAAGCCTGCCCCGATCCCGATCAGCGCCAGATCCACGCCTCGGCGGGTGGCCGGGCTATGGATCGCGCGGAGTGCCCGGCCTTGGTGCTGGCGCCACCGGACCAAGTTGGCCGCCCCCAGCACTGCGGCCGCGGTGACGAAGGCCGTGACCACCCAACCCCACGGGGCATAATGAACAAGCGTCGCATACCACGTCACCGCGAGCGCCATCACGAGCACCAGCGGGGCCAGAAACAGCGCTGCGGGCGGTCGCTCGGAGGCATACTGGGCTTGCCGCCAGCGGTAGAACCGATCGGGCAGCGACAGGCCCACGATACCCTTCAACAGGCACGGCACCCCGATCAACAGGCTCAGCATCTTGAACCACATAGCGACGATTAAGCCTCCGCTGCGTAACGTTCAAGCGCTGGCACCGCTGGGGCGGGGGTGAGCGTGGAAACGGGATGGCGGGTTAAAGCTACGGAAAGCATGGCCGACAGAGCAGCCCCAGCGGTTGACCAGCCGCGCCTTGTTCGCCCTTCGTTGGTGGTGGTGGCTGCTCATGCGGGTAAAGTCTGTGTGGGAATGGCGAGCCCAATCTGCTCGATAATCGTAGCCTCTGCAACCTTGCGGGAGCCCTCCATAAACCAGCCTCGGCGACCCCGGACGGCTCGCTCCCGGTGATAGTCCCTCATGCGATCGAAAAGCAAAATCCACATGTATGCCTCACCGCTCTCTGGAACCAAAGTCTCTGGCTCAAGCATGACGGACCCATCTGGACACAAGAACTCTGGCCAAATCATGTAAATGCCATCTACCTGCATGTCCTCACCCTCGTAGTGGAAGTCTGAACGGTAGCCCTGATACGGAACCTGAACCCTGCCACCCTCAGCGTAAGGGATGAATCGGTAACGAACCTTGAAGTCAGGCTTCCGTCCGTTGCGAATCTCGTATGGCGTCCACATGCTGTGAGGTTTGGGCGAACGTCTAAGCTGTGCCGACCGCCGGGGCGGGGATGAGCGTGGAGACGGGATAGCGGGTTAAAGTTACGGAAAGCATGACCGACAGAGCAGCCCCGGCGGTTGGCACCAGCGCCTTGTTCGCCCTTGGGTGGTCGTATGTCTGGCTAATTCGCTGGAATGCCATAATCAGGTTTGGGGTAATCGAATGGAATGTTCACTCTATCGGCTCGCTCTGCATCAATTGGTGGCTCAAGAGCGGAGATGACCGCCTCGCCAGTCGAAGAAGCGTGCTCCAAAAGCGCAATAACCGGAGCAAAGTCCATCTCATACCACTGGCGCTCCTGCTCAGGAACTGTTGAAAGAAAAGCATCCAGCGAAGCTCTCAATCGCACCACAAGACCGACAAGCGTCTCAGTGGTGTGTAAGCGGGGGGACCGAAATGGATGCCATAAAGACTCGTCGAACACCTCTCCACCATCCAACACATCCTCTATGGTAGACCTCAGAGGCTCGTCGGGAGTCATACTCACCAGAGCATGTGTCGTTACGGTCAACGAAGAGGGGACGAGTATCGGAAGCACCTTCTGCCGATATGCCGTGATCTGATCCTCTGGAACCGAGACGAGAATGTTTCCGTATGCCATGCAAATTGAAGTTGGGCGAACGACTAAGCGCTGGCACCGCTGGGGTGGCGGCGGACGTTGGCAGCAGGGTTGAGGTTTGGGTTAGAGAGGACATCAGAGGCTGAAGGGAACCCCAGCGGTTGACCAGCCGCGCCTTGTTCGGCGACTTTACCATCCGATTGCATCGTCTGATGCCTCCTCGCCAAAAGCGACTACCGGAAGACTGCTGCAATTGTTTCCGGTGTCGCCTAGAGACGAATGGAGGAACTGGCACTGTGGTGTGCGAGAGGCATGTCTCTGGGCAAGGTGATTGCCCCACCGCAGGGCATCCTCGGGCGAATTGCTGGTGACGACGAAGCAAGCTGGCCACTGATAGTCCTGATCGTCCGGCTGCATTGAGTTGTCCTGAAACCATGCGGTGTAGAGATAGCGGGTTTCTGAGTTCACAGGAGACGTGCTGAGTCGCCGAACTACTGGATCACGCACAAATCCGTTTGTTTGTGCTCCACCTTTATAGGCGACTGATTTGTTGGAATATTACGGGCGGCGGTGGCCATGCGTGTTGGTTTTCGCGCAAATGGCGGGATCGGGCAACTGCTTTGTTGGTTTTCGCTCAAATAGCGCGGCAAATTTCGTGAAAACTATTCCTTGTCCGGCCTGCGGACCACGGATTTTGCCGAGGCTCGCTCGTTGCCGTCGGTTGTGCGGACGATGATCCAGATGGATACTGAGCATGAAGTAAGAAGGAAGAGAGCGGACCCCCAGGGCTGCGGGTCTTCGGCCCTTGATGCGTTCGCTTTTTATCACCCCTCAAGCCAACTTTCCTCTTGCCTTCTTCTTCCTCTTTTTTAACGTCCAAGCCCAGCACGCAGGATTGTCCCCAGCAAGCGCCGGTTGGAGGCCGGAGACGCCCGATGTGCTTTTCCTAAAAAATTCACAACCGGCTGGAGGAACCTCAAAATGGCTAACGAACAATCAAGCGAACTCACCACGCGGCTCATCACAGCGCAAACTGTGGACAATGGCCGCGCTGCCAACAGTCCCTTCAAACTGACCGCCAGTCTCCGCGCCGATCTCGACGCAGACCTCGCCGCACTCATCGCCACCGACGCCGATACCGCGCCGACGGAAGGTGCGCGCGCAGGCGCTGTCGGAGCACGCCGCGCCGCTCTCACCGAGCTGGCGCGACAGCACCGCGGAGGCTACCGCGGCATCGCCGGCATCGACGAAACCACCATCACCGAAGCCCAGCGCCTCCAGGTCTTCGATGCCTACGGCTGGGCCGGCGGCGAACTCGGACGCCTCGACGACGACGCCCGCCTCATCTCCCTGGCCCGCCAGGCCCCCACCGTGAGCGCCGCCGACGCGGCAGGCAACGCCGCCTATTTGTACAGCGCCGCGCGTCTCGCGCGCATCGCCGCCCAACTTGCGATCATCGACGCTTCGAACAGCACAGCCTCGGGAGCCGACAGCGAACTCGCCACGCTGCGCCGCGATACCGCGCTCGGCCTCGCCGCCACCACGCTGCTGCGCATCCGCTTCTTCTATTGCTCCGCGACGCGCGACGCCGACGCCACGCCGGAACTTTCCCGCATCGGCTACCAACCCCGCCGCGACCCCGGCGAAGTCGCCCATCCAGACGAAGGCAGCGGCGGTTCGAGTTCATCATCGAGCAGTTCGTCATCCTCATCATCGAGCAGCGACGAAGGTTCGTCCTCATCCTCGGCATAGGGAAGTCAGCGAGTTGCTTTGCGTATGGTTCACTGGCCTTCGTCCGTTTCGAAGATGAAACCGGATCACTCCTGAATTCCCGCCAGCGCGATTCGATCATCCTCGCATAGCGCACTTCATTGAGTTCGCAAGCTCACGCTCGAAGGCAAAGAGCAGCCTGCGGGCACTTACTCGGCGACTAGTGCGTCGGGGTTTATCGCTGGAACGGGAGTGCTCATCGTCGGCTCTTAACCCAAGTTCCGCACTTCGCGGAGGCCGGTCTCGCATCCATGCGGGTCCCCGGGCGGCGAACTCGAGTTTTCTGCACTACATTTGCCCGGCTCCGGCGGGGCTTGCGGCTGTAGGTGCGGCGAGGATTCGGTTGCGC
>JANMGP010000126.1:0-41868 GCA_031374705.1 Verrucomicrobiaceae bacterium | reverse complement strand
GGCGGTCGGCGGGCGTGTCTTTGTAGCCGTCTGGCACCCAGACGTTTGTGACTGCCGGAGAGCCGAGCGCTTTGCCCATCGCTGCGCCGATTTCGCGGGACCGGCGACAGTGTTCGATCCAGAAATTGCGGATGCCCTTGTCTCGGTGCGAGAGGGTGAATCCGTCGGCTGCTTTCGGGTGGGCGAAGCACGTCGGATTGAAATCGAGGCCCATTCCGTTTTCATGCGCCCATGCGACCCAGTTGGAAAAATGATCCATTTCGATGGCGTCGCGGTCCACGCGTTTGCCGCCAAATTCGCCGTAGAATGCATGGAGATTCAACCGGTGTTTGCCCGGGATGAGCGAGAGCGCTTTGTCGAGGTCGGCGCGAAGTTCGTCGGGCGTGCGGGCTTTGCCGGGGTAGTTGCCCGTCACTGCGATACCGCCGCTGAGTGCCTGTCCTGCATTTTCAAAACCGCCGACATCATCGCCCTGCCAGCAATGCAGCGAGATACTGAGCGTGCGAGCCGCTTTGAGCGCGGCCTCGGTATCGACGCCAAGCGCGGCGTACCGTTCGCGGGCGAGGTCGTAGGCTTTGGTTACGGAAGATTGTTTGGCCATAAGAATCGTCAACTTACGCATCTGAGGGGCACGATGGAAAGCATGACTTCATCGCAGCGAACTCGTTGAAACCTGCGGGGCAATGCCCGCGTCTGCCATACGAAATGCGCAACTGTTGCGCGTTTCAGATGTTTTACGGTCATGATAAATACGAGAATACTCTTCGCGGCATTTGCCGTTGCACTCCCGCTCCGAGCGGAGGAGTCGAAGCCGACTGCCGAGCAGCTCGATTTTTTTGAGAAAAAGATCCGGCCCGTGCTCGCGGACAAGTGCTACAAATGCCACTCCGAAAAAACGGAGAAAGTGAAAGGCGGTCTCGTGCTCGACACCCGCGAGGGCATTCGGCGCGGCGGCGACAGTGGAGCAGCGGTGGTGCCGGGCGATTTGAAAGAGAGCATCCTCATCGAAGCGGTTCGGTATCATAATAAGGATTTCGCTATGCCGCCCGAGAAAGAGGGCGGCAAGCTGCCGGACGCGATCATCAAGGATTTCGAGACGTGGGTTTCATCGGGCGCAGCGGATCCACGCGACGGCGCGGCTAAAGTGGTGAAAAAATATGATGCTGAAGCCGCGAAGCAATGGTGGGCATTTCAGCCTCCTCAAAAAATCACTGTGCCGCAGCCGAAAGATGCAGCCTGGGCGTATGGCGATGTGGACCGGTTTTTAATGTCGGGTCTGGAGGCGAAAAACCTGCGGCCGGTCGGCGATGCAACGCCGGATGCACTGCTGCGGCGAATCTACTTCGACATGATCGGCCTGCCGCCGTCGCCGAAGGAAGTCGGTGATTTTTTTGCGGATTGGAAAGCCGCGTCCGCGAACCCGCAGGCGGCCCGCGCGATGCAACAGGCCGTGCTCGCAAAGTGGGTGGACAAGCTGCTGGCTTCCCCGCAATTCGGTGAACGCTGGGGACGGCACTGGCTCGATGTCGCGCGGTACGCGGAGTCGTCCGGGAAGGATGTGAACATCGCCTTTCCGCACGCGTGGCGGTATCGCGATTACGTCATCGGTGCGTTCAATGACGACAAGCCTTTTGACCAGTTTTTGCGCGAACAAATTGCGGGGGATTTGCTGCCTTACAAGTCGGATGTTCAAAAGGCTTCCCAGCTAACAGCCACGGGCTTTCTGGCTCTTGGACCAAAGGGACTCAACGAGCAAAACCCGCGTCAGTTTTGCCTCGATCTCGCGGACGAGCAAATCGACGTCGTCTCACAGGCGTTCATGGGTATGACCGTCTCCTGCGCACGCTGCCACGACCACAAATTCGACCCGATTACACAGCGTGAATACTACGGGATGGCGGGCATTTTCTTGAGCACGGAAACGAAGTATGGAACGGCGACCGCCATTCAAAATCGCCACTCTTCCGAACTCATCGAACTGCCCGCTGCGAGCGGCGTGAAGACCGCCAGCAAGAAGCTCTCGGCGAACGAGCGCAAGGACAAGGAAACCCGACTCGCAGCACTGAAAAAAGAGCAGGCAGATCTCCTTCAGGAGCGAATAAAGGCGCGCATGAGCGGCAAGGACGAGCCTGCCCGACAGGGTGCCGCCCAGCTTCGACCGCTCATCGTCATTTCGCAGATCGGCCAGCTCGAAACCGAGTTGAAGGGCTTCGACGAAAGCGGTCAGGCAAAAGCGCTCGCAATGGGCGTGCAAGACCTTCCTCCGAGAAAGGGCGAAGCGTTCGCACGTGGCATCGGCGACTTTCTGCGCCGGGGACCGCAGGCCCGCCTGCCGCGTCCGCCGGAATTCGCGAGCGTTCAGGATGCGAAACTTTATGCCCGGGGAGATGCGGACAAGCCGACCGATTCCGTGCCGCGAGGCTTTCCCGCCGTCCTCACCACCGGCGCGGTGCCTTCCATTCACAATGGCGAAAGCGGACGAAAGCAACTCGCCGACTGGCTGACATCACCAGCGAATCCTCTCACCGCGCGCGTCATCGTGAACCGTGTCTGGGCCTGGGTTTTCGAGCGGGGAATCGTGGAAAGCACGGATAATTTCGGCACCACGGGGAAGAAGCCCGGCAATCAAGCGATGCTCGATTTTCTAGCCGTGAAGTTTCAGACGCCGGTCGCCCAAGGCGGCCATGGCTGGAGCGTGAAACGGCTCGTCCGGGAGCTCACACTGAGCCACGCCTATCAACTCTCCTCCGAGTATCTGCCCGCAAGCTTTGCCGCCGATCCGGAGAACAGCCTCCTGTGGCGCGCCAGCAAACGCAGGCTGGACGCCGAATGCATCCGCGACGCCATGCTCGCCGCAAGCGGGAAACTGGACCTGGAATCGCCGAATGGATCGTTCATCTCCACCAGCGGCGATGCCCCAATCGGCGGACCGCGCTTTCGAGGGGTAAGCGAGGAGCAACTTATCAATAGCGGCGGCTCATTCAGCTATCGCAGCGTGTATTTGCCGATCGCCCGCGATTTGCCGCCGGACGCGCTCGCCGTGTTCGATTTTAGCGATCCAAATCAGGTCACCGGCGACCGCGAAAAGACGAATGTCCCTGCGCAGGCGCTATACATCCTCAACAATGAGTTTGTCGCGCGTTGCGCAGGCAATCTCGCCGACCGGGTGATGGGTTCATTTCCATCGGGAGCAAACGCAAGCGTCGGTGCAAATTTCGACCAGCGTCTGAACTACTGCTATTGGCTCACGCTCGGACGAAACCCGACGGCGAACGAAAAGGCGGCGGCGTGGAATTTCCTCCAGAAATTTCCAAGCAATTGGAGCCGCGGCGAGCCTTCGGAGGTGGGATTGAAAGATGCGTCCGACATCCGCGCAGCGTGGACCAGCCTTGCACGGGCGCTCTTTGCGACAGCGGACTTCCGTTACCTGAACTGAGCTTACTCTTCGCGCAAAGCCTTCACAGGATCGAGGCCCGCTGCGAACCACGCCGGAATCGCAGCAGCGAGGAGACAGATCACGAAAGAGGCTGAGCAAATCAAAGCGACATCCGCCGCCGTGATTGCGGCCGGTATCTCGGTAAAAAGATACACTTTCGCAGAAAAAATATCGATCCCCGCGAACCGCGACAGGCCTTCGCGAATCTGGTTTCTGAATGCCAGCACCGTGAACCCGGCAGCGACACCAAAGATATTGCCGAGCACACCGACAATCGCGCCCTGCCCCAGGAACACCGCGATGATCGTCCCCCGGGGAGCACCAAGCGCCTTTAGGATTCCGATCTCCCGCTTCTTTTGAACGATCACGGTGATGAGTGTGTTGGTGATGGAAAACGCCGCGACCACGACCATGATCATCAGAACAAAAAACATCATCGTCCGCTCGTTGGCTATGGCATCGAGCCGGTCCTTGTTAGTGTCCATCCATGAAGTCACGCCCAACTCCGGCGGCAGCGTGACTCGCAGTGCCGCTTTCGCCTGATCGGCCTTGTAAGGATCGGCGGTTTTCAACGCCACCGCATGGACCTCGCCGGGGAATCCGTACACCTGCTGCGCGATTTGGATGGGGAGAATGAAATACTCGATGTCGTAATCCATCCGTCCCGTTTCGATGAGGCCGGTCACCTCCAAGTCAAACGGGCGGATCAACTGCCGAATCTCGCCGACGCTCTTTGCGTTCGGATCGCTCTTCTCGGCTTTTTTCAATTCGTTCATCACCTCACGCAAATTGCCCACGCCGTTGATCGTGACGGTGTCGCCGACCACCACGCCGAGGTTTTGCGCGAGTGCGCGGCCCATCAGACATTTGTCTCCTTCCAAATCATACTTTCCGTCTTTTATGAATCCCCGGATATCCATCAGCGCCTCGTGCTCCGGGATCAACACACCCAGCATCCGGGCCGGGACCAATTGCTCCTGAAACTCCATAATCACCGGACCGCTTACGATCGGAGACGCAGCAGTCACACCGGGGCTTTTCAGCGCCTGTTCCCGCACGGACTCCCAATCTTTCAAAGTCCCGCCGCGCTGCTCCACCTGCACATGCGGCTCAAAGCCGATGATCTTCTTTTTCAACTCCAGCCCAAAGCCAGTCATCACGGCAATCACCACGATTAAGGCGGCGATGCCGATCACCACCCCGGCGACCGAGAGCACGGTGATGATAGAAACGAAACTCCGCTTCGGTTTTAGATAACGGAGCGCGAGAAAAAGGCTGAACGGAATATTCACAAAGGCCGGGAACGTGCGTGAATGCGGAGGTTCCGTCAATCATCCCCGTTTTTCATGGAAAATCTCGTTGACCAAATAAAACAAACGCCGATATTCGCAACAAATCTCCAACCATGAAAAGAATTCTATCATTTCTCCTGTGCGTCATCCTTCTCAAGGCTCAAGCCTTCGCCATCCACGGCCCGCTCGAAGGCGCGGATTCGGGAACCATCCTTGTCGGGACCTACTCGGGAACGTTGATTCCAGTGGACGCAAATCAGGGAACGCGGGTATTCGACCTTACCACGGGCGAACAAACGGGAACGTTAAATTCGATCGGTCTGTTCACCGTAGCAGTGCCGACATCGGGAATCGGTCAGGGCTCGTTCTTGATCTTTACAGAAGGCCGCTCCTTCTCGGGAACGATTACGGCGGTCGGTGACCCAGGAACCGGAACTCTCACAGCCATTTTGGAAGCCACCTACACCTACACCGACTTCCTTCGCGATGATAACGGTGACCTCGTCTATCAAGCAACGACAACGAATGGCACCACGACAATCGCCCCGCAGACGGGGACCTTCCAGTCGGCAGTCCGCGGATCCCTGTTCGCGAAGGTGACTTCTTCGATTTCTAATATCAACGCAACCACAGCTGCATCCGGGAACTTCGGCCGTATCGCAGGTACAGCCGAGACTGCGAATGTATTTGTTGGGCCTAACGGTGCTGGGGAACTGGTGACCGACAAAATCGTCAGTTATACCGTCGATGGCGTGAAGCAATCGCTGACTGCCGATGCATCCGCAGTTTTGCAGGGCGCGGCAAGCAGCACGACGGGCAACACCGGCAATCAAGCGCTTGGATTGCTCAATCTTCTGGGCGGCTTTTGATCGTTGGAAGTCCATACAATCTTACAAAGCTGAAGCCTCGGTTTAACCGAGGCTTCACGCTTTTGGAGCTGATGACCGTTCTGGTCATCATGGGCATCCTCGCGGTCCTGATCATCCCTGTTTACGCGCAATATCAGGAAAAAGCCCGGCGTGTGGTCTGCACCGCGAGGCTGAAGAGTCTCTACGTCGCTACCACGGGGTTTTTAGGCACGAATGAAGGCAAGTGGCCGCGAATCAAGCCGACCATGGGAGAGGACGCGGTGTTTGCCCAGCAGTGGTACGATGTTCTCAGCCATCATGGCCTTGGATGGGAGGACCTGGTCTGTCCGTCTATGCAAAGAAAACTGGGGAATCCGAAGGTGTCGGACCCCAAACTTCACCGCATGGATTACGTAAGCACCTTTTTTGATGACCTGCCTGGAACGGCGACCAAGTGGCCGCACATGCCTTGGTTTTTGGAGCGGCAGGACTCGCATGGCGGACAACTCGTCATTTTAGCCAATGGCTCCGTCGTAGATATCCGCGAGGCACTCCGGCTCACTTCGGGCAGTTGAGTCTGTGATCTCTGGTGGGCTGCCAAAGTTTCCCAGCGTCGCCGGGAGGGCGGCTGGGCTTATCCGTGCCGACGGAATCTACGGTAGCGGCTCAGTTTGGCATCTTACTTCTTTCTCTTGCTCATGCTCTTGCTCGAATGGCAGTGGTTTTCAGAGCAAGAGCATGAGCAAGAGAAAGAAGTAAGATTCGGCGCTCTGCAAACTGCGCCAATGCCGAATCTACAGCCTTGTTCCGCGCGGGGAATTCCACGACAAGGGGATGAATGCTATTTGACGCCGCGATCAACCCGAGTGAAATCGCCCTGCTCCCCGCCAGGGACTTGTCCGACACCACCTGCGTGGTCTTTGATATCCTACGGGCGACGTCCTCGATGATCACCGGGCTGGCCAATGGCGCGACTGAAATCCTGCCGGTCTGCACGATAGAAGAGGCTCGTGAACTGCGCGAAAGAATGCCGGACATCGTTCTGGCTGGAGAGCGCCACGGCGACGCAATCGAGGGGTTCGATTTGGGCAACAATCCGCTCGAATACGCAAACCTCAGCGGCCGCCGCATCGCCACCACAACGACGAACGGGACGATCGCTCTCCGCGCGTGTGATGCCGCGAAACGAGTGCTTGTAGGCGCGATCCTGAATCTCGAAGCACTCAGAACCGCGATCGCGAGCGATGACAAAGTGCTCCTCGTCTGCGCGGGAACGTTCGAGACGCTGGCACTGGAAGACGTGATCGCCGCGGGATTGCTCGCTAGACTTTTCCCGGATGCGGAACTCACCGATGCTGCACGCACGTGCGTCGCGACGGCGAACGGCTTTTCCACCGTGCTCGACGGACTGCTCACCGCACGCAACGGACGAGCGCTTGAAGACCGTGGCTGGCAAGAGCAGATCGAATGGTGCGCGGAAGTGTCGCGTTTTTCTACAATCGGTGTTATGGAAGGCGGCGTGATACGGCCAATCCACATCCAAACGGCATGATCGAACCGCCCGTCAACGCGCGCGGACCGATTCGCGGGCTGCTGGACGATTTCGCCCGCATGCCCGAAGGTCGGCGTACTTTCGTCGCCGGGGTGATATCGCTCGCGCTGCACGCGCTGCTTTTTATGGGAGGCGGAATCTTGATTTTCCGGCTCCAGAGCAGCCACATCAATGCGGAGAAAAATGCGTTGGTGCTCGAGAAAAAGAAATCACAACTCGAAGTCATCCTCCTCACTCCCACTCCGCAGCCGAAGCTTGCAGCAGCGACTCCTACGCCTGCGCCGACACCGAAGCCCGAGAGACTCACACAGCAAGAGGACCAGCTCCTGCAGGAAAAGTTCCGCGCACTCCCGCCGGAGATTCAGCGCGAATACGCGGATGTCGATGGCCTCGCTCTAAAAAAGAACCTTTCCAAACGCGCACTGCTTGAGAGTTGGGCCGACAGCGTCGCCGGCAGCCGGTTGCCGGGGAAAGGCGAGGGACCGCTTCCAAAGCAGGAAGGACGGGAACTCCCGTTCACAAACTTCAAGGACCAGCAAGCCTCACTCGGCAAAGAGAAGATCACGGCGGATGCAGCAACTCCGGACAAGGAGAACCCGCTGCCGAAGATGCCTGCTGACGTGAGACCCATCTTCCAACCCCAGCCAATCGCGAAAGAAGACCTCGCGCCGACAGTAAAGAACAAGCCCATCCCGAAGGTTTCGGAAGTCGCAAAAGTCCGCCCGAAGGAAGACACATTTATGGCGACTCCCGCCCCCAGTCGGCTGCTGCTTGCATCTGCGGCTACTCCTCCGCCGGCAATCCGGAAGGTCCGCGAAGCGAGCATCGATGAGATCCCGATGTTCCTCAACCATCCGGAGCAGAAAATCATCCCTGATGTAAATCTGAGGCCGGAACCTCCACCCGAACCCGCTCCGCCAAAACTCACGCCCACACCGCCGCCAGAACCGATGATGATTAAACCAACGCCGGCTCCCACTGCGAAAACCACGCCGAAAGAACCTGTCCGCGAAGCAAAGTCGATCATCGTTGCCGCCCGGTTGCCGAATCAAACCCAGCCCCAGCCCGTGCGGAGTCCCGGCTACGCGCCGCACCAAGTCCAAACCCAGGTCGAAGGCGGCAACGCACCGCCGGGAGAAAACGGTGTGGATGCGGTTGCCACCGTGTCCGGAAAATACAAGAAGTCGCTCAATTCGACCGTCGGCTCACGATGGACCTACTTCGTCACCGACCCTAAATTCAGCAGCCTGATTTCCGCCGGGCAGACGACTGTCCAGTTTGTCCTCGATCCCCGCGGAAAGATCGTCCGCGTCAAAGTCACCGAAAATACATCGAACCCCGCCCACGCGCAGCTCTGCGAACGCGCATTTTACGAATCACAACGTGACATCGATCCGCCGCCGCAGGGAGTCCTCAAAAACGGTGTGTACGAAGACAGTTTCACTTTCATCCTCTACTAATCCATGACCATCCGCACCGTCGCAGCCATCACCGCGCTCGCCGCCACCACGTGGGCCCAGGCCCCATCGGAAGCGCCACCAAAACCAAAGGTACTCGCGCCGCCTAAAACCTCCCAGCCAAAGGCACCGGTGAAACCCAAACAGAAGCCAAAACCGAAACCCGAGGTGGACCCCTCCGAACTTCCGGACCTTCCTGCAGCCGCGGAACCCGTTCCCGCTCCTACCGCCCCGGTGACTCCTGCTCCCGCGGCGCAGCCGCCTCCACCATCTGTGCCCGAACCTCCAAAGCGATCGCGCGCTGTCGAAACCTCGCTTGCCGCTTACATGCCGAAAGTTAAAGCGGCACTCGGTAAAGGTTGGACTGCGGCGCTCCAGCCACATGCATCCGAATTCCAGCCTGGCAACGTGAGCCTGACATTCAACATCAACGGTCTGGGCAAAGTCACCGACGCGAAGATCACAGAAAATTCCGCCAACGCCGCCTTTGGAAAATTCTGCGAGGAATACGTCCGCGGAATCCAGTTTGACCCGCCGCCCCCGAAGGCGCTCGAAGATGGAACGCTTGAGATTCCGTTCACCTTCTGGATCTACTAAACACAATGCTGACAAGCCTTAGCCTTCTCGCCGTTGCCTCGGACCTGCCATGGTTCATGCGCATCTATCAATTTTTCAAACAGGGCGGCTTCTTCATGATTCCGCTGCTGCTGTGCTCCGTTATCGCAGTGACGGTGACCATCATGCGG
Source organism: Verrucomicrobiaceae bacterium (assembly GCA_031374705.1). Classification (GTDB taxonomy): domain Bacteria; phylum Verrucomicrobiota; class Verrucomicrobiia; order Chthoniobacterales; family Chthoniobacteraceae; genus SXWH01. Next base: position 32,537 of record JANMGP010000126.1, on the reverse strand, counting down.
GCAATTGCGCTGCGCCGTCATCTCGTCATCCCCGACGAGTTGGAGAAGGAAATCGAGCGCCTGCAACCTCACGATACGCCGGAGTCCCTCGTCCGCCTTTCGCGTATGGCGCGCAATGACCCGTCCACGCTTGGCCGAATCGCGCAAGTTGGCTTGGGAAACCTGCATCTTCCCAAGGAGGAAAGTACGAACGCCATGCAGACGGTGGCCCGCCACGAAATCGTGCAATTGGAACGCGGGCTTCACATCCTCGAAATCATCATCGGCATCGCACCGCTCATCGGTCTGCTCGGCGCGGTCTCCGGGCTTGTGGCCGTGTTCGGAGCTTTTGGCGACAGCCAGACGGCGCAGGACCCACGAACCATTGCGGCGGGCATCGCAGAAGCGCTGAGCACCACCGTGGTGGGCATCGCCATCGCCATCCCGAGCCTCATCGCCCATGGCCTCCTCATGAAGAAAGTCGAGCAGATGGCGGCAGACATGGAACTGCTCATGTCCGGCCTCCTCGCGAAATGCTACAATCAAAAGAACAGGAGGGGCGCACCGATCGCGTCAGCTTACGAATTTGAACCGGAGCCCGGCCAATGAATTTCATGCCCCGCAGGCGGCGAAAGCCTGAAATCATCATCGTCTCGCTGATCGACATCTTCGCAATCCTCCTCATCTTTGTGATCGTGAATACCACGTTTCGACGCGAGCAACCCGGCGTCACCATCAAACTCCCGGAATCCAAAACCGCCGTCGCCGTGCAGACCGGAAACGAAGCACTGAAGCTGAGCATCGACGATAAAGGCGGCATCTATCTGGGGGCAAAAAAAGTCACACTTCCGGAACTGCGGGAGGAACTCGACCAGTTGATGAAACTCCCTGCGCCACCCAAACTCGCCCTCGCTCCCGATAAAAGTTCATCCGTCGGCACGTTTATTGGGGTGCTTGATGTGTTGAAAGAAGCTGGCGTCAAAGGCGACCTTACTGCATTCACTGAGAAAGCACCCTGACCGGTGCCAGATCACACTTGCCACCAAACACGCGGCCACTATTTTGAACCAACCTACTAAATGACGCTCGGGAATCTCCTATCGGCAGACACCATCCTCCCGGAGATGCAGGCCACGGAACGATACGCGGCCATCGCTGAACTTGTGGCACTCCTCGTGGACCGCGGGCGAATCAATGCCTCGGACCGCGAAACCGTCCTTACCGCATTGCGTGCTCGCGAAGAAACGATGAGCACCGGCATCGGATTCGGAATCGCCATTCCACACGCCTCGTCCGACAAAGTGGATAAAGTAGTCGCGTGTTTCGGCCGCAGCTCGGCAGGAATCGAGTTCGAATCTCTCGACAATCAGCCCGTGCGATTCGTCGTCCTGTTCATCGTCCCGAAGGACCAATTCCAGACCCACCTTCGGACGCTCGCCGCGATTGCAAAATTCCTGAACGATCGCGTGGTTCGCGACAGGCTCGCGCAGGCCACCACGAAGGAAGAAATCCTCACTATTTTCGAGAAAAACGGCAAGCCTTAGGGCCGCCGACACCGCTACCCATGTCCCGGCTCGCGCTACTGGCAGTCCTGCTTCTCGTCCTCCTCTCAGCAACACTTCGCGCGGAACGATACGAACTCAACGCCTATGGAGCCACCGTCGATATCCCCTCCGGTGAAGGCTGGTTCCGGCGCGGCGGTCCGCAGCTCAGAACCGGTGAATTCCCCGCATTTGCGATGAACTCAACGACCAAGGCCATCTTTGGCGTCGCGGCCATTCCGGGCTACCCGACCAACGATGTGCGGCACGCGACCGTGATCTCACGTCTCTCGGAGCTTATGCGCAATCTCGGCCACGAGCCTGCCCGGCAGCGATTTGGCATTCAGGATGACCAGGATTATGTGGAGCTCATCGGAAGCCAGACCGCGGATTCTGGCGACAAATTTGTGATGGTCGCGCGCGGTTTGCTCAAAAACGGAAATCTTTTCATCACACTCCAGTCCGCCAAGGGAACCGACGAAGATGCCGACCGTCCGGAGTTCATGGCGCACATCGAAACGCTCAACTTTAACAGGAAGCTCGAATACGCAACTCTCGACATCGCCACCAAGCTTCCCCAACTCATCCCCTGGCACTACCGCGCTTATCGTGCGGCTGCGGTCGCCGCAGGCGGACTGACCCTCGCTTTTGCGGTAATGATCTTTGTCACCCGGAAACGTCATTCACATTGAACGCTGGCTCGCAGGCCATCCCATGATTGTACGCACACTCTTTTTCCTGCTCCTGCTCGCTTTTCCCGCGCTCGCGGAAAAACACGTCATCTTTCTGGTCGGCGACAGCGAATACAAAACAGCTGAGACTGTGCCTGCGTGGGCTCGGAAAAAACTGGAGCCCCTCGGCATTCGCTGCACCTACCTCATCGACGACCCCTCGAAGCCCTTCAATATTCCAAATCTCGCCGCGCTCGAAAAGGCCGACGCGCTCTTCATCAGCATCAAGCGCCGCGGCCTTCCGCCGGAGCAGATGAAAGCAATCCGCACGTTTGCCGAGAGCGGCAGGCCGGTCCTCGGCATCCGCACTGCGAGCCATGCGTTCGATCCAAAAAAAACCGCAGACGGCGAATCCGTGTGGCCGACATTCGACCGCGACATCTTCGGAGGTCACTATGAAAACCACTACGGCAAAGGCCCGGCGACCATTGCAGAAGTCCGGCGCTCCGGAAGCGGCCATCCCATACTCACCGGATTTCCGCGCAGCGAGGTTCGCTTCACCTCCCACCTCTACAAGTGCCGAGACCTCGCACCCACGACGACCGTTCTGCTCGCCGGTCGAACCGATGGGGGCCCGGTGGAGATTAGCGAGCCGCTTGCCTGGGTGAACATCGGCGACAAACGGAAGACTTTCTATACGTCGCTGGGCTCGCCCGAGGATTTCCAGCAGGCGGAGTTTGCAAACCTGCTGCTCAACGCCACGCTCTTTCTTCTCGGAGAGCTCACTCCTGAGACCGGGAAATAGGGCCGCGGCTTTGCAACCACCCGATTGCAACCGCACGGCTCCGGTGACAGTATAGCGCTATGATGAATGTTGATTGGAGCAAAGTGCGGGCGGAATTTCCGATCCTCGCGCAGGAGGTAAACGGAAAGCCGCTCGTCTATTTTGATAACGCTGCGAGTTCCCAAAAGCCGCAGGCGGTGATCGACGCAATCTCGCACTACTACGAGCGCGACAACGCAAACGTCCACCGTGGATTGCACGAACTGAGCTCCCGCGCGACCGACGCCTACGAAGCCGCGCGCGGCAATCTTGCACGCTATCTCGGCGCGGAGTCGCCGGACGAAATCATCTTCACCCGTGGAACCACCGAGGCCATCAACCTCGTTGCGAATACGTGGGGGCCGCAAAACTTAAAATCGGGCGACGTCATTCTGCTCACGGAAATCGAGCACCACAGCAACCTCGTGCCGTGGCAGATGCTCGCCGCGCGCACCGGTGCCACACTGCGCTTTGTTCCGCTCGCCGACGACGGCACGCTTGCGTTCACCCCGTCGCTTCTCGATGGCGTGAAGCTCTTCGCGTTCACTCACATTTCCAATTCGCTCGGCACGATCAATCCAGCCGCGGAGTTCTGCCACGCCGCCCGCGAGGCCGGCGCGGTGACGCTTGTGGATGGCGCGCAATCCGTCGGGCATATTCCCGTCGATGTCCGGGCGATGGGCTGCGATTTCTACGCGTTCTCGGGTCACAAAATGTGCGCGCCCACCGGGAGCGGTGGCCTGTATGGAAGGCTGGAAATGCTCCGCACAATTCCGCCCTGGCACGGCGGCGGCGAGATGATTGTAAGCGTCACCTACGAGCGCGCGACCTACAAGCAACCGCCTTACAAATTCGAAGCGGGCACGCCGAATATTGCAGGGGCAGTCGGACTCGGTGCCGCAGTGGATTATCTGGAATCACTTGGTCGTCCCGCGATTTTTGAGCACGACTCGGAACTCGCCGAGCAGGCCATCGCGATCCTTTCAGAGATTCCCGGAGTCCGCGTCCTCGGACCCGCCGGAGAACGCGGTGCACTCGTATCCTTTCACGCGGAATGGGCGCATCCGCACGACCTCACCACCTACGCCAACGAGCACGGCCTCGCGCTACGGGGCGGGCACCACTGCAACCAGCCGCTCATGCGCAAGCTGGGATTTCCCGGCACTACGCGGGCGAGTTTCTATTTTTACAACACGTCCGAAGAAGTGGAACGCATGGGCGAAATCCTCCGCGCGGCGCGCAAATTTTTCGACGCCTGATTCGGCACACTCGTCACTGCGCGCCGGAAACCAGCGAACGCTCCGCTTCCTGCAAAGGCGAGCTCGAGAGCCATGCAGATGCCGATGCACGGCTGCGGCGGCGCCAGTAATCATACAATTGAGACAGCGCGTTGATGCGTTGTTCCCGGTCCTTCACTTCACAGAGCACGTTCATCGCAGCGCTCGAGTTGCGGGGAAAAAGAACCGGGGCGAGACTCATCCTTGCCTCGTCAGCGATACTCGCGGGCAGACGCCCCAGCGCGGCGTGCAAACCCGCAGGGTCACGGGCACCCCATTTTTCAAACAGGGCACCGACCACGACTTTGCGCGTCTCTCCCGCAGGCAGCAGGCCATAGTATCCGGCGCCCGCCACCGGATCCTTCTCCGCCCACAGCATTGCCAGACGCTCCAGCACGACGGCCTTTACGATTCCATCATCGGGCAGCGTCATCGCCCACTTCGTGGCAGCGTGGATATCCCGGCTGGCCCAAACCCCGGCGAGGGCCTCCGCCCCCGCATGCCGCGCAGGGCTGTCGGGTTGCACCGCTATCCAACGCCCGGCCGCCGCAGGATCTTTGGCGGCCCATTCAGAAACAAATGCCACTGCCAGCTCCGGACCTTCCGCCTGCTGCCAGTTCGCAATCAATGCCGCCGGAATCTTCGGACTCACTCCGACGGGAAGCACGGGAACCGCCGCCTGATTGCTCGCGAACGGCACCTCCTTCGATACGACAGGCATCGACGATGAAGGTCGGGCGGACTGAGATTGCGGAAGATCATTATCCACGTTGGGCTGCGCGGCGGCAGCGCCGACGGCCTGCGGATTTCGCACCGGCGCGAAGAGTGTGGTCCAGCCGATCATCCCGACGACGGCAGCAAACGAGACGCAGGCGAACACCTGCAACCACACCGGCGTTGGCGCTGAGCGACTCACGGTGCCGGGCGCTCGTCGCTCATTTAGCCATATTTGACGACCATCCGGGAGTATTCACCTGAATGTTCCACAGGTGATTTCCAGAGGTGATGAAGAGCGTCTGCCCGTCCTTTCCACCGAAAGCGCAATTACACGCTTCGTCGGGCGCTGTGGGGATAAAACTAATCAGACGTCCTGCGGAGGAAATGATGTAGCAACCAGCCTTAAACTCATCCGTTTCAAACTCGTTCTTCTTGTTCACGCCGGCAGCCACGTAAATCCTACCAGCCCGATCCATCTTCATTCCGTCAGGTCCACGTCCGCCTTTCCAATCGAAGATCACCTTCCGGCTTCCCGGTTGAACCGTGCCATCGGCATTCAGCGCAAAGCGGACGAGCTTCCGAGATCCGCCGTGCGTATTATTGTTATTGTCAGCGACGTAAAGAAACTCTTCGTCGGGACTTACGAGAATGCCATTCGGGCGCTCGATGCCTTGCGCTTCGATCCGCGTGACTTTTCCCGGCGCATCAATGCGATAGATCCCCTCAATTGCCTTTCCACGTTCATCCAGAATCTCCATTCCGTCCCTGGGACCGTAACGTGGATCGGTAAAGTAGATGCGCCCATGTGAATCCATCGCGAGGTCGTTCGGCGTATTAAAACGCTGTCCGCGATAGTGCGAGGCGAGCACCGTGATGCTTCCATCCGTTTCCGTTCGTGTGACCCTCCGTGCTTTGGATTCGCACGCGATCAACCGACCCTCACGATCAAACATCAGGCCGTTGGAGGCATGCGCACGGGCCTCATCACGAAAGACCGAGGTGCGCCCCCTCGCATCCATTCTGTTGATGTGTTTGCCGTCCGTGAAATAAAGCGCCCCATCCTTCCAAGCCGGGCCTTCCCCGGCGCCGATCAAGCCGTGGTCGCGCGCCCTGGCTCCCGCTGGCACGGGCGAATTCATGCTCGCGCACGACGCGAACAAAATGGCGGTTAAAGGGAGAAGGAGCAGTTTCATGGTGCGCGATGCATTGCGTTTTCCCGCCAAGGGTGCAAGCCGCGTTGCGAGAATCGTTCGATTCGCAGAACCGAAACGTTGACTCCCCACTAACAGACGACCAGCGTACCGGATTCACCCATCGGAATGAATCGTTTGACCACCATGCCTGCGTCCATGACAGTGTACTCTGCGCGGTTCTCTGTGTGCGCTTTCATCGTATCGCTGACGGCCTCGCTGCCCGTCATCGCCGATACCACACCGCCCGCAAACGCAGGCGCGCATTGGGCGTTTCACTCACCGAAGGAAATCGCGCCGCCCGCGGTGAAACGAACGGACTGGGTGAAAACGGATATCGACCGGTTCATTCTCTCGAAACTGGAATCCACCGGAACCGCCCCTGCTCACTTTGCTGACCCGCGCACGCTGATTCGCCGGATGACTTTCGACCTCACGGGACTTCCTCCGACAATCGACGAAGTGGATGCATTTGCGAAAGCAGCGGAAACCAATCACGACACCGCGGTCTCGCAGACGATCGACCGGCTGCTCGCCAGCCCGCGATATGGCGAGCGCTGGGGCAGGCACTGGATGGATGTCGCCCGTTATTCCGACACAAAAGGCTACGTTTACAGCCGTGAGGAGCGGCGCTTCGTGCATGCGCCCGCGTATCGCGATTGGGTCATCCGCGCGTTCAATGACAACGTTCCTTACGATCGCTTTTTACTCCTCCAAATCGCTGCGGATCAAATCGTGCCCCGTGATTCGCCGGACTTGGCAGCCATGGGTTTTATCACCGGCGGCAGGCGGTTTATTGGCGTCACTCATGATATCATCGACGACCGTATCGACGTCGTGACCCGCGGGACGATGGCCCTCACGGTCCAATGCGCCCGATGCCACGATCACAAATACGATCCCATCCCGACGGAGGATTACTACTCCCTCTACGGAGTTTTCCACGGCAGCCATGATCGGCTGGTTCCGCTCGCCAAGATCAACGATGCAGAGCTGGCCAAACGTCAGAAAAAACTTGCCGACACGATGAAGAAGCGGCGCGAGGAAGCATCGGCACAGCTCCGAGGGAGAGTAGGGGACTACCTCGCCGCCCAGTTTGAGCTGAAGAAATATCCCGAGGAAGGATTCGATCAGATTCTCGCGGCGGACGATTTGATCCCTGCATCCGTTCGGCGCTGGCGGGACTATCTCCATACCGCGAATCAACCTGCGCACCCAATCTTCGCACCGTGGTTCGCGCTCGCGCCCATCGAACCAGGCGACTTCGTAAAGTCCGCGCCAACCCTACTTGCGTCCGTGCTTCGCGACGTGAAGCTGAACCCGCTCGTGGCAGCAGCCTTCGCGACACCGCCGGCATCCATCGCCGAGACCGCGGCACGATACGGAAAGCTGTTCGCCGACGCGGAACGGCAGCCCGATGCCCCCGGCGCAAAGGAGTTGAGCGAACTGCTTCGCGATCCGGATTTCCCGACAACAGTTCCGGACACCGGAATCACGAACAACGACCAGTTCTTCCCATTTACAGCGATTGAAGAACTTTGGAAGATGCAGGGCGATGTAGAGCGCCGGATGATCGAGCTTGGAACACCAGCCGCGCTGATTCTCACGGACGCTCCGCAGGAGCCCAATCCGCGCGTGTTCAAGCGAGGCAGCGCGTCCCGACTCGGCGATGAAGTGCCTCGGCAGTTCCTCGAAGCAATCAGCGGCCCGAAACGCGAACCGTTTCAAAATGGCAGCGGCCGGCTCGAGCTTGCCCGCGCGATCACCAGTCCGGACAATCCACTCACCGCACGTGTGATGGTCAATCGCATTTGGCAGCACCACTTCGGGACAGGGCTCGTAAAAACGCCGAGCGATTTCGGTCTTCGTGCGGAATCTCCGAGCCACCCCGAGTTGCTCGACTGGCTGGCGCGCCGCTTTATTGCGGATGGCTGGAGTGTAAAGTCCATGCACCGGCTAATCCTGTCCAGCGCGGTCTATCAGCAGGCGGGAACAAGCGAAGCGGCGAGCGAACACGATTCTGAAAACCGCCTTCTTGCGCACTTCCCGATTCGCCGCATGGACTTCGAGCAAATCCGCGATGCGATGCTCGCGATCACCAGGGAGCTCGATCTGACAACGGGAGGGAAGCCCGTGCCGCTCATCGACGCAGGCAATAAAAGAAGGACCGTCTATGCATTCGTGGATCGCCAGTTTCTGCCTGGTGCCTTCCGGACGTTTGATTTCGCGAATCCCGATATCCATGTCGCCGTGCGCCACGAGACAACAGTGCCCCAACAGGCGCTGTTTTTTCTCAACGGCACTTTCGCTGCCGCCCGCGCCACCGCGTTGATCGCCCGACTTTCCACCGGCTCTTCGGAAGAAAAAGTCCACCAGCTTCATCGAATCGTCTATCAGCGGGCAGCGAGCGGGAGCGAGGTCTCCGCCGGACTACGCTTCATCGCCTCAGCGGAAGCCGATGCGCCACCGCCACAGCCACCGGTCCGCGAGACCCAATGGCGTTACGGTTCCGGCGAATACGACGAATCCGCCAGGCGGCTGAAATCCTTCGTCCCGCTCCCGTATTTCAGCGGCACATCGTGGCAGGGCGCTACATCCTTTCCCGGCGGTGACACAGGCTGGGCACAACTGACCGCCGAGGGCGGACATCCCGGCAACACACGCGTGCAAGCCTGCGTGCGCCGCTGGACTGCCACGGCAGACGCCATTGTGGACATCGTCGGCACGCTCAAGCACGAACCCGAGCAGGGCGACGGCGTGCGCGGCTTCATTGTCTCGAGCCGCCACGGCGAGCTCAAAACGGCGAACGTTCACAAATCGGAGGCTCCGATGAACGCCAGCGGCATCATGGTGAAAGCCGGCGACACGATCGATTTCATCGTCGATATCGGCGGCACGCTGAGCTACGACCAATTCCTCTGGGCGCCAACCATCAAAGCGTCAGCGACCACATGGGATGCGCGCGCCGAGTTCAGCGGACCCGCACCGACACAACACCTCCTCACACCATGGCAGCAATATGCGCAAGTGCTGCTGCTCGCCAACGAGTTCGCCTTTGTGGACTAAACAACCGCCATGAATCCATTCAACCCTGCATCCATCAATCGCCGCGAATTCCTCTCCCGGGCCGGAATGGGAATGGGCGCACTGTCGCTCGGCGCTCTGGCACAGGCGCAATCGGACTCTCCGCTCGCGGCTCACGCGCCGCACTTCGCGCCAAAGGCGAAGCGCGTCATTCATTTCTTCCTCAACGGAGGCCCATCGCACGTGGACACATTCGACCCGAAACCGATGCTCGCGAAATACGCAGGCCAGTCGCTGCCCGGCGAATACCTGCGCACCGAGCGCAAGACCGGAGCCGCATTTCCATCGCCGTTCAAGTTTTCCAAATACGGCCAGAGCGGACTCGAGATCAGCGAATTGTTTTCTAAAACCGCAGCGCACGCGGACAGCATCGCCGTGGTGCGCTCAATGGTGGCGCAGGTGCCGAATCACGAGCCGTCGCTGATGCTCATGAACTGCGGCGACAGCGTGCAGGCGCGGCCCAGCGTCGGCGCGTGGGTGCTCTACGGGCTCGGTGCGGAAAATCAAAATCTGCCGGGTTTCGTCGCCATGTGTCCCGGCGGCATGCCGATCAAGGATTCGGAGAACTGGCAGGCGGGTTTTCTTCCCGGCGCATTTCAGGGAACATTCGTGGACCCGCAGAATCGCGAGCTCGAGAAGCTCATCGAAAACATCCGCAGTCCGCATGCTTCCTCCGCCACTCAACGGCGGCAGCTCGATTTGCTGCGTGAGATCAACGCCACGCATCAGCGCGCACACGGCGGCGACCCGCGGCTGGAGTCGCGCCTGCAGTCATTCGAACTCGCATTTCGCATGCAGGTTGAGGCGACAGACGCCTTCGACATCAGCCGCGAGCCGGAAAGCATACGCTCCATGTATGGCGACCACGTCCACGGGCGGCAGACGCTCATCGCCCGGCGACTGCTGGAGCGCGGCGTGCGCTTCGTCCAGCTCTGGCACGGCGCGGGGCAGCCGTGGGATCACCACGACAATATCGAGGGCAATATCCGCAAACATTCCGGCGACATCGACGGACCCATCGCTGCGCTGATGACCGACCTCAAACAACGGGGCATGTTTGAAGACACACTCATCCTGTGGGGCGGCGAGTTTGGCCGCACACCGACCGTGGAACTCGGTGACGCCGGAAAATCAAAACTCGGGCGCGACCACAATCCCTACGGCTTCAGCGTCTGGCTTGCGGGAGGCGGAGTGAAAGGCGGCAGCGTCCATGGTGCGACCGACGAGTTCGGATTCAAGGCCGTCGAGAACCGTGCCACCGTCCACGATCTCCACGCGACAATGCTGCACCTCCTCGGCTTCGACCACGAACGCCTCACCTACCGTCACGCCGGCCGCGATTTCAGGCTTACCGATGTATCCGGAGACGTGATGAAGAAAATCATTTCGTAGCTTTCACGCCTGCTTCTTCCCAGCCTTAAGCGCTTCCCGGAGTTGCAACGCACCCATCGCGGCGGTGAGCACTGAGAGGGCGTAGGCGACGAATACGCCGGGGAGAAGGTGCGTCGCTTTTGCCGTGCCGGTGCCGTCGGTAAAAAGGTGCCACTCCGGCGGCCACTGCGTGAAGGCAAACGCGCTGGCAAAGCCTCCCAGCGCAGCAAGGATCGTCACCACTCCCATCCAAGGCGCGACACGTGAGCCGCCGCCGATGAGCACCGCGAGGCCGAGAGCGAAGTAAACCATCGAGAAAATTCCGCCATGCCAGAACATCCAGCCGGGGACTGGAAACAATGTCTGCGTCCACGGCAGCGCGCCGGCTCCGGCCCCGAGCAGAACGAGCACGATCTCCGGTGTCATGGCGCGCATGCTGCCCGGCTCTCCGCTGCGCGCTTTGGGAAAGAGGATGGCGACGCCGATTGCGCTCAGCAGCGTGAGCGGCACGGCGGCCCAATGGAAGTTTGTGAACGCGCCGCTCAACCGGCAGATGCCCCACGCAAGAGAGAGCGCAAATGCGAGCAATCCCACGCCGCCAAGCACCATGTCCGGCGAAACATCGGCACGCCTCGCCTGCCTCAGACTCGTAACGAACAGCAGCCCACAGGACACAACAACCACAACCTTCTGCCAGGGCCACTCTTGAAATGCCCCTTGCATGAACGCGTCATTCTTCCATTGCGACGGACCGGCCGAAAAGATCGATCTCCCGACCATGCTGATCTCGACTGCCGGCGCCACGCACGCCAGCAAGACGAGCGCGCCAACGCCGACGATAAGGCTGAATCCCGACGCAAGCGCCGGACGACTCCGGGCAATCGCCAGCAGCGCACCGAAAAGGAGAAATGTAATTCCCGCAAGTCCCTGCCAGTTCCAGTAAAAGCGCCCGGCCAGCGTGTCCGGCTCGCGGATTGTGTGAAGCGTGAGCGACGTTTCGCCCCGTTTGATTTTGATCTCCACCGGCGTACCGACAGGCAGTTGCTTCCATGTCTCTTTCAACGTGTCGCCGTGCGTCATGGGGGTGCCGTTCACTTCCTTGATGTGATCGTTTTCAATGATGCCGGCCTTCGCTGCGGGAGAGCCTGCCGCAACGGACATGGCACCCACGCCGGTGGAAGCGGATGACCACCACTGCATCCCCCAGAAACCGGAGGTCATCATCGTGCAAGGGAAAGCGCATGCTGCGAGACCGGCCACGGAGATGACCAGTCGCCACGTGCCGCCGCCGGATTCGGCGCCAGGTGCGCCTCCTTTCGCCGCACGCGCCGGGTCCGTGCCGGAGACCGCGCGCCACGTGGCTCGGGCGACGAAGAAGCAGACGATGAGGGCGACAAGCACATCGAGAACTATAAAGGACCCGCTGGGGTATGCTCCCGGAGACGGCGCGATGATATTCACAGCGCGGCCTGACTCGTAAACATACCCCGTGTGGGCTTTAGTCCAGAAAGCGATCTGAGCGAGATGCGTCAAACCGGCTGCAACGGTGCCGAGCACGAGCAAGGGAAAGAACAGCACGTCCGCAACCGCGAGCGGCAGGCCGACGAGTTTTCCGCCCGAACGCTTGATTTGTCCGATGCCGACGGCTCCGAGGATCGTAGTGCCGAATGGCGCGCTGAGGGCGATGATGGCGAGCGGAATGGTGACGAGCACAACCCAGGTCGGTGCGTGCTCGGCCTGGGGAATGGCACCGGGAACAATTTGGACGGTCCAAGTCATGGAAAATGCGGCGAACACGAGGAACCCAGCGGGCAGCCCGAGCATCGCCCACACCGCTCCGAGGATCGCATGCCGGCTGAAACACGGCTCGAACGGGGGCTGCGTTGGCGCGGAGGACGAAATCGGCTCCGCCGCCGGCTTGCTGGTCACATTCTCCACATCCGTCTTGATCTCGCTCGCGTGCTGGTAGCGGCGGGTCACATCGCGTTCGAGCGCGTGCAACACAATCTTGTCGAGTCTCGCGTCCACCCCGGCGGTTCCGGAGGGCGGGGCGAAGTGGCCCATCGGCACTTCGCCTGTGAGCATTTCGTAAATCACAACGCCCAGCGAATAGATATCCGCACGGTGGTCCACCGTCTCCGGCTTTTCCATCTGCTCGGGCGCCATGTAGCGCAACGTGCCGAGCGCGGTGCCGGAGATGGTGAGCGATACGTCGAGCGCCTCGCGTCGGAGGAGCTTTGCCAGACCGAAGTCCGCGATCTTCACCCGGCCACGTTTATCAATGAGCAGATTCTCCGGCTTGATGTCGCGATGGATGACACCCTCTTCGTGCGCGTATTCCAGTGCGTCGCAAAGGTGCGGCACGATCGCGAGCGCCTCGGCGGCCGTGAACTTCTTGCTTTCGAGCAGTGCGCGGAGGTTCGCGCCATCCACGTATTCCATCACGAAATAATACAGCCCGCCCTGCTCGCCGCACTCGAAGACCGCGACGATGTTTGGATGGCTGAGCTTTGCCAGCGCGCGCGCTTCCCGGCGAAAGCGCTCCACGAAATCCGGCGACATCGCATCTGCGGGAGGAAGGATCTTCAATGCGACGATTCGATCCAGCGCCGGCTGCCGCGCCTTGTAAACCACGCCCATGCCGCCCTGGCCGAGTAATTCGATGATCTCAAACTGCGGCAGCCGGCGGCCCACGTCGGCAGGGTCGCCGATGTCCGGGAAGTCCACTTCCGGGAGCACCTCGCCGAGGCCGGCTGCGGAACGGAGCAGGCATCGCGGGCAGAGCCCGGCGGGGGCATCGGGAGGCAGCGTGGCTTTGCATTGCGGACAGGTATTTTCAGTACTCATGATTTGATTTGGTTCAATGATGAGAGAAAGATTTCCGCGCGGTTGTTACACGGAAAGTGCGGCAAAGAGATAACTCAGTTCTGCATCGACCTCCGCAGGACTTTCCACCGTATCGGCCACGGCGGCGCGCAACAGTTCGCGATAGCGCTCGCGCAATCGATGCACCGCGACGCGCACCGCGCCCTCGCTCATCCGAAGCTCCGCGGCGACTTCGGTAAACGCAATCTGCCCGCCGGTGAGCGCGGATTTCATCGCTGCAAAATGAGCCGCCTTTCCCGCCGCCTCCATCTCCGATTGCAGCCGGGCGAGCACGTCCTCCAGAAGCGTCATAGCCCAGCGACGTTCGAAGAGCTGCGTCGGGTCCACGGGGTCCGCGGGTTCATGAACGTAGCGACCTTCCGCGTTCGTTTCATCCAGCGAAAGCACCGCAACACCGCCGCCGCGTTTTTGCGTTCGCTGCCGGTTCCATTCGTTCGCGAGAAAGTTCCGCATCGAGGCGAGCAGCCACGACCGGAAACGTCCGCGCTCCGGCGCGACGTCTGCGAGCCAATCCTTCTCGATGAGTCGCGCGAAGAACTCCTGGGTAAAATCCTGGGCGTCGTGCGGCGAATGCCCCTGCCTCCGCACAAACGCGTAAACCGGATACCAATACCGCTCGCACAACTGCCCCAACGCCGCCGTAGCGTGCGAATCACCACCGTGCGCCGCCAGGACCACGCTCCACTGCGTCGTGGCAAAAGCGCCTGCACCTGCCCGGGCGGAGTCATTGTTCATGCCGCTGGCTTAGCGAATCTCCGCGCCCCCTACAACCGCGGAGAAATGAGTAATTCTCACCCGCATCGAACACACCGGCAACCAGCTCACATTCCGCGGCCCATACGCCTGCCCCGCCTTCACCGTGCAATTCCCCGCCGCGCCCACCGCCATCCCGAGCCACACCCAAAATCAACAACCCGCCGCCGCCCTCCGCGAAGTAAAGCGCCCGCTCGATCTCGAAAGCGGCACCTGGCACCGCTCCGGCCAAAGCGTGACCGTGTGTATCAATCTACCGAAAGGTGTGTCGGTGCTGGAGCTCAGTTAAACCAGCGGCAGCGCGCGGTGGGACCGCTTAAACAGTGCTGACATTGGGGTCAGCCCGGATGCCTTCAGAAAAGTTTAGGCCGCTTGGAATGACGATATGACTGCATGTGCCAACTCATCTGGTGTCGCTGATGAAACCAACTCGACCGGCGGAATACCTGAACCCTCGAATCCTTTTCCGTCGTACCGCCATGACTCTATCGCGAACTTGGATTCCCGCAGCATCACCGAGACATGTGAAATATCAGCTGAACAAAATCCTCGCCAGCCTTTAGCTCCTGTAAACGCAAGAAGCGGCAAACGATGCGTCTTCCAGTCCGTGGGTTGCGGGATTGTCGGTCCGCTCAAAGACAGTGCCAACATCAACGTGCTCCCAAGAACGGTCGGTGGAGCGCTTGTGCCGAGGCCGAATCCCGGCTCGTGATCCAACCAGACTCCAGCGGTCGTTTTGGATGACGGACAAAACAAGTAAACGCCGTCTCTCCGGTAAATACTGAGACGCTGAGCTGTCATGCGCGTGTGCAGCGGCCTAATTTCCCATTATATCCGCCGAGCAGGATACCGAACGACTCGGAGAGACGCGCTTTCTCCCGGTCGGATTGGTTGATGTGAGTGGATGGCGGGCGCATGGAAGCGCTGTAGCGGAATGAGGTGCTCCCTCAAGAACATTCTCGGGCGTGACATCCCCCCGTCGCCGAAAGCGTCACCCTACGGTGCCGCCAGGATCACCAGCGAGCGCACTGCGCAAGTCCGCGCGCCGCTGCTGTTCACGGTGCGCGTGCGGATTTTCACCGTCTGGCCGACTGTGAAAGGACCGATTTGATTGCCGCTCAAGTCCACCGCCATGCTGTGCGTGAAGTCCGTGTCCACGCCCTCCACCATCCATTCCAGAAAGCGTTCGTCCGCATTTTCGCCCGTGCCGTTCACGTAGGAAACCAGCACATGCAGCGTGCTCGCGCCGCCTTGCATCACGTTGCGGATGCTCAGCGTGCCGGGGAGATTATCCGTCTCCGTATCGATCTGCGAAAGTGCCGCTGCCAGCGCCGGATTCGTCCGCGCCTCGGCTTGCAGACGGCCGTAGAATCGTTTGTTGATGCGGTCCACCGCGTGCGTCTCCGTCTCCAGCGTGGTCCGCGCCGACTGCACGTCGGATGCGCGATCCTCCACCGCCTGCTCCAGCGGCCCCTGCGCAGTGACCGCCGTCTGCAAGTTCGCGACGGATTTTCCACCCGCCGTCACCGCCGGACGCACCGGCACCTGCGCAGCGTTGAAAGCATTGATTTTCACCAACGCCGGGATGAGCTTGCCCGCACGCTTCAGCGCGAGCTCCGTAGTGCTCGGCGTGATGACAAATGCCGGCCCCAGCAAGTCGATGAGCGCCGCCTCCGCGGGCACTTCCTCATTGAGATCATTCTTCGCCGACTGTGCCAGCGCGAGCACCATCGTGCGGATCGATAAATACGCGAGATGCTCGGCATTCACCGCCTGATCATAGTTCACCAGCTCCGCATCGCGTGCCCCCGCCGTCGCCGTGAGGTTATTCACCGGCGACTCAAACGCCGCTGCCGTAATCCCGCCCACGCTGAGCGACGGGATATGTTGATTGATAACGGCGATGGTTTGCATGCCGCGGTTTTGGACTGTTTGATATGCTTCCATAGGTTGTGTGTTTTATTGGTTGGGTTCACGAAAAAGCCCCGCCCGCCGGCGAACCAACGGTGAGGCGAAAGGGATTCATTTTTGCGGCGGTCTCCGTCGTTTTTCCGCGGGTTTCCGTCGATGGTGCGGGGCACCGGGTCGCTTTGCGCCGGCACCCGGTCGTTTCGCGGCGGTGCAGGGTCGTTTTGCCACGGCCAGACGTCGTTTCGCCGTTGCGCGCCGTCGTTTTGAACCCGCGCTCCGCTGTTTTTCCAGCGCGCTCCGTCGTTTTTCCGGCGGTTTCCGTCGATGGTCCGGGGCACCGGGTCATTTTTCCGGCGGTTTCCGCTGTTTTGGCGGGCACCGGGTCGCTTATGGAGGGCACCGGGTCGTTTTGCCGGGGCACCAGGTCGTTTTTGCTCGGCGGTGCAGTTGTTTCGGAAATGAAAGAGCCATAACGCTTTACGCAGCCGTCTTTCAGAAAAACCGGGTTTTCGCAAGATGCGAAGCCTCCATTCCAGTCCGACCGGGCTGGTTGCAATTGCACGTCGCTGTAGGAAGCGGTCATCGCAGGAGAGTGGTTCGCCGGGAGCAAATCGCAGCTTTTTCAGCGGCGCAAGCCGTTTTTGCAGGAAATCTCGAAGTCCCCCAGCCGCACACCCGCGATTGCGCGAGCGAACCTGCCGCCGCCCGACCTTTGCGCCCGGTATATCGGGGCCTCGGCTTTTTTGGAGCAAGTGCCAACAGCCCTCTCGATACGCCAACCGGGAAAACCGCGACCTTCCGCCCTCGACAGAAAAGCCCCGCCCTGCTCCCCTCGGCATCCGCAAACCCAAAATCCACTATGCCAACTTCATATGCCAACACCACCCTGCGCGTTTGCGGGAGTGCACGATGTTAGGCGTCTTCGCATCCGCGCAGTGAAACGGAAGCCTTCCGACAAACCTCAATTCCATGACGCCCGAGAACAGAGGTACTGGCATTCGGCGCAGGATATCGCCTTCCGTGCCGAGGCACGCTTGGAGCTCCGCGGTTCGGAAGTCTATCTTATCAAGGAAGACACAGCCGAGTTCATCTCTGCTCCCGAACTCCCAAACAAATTTTGGTATGAGACGTGGCTTGTGCTCAGCGAACGCTTTCCCCAACTTTACCGTCCTTGGGTCGGATACCGTCCGCAATGAACACAACAACGCCTAAATTTTTCTGAAGGCATCCGGGCGATGCCCCGGTGCCATCAGGGGTTGAACCAGTCCGCGGTGACGGACTGATAGCATTCAGCCGAAAAACGATTTCTTTCCTCCCATCCACTAGCCCCACTTCCAGCGAGGGTCGCGGATCATGGCGAGCGACTGCTTCACATCAAGGCCCTGCTGGGCGACGGTTGCGAATTCAGCGCGGCGGCGGTTCCACAGTGCCATCTGCTCTTTCGGTGCCTGATAACGGGGAGCGTATGGGTGGCTGTTGCCGACGAGATGCACCAGCCAGCCCTCGACACCGAATGCACCGGGCTCGCGGGGCAGCATATAGCGGCTGAGACCAGTCGGCCCATTCTCGTCGTAGAACTCGAGAAATTCATCGAGGCGGCTCAAGTCTGTGTCCTCGCGGCAATGCTTCCAGAACGGTGTATCGAGCCGTGTGTTCAACTTGTAGTGCAGCGCCAGAAAATCACGCGTCTCATCCCATGAGCCCGCGATGTGGCCGTTGTAAAACTTCCGCATCGTCGGCGTCGGTTGCAGCATGCACTGGTTGAGGACCTGGATGAGATCGACGCATTCACTGCACACAATCATGAGCGCCGTCGCCTCCAGCGGCTCCACGAAACCGGCGGAGTTCCCGATTGCCACGACATTATCCACCCACATTCGTTCATACCGGCCCGAGCGAAACTTCACGACGCGGAGCGACTCGGGCACCTTCGGGTTTTTGCGCCGGAACTCAGCGGCGGCGGCGTCGTCCGAGATCGCCTGCGACGAGTACACGTATCCGCGGTTGATGTGATGCTCATGCTCGATCTGCCACGACCAGCCGGAGTCCATCGTCTCCGCCGTTGTGTAGGGCAGAATCGGCTCCGTCGTCCGCTCCCATCCGCCGACCACCGCGCGATCGCAAAACAGCGAACGATCAAAACTGATGTACGGCTCGGCGAGCGCCTTCCCCAGCAACTCGCTCCGAAAGCCGCTCGCATCCACATACAAATCCGCTTCCATGCGCCGCCCGTCCTTTAACAAAAGCGCCGCCACCCCTTCTGGACCACGTTCCACGTGCTCCACCGTTCCGTCGATGATTTGCACACCCGACTCCATCGCTTCGATCTCGAGCGTCTCGATGAGCTTCCGGTTCTCAATGTGAAATCCGTACCAAGGCTGGATATCCGGACCGCCGCCGTTTGGATTGCGGGCGAACGCCTTGTCATGCGCCATCAGTGCGGACGGGAGGTCCGTGCATCGAAACTCATCGTCGCAGAAGAAGCCGTTTGGACGCGGCAGATCATCCCACTGCGCGTCGAGCTGCTTTGAAAACGTATAGTCAAACTGCTGGCGCGGCCCCCACAGAAAGCGGATGCCAATCTTCCAGGTCGGCTGCGCGCGTTCGTAAAACCGGGCGGGATTGATTCCAAGAAAGTCGAAAATGTGCGCTGGAAAATTCGGCGTGGTTCCCTCGCCCACCCCAATCGTCCCGAGCTCCGGACTCCGCACAATCCTCACGTTGAGCCGGGGGATTTTGCGCTTCAGCGAGAGCGCAGCAAGAAGACCGGCGCTGCCTGCGCCGAGGACGAGAATATTTTCGATCACCATTGGACTGTCACCGTCGGGGAAATTCGCCAGCAATCAAGGGCATTGGGGCGAACACTTCGTTTCGCAGGGCGAAGCCGGGCACTTTGAACGATCAAACACCGCACTGCCGCGCTCCCCTTGCACGGCGGTGACGGAGCCGGACGTGAAACGGCGATTCAAAAAAGTGCTGGCGACCGCACTTTATCGCCGGTGTCTGGAGCCTGCACTGCGGGAGATTCCAATCACTACCATCCTCTTGGATGAGAGCGGATGATTCGTCTCTTCCCCGGCTGCGAATTCTCCGACCGGTGAGCTCGCTATGGTGATGACTTTGGACGATCGTCGGCCGTTGGCTTTTGCAGGTCCTTGGCGGAGCAGTCGGGCCCGCATCCACCGCCGCAGCCGGGCTTTTTCCTCATGCTGCGGACGAGGTAAAGGAGCGCGCCGGCGATCGCTGCGGTGACGATGATTTGCTGGACGGTGTCGCTCATTGGAATCCGATCAACCTGCCGCCTTGATAGACGACGAGTGAGGCAAGGTAGGCCAGGCCGGTCATGTACGCAATTTGGAAGAGCGGCCATCCCCAGCCGCCGGTCTCGCGCCGGACGATGGCCACCGTGCTGATGCATTGCATGGCGAGGACGTAGAAGACCATGAGGCTGAGGCAGACGAGCGGGGTGAAAAGCGGGGAGCCATCCGGGCGGCGTTCGGCGCGCATTTGTTCGCGCAGGCCTTCGTTTTTCTCATCGGCATCCTCGATGTTGTAGATCTGGCCCATGGTGCCTACGAAGACTTCGCGCGCGGCAAAGCTGGCGACGAGGCCGATGCCGATTTTCCAATCGTAGCCGAGTGGCGCGATGACGGGCTCAATCGCGTGCCCCATGCGTCCGGCGATGCTGTGGGAGAGCGCTTCGGCGTGGGTGGCGTCGGGGTTTTCGGGCTTGGGATAAGTCATGAGTGCCCACAGAATGATGCTGAGCGCAAGGATGACGGTGCCGGCGCGCCGGAGGAAGATGAGCGCGCGTTCCCACATCCGCTGGGCGATGCCGCGGAAGACGGGCGCGCGGTACGGCGGTAACTCCAGCAGCAGCATGGGGGTCTCGCTTTTCAACAGCGTCTTTTTGAAAACCCACGCCATGACGAACGCGGCGACGAGGCCGAGCATATACATGGTGAGCATGATGCCCGCGCGCTCCATCGCACCGGCGGCCGGGAGCATGACGGCGATCATCACGATATACACAGGCAGCCGGGCCGAGCAGCTCATGAGCGGCGCGACGAGGATGGTGACGATGCGGTCCTTGCGGTTCTCGATGGTGCGGGTGGCCATGACGCCGGGAATCGCACAGGCGAACGAGGAGAGCATGGGGACGAACGATTTCCCATGGAGTCCGACACGCGACATGAGGCGGTCCATGATGAACGCTGCGCGCGCCATGTAGCCGCTGTCCTCGAGGATCCCGAGGAAGAAAAAGAGGATGAGAATTTGCGGGAGGAAAATGACGACGCCGCCGACGCCCGAGATGATTCCATCGACGACGAGCGACTGGAGATTGCCCGGCGGGAGCTGGGAGTTGGTCCAGCCTTTGAGGACTTTGACGCCGGAATCAATCCAGTCCATCGGATATGAAGCGACGGTGAAGATGCAGAAGAACATCAGCGACATCATCGCGATGAAGGCGACCCAGCCCCAAATCCGGTGCGTGAGAAACATGTCGAGCCGATCACTGATGGTCAGCCCGTCGGTATCCTCGCCGTGCCTGCGGATGGCGGTGGCACAAATCGACGAGACCCAGTCGTACCGGGCATCGACGGGCGCAGCGATGGGGTCGAGTCCGGACGTCCGAAGTCGTGACTGCGCCTCGGCCACGGCGGTGCGCAATGCGGGGGATAGTTTGGTTTCGTTGAGCCCCTGCTGGTCGAGCGAGAGAAAGAGCATGGCGTCCATCCGCGAGATGTCGGACGGCTCGCCGGTGAGTTTCGCCAGGAGGGAGATTTCGCGCTCAAAAACGATCGGTAGTTGCGCGCGCTGCTCTGGTTTGTGGAGCGGGGTCCGTGAGACGGCCTGCTTTAGCTCGATGATGCCGGTGCCTTTCGAGGCAACCATCGGGATGACGGGAACGCCGAGTCGCTCCTTGAGTTCCACGAGGTCCACGACGAGCCCACGCTCCTCGGCGACATCGACCATGTTGAGCGCGATGACCACGGGGATTCCGAGTTCGAGCATCTGCGCCGCGATGTATAGATGGCGGTCGAGATTCGACGCATCGACGACCGCGATGATGATGTCGGGCCGCGGCTCGTCCGGAATCCGACCGAGCAAAAGGTCGCGCGCCACTGCTTCATCGGGCGAGCGGACCTGAAGGCTGTAGCTGCCTGGCAAATCGATGAGCTCCATCGCCTCGCCGTGGCTGCCAAAGAAGCGACCGGTCTTCTTCTCCACGGTCACACCGGGATAATTGCCCACTTTCTGCCGGAGACCGGTCAGGGCGTTAAAGATGGTCGTCTTGCCAGTGTTCGGATTCCCCGCGATGGCAACGCGGCGAAACAGGTCGTCTGCCATAAAATTGTGTGCCCGGCCTTATGCGAGCGGAGTGACGCGAATCAAGGCCGCATCAGCTTTGCGGAGCGAGACATGGCCGCCGCGAACTTTGTATTCCACCGGGTCGCCCAGTGGTGCGACTTTGATGACTTCGATGAGCGTTCCGTTGGTCAGGCCCATTTCCATCACGCGGCCTTTTTGTGATCCTGGCAGGTCAATCCCGGCAATCTTCCCCTTTTGACCCGGAGTCAGGCTCGCCAGCGGCACTGCGGTTGCGGGTTGGTCGCTCATAATTCCGGTGAAAGGCCGGCGCGGCTAGGCAGCGAGGCGTTCCACCTCGATATGCTCGCAAAGTTCGCGGCCCAGCGCCATCCGGGTGCCCATGATGACGCAGATGATCGCGGTGCCGTCGGCTACTTTCTTGACCACCATACGGTCATGGAACCCCATTTCCCGCAAGCGAAGGCAATGCGGGCAATCCGGGCAAATATGCAGCACGCGGAGTTGCTCGCCGCATTTCGCGGTTGCCAGAGTCAGCTTGGTGGTCGTGCAGTTCATCGTGTTCTGATGTGGAATTAAGCGAGATTGAGATTCGGTCGCAAGTAGTTTTTGCGATTGAGTCGCAAATGGGTAAATCCCACCGGGCGGGTTCTGTTAGTCCGGAACTCCGGTCGAGGCTCTGAATTTCCGAAAGCTGACGGTTTTTTCGATGCAATGAGTAATTATCAGCATGACGCGAACCTCAACGGAATGTCATTTCAGAGTTGCCGCGCCGCGCAAGCGTGACAATGGTTCGTGAAACATGACACCGCCTCCGGAGTATCCAACAGACTGGCAAAAGAAAGTGATTTGGCGTGCCGTTTCCGCGCTCTCGATCGCGAGCATCTTCACGGTCTCGGTCGGTTTTCTCTACATTTTCTCGCGGGTGATGGCCTTTATGCAGCCAATCCTCGTGCCGTTCGCGATTGCGGGCGTGCTGGGATATTTGCTGGAGCCGGTCGTGGTCCGGTTGGTGAAGTTTGGCACGACGCGGCATCGAGCGGTGAGCGGCGTCTTTCTGATCACCACGCTCGCACTGGTCGGCATCCTGTTCTGGATCATCCCAGTCGTCACCACGCAGACGGTGAAGCTCGCGCAAAAAGTGCCGGACATCAGCTACAAAGTCCGGCTGGGAGTGGCGACCTTTGCGATCAAAGTGCGCGATCAATGGGGATTGAAGCTTCTTCCCGACGAAATGCTCACCCTTCCAAAAAAGATCGAACCGAAGGCGCGGACCCCCAAGGAAGACACGTCTGCGGCGAAGCCTGAGGGGAAGACCGGTGAGACTCCTCCAGAGCCGGCACCGCAAGAGACGACGGCTGAAGCCGCCGTAAATCCCACGCCCCCCGCTGCGGGCGTGGCTCCGACTGGAACACCAAAAGTGGATCCAAAGCCGACAGTCCTGCCCGCGCCTGCACCTGCGGCGAAGCCTGGAAACGAACTCGAAACCCCCGAAGACATTCTACACCGACTGGGCTCAGGCGACTGGGTGAGTGATGCACTGCCCACGATTATTCGAAACATCTGGTCTTACGTAAGCGCGGGCCTTGGCGGATTTCTGGGCTTTTTCGGTTTCATGCTCTCGCTGGTGATCGTGCCGCTCTACCTGTTCTATTTTCTCACAGAATCACCGCGCATCGCGAAAGGCTGGACGGCCTATGTGCCGCTCAAGAAGAGCGAGTTTAAGGACGAGGTCGTCTCGTGTCTGACTGAAATCAACGGATACTTGATCGCGTTTTTCCGCGGGCAACTCATCGTGAGTATGATCAACGGTGTTGCCACGGGAGCATTGCTCGCATCAGCCGGGCTGGACTTCGGGATTTTGATTGGATTCGGCCTGTGCTTCCTCGGGATCATTCCATACCTCGGAATCGTATTGTGCTGGATTCCCGCAGTTATCATCGCGTCGGTTCAGGGCGGTTCGTGGATGGTTTCGGCGGGAGCGGCATGGTGGGTTTTCCCGCTGATTGTCACGGGAATTTTTGCCGTTGTGCAGCAGGTGGACGGATTGTTCATCACTCCGAAAATCGTCGGCGAACGAGTGGGGTTGCATCCGGTGACGGTCATCTTTTCGGTCTTCCTCTGGTCTCTGCTGCTCGGCGGATTGCTCGGCGCAATCCTCGCTGTTCCATTGACCGCAACGGCGAAGGTCATCCTGAAACGCTACGTGTGGGAACGCACGATTGGCGGCCCGCTGCCTGGTTCGCTCTGATCTATGAATACGGACCCTTCCCAACCACCACCTTCAAATCCGCCGAAGAAGCCGCTCGTGGTAGCGTCCCGCCTGACGGCGCGGGACATTGTTGTCGGACTGTTTATCCTCGTCGCGGTCCTCGGCTTTGTCGTCGCGGCGATCTATTCCAGCGGGACGGTGAAAAGCC
The DNA here is from genome assembly GCA_031374705.1 of Verrucomicrobiaceae bacterium. Taxonomy (GTDB): domain Bacteria; phylum Verrucomicrobiota; class Verrucomicrobiia; order Chthoniobacterales; family Chthoniobacteraceae; genus SXWH01. The sequence goes on along the minus strand of JANMGP010000126.1, from coordinate 8,583 downwards.
CGAACATGCTCACCGGCGAAGTCCGGGAGAAATACAAAACCGGCGAGCAGATGCGCGACATCGTGGTGAGCGCCGAGAAAGGCAACCGCGGTGTGACGGAAAAAATCACTAACAGCGGATGCTATCTGAAAGTGTATGTCGCAAAGCTCGACAAGACTTACAACGTGATGCTCGCGGAATCCGAGTGGGAGAAAAAGAACGTCGGTGACAAGGTCGAATTCCTCCGGCCGGAGAGTGAGCAACAGTGAACATGGAACGAGATATCGAACGCACGCTTTTCCACGAGCAGACCATCCTCCGAAGGCTCGACGAACTTGCGGCAGAAATCACCGCCGATTACGAAGGCCGCGAACTCACAGTGATCGCGGTTTTAAACGGGAGCATCTTTTTCATGGCCGACCTGCTCCGCCGTATTCAGCGCCCGCTGAGCCTCGATTGTCTCAGCGTTTCGAGCTACCACGGAGGCACCGAGAGTTCCGGCACGGTGTCTTTCGACCAGACTTCGCTGCCTGACGTGGATGGGCGGCATGTCCTGATTCTCGACGACATCCTCGACACCGGGCGCACGCTCCACGCGATCTGCAAACGGCTCAAGGAAGAGGCGAATCCCGCGAGCATCCGCATCTGCGTTCTCCTGCGGAAAAACAAGGAGCGCGATGAGGAGATGGAGGCGGACTATTCGGGCTTCGATATCGATGATGAATTCGTCGTCGGCTACGGCCTCGACTATCAGGAGCGCTACCGGAATCTGCCCTACATCGGTGTGCTGAAGCAGGAAGTCTTCGCTGGCGTAGAGACTGCCACAGTTTAAACTCAGCCATGTTCGATTTCAAAAGCAGCCAGTCATCGGGTTCGCAACCGTTGGGCAACCGTTCGCTTGCCGATACATCGGCGGTCGTCGATTTGCAGGCGGAGGTGGATCGCCTCTATTTCATCACTGAGGCCCTCTGGCGCATTCTGAAAGAAAAGCACGGGATGGATGACAACGAACTGATCAAGCAGATCACGCTCATCGATATCGAAGACGGCAGGCTCGACGGAAAAAAACCGAAGGCACCGCCCGTCCCATGTCCCAAATGCAATCGCACCGTGGGACGGCAGCGGATGAAGTGCATCTTCTGCGGCGAGCCCATCGCGGCGAATCCTTTCGACCGGTAACGTCGCTACTTTGCCGATTTATCGGGCTTTGGTGGAATGACAGGAACGGTGCGCGGGTCTTTGGCGATGAGCTCTTGAAGGTGCTTGATTGCAGCGTCGAGCTGGGCGTCCTTGCCAAGGAATGTAGCGCGCGGCGTATTGTCGATGGTGATATCGGGATCGACGCCGTGGCCCTCGATGAGCCACGTGCCTTCCGGTCCATAAACTCCAGATTCCGCAGCGGTACACATGCCCTGGTCGATGAGCCATTTCTCCGCGCTGAGCCAGATCTCGCCGCCCCACGTGCGGGTGCCGATGACCTTGCCGAGACCGAGCCGTTTAAAGCCTTCCGAGAATGCCTCGCCATCGCTCGCAGTGCGCTCGTCGCAGAGCACGACGACGTGGCCGCGGAACGCATACTGCATATTCCAATAAGGGTTGCCGACGCGGCGCGAAAAGTAGAACCACGCTTTGCGCATGAGCTTTTCGAGGATCCACGAATCGATGTTTCCGCCGCGGTTGTGCCGCACGTCGATGATCAGTCCCTGCCGGTTGAACACGGGATAAAAATCGCGCGCCCACTCGACGATATTCTCAGCTCCCATGGCACGTAAATGCACGTATCCGATTTTCCCCTCGCCAAGATTTTCTACCGCCAGCCGGCGCGAATACTCCCACTCAGAGTAGCGCAAATCCTGCGCGGCCTCGCTGCCGAGCGGCTTCACGAGAACGCTCCGTGGTGCGGCGTCGGCGGGTGATTTCAATTCGAGCAACACCGGGCGACCGGCCTGCTGGCGGAGAAGTTGATTCGGATGATCGAACCCGAGCGTCGGCTGTCCGTTGATGGAGAGAATGATGTCGCCCTCCACTGCGCCGACGCCGTGTTTGATCAATGGGCTGAGCTCGCCCGGATAATCAGGATCGGACTGGAAGATGTGATCGATCCGCCATCCTCCGGCGGCAACATCTTTCAGAAGACGAGCACCGAGCGACGACGGTTTGATCGGGTTTCCGCCTTCGCGGAGGTCGCCGCCTTTTACAAAAATGTGGAGCGCGGCGAGTTCGCCTGCCATTTCGTGGAGAACGTCGTTGAGCTCGCTGCGGTCCGAGACGCGGTCGATGAGCGGCTCGTATTTCTTGCGGACGGCGGGCCAATCGACACCGTGCATTTTCGGGTCGTAGAAATAATCGCGGAGCATCCGCCACGACTCCACATAAACCTGACGCCACTCTTCGCGCGGCGTGAGCGAAAATGTCCAGTCCCCGAGCGGCACTGTTTTCTCCAGCTTCGCGGGCGCGTCGCCATCGACCGGGACGACGTGGAACTTCTCGGCGATGCGAATGAGAACGCGCTGGTTGTTCGCGGAGATTTCCCACGATCGCACATCCTCCGCGAAGACTTTTGGCTTCGCGTCTTTGTTCGAAATGTCGAGGCGCATGAGTCGCGGCTTCGCGTCGAATCCGACAGACTTCGCGGTGTAAAAAAGGTGCTTCGCCGTGGCTGTGAGTCCGCGGTAATTGCCCGCAGGAATCGGCACTTCGATGAGACGCGACGCGAGGCCGTCGATGTCAATTGCTGGAATTACCGCTGGTTGCGCGTCGGTTTTCTTCTCGTCTTTCTTCGGCTCCGGTAGCGCAGGCTGAAGTTCATCAGCGGGCTCAAATGGCGACCGCAATCCTTTCTGCAACGCGAGCGCATAGGCGCGCGTGACTTCGGTAAAATGCGGCTCCGGCTGACGCGGTCCCCACGGGCTCGGGACCAGCGTGCGCAGCTCGCGCTCGCTCAGAAAATACAGCCATTTTCCATCGGGCGAAAACGTCGGCGACTCGCTGTTGATGCGGTCGCTCGTCACGCTCATCAACTCGCCCGTCGCCGCGCGGAAGAGCTTGATTTGTTTGTACGTGTTTGCCGACGCGGTCGCGAACGCGAGCCACTGATTGTCCGGCGACCAAGTGATGTCGTCGAACTCGTCTTCGAGGCTGCTCGCGACGAGCTTTGTCTCCTTCGCTGCGAGATTCCGGACCCAGAGCTGGCGGTTCTTGTCCTCCCACGCGATCCATTTTCCATCGGGTGAAACAACCGGCGGGAATCGAAACACCGTGCCGTCCTGCGTAAGCAATTCCGATGCGCCGATGCCATTTGCCGGCAGCCGCGTGAACTCGATTTCACCGGTCTCATCCGTCTGCGCGAGGAGCGATTTCCCGTCGGGAAAAAACGACGCATTTCGCAAGCGCACTCCTACCTTGCGCGGAACCGCTACAAAGCGCAGCCCCGGCTCGGATGGCGCGACGAACACTTCGCCCCGCGCGGTGAGCACGACGCGATTTCCATCCGGCGAAATGTGTGCGCTGGTAAGGTAGTTGAGTGGGTCCTTGATCCAGCGCTCGCGGGTTTGATCGAGGTCGGTGGAAAGTGTGATGGGAATGGCCACGTCCGTCTTGGTCGCAATCGTGAAGAGCCGCAGGTCTGCGCCGTGTTGGTAAATGATGCGACCTCCGTCGAGCTTCGCGGATTTCGCATCCAGGCTCTTGTGCCCGGTGAGCGGCTGCACGTCCGCGCCATCGGGTTTCATCGACCACAGATTGCTGATGCCGGACCGGTCGCTGACAAAATAAACGCGCCCCTGCCACCACAACGGATTCTTTGAAGTGCCCGCGAAATCCGCAGTCAGTGCCGCCGCCTCGTCCGCGCCTTCATCGTAGCGCCAGAGCGTCTGGGCGGTGCCGCCTTTGTATCGTTTCGTGCTGCTTCCCTGAAACGGCAGACGCGTGAAAAAGAGCTGCTTTCCCGTGTCCTCAAAAACGCCGTCGCTCGCCTGCGCAAGCGGCAGTGGCGTTTCTTCGCCACTCGCGGGATCGAGCGAGATGAGCTGATCGTTTGGTAACGTCGAGTAAGCCTTCGTAGAGTAGAGGATGCGACCCTGCGGAGTCCAGTTCGCCACGAACGCACCCTCGCCATGCCAAGTCAGCCGCTTCGGCTTTCCACCGCCGAGCGGCATGACATAAACTTCCGACGGTCCTTCATATTGCGCAGTAAAAGCCACAGTGGTTCCGTCCGGCGAGATGGCAGCGTGCGACTCCATTCCGGGATGCGAAGTGAGGCGCTGCGCCGTCCCGCCTGCCACGGGAACTTTCCACAAATCGCCCTCCGACGTGAAGACCGCCGTCTCCCCGTGCAGTGAGGGAAAACGATAGTAGCCATTCGGAGCTGCGATTGCGGCGTTGGCCAGGGCTAGGCTGGTGAGGACGAAGAAGATGCGCATTTGGGCCGCAACAAGAGCCAGAATGACCGGTGTCTGACAAATGAATATCGCTCTGTTCCAAAATGGAATCGCAGGACGGAAGGCGCGAATTGTTGCTACCTGCCTTTCACAGTTTTAAACTCCGTTGTGAGCTTCGCCGCGCGCTCGGGCTTCACCATGATGTACGAAATCATTTCCCTGACCCATGTTCAAAGAGCGGGTGCTCCTCGCGGTTTTGGACTTTAAGGCCGGTGGACTTGGCTGCGTGGAGGATTGCACGGACCCGCCGGACCATTTTGCGCGGGATGTTCGGGCGTTTGTTCACCACGATTCCCGTGACGCTTTGCTAGGTGTTTGGTCGCTGGATGCGTGTTTTCTTTTCGTTCGCCGTGAAGTTTTGCGGAATGTGGCGGAGGCGGGCGAGAGTCGTGGCGACTGCAGGCGAAGATCAGAGTTCGTGGAAGGTGCCTTTTACCCGCGGGAATGTGATACTCGGAAAGAAGTCCTCCAGGTCGGCGTTCACGACGACTTCGCGGCGCACGTGCGGGATGGCGTTGCTCTTTGTTCTGCGTCCAGCCACGAATCCGTGTGCGGCGTCGTGGAGCGGGATGCGCCCGCGGATGTTCAGTTTGATCCACATCTGCACGGCGGCCATGTCGTGGTGAGAAGCCGCGAGTTCGCGGGTTCCGCCGGAATGCAGAATCACTTCGCCGTCGATGAATTCGATTTTTTGGTCTGGCGTCATCTCCTGGCAAAACTTGCCACGCCGTTCGCTCTCGGTGTGGAACATTTGCTGTAATGCGTCCACAGCTTCGTGCAACTACGGTGAGTGGCGAAGGGGTGCAAGCAGTGTTTCGAGCGTTGGATTCGGGCCTGCGTGATAGCACGATGCGGGAAGACGGTAAAGGGGCGAGCTGGGAAAAGCCGATTGCCGTAAGTCACTGCTGGAATCGCGCTATGTGAACGCGAATCACGCAAATAGTCCGCTTAGAATGGGGGTCTGCGACGGTGGCGTGAATCTACGGGGCATGCGAATTGACGAGGCGAATTGCCGCAGCGCATTCGCCATTGCGAGCAGCGGCGTTGTTCAAAAAAGACGGCGCGAGGATTCGTATAGCGCGCGGTAAAGATAAGAAAAAGCATGTCGTTTCCTCGGCCTCGGAACGAGATTCGGTCAACAGAATGTCGATTTTACAGAGAAGAATGCGGTTTTCCGCGAGCGTGGTGCCACGCGTGGCACGTTGTGAGCAATAGGGGGAATGCGTCGCTGACCACCGCAGCGGTTGCCGGGAAACCGGACCTGCCAGTGGAGTCAGTGGCTCAACATTAACGAAACACATCAACACACACGACTATGGCAAACACATCGCTCTTTCAGACTATCGCTGGAAAACTCCTGCCCCGCACGAATGCGCGGAACGAGGCGGGAGGCTCGGCCTATTCGCTGACGGCGAAGCAGGCGCTCGCTCAATACGCGATGACCGGCGCGCTGAACTCAACTTTTTACGCAAACGCGGAGACGCAGCTCGATAAGACGCTAAAGTTCGCCGCGGAGGTGCCTGCGGAGTTTGTCGCGAAGACTGCGGTACATTGCCGTGAGCGCGGCCACATGAAGGACATGCCTGCGCTGCTGGCGGCGACGCTGGCGCAGCGCGATGGTGTGTTGCTGGCACGAATCTTCGACCGCGTCGTGGACGATGGAAAGATGCTGCGCAATTTTGTGCAGATCGTCCGCAGCGGCGTGACCGGGCGGAAGTCGCTCGGCTCGGCTCCAAAGCGGCTGGTACAAAACTGGTTCGCGACACGGAGCGATGAGCAAGTGTTCCGCGCAAGCGTGGGCCAGAGCCCTTCGCTGGCGGATGTCGTGAAGATGGTCCACCCGCGTCCGCAAACGCCCGGGCGTGTTGCGCTTTATGCGTGGCTCGTGGGTCGCGAGCATGATGCTGGCGCGCTGCCTGCGGTGGTCCGGCAATTTGAGGCCTTCAAGCTGAAACATGTGCCGACGGTGCCGGACGTGCCGTTTCAAATGCTGACGGCGCTGCCGCTGGGAAAAGCGGAGTGGACGGAGATCGCCCGCGTTGCGCCTTGGCAGATGACGCGGATGAACCTCAACACGTTCCTGCGCCACGGAGTCTTCGACGACAAGGACGTGACTCGTCTTATCGCTGCACGGTTGCGTGATCCGGAGAAAGTGAAGCGTTCGCGCTGCTTCCCGTATCAACTGCTGGCGGCGTATCGAAATGTGGATCGCGGCATTCCGACGGTCGTGACGAATGCGCTGCAAGACGCGCTGGAAATCGCGACGGAAAACGTGCCGCGGTTCGCAGGGAAAGTGTGGGTTTTTCCGGACATCTCGGGCTCGATGCACTCGGCGATTACCGGCGAGCGCAAAGGCTCGACGTCGAAAGTGCGGTGCATCGACGTCGCGGCGCTGATCGCTGCGACAGTCCTGCGCCGTGCGGATGACGGAAACGTGCTTCCTTTCGAGAGCAAGGCTGTGCCTGTGCGGCTGAACGGTCGCGATACCATCATGTCGAACGCCGAGAAACTGGCGGCGCTGCCTGCGGGTGGGACGAACTGTTCCGCACCGCTGGCGGAGTTGAACCGGACGAAAGCGGACGGCGACTTGGTCATCTATGTCTCCGACAACGAGTCGTGGATGGATTCGCCGAACTACGGACTTTTCAATGGCGCACCCGCGACGGAAACGATGCGGCAGTGGTCGATATTCAAGCAGCGCAACCCGCGTGCGCGCCTCGTGTGTCTGGACATCCAGCCAACGGGGACGAGCCAGGCAAACGAGCGCGAGGACATCCTGAACATCGGTGGCTTCGGCGACTCGGTGTGGGAGATCATCGCGGCGTTTGCAAACGGTGAACTTTCGCCAGCCCACTGGGTCGGCGAGATCGAAAAAATCGCGCTTTAGAAAAAGTGCGTCCCCGGCGGTGACCACGAGTCATCGCCGGGGTGGGCGGCGGCCTGGTGTCGCTGCCGACGAGTTCTTTCCTATTTTATATACTTTGCGGCGGGAATGCCCGTCGGGACTACATGGTAATCGCTGGTTCGAATCCGGCCGCGTTCGCAAGAGCGTTGACGTCCCGGCACATCCTCGTCCCGTCGCTCCAACTTTGTGACGAATGCCAGTGGGACTACATCTACTAAATGCGTGGTCGCGGGTTCGAGTCCCGCCAGTTCCACTTTTACGGGGCTGTAGCTCAGCGGTAGAGCGCGAACAACGTCTCACTACTTTAGTCGTCACAAAACTCTTTGTAGCTCGACATTCCAATGTCGAGACAAGCCGTCATCCAGTATGACGGTGAGACTCGACATCGGAGTGTCGAGCTACATCAAAATGCGGTGAATGCTCGGGAAACTACACGATTCAATCCGACAGGTGCTGGTTCGATTCCAGCTCGCGCAACAACTGCGCGGTAGCTCAACGGCGGAGCATCGGACGGGAACGTTTCTCAAATTCTTGTCACCGCGCCTTTGGAGAGTGCGCTTGTTTCCACGCGAATATCGTGATTACCTTCCTGAACTATGAATACGACTATCGATACCAGCGAGGCGGCCATTTTGAGTCGAGTGCTTCGGCCCGAGATCGCCGATTGGTCGCCAGCCGCAGCAGAAGCGATATTGGCGCTGGGCTTCAACGATGCCGATGCGGCTCGGATGTCTGCGCTTCTTGCAAAAGCGAAAGATGGCGCACTCACGACGGACGAAGCGAGTGAACTTCAGAATTACCGACACATCGGAAAGTTGCTGGAACTCATGAAGTCCCGCGCACGTCGGTCTTTGAAAGCTGCTTAACGTGGGGCGTCCGAACAAGGTCCTCGAACGACTGGTCGTAATACGTGCTGGTGGGCGTTGCGAATACTGCCGTTTCCCGGTGAATGTCGCTGAGTTGCCGTTCGAAATCGATCACATCATTGCCGAGAAACACCACGGTTTGACGGTGTCTGAGAACCTCGCGTGGGCGTGCTTGTCTTGCAACTCACACAAGGGGCCAAACATCGCAGGCATTGATCCGATAACGAGCGAAATCGCGCGGCTCTTTCACCCACGAATTGACTCAAATCAAAAGACACCAGGCCGGTGAGAAAGAGAGGAGAGGAAATGGAACGTTGACTCAGAATGAAGGACACCGGGCTGATGTCCTTAAAAATGAGCGAAACGAGCACCGAAGAAATCTTGAAAGCAATAA
>JANMGP010000117.1:0-14004 GCA_031374705.1 Verrucomicrobiaceae bacterium | reverse complement strand
GGGGGGATTTCCTACCCCCCTTTTGGCGCTATAGCTAAAAACCGCGCTTGCCACTGCCGTGGCACCGGGGCTTTGTAAAGCCCCGCTCCTTTCGCAAGCGTGCTTTTGTCAGCGAATCGCGTATGGAGGGTTTCGAGCGTGGATGGTGAGGGTTGGCGGCTTGCGGGGTGCGGCCACAATATATCGCGCTAAGGAATGCTGCTTTGTCTATTTGTTGTGGTGCTTGCCGTTGCTGGATGCCTGCATTGGCCGTCTGGCGTTCTGCATGACGCGTCTTATCGGATGAATTTATCGGATATCGTGCTGCACAACCGAGCTGTCGTGCTGCACAACCGGGCTGGCGGACTGCACAAGCGGGCTGGCGGGCTGCACAACCGGGCCGGCTGGCTGCACAACCGGGCTGGCGGGCTGCACAACCGGGCTGGCGGGCTGCACAACCGGGCTGGCGGGCTGCACAACCGGGCTGGCGGGCTGCACACCCGGGCTGTCGGGCTGCACAAAGTTGAACACGCGATCGTCGCCATCTACGTCACTGCAGCAACACGCGCGGACTGGGCTATCTGTCGCCATTTTGCGGCGGGACCAGATCGCGCTCCGACCTACGGTGACCTTATGGTGGCGTTCGCCTTTTTATGAAGCGCCTCCGCCGTGGGCGTCCATGCCCATGATGGAGAAGATGCGGTCGCGGGCGGCGAGGTAGCCGGGGCTGTCGAGGTCGCGAGGGCGGGGGAGGTCGATGCGGACTTCTTCGGCGATGGTCGCGGGGCGCTTGGTCATGACGAGGACGCGGTCGGCGAGCTGGACGGCTTCTTCGATGTCGTGGGTGACGAAGACGATGGTTTTCTTTTCGGCCTGCCAGATGCGGATGAGGTCGGCGCGCATTTTGAGGCGGGTGAGGAAGTCGAGTGCGCCGAATGGCTCGTCCATGTAGAGCACGCGGGCGTCTGCGGCGAGGGCGCGGGCGATTTCTACGCGCTGGCGCATTCCGCCGCTGAGCTCGCGCGGGTAGGAGCGCTCGAAGCCGGTGAGGCCCACCATGGCGGTGTAGTGTTTCACGCGTTCGTCGCGCTCTGCGGCGGGGCGGGAGAGCAGGCCGAAGCCGATGTTTTGCTCGACGGTGAGCCACGGAAAGACGCCGTTTTCCTGGAAGACGAAGATGCGCCCGGGGTCGGGTCCGGCGACGGGTGCGCCTTCCACGGTGACGGTGCCTTTTGTCTCGCGGAGGAAGCCGCCGATGATGTTGAGGAGCGTGCTTTTTCCGCAGCCGCTGGGGCCGACGATACAGACGAATTCGCCGGGGGCGACGTCGAGGTCGATGCGCTCAAGGACGTGGATTTGTGCGCCTTTGGTGGCGAAGGACATCCAGCAGTCGCGGACGGTGATGATGTTTTCCATGTTAGCGTTGTCCGTATCCCCAGCGGACTTCGTCGAATTTCTCCAGCCGTCGCACGAGGAGGTCGAGGATGAGCCCGATGAGGCCAATCATGACCATGCCGGCGACGACGAGGTCGTAGCGTTTGCCGGCGTTGCGGGCGTCGATGATGAGGTAGCCGAGGCCGCTGTTGACGGCGATCATTTCCGCAGCGACGACGACGAGCCATGCGACGCCGAGCGCGATGCGGATGCCGGTGATGATTTGCGGAAGCGCAGCGGGGAAGATGACGCGGCGAAAAAGCTGGAAGCCGCCGAGGCCGAAGTTCTGAGCGGCGCGAAGATAGACTTGCTGCATGTTTTGCACGGCGGCCATGGAGGACACCGTGATGGGGAAAACGCTCGCGAGAAAGATGAGAAACACGGGCGCGGTGTCTTTGATCCCGAACCACAGAATGGCAACGGGAATCCACGCAATCGGCGAGATGGGGCGGAGAATCTGGATGAACGGATTCAACGCCGCATACGCCGGGCGAAACCACCCGAGCACGAGCCCGAGCGGCACGCCGACGAGCACGGCGAGCGCGAAGCCCCAACTGACGCGGAAGAGCGATGCGACGACATACTTTACGAGCAGTCCGCGACTGGCCAGCTCTGCGAGGCCGCGCAGGACTTCGAATGGGGTGGGGAAGAGGTCGCTGCCCGACATCCGGACGGCGATGTGCCACGCTGCGAGAAGGACCGCGCCGGTGATGAGCGGCAACGCAAGATGATAGGTGCGGGTGTTCATTTCGTCACCTCAAACACGGGCACCGGTGCCAAAGACGCGACGGGCGCGTAGCTCTCGTCCACGTAGTCGTCGTAGTGGGCGGTGCCTTGTAAAATACCGGCTTCCTTCGCCAGCCGCTCGATTTCTTCGAAGTCTGCACGCATCGGGGCGAGCCGCGAGTAGGTGACGCGATCCGGCGGTTTGCTGAGGACGAATTCGAGCAGGCGCGGGTTTTGGTTGTAGTAGTTCTTCGCGACGAACTGCGCGGCGTCCAGGCGGTGCGTGATGCTTTGGTCGATCCACTTTCCGCTGGCCGCGATGCCGTTGACGAGGCGCTGAATTTCATCGCGATGGTCGCGAATGGCGTCTTCCTGCACGGCGAGAACGCACGAGATGAAGCCCGGCCAGACGTCCTTCGCCTGCCAGAGGACGCGCCCGTAGCCGTCCAGTTCCGTCTGCCCCATAAAGGGTTCGCCGCTCGTGATTGCATCGACCGAGCGGGTTTGGAGCGCGGCGGGCATGTCCGGCGGCGGCATCTCGACGACTTTGATGTCGTCAAACGTCATGCCGACTTTTTTTAGCTCCCGGTAAAGAATGAGCCGCTGGTTCGCATAGCGTCCGGGGATGGCGATAGTTTTGCCGCGTAAATCCTGCGTCTGAAAAATCCCGGAGTCTTTGTGGACGACCACTGCCGAACCGTCGCGATGGCCGAGGTGGACGATTTTGATTTTCACCCCTTGCTCGCGGAGTGCAATCGCCATCGGGGCGAGGATGAATGTCGCAGGCATCTCGGTGGGTCTGCCGAGAAACATTTCCTTGAGCTCGGGGAACCCGTTGAACCGCATGGGCTGGAACAAGTCCGCTTTCTCCATCTTCTCGTTGATGTAATGGGTGACTGGGCACGTAAGATGGCAGGTCACCGGCAGGAACCCGACGCCGAAGGTTTTCTCCGACTTCATCCCGTAAGTCTCGCGGTCGAACCAACGCAGGTTGAGCGTGCCGTGCATCGCCGTGATCAGCGCCATCCAAAGCAGGCTGAAAATTAAAAGTGTGCGTCCGAGTTTCATGAGAAGCTCTACAGTGACAGAGGGGCTGCCATCATGGAAATCACGTTTTGCGATGGCAGTGATACCTCGCGAGCATCAGCCGCCTTCGCGATGAATGCGCCCTAATCACGGGTGCGTCGCCCGCGCAGACTGATGCAGGCGGGGCACCTGCGCCACTACTTCCGGTAGCGATACCCGACGCCGCGGATGGTCTCGATGAGCACGGGATTTGCCGGGTCGCGCTCGATGGATTTGCGGAGTTTCGCGATGGCCATGTCGAGGGTACGGCTTTCGGGGTAATATTCGAGGCCCCAGCAGCGATCGAGGAGTGCGTCGCGTGAGACGACTTCGCCGGATTTTTCGTGGAGAAGCACGAGGATCTCCGTCTCGCGTGGGCTGAACTCGATTTCCATTTTGCCCCGCGTGGCGCGGAGCTCGGCGGGATAGACGGTGAGGTCGCCGAATGGAAAGCTGCGCGCGTTTGCGCTGCGCGGCTGGTTGCGGCGGAGGGCGTTGCGGATGCGGGCGAGCAGTTCGTGTTTGCCGAAGGGTTTGCGGATAAAGTCATCGGCCCCGAGTTGCAGACCGACGACGACGTCGATTTCTTCGCTCTTTGCGGAGAGAAAGAGCACGGGCACTTGCGCGTCGCGGGCGCGGATTTGGCGGCAGACTTCGTATCCGTCGATGTGGGGCATCATGATGTCGAGGCAGAGCAAATCGGGTTTGTGCTTTTCCCAAAGCGCGAGCGCCTCGCGTCCGTCGCGGGCGGTGATGGCGGTGTAGCCTTCCGGGGCGAGGCAGGCGGCGAGGCTGTCGAGGGTGATCGGGTCGTCGTCGGCGATGAGGATTTTCATTTATGAAAACGTGACGCGAAATTCTTCGAGCCATCGTGAGAGTGCCGCGAGGCTTTGGAGTGCGGGGGCTTGACCCCGCTTTTCCTTTCATCGGAAGTGGCGTGGGATTTCGAAGGATTGCGAAAGGCAGATCGGCCTGTGACGTTGCTTTGTAACACAACGACGCATCCCGCGGAAGTTAAAGCGGGGTCAAGCCCCCGCACTCCAAAGGCTAGCGCCACGTTCGATGTTGATTGGTAATGGCTCGCGTCTATTCTCATGCGGCGGCGGTCTTTGGCTCGGGCACTGGCGGGGCGGGCACTCGCAGTTCGAATGTTGCGCCGCGTTCCGATGGCATCAGCGCGAGGGTGCCGCCCATTTCCTGGGCGAGTTCGCGGGCGATGGCTAGGCCGAGGCCGGTGCCGGTGGAGCCTTCATTGATGAGCGAATCCACTCGCTCGAATGGGTAGAAGATTCGCTCTGCGGCGTGGGCGGGGATCCCGGGGCCGGTGTCGGCGACGCGCATGATGAGCACGCCGTTTTCCCAAATCGACGTGAGGGTGACTTCGCTGCCGGGGGCGTATTTTTCTACGTTGGAGAGGAGGTTCGCGATGATCTGCGCGAGGGCGTCGGGGTCTAGCACGCAGGGCTCGGCGGCGTCGCCTTTGCGAAGAAGCGCGATCTTTTTTCGCTCAAAGCTCGCTGCGAATTGCGCGGTCACCGAATCGATGACGAGCACCGGACGACACGCGGCGGCGCGGATGGTGAGTTTGCCCTGCTCGCCTCGGGAGAATGTGAGCACGTTTTCGATGAGCCTGCCCAGCCGCCCGGCTTCTTCGCGGACGAGGCCGAGTCGCGCTTCGGCGGGCTCGGGCACTTGCTCGGCGACGAGGTCGAGATTGAGCAGCATGTTCGTGAGCGGCGTGCGCAGTTCGTGCGAGACGCTGTTTACAAATGAAACGCGCTGGGCGGCGAGACGGTTGGCGGCGCGCTGTTGGGCGAAGACGAATACACCGAGCATGGCGACGAGAACCGCCGCACCGATGCCCGCGAGCAGCGTGGGTTGATGAAAGCTTTCGCGCGTCTCAAAGCGGTCCCACGAAGCGAGCCGCCATGTGCCGAAGCGCGTGCGGAGCGGGAGCAGCATATTGGGCTGTGCGGTGGTGTTGCCGACGCTGGCGAGCTGCGTGTCGTCGGGCGCCAGCAGCGCATCGGGTCCACCGGCGACGCGCACGGGCTCGAACTCTTCGCCCGTCCATGCGGCGATGCGTTTGTTCATGGAGGCGCGGACGGCTTCGACGTTGATGAGCAGCACGGCGACGCGGCCCGAATCAAGCCGTTGCCAGAAAATAGTGCTCTGCCCCGGCTGCGCGATCCAGCCGCGGTCGGGTTCGCTTTCGAGGAGTTCGTCGGCGGGTAAAATGATGCGCTTTTTTGGCAGTCCGGGGTCGTTGCCACGGACAAATGCGGGCAGCGGGAGTTCTTCGCCGATGCGGGCGTCGATGGGAATGTGAACGTCGTTTTTGGCATCCGCCGGAGTTCTCGCGCCGATGAGGGAAAGCTGCCTCAGCCCGACGAGCCACTCGGCGTTCTTTTTGGTCTTCGCGGCATCGGAATCCGGCGGGGTGTTGGCGACGAGCCGCGCGTGTTTTTCGTAGAGTTGTTCGAGGCGGGAGAGTTCGGTTTGCAGGGCTTCTTCGAATCCACGGAGCGGCGCGCCATCGCGCTCGACGCGCACATTCTCCACCCGACGCGCCAGCCGCGCGCCGCCGAAGGCGAGGGCGAGGGCGAGCGTGCCGAGAAGGATGAGCGAAAGCCAGGGGCTTCGGAGATTCATGGTGGTAAACTAGTGGGTGTAGGTGGGGCGGACAATCGGGGATTTTGCGGTGTGCAGGTGGGGTGCGTTCGTTTTGCGAAGGGCGGCGTCAGTCGGGCAGGCTGGAAGCCCGCCCCACTCCGACGGGCAGGATGCCTGTCCCACTACCAGCGCGGTTGCGGGGGCTGGAAGGGACGGAAGGGACAAAAAGGACCGAAGGGAAGACGCCCCGTTTGTCCTTTGAGTGCCTTTGGTCCCTCTGTGTCGGTTGTTTTGTAAATCACTCTCCTCGTGGGAGTAAATGATTTCCTCCGAGGAGTGAATGGCTGATTCCTCGGCGGAAATGACTCGTTCCAAAGAGCGGGCGATTTTTCTTTTGGAGTGAGCGGCGCGCTTTATGAAGCGAGGCGTCTGCTTCATGAAGTGTGTGCTCCGCTCCCAGTTGTGCGCTTGCCGCTCTTTGGCGGGAATGCCGGCCACCGGGAGTGAGCCGCTCGCTCCATGTTGTCTGCGCCCCGCTTCATGGAGCAGGTGGCAGGCGCTGTGGAGTGAGCCGCTCGCTCCAAGAAGTATGTGCCGCCGCCCATTAGTCTGCGGCTCACTCCGAAAGGCGAATGGCTGCCGCGTGTTCGTGTGCGCATTCCGTCGGTTAGTATTTTCTTCAGGCTTTGGAGAAATTAACACGGCTCACTTCACGAGGACCGGACGCACAAACCCGAAACACACACGCCCGTCGTCCTTGCGGCCGTTCACGCCACTTTCGTTGGGGAGGTTGAAGGTGCCGATGAACTGCTGTTTGCCCGCTGTGGTAGTTACGTTTGCATTGAGTTTTCGCGTCTCGATGAGCGGTTGTGGCGGGTAGGTTTTGGCGATGCCTGTGACTTGCAATGCGCCGAGCGAGCGGACGAACTCAAGACTGTAGTTTATGTCGATGGTCGCGCCGTCTGCTGCCATCTGCGGTTCCATTTGGCAGGAAAACCCTGCGCTTTTGATTTCAAAGTTCGCTGCAGTCGCTGGCCCGTTCAGTTTGGGATGGTTCCAGTCCGAGGCGAGTGCGACGCCGCGAGACTCATCGCTCCGGGTCTGTTGGCCGAATCGTGTGGTGTTGATGCTCACATGTTCGAGCCGCGCCTTTTTTTCCGCGACGAGGCTGCGCAGGCCGTCGTAGCAGGCTTGGGGCTCGGGGTTGTTGAGAAAGAGGTCGCGTGCTGCTGGGCGTTCGAGGGAGAAAAATGTGTATTCGTTCCGTGATTGGGTCGCGTCTTTCACGATGTCCGCAGGCTGCGGTGCCGGGATTGCGTTGCGGCGAGTGGTCAAAAATGCGACGCGAATCTGGCTCGCGGGAGCGGCATCGTCGCTGGTCCCGGTGAGCGTTCCGACCAGTCGCGGGCGGCTCATCGTTGTGGTGACGTTGGTGACAAACACTCGTGTTGAAAACTGCGGCTGGCTTACGGCGGAGCTTGGCTGTCCGGGCGATGCGAACTGGTCGGCAAAGTTGAGCAGTGTCGTGGATTTTGGTGCGAGGCTCACAGAGGCGGTTTGTCCGTCTGGCTCGACGGAGAGTTCGAGTTCGAGGCTGTCGCCGACATTCCGAGTCTCATACTGGGTGGGAAAGGTCGCCCCATCGTCACTAGGCGTCGGTTCAAATCTCGTCGGGTAGCGAACGTCATCGGATGATTCCAATGTCACTCGCTGACCGGAGCGAGCGGTGATCGCGGAGAATGTGGCGAGCTTTGCACGACCTGAGGTCATCCATTCACCGACGCGGCGATAGCGGGCGTCGTCGTCGCCTTTCTCATCGAGCAGGGCGAGGAAGTCCTCGCGGGAGAAATCGAATGTTTCGAAGAGAACCTGGTAGTTGGTCGGGCGCGGCTCGTCGGTATTCGCTGCCGGGCGAGTGAAGGTGTTCTCTCCGCTGAGCGTTGGGGTTCCCGCGCCGGCTTTTATAAATGGGTCGGCTGCGGCGGAGGGGATTGCGGCGTGCTTGCAGTTGACGTGGCGCCACTGTTCGACCAATTCAGCCAGCCGCTTCTGGTCGATCTTGAAATGCTCTGCGGCGGCTTTGAGCAGGTCGTCGCCCGTGGCGCTGCGCTTTACCGCATCCTTCAGGAAAGCTTGAACTTCCGGCTCAGGCTTGTGCTCAGCGCGCATAAGCACGTTCGAGATGACATCCTTCATCTGCGCGGTCTTTTTCAAATCCACATCGCACCGTGGGGTTGCGGGCGGTTGAGGCTTTGGTGTGGCCGACGCATTTGGATCGGCAGCGGGCTTGGCTATCGGGACGACTGGCGCAGGCACGCCTTTCTTGGCGTACTCGAGTGCCTTGTTGCGAAGGGCGGTTCGCTCGTTATCCAATTCGCGAAGTTCGTCTTCGAGGCTCGCCGTGGATTTAATCAGCGAGCCGAGTTCTTTGTTGAGCGCCTCGCTCTTCGTTGGATTCGATGGATTGGCGGCTTCAGCGGCAAACAGCTCTGCTTTGAGCTTCTCGATGCTTGCCTGGTTCGTGGCGAACTGCGTTTTCTTTGCCGTGATTCGCGCGTCGAGCAAGTCTTCTGCGACGGTCGCATTTGACTTTGCGGCAAACGGGTCTGCTGCTGGTTTCGGTGTGTTGTCCACTTGCGCGAACGCGGTGGCGATGCTGGCGAGTAGGATGAGTATCGGTGTTTTCATAACGCCGCCACATTGCCACATCGCCGAAAGCCTTGCGTCAACCGTAGGCATTTGGCGTGTAAATTCTGCGTAAATCGTGCGGCTAATTGTGCACGACGCGACACTTTTGAAGCGCGGGATCAGCCTTTCGGCTTTAGCTTCTGATACTCGGCGGCGAGGGCTTCCTGCTTCTGTTTTACTGGCGGGACTTCAGCGGCGGCTTTGTCCGCGGCGGCGCGGGCCTCGGTTGCTGCGGCGGTGGCTTTCGCGGCGGCGGCTTCGAGGGCGGGGAGGGTTTTTGGGAGGTCGTCTTTGGCTGCGACGGCTTTGGTAAGGGCATCCACGGCGGCGGCAAGAGCGGTCTCGGCTTCTTTGATGACGGTGGGTTGCTTATCCGAAGCTGCTTGCGCGGCGGCGACGGCGGCGTTCGCGACGTCGGTGGCGGCTTTGGCTGCGGCTTGGGCGTCGGAGTTCCGTTTGATGAGCGCTTCGAGTTCGGCGACGGCTTTGCGGGAGGAATCGAGCGCAGCGGCGGAATCGACGGCGGCTTGCTGTGCTTTGGTGGAAGCTTCGACGAGTAGCGGGATGGTGGCGTTGGCGTCGGCGAGGGCTTTGGCTTTCGCGGCATTTTCGGCGGATGCCTTGCTGGTCGCATCGGCGCTGACGGTGTTGTCCTGAGCGGACTTCAGGATGCCTTGGGATTTGGCGATTTCAGCGGTGGCGGCGTTGTAGGCGGCGAGCTTGGCAGCGGCGTCGGCTTGCTTGGCGGCGAGGTCGGCCTTGAGTGTAGCGATGGCGGCATTCGCGGCGTCGAGGGCAACTTTCGCTTTCGCTGTGGCATCGGCGCTTGCGGCGATCGTTGCGGGGGCGTCGGCGATCGCTTTCTGCGTGGCGGCTACGGCGGCGGCGGCTTTGTCGGCGACGGCTTTCAGCGCGTCAGCATTAGCGAGCGCGGACTGGGCGGCGGTTTCCTTTTTCTCAACGTCGTCGGCTGCGGCAAAGACTTGCAGGTTGAATTGCGCGGCTTTCCAGCGGGCGGCGTTCTTCTCGAGTGCTACGATTTGGGCGGCGGATGCGTCGAGGTTTGCTTTCGCTTGCGCTAGAGCGGCGGTGGCTGCTGTGGCTTGGGCCTCGGCAGGCGGGACGGCTTTTGTCGCAGCGTCGGCTGTCGCGGTTGCAGCGTTGAATGCGTCAGTGCTTGCTTTGATGCCAGCCTCGGCGGCAGTCAGCGCTGCGGTGGTGTCGGCGAGGGCTTTTTGCGCGGCGGCATGAGCGGTTTGCGCAGCTGTCGAAGCAGCTTGCGCCGTCGCAGCAGCGGCTTCGTCCGCTTTTGCTTTCGCATCCGCTTCGGGTGTCGGCGCGGCTTTGGCGGCGGCTTGGGATTGTGTGAGTGTTTGTTGCGCGGCGGCGACGGCGGCAGCGCCGGCATCGAGCGCGACTTTCTTTGCGGCTTCGTCTTTCTGCGCGGCGTCGCGGGCGGCTAGGGCGGTGGCTTGCGTTTGCTTTGCAGTGGCTAGTGATGTCTCTGCGACCTTTGCGGCGGCGATGGTGTCGGCGGCGGTCTTCTTCGCGACTTCAAAGGCGGCGGCGGCCTTGGTCATCGCGTCTTGTGCAGATGTTTGTGCGGCGACCAATGCGGCTTGTGCGGCCTGCACGGCGGCGAGTTGTTTGGATTCGGCGTCGAGGCGGGCGGCGAGGGTGGGGGGATTGGCGTCGAGTTTGCCGATGAGCTTTCCATCTGCGGCGTTCCAGACGCGGACTTCGCCGCTGAAATCGCCGGAGATGACTTTCGTCATGTCGTGCGAAATGGCGGCGGTCATAGCAATGTCGGCGTGGGCGTCGAACGCGCGCTGCACGGCCCCGGCGGCATCCCAAAGTTTCGTCGTCTTGTCGCGTCCGGTGGATACGAGCCGTCCGTCGTGGGCGAAACGCACCGAGGCGGAACCTCCGCCGTGGGCCGCCCAGTTCTTAACCCGGCTGCTGTTTTCCAGCTCCCATAGCATGATTTGACCGTCCTCGCCGGTCGTCGCGACGAGCCCGGAATCATCGCGCCACGCGATGTCGGTGACAGCCGCGGTGTGCGCCTTGAGTTCGCTGTATTGCTTCGCGGTCGCCGCCTCCCACACATGGACGCCGCCGGCGCGGTCGCCGGTGCAGAGCAGCACGCCATCCGCGCTGAACGCCATTGCGGTCACCCAGTCGGTGTGTTTCTTGATGGTCTGGAGAAGCTCGCCGGTGGTCGTGGAATAAATTCGCACAAGCTTCGACGGCCCGCCGAGCGCGATTTGCGATTGGTCGGGCGAGATGTCCGCAGCAAGCACGCTCTCGTATTCGTTTCCGACTTCCGCGATTCGTTTACCGGTCGCCACATTGAAAACGACGACCTTCCCGAGTTTCGCGCCGATGCCGCCGCCGGCCATCAGCAACTGCCCGTTTTGGCTAAACTTCAGCACATACGGATACCCTTCGGGAAATGGCAGCACGCCTTCGATGGCAAGCGTGTCGGCGTTGTAAAGCAGCACCTGCCGCTGCCCGGCGACCGCGACGAGCGGTGCCCACGGACTCGCCGCAATGGCGGGGATCGCACCGGCGCGCGCGGCAACCACAGGCGGCTCCAGAAGCAGGTCGCCATTCGGCATGGGCGGCGGCCCTGAGGGTTTACCGCTCGCGACGGTCTTGAGCGAAAAATCCATCTTGGGCTTCTTGCTCACGATGGCTTTCGCGCCGCTGTTCTCCAAAAGTCCGCCGGCAATCCATTGCTTGATGGTCGCGAGTTCCGCGTCGCCGAGTTTCGCAGCCTTCGGCGGCATCTTCGGGTCTTCGAGGTGATTGATGAGCTTCCACAGCAAGCTGCCGTCCACGTCGTCGGGCAGCACGACTTTGCCGCTGCCACCTCCGGCCATCAGGCCGTTGAACGACGAGGCATCGAGGTCGCCCTTTTTTTTGTCGGGGTTGTGGCAGTTGTTGCAGCTATTTTTGAAGATGGGGAGGATGTGGTCTTCGAAAGTGACCTTCGGAGCGTCCGCAGAAAATGCGGGAACGGCGATGCCGCACAGGAGCGCAGCGGCGGCGCGAGTGGTGTAGAAGCCAGACGTTTTCTTCATGCGAAACTGCTCAGTGATTAAAGACGAATTCCTTCGCGTTGAGCAGTGCCCAGAACAGGTTGTCGAGCGCCTCCTGTTTGTTCGGCTCCGCGTCCACTTGCTTTAAGAGGTCGGCCTTTTCCTCGGCGGTCGGCTTGCGCGTGAAGCAGCGGATGTAGAGGTCTTCGACGATTTGCTCGGGCGGCTTGCCTTCCTTCAATTGCTTCGCGACCACGCCGCCTTGTGCGACGCGCGTGGTCACGGTTTCGCCGAGCAGGAGGTGCAGCGCCTGCGAGAGATTCGGCTCCATGATGACCTCGCACGAGCACACGGTGTCGCGCTTGGCGCGGCCGAACGTCGTGAGGAAATACGTGTTCACATTGCCGTCCGCGATTTGCACGGCGCGCGCGCCGAGCGGGAGTCCCTGGAATTTATTCTTCGTCTCGGTGACCTGCGAAATCGTGTCGAGCAACACCTCCGCGCGGATGCGGCGGATGCCGGCGTGCGTGTAGTTTTTCGTGTCGAGTTTGTTCGCTTCGTTGGGCTGCGAGGAAAGTTGGTAAGTGCGCGACTTGCAGATATCGGCGACGAGCTTCTTGAAGTCATAGTTGTATTCCGTGAAACGCTTCGCGAGTTCGTCGAGCAGTTCGGGATTCACCGCGGGATTGCTGATGCGCACGTCGTCCACCGGCTCGATGATGCCGCGTCCGAGGAAATGCGCCCACACGAGGTTCACGAGGTTGCGCGCGAAGTAGGGATTCTTCGGCGACGCCAGCCACTCGGCGAGCACGGCGCGACGGTCCTTGCCCGCGACATCGGGGACTTCCGCGCCGAGGAATTTCGGCGCCATCGCGCGTCCGCCGAGCAGATGCGCGACCTCGCCGCCGCCGGAATTGAAGATGATGCGCTCGCCAGGGTCCTCGGCGGCCTTGCGCCCAATCTGGCTGAAAAACGCGGCGAAGCTGTAGTAATCGTCCATCGTCCAGCGGTCGAACGGATGGTTGTGGCACTGCGCGCACTGCATCCGCATGCCCATGAAAACCTGCGCGGTGTTCTCTGCGATTTTCAGAGTCTCCTGCTCGACCTGATAGTAGTTCGTCGAGGGATTGTTAAAAGTGCCGCCGCTCGCCGAGAGCAGGTCGCGCACGATTTCGTTGATGGGCACATTCTTCGACAGCTTCTCGTTCAGCCAGTTGAAATAGAGCAGCGTCGCCTTGTAGCTCATCTTCACATTTCCATCGCTGCGGATTTTCAGCAGCTCGGAAAACTTCATCACCCACATCTCGATGAACTCCTTCCGCCCGAGCAGTTCGTCCACGAGCTTGTCGCGCTTCTTCGCGTCGGCGTCGGCGAGAAAACGGTCGGATTCCTCGCGCGTCGGCACCACGCCCGCGATGTCGAGAAAAACGCGGCGCATGAATACTTCGTCGCTGCACAACTCCGACGGCGTGAGGCGCAGCTTCTTGTGTTTGGCGAAGACGAGTCCATCCACGTAATTGTTCTCCGGCACGTTCGGCCACGTGTAAGGCACGTCCTTTGGAATGACGATGACCTGCGAGCCGACGGTGAACGTCGCGAAGCGCGCCATCACAAACGCCTCGCCGCGCTGACCGGCGGTGACCCGGCCGCTGCGGTCGATTTTCGCAGAGGTGTCGTTGTTCGATTGGAAGAGGCAGAGGTTCGTGACATCGCGCATCGAGCCGTCGGAATATTTCGCGCGCACCGTCATGCGCTGCGCCGAGCCTTCGCCTTCGAGCACGGCCTGTCGCGGCAGGATTTCCATCGAGACGGGTTTGATGACTTCCGGTGGGTCGTTCGGCACGCCGGCGGCGAGCCAGCGGACGAGCGTCTGGTATTCGGGGTCGCCTTTCTTGAAAGTTTCGCCGCCCGTGTGGTTCACGGCGTTGATGCTCTTGAGCACGATGAGCGACTCCTCGGGCAGCGCGAGATTCACACGGCGCGCGGCCATTTCGCGAGTGATGCGATTGTGGTCGCCGTCCGGGTCGAAGCCGAAGAGCGAAAGGCGGAAGCCGTCCTTTCCGCGGGCCGCGCCGTGGCAGTTTCCGGTGTTACATCCAGTGCGCATAAAGACGGGCATCACGTCGTTTTTGAAACTGATGGGTCGCTCGGCGACCGCATCCTTCACGCTCACGGGAACGGTCAGCGCCTTATCCTGAAACTCGATTTTCAGCTCCGTCGCGCCATCCGCAGCCGGCGTGATGAGCCCGTCCGCCATTTTCACCAGCGCGGGATTTGCAAACGTGTATTTCGCCTCCGTCGTGATGTCGCGCGTGACGCCATCGCTAAACGTCGCCTGCACAACCATGCTCTGCCGGTCGCGGGAATGGAGCAGCCCGACTACGTCGGGAAAGACCTCGACTTTCGTGAGCGTGCGTTCTGCAAATGCGGGCGCGACGACGGCGAATAGCGCGGCGAT
>JANMGP010000058.1:0-71377 GCA_031374705.1 Verrucomicrobiaceae bacterium | reverse complement strand
ATAACTTCGAGCTAGAACTCCGACACTCAAATGTTCGGCGATCTGGCCTCCGGTGTTCATTGTCATTTTTGTGCGTGCCATATTGCGCAGCACTCTAAATGCCGCGAACAGGGAAAACAAGCTCTAAGTGAACAGTATTGGGTTTTGCCCGACCGAAAGGTTCAGTTTCAACGCGATCCCGAGTCCCCGGCGCGCGGCCTTCGCGAAGGTGGTCTGCGCGGGGTAGATGCTGAGTCCTTCCACCGCGAGTGCTTTTTCCGCCGGGAGCACCAGGAAGTCCGCTCCATGGCGGGAAATGACGCGGAAGTGCTCCACGTCGTCCTTTCCGGCATCGCCCTGAATAAGTTCGCGCCAGGAATTCATTTGCGAACGAGTTCCTGATAGATCGTATCCATTCGCCGTGCCTGAACATTCCAGTCGAAATGTTCCTCGATTCGTTTCCGCGCGTTCCGTCCGTGTTCGCACACGAGTGAGGGCTCTGCGGCATACCGCTGAATGGCGGCGGCCAATCCAGCGGCGATTTCGTCTCGCGTTCCGAGCGGGACCCGGACGCCGCAATCGTCTGTCACGATCAGCCCCGGACCGCCGGCATCCAGACAAATCACCGGCAGGGAATTCGCCATCGCTTCCACCGCAACGAAGCCGCCTGTATCATGGATGCTGGGAAAAAGCAGGACATCGAAATCCTTGTAGGCCGCCAGGAGTTCGGTGCGCGGCAACACGCCGCGAAATTCCACCCTGTCACCGATACCAAGGGATTGCACGAGGTGCCGTGCACGACTCTCGAACGGACCTCTCCCGATGATCGTCAGTCTCGCGCTCACGTTCGCCTTCGCGAGACCGAGGAGGCAGAACTCAAGGCCTTTCCACCATCTCAACCGCCCGGCGCAGAGCAGTCGCAGAACCGGTGCCGGTGCCGGCGTCCTTACTGGAAAACTGTTCGCGTCAATCCCGATGAACGGAAACAGTCTCGACGGGATGCCTTTCGATTCAAAAACGGCCGCGCTCTCCCGTGTGGCTGCGAGAGCGAGTGTCACCCCTTTCGACGTGCGGGACACCGTCCATGCGCTGTTCCACCAGTTTCCGAGATTCCGTATGATTTCTTCGATGAGGGGCGCAGGGTAACGAAATGGGAGGAGTCGAAAAGGGGTCGATTCCAGTCCGGCCACCGGACCCCAGATCGACGGCACGGGGTGACCGCAAACAGCCGCGGCTGAATACCTGCACCCAGTGTACTGCACATGATGGAGCAGATCGACTTCGCCGCTTTGGATCTCGCGGGCGACGACATCCCTCGCGCCGCGTTGCCAAAGCCAGTAGTAGCAACGGTGGAGCCGGAACAGGCGCTTCAGTTTCAGCCAGAAAGGCGAGAGATCGAAATACTCGAACCGTGGCCGGCATTCGGGCGGGATATTCTCCAACGCAGCCTCAATCGGCGCACGGTTGTTGGCCCGCGTGAGAACGGTCACGTCGTGGATGCGGGCCATCGCGAGCGCCCATTGCCAGCCGACTTCCTGCTCCGAGCCCTTGTCCGGCAGGCACAGATACGCGGAGATGATGACGCGAAAGCGGTCTCCCATCGCCTAACCCGAATTTCTCACGCTCTGAGAAGCGCCCCACCACCACGTATGTAGTTTTCCAGCAGATTCAGGGAGGCCCGCAGATTCTTTGCAGGTGGCAATCTGTTGGCCTCCCTGAATCTGCTGGAAAAAGGTGTGAGAAGGGCGGGCTAAACCTTGTAACGCTCTTTCGCCCATTCGTCGCGCAGGTCAAATCCGTCACCTTTGCGACGAATCCACGGATGGAGTTCCGATTCGTCGAGCGGCTTGGCGATGAAGAAGCCGACCCGATTCCCGAGCCTTGGGGAAAACCCTGTTGAGAATTGGCAGCGGACCCCAAGGGTACCGTTCATCCAACATTCTACCGCGCCTGTGCATCTTCGCCGCGCCGATTCAATTCTTCCAATCGGCATTGTGCGCCGCGTGTGCCTTCCACAGCGCCGATTATTTCCGGCCAGTGACCATTATGCAGTCCCGCAGGTGTGGAAACAGTTTAGTCAGTAGCAGGGCTACGATTCGTCCGTACTCGTAGGGGTGTAGAAAATTGAAACCTTCTCCGAATTCAGAAAGTTCCGAGCGTGGTGCCCCCATCGCTTGGATCGTTCCGAGCCTTTTCAACGATTGGAAAAAGAAACACTCAAACGCGTAGCCTTGAATGCTTGCAAAACCAGCGAGTTCAAAGAGCTGTTTCAATTCCGCCAAAGTGTATTCCTTGTGGTGATGCGCATTGAAATCGGCATGGAAAAAAGTTCCGATCGGGGGCCAATTCGGAACGCCGAAGAGCACTTTTAGGCGCGTTTTCAGATCGATTGCATTTTTTGTATCCATGACCAGATGACCGCCGGGTTTCAAAACGCGCTTTATATCCGCCATGAACGCACGAGGCGAGTGAGGCAAATGCTCGATCACGTTCCCGACGAATACGACATCGACGCTTTCATCTGGGACTGGCAATGGGTCAATGCCGACCTGCAAGAAATGTCCCTCGATCCCCAAATCAATAAGACGTTGCAGTGCTCCACTTCCTCCGGTGGTCGGAAAGTCTGCCGAGATAGCATGTGCCCCTAAGCGCTGCATGATGCGGGGAACTATTCCGAATCCGGTTCCGATGTCTAAAAGTGTCCCCCCCGGTGGCAGAAACTCGGCGACCTGCACAGACTCCGTTACATGAAGACGAGTCTGAAGCATCGGCCGAAACCCGCTTTCGCGGGCGTAGTTGGAATCGAGGTATTCTTTGAAGACTTCAGGATAAATCTCTTCAATACTCTTCTTGGATGCGATTGTCGGGTCATTCATGGAGTAATAATCAGTCTCGCCTTTGGTGGTAAAAAGTGTCCAGTTCATAAAAGTGCCGCTTCGCCGTTTACCGCGAAAACCTGGACACCTGTGGCCTTGGTCACGACCGCGCCGAACGTTTACGCCATTACACCGCTAAAGATTATTCTCAAATGCCGCATTGGTTAATCAAATCCGCAATCCACCGGGCCATCTCGTGGATGCCTGCCACTCAAAAATGGAATGAATTTTTCCAAACACATGTCACGCGTTCAATCCGACTTGGCGATGACTATTTCGCGGGCCTCTTGCGGCACGCAAGTCGGCATCTTGATGTGCGTTTCCGGCTGGCGGGAACCTCAGGTTTTAATGCCCTCGAGATCGGGACAGGGTGGTATCCAGTCTGCCCTGTGGCGTCTGTGCTGTGCGGAGCGAAGGCTGTCTGGACTTTCGACATCAGCCCGCTGCTTGCTCGCGAACGAATCTCCGAGATGCTCCGCTATTTCCGAAATTTTGCAGCCGACGGCCGGCTTGCAAAGCTTCTCCCGGGGTTGCGAGGAGACAAACTAGCACTGCTCGATTGCGACACGAACGGCGAACCGACCGATGTGTTGCGCCAGCTCGGCATCGAATATCGGGTGTGCGATGCTCGCGAAACGAAACTCCCCGCAGATTCGGTGGACTTTGTATTTTCCCACTCGGTCTTCCAATACATCCCAAAAGAGATGCTCATCGAGATACTTCGCGAGCACCAGCGCATAGCGCGCAAGGGCATCGTCCACAGTCATCACATTCACCCCGGCAGTGAGTTCGCCTACTTTGACAGCAGACTCAGTCCGCTCCATTTTTATGCTTACGGGGAAAAATCGTGGGCCTGGTTGGACAGTGCGATTAATCGGCAGACACGGCTTTGCATGCCGGATTACCGGGAGGCATTTCATGCTGCGGGGCTGAAGATCTGCCACGAAGAAAACAGTTGCCGCGACCTGTCGGAAGTTTTCTCGATGAAGCTTGCGCCGCGCTTCGCGAAATATGAGCCCGATGACCTCCGAGTTTTCAGCACATGGATCGAAGCAACTGCTGGTTGATAACGCGGGCTTTTGTGAATACCTCTTCGACTTCAATGGAAACCACTGAAATCTACAAGACACTCGAAGCCCAGTATTTTGGCCCGGACATGGACGAGCGCGATGAAATCGAACTGCTCCCGAGTTTATTGAGGGGTAGTAGAATCTTCGTCGATGTAGGCGCGAGTCTTGGGCAGTACGCGCATTTTGCGGGGAAGTCGATCGAAGGTGGACGGATTGTCGCGGTGGAGGCGGACCCGATGCGGTTTGCGCGGCTGAAGGAGCTTGCTGCGGAGTGGGAGAAAGCATCAGCAGGAAATCGTTACGAAGTGGTGCACGCCGCGGCCGCGGACAAGCCCGGCAGGATGGATTTTTTCGTGACGGATCAGGCGTTGAGCGGCGCGTTGTGGCCGCACCACGTGCCGGATGAAAAACTTCGCAATAGCTTGAATTGGTCGAAAACCGAGGTGGACGTCGTAACACTCGATCAGTTGTTTCCGAACGACGATCCCGGGGTGGTAAAAATCGACGTGGAAGGTGCCGAGTATCGGGTCATTCAAGGCGCGATCGGCTTGCTGAAGCGTGGAAAAACCCGGTTTCTCGTCGAGGTTCACCCGTGGGGTGATGAGGTTTTGAAGAAAATGCCGGAGGACTTGTTCAATCTGTTTGCCGAATACGGCTACGATTTCAGCCGGACTCATCGGCACTGGCATTTTGAGAAAAAGGGCACCGCTGTTTCGCGTTGGGTGAAGAATCGGGCGATCGTGTTTGTATGGAAGAACACGTGGCTGAAGGATTTCCTGAAAAAGCTCATCCTTAAATTCGGTCCGTCGGCTCGCCGCTAGCGCAAGATGGCCTTGATGTGGTCTCCAAGCCGCACCGCGAAAGCGGCGGTCGTGAGTACCGGATTCGCGAAGCTCGCAGTGCAAAAAATGGACGGCGCGGCGATGAACAGATTGTCCATGGAATGCACTTTCGCATTGCGGTCCACGACGCCTTGTTTCGGGTCGTCTGCCATTCGCGTGGAGCCGATGTGGTGGCTGCCCACTCCACTTTCATCGCGGATGATCCGGGCCGCTTCGGTATATGGCAGTTCGACTTTCCCTGTGCCGGTGCGTGCGAATTCTTCCGCGAGAATCCGGTGGCATTCTCCTACGCTGTGGCTGTCGAGTTCGGATGTCTTCCACAGCACCCGCACACGCCGGAGGCCGAAACGATCCTTCTCGTCACCGAGAATGATCCGGCTGTCGCGATTCGGTGCCTGCTCGGCGTCGAAGTGAATCGTGTAACGGTTTGCACTGCTTCGTAAAGAGACGGATGGATACTTGCGCGTGGCGAGCGTGCGCTTGAAGAACCAATGCAGGCCAAAGCCGATGAGGCCGGGTGAGCCGAGGATCACGTTTCGGAGGTGCTGGCGGACGTGGTGATACTCGCGACTCGCCATGTCCTTGCTGAACTCCGGCGGGATTTGATGCGTGAGAAACCGCTTCACGAGATACGCTGCCGAGAGCACAGCGCTGCGGTGCGAAGGATCCCCAAACGGCGGATGGGTGAGCGTGCAACGGTAGTTGAGCAGCCCGAGCCGGCGCTGTGTTTCTTCGGCGATGCGCAGATGGCGTTTGCAGTACACGCCATCGCACCCTTGTTCGTAAGTCCAGATGGCTTCCGCGGCGCGCGTGGTGAGCGCGACTTCGCCGAGGTCTCCGGAGACGTGCGATCCGTAGAAACGGCCCACGAGATCGTGTTCATTTCCGAGCCCGGCAGGATTGGCGTCGTTAGAGAGCAGGAGAAGTCTCGTGACTTCGATGCCGCCTGCGGCGAGCGCGACATATCGTGCGCGCACCGAGAACTCCTTGCCCTCGAGTGTGGAGACGCGCAACCGTTCGACGCGGGTTCCGGAGGCGTCCGACTTCAACTGGAGCACGTTCGCATGCAGGAGCAGTTTCACGTTCGATGCCTGCTGGAGCTTCGCGCGGTTTGTCTTTCCGAAATCGGTTGGCAGGCTGAAACGCCACATCCGGTCCTGCAGAACGACACTCGAATCGAGGCCGGGCACGAGCGGCTTCGCTCCATCGGGCAGACTGGCCGAGTCGTATGTGTAATTTCCAGCGTGGGCGTAGGCGTGGGCACGTTGATAAAACGGGTCCATCTCGGTGCGTGTGACAGGCCATCCGCTGTGCGGGACCCATGGACGCGCCTCGAAATCAATCGGATCAAACGGTGCGCAACGACCACCCCAAACCGTCGTGGTTCCCCCGAACATGCGCCTGCGATAATGGGTTAATTCGCCATGACGGCCCTTGTCATCAACTTCACCCTGATAAAGCTCCTGCGCGCGTGAATCGAATTTTTCCCCACCGCCTTCCAAAACGAGGACGTTCAGTCCGCTCCCGATGAGTTCGCAGGCGAGAGTAGCTCCTGCGGCCCCGGAGCCGACGATGGCCACATCGCATTCGAGTTCTGTTCCGGCAGGGATGGAGTTGGCGTCTTCGATCATGAGAAAATAATGGAGTCCAGATGCTTCACATCGGCATCCGAAAGTGGCGGAGCCCCAAGCGCGCGGAGGTTTTTCTCGAGGTTTGCCATGCGGGTGGTGGCGAAGAGCACGGCGGAAAACCCCGAGTAGTGAAGCAGGTAGCGGAGCGCGAGTTCCGATGGGTCGCCCAGTGCCGCGATTCTGCGGATGCGGGTGCGTGCAGCGTCGAGCCGGGCGGCATCGCCGCCAAAGTCATCGGTGGTCCAAAGATCCGGCGTTCTGGTGAGCAGCCCGGAACCGAAAGGCTGCCGTGCGATCGTCGCCACATGCGCCGCGGATGCCGCCGGAACGATTCCGCGGACCGCGGCGGGCTTGAGAAAGTGCGCCTCGATTTGGAGGGCGTCGGCATTCAGGCACTGGAACCCGTGTTCCTGCTCCAGGATCGAGACGCCGAACGCGCGGATCTTGCCCTCCTTGCGGAATGACTCAAGCGTTGCAAAAACTGAACCATCGTTGAGCACCGCCGCCGACGGGCTGTGCAATTGGTAAAGGTCCACGTAATCGGCGCCCAGACGTTGGAGACTGGCATCGAGCGCTTTCGAAAGATGCTCGCGCGAGAAGTCCTGCCGGATTTGGGAGCCGCGCGCTTTATTTGCCATTTTCGCCAGCCCGGGACGGAGCTTCATGAGCTTGCGAATGAGCGGCTTGAACTTCGATAGGAACGATGCCGCGGTGGAAAAAACATAGCCTCCTTTCGTCGCGAGAATCACCCCGCCGCGACGAGAGCGGAATGTTTCGCCGAGCAGTTTCTCGCTGTTTCCCTGCGCGTAGATATCCGCAGTGTCGAAGAAATTGATGCCCGCTTCGAACGCGCGGTTCAACACGGCGACCGCTTCGCGTTTATCGAAACGTTCCACCGTACCCCCGAGTCGGGCGCAGCCAAATGCGGCGCGCGAGACCTTCAATCCCGACCGTTGAAAAGTGATGTATTGCATGGGTTGGTTGCTTAACGCGAAAAGCCGACGGTAAAGCCGATGATGAAAATGACGAGCGCAGCGATCACAAGGGCAATTTCAGTTACCCTGCAAATCCAGACAAGAGCCGCGCCGGTCGCCCTCCCTTCCTGGATATTGCTTTGCAGCAGTAGATCGCCGGCGCGCTGATAGGAATCGTATGAGGGGATGAGTTGAGATTCGTAAATCTGAAGGGCCGCAGGACGGTCGCCGGAATCGAGCAACTCAAAAATTCTAGCCCGTGCGTTCAAGTAATCGGCGCGCTGTGTCAGGAGAGATTGCAACACCGTGTCTGTCTGGTCCCTGCGGAGCAGCCGGGCGTAAGACTCCAACTCGCCGGTGGTCCTCGGGGTGAGGGCCTCGACAGCCCGGATGCTTTGCCTGCGTTTTTCCGCGTCGTCTGTGTGTACAGCGATGACCGTGTGGCTGAAGGATTCCGTGAGCAACGCGTTTGCCGACGCGATGTGGCTCAATCGCGGAAGTGTGTGCTCCACGATTCTGTCGGTCCGCGATTGCAACGTGCGCACCACGCCGAATTCCACGACGGCGATGCCTAGTGCGAGCACGAGCGCGAAAAATACCCCACGGATCGAAAACAGAGCCTCAAAAGTTGTCTTGTGCAGCGTATCGAGCACCTTTTGCTCGTCCATTGCCTCGGCGAACATTGTGTCGAGCCGCGAAGCCTGCTTTTCCCACGTGAAAACTTCTTTCACCCGATTCTGTCCTGCGAGGCCCATCCGCTCTGCGAGTTCGGGTTCCAGTGCGAGCTTCAAAATACCGTTTTTCATCGCGGTGATGGTTTCCTCCGAGGTCGTTACCGGAACACGAATCGCGGTATCGGCAGTGGAAATTTCGATCGCGCCGTGGTGGGCAAACGTTATGACGGGCATCCCGACCGCCATTGCTTCCAGCATCACATTTCCGGAAGTGTCCCGAAGACTCGTGAAGAGAAATGCATCGTGTGAAGCCATGACCGAGGTAATCTCCTCCTTGGGGATTTTTCCCCGCCAATCTACGAACTCGGCAATACCCAGCTTCTTAATTAAGCCACGGAGTGGCAACTCCTCCGGTCCTGCTCCGCCGATGGTAAGCCGGATTGCCGGGTGTTCCTTTACCGCGAGCGCGAAGGCCCGGATTGCGAGCTCGGCACCTTTCAATTTATCGAGCCGGCTAATCCACAGAAACCGGGCGGGCCCTTCCGGTCTTGATTCCCTCCTCTCTACGATTTGATCGGGCAGGACCGCCGTTTCGAGCATCTGCACGGCCTTCGCCCGGAAAAACCATGGGATGCATTTCATCGTGTCCCCATTGGCAACAAGGATCCGCCGGGCTGAGAGCATACTCGTGAGGATTTGCGGAAGGACGTATCCGCACAACACTGTGAGGGAGCGGAAAATTTCGTAAAGCACCTGCCTGCGAAACCACGGCAGGAAATTCCACGGACAGACCTGTCCGCCGCCGAGCGGGCCGAGCACCACGGCTTTACCTGTCAGCCACCAGAAGCCCGGCTGACGGAACGAATTGAACGTGCAGTGATGGACCAAATCGAAACGACCCAGCTTTCGGCGCATGTGGAGTCGTGCGCCGAGTTGCCAGAAGAAGTAATAGATCGCCACGCTCAGGCCGCGCTTCTTCAGCCAGATCATCCATTTAGGGAGGTCGTAATAGATGAAGTCCGGATGACTGCCTCTCAGGGATTCGAGGCCTTTTTCGATAACGGGCCTATTATTCGCGCGTGTGAGCACGGTGACGTCGTGAAGCTGCGCAAGATGGACGGACGTCTGCCAGCCAACCTCCGGCTCGGAGCCTCGTCCGGGCTCGCACGCGTATGCGGAAACGAGGACTTTCATATCCGGGAACGAAAGTGTGCGAGCAGCCCTTCGAGCGGTGAGCGCCCGTCAGCTTGGCGAACGACGTGGATACAGTGCATGAGATACGCGGCAAAAAGCGCGGGAGCGGTCGCCGAGATGCCTGCTACCTCCGCGTAGCCGCGGAACTGCGGGCTGGCAAGCAGCGCGTCGGCCAACCTCGAGAGTTCCGAGACGCTGCGGCGCTCCACGAGCACGGCGCGTTGGATGATAAAATGGAACCAATCCCACCCCGGCGGACCGCAGCGCTCGGCACGCTCCCAATCAAGAACCTGCCAGCGTCCGTCGCTCGCTATGCGGATATTCCACGGGGCAAAATCGCCGTGCCAAAGCGTCTGGCGAAAAGTTCCCCCGAGCATATCACGACTCGCGGGAACCGCTGCCATCACATCGGCCAGCGGCTTGATGGCGCCTGCTTCCACAGACTCATTGCCCACCCAGTGTGTGAGTATTCTCGCAAATGCTGCGTCGTCCTCTGGCTCGGGCGTTTTTCCCGCAGCAAACGTGGTGGTAAACGCAGCGGCTTGCTCGCCATCCCACGAAGCGATGAGCCTGGCGGCATCGTGTGGAGCGGCGGTGAGAAACTCGCGCTCGCGGCTAATCAACTCGCACGCCGCCGCGCCCATCCCGGCTTTGATCACCGCGATGGGAGCACCCGATTCATCGAAAATGAGCAACGTGTGCCGCCGCCCGGCCGCACGCGGATTGCCGGGTAAAACGGCGAACCGTTCCGCACTGCCGCCGCATTGCCCGATGAAGGCGAGAAACGGATCGCCCTTCGCGATGCGAAGCGTCTTCGCGCTCGGCCAACCAACGCCCAGCGCCAAGCCGAGCGCACCGCGGAGCACACGAGCTTTGCGCGTCTGCGCAGGATAAAGTGACAGAGCAGCGCGAGCCAGCGCCGTGTCTTGCGGCAGCGCCAACCACGGATCGCCGCCGCGATAAACCGTTCGCATTTTCAGCTCCACCTCGCCGCCCGAGCGGAACAGCGCCGCCCACGCGCCGATGCCGGATCGGCACCTTTCCCTTGCTGCGAGGAACGCTGCGATCAGCCCGCCCACTTCGCGCGCGACCGCATCCGGCGCGGGGACGCTCGATACAATGTGCCAGTTTGCGTTCTCCTCCGCGAGCTGCCGAAAGACGCCGCGCTGACGCTCGATCTCGGCTGGCTCCAGTTCCGGCGTCCGCGCACGCGCGACTTCCGGCGGCGCATCGAGCGCGATGGTGAGATGCGGCTTTGGCAGAAATCGACGCAGCAATTTTGCAAGGCCAGCGCCAGCCGAGAGGCGGTAGCGGCGCTGATCCACGAGGATGTCATCGAACCAACGATCAAACACCACGAGCGAACTCCGCGCAATCGCCGGTGCGACGCGCAGCCACCAGCCGGCAAACTGATCAGCCGCGTAGTAGACGACCTTCGCGATGCTCGCCAGCGGGCTGCGCGGCTCCTGCCCGTGCGGGTCCGTCACCGGTGCCGCTTGCCCTTCGCGGCGCTCGAAGAGCATCGGGCGGAAGTGAAAATACTTCAGATTGCGAAAACACTCGCGCACCCGCAGCCGTTCGATCTGCGTAGATTTCCCCGCGCCATCCACGCCCAAAATCGCCACACACAGTCCCGTGTGATTCACCACGCGCCGCGCCATCCGCCCTGCCTCGCGCAGCATCAGCGCCGCGCTGTAGCGGTTGCGCGAACGCATCCGCCCATCGAGTTGCGCCCATTCGGAAGTCGGACGCGCGAGCCACGATTCCGCCGTCCCCATGTCCGTGCCCATCAACCGCGCAAACTGCGACTCCGCACCTTCGCGGTCCAGTTCCCATAGCTCCCGGAGCCGCGCCACGAATGGCTGAGGGTCTTTGTTTTTCCCAAAAACCTTCGCCAGCACGTAAATGAACTCCGCAGCCGGAGCGGGCACGAAGAAGCCGCGCAACGGTCGCCGCCCCGCCAGCAAAATCTCGTCCGGCACGAGGAAGCAGCGGTCTTTTACATAGTGCGAGCACACGTCGAGCTTCAGGAAATTTGCCGGGTCCGCCGCATCCACAAGAACCGTGTAACTGGCGAAAACTTGATGCCGCAATTCCTGCGCGACCAGCCAGCCGTGCCGCTCCGCCAGTTCGTATTGCAACGCCCTCATTTTCGCCCGGTCACATTCGCGCACGGCGTAATCCACGTCGCTCGACATCACGTCCGGCAACTCCTCGTAGCCGTGAAGGATCACCGCCGGGATACCACGCTTCTCGAGTTCCGAGAAGAAAAGCTGGAAAAATTCAGGCGGTGAAATCGGCATCAGGTCAATGGATCGCGCAATAAAGAGAATGCTCCCCGCAGTTGCAAGGGCTACGCTCGTGAAGTTACTTACCAGCAATGTTCAGCCATTTTCTACCGCAGATTTTCATGGGGTCCGCCCAACGGCGAGCCGCACGTCGCGGTGTGCCGATCTATTGCTGGCACAGCCTAGGCCCGCCACCCGCCGGGGCCCACGACCCTTTTCTCTACGTTAGCGCCGCAGACTTCGACCGCCAGCTCACACAATTAAAAGCGCACGGGTTTCAAAGTGCCACGCTCTCCGAGCCGCAAAAGCCCAGCACCGCCACCCTCACATTCGACGACGGCTGCCGCAACGTCCTCCTCCACGGCCTCGAACCCCTCGCCCGCCACGGCATGAAGGCCATCCAATTCATCGTAGCCGGGCTCATCGGCGGGAAAAACGACTGGGATGTAAAGCACGGCGAAGCTCCCGAACAACTTATGGATACCTCAGAACTCCGCGAGTGGCTCGCCGCCGGACACGAGATCGGCTCCCACACCCTCACCCACCGGAACCTCGCCAACCGTACCGAGCCCGAAGCCCGCGAACAAATTTTCGCCAGCAAAGCACTGCTCGAAGACACTTTCCAAATCCCCATCCGCCACTTCTGCTATCCTCACGGCCGCTGGACCCCACGCGTAGCCGAACTCGTCGCCGAAGCCGGCTACGAAACAGCCTGCACGACGAGATTTGGTGTGTCCACCGGTGCCAGCCGCAGGATGCTATTACCGCGAATCTTTCCACTTTCAACCGGGGAACTAGCCGGGAAGGTATTGCACCGGCTCAGAGGAACCTTCCTTTAGATCCGAGGAGGGGGGAGCGCACGCTGGAAGCTTCTGGTCGGAAACGTGACGGCTTTTAAGACGTATGTGATGACCAGATAGGCAAGTCGGTTCAATCGTTCATCCCGTGAGAATCTTTTGCAGTAACGGGACTGAATGAGTTCCCGCTCAGCCATTCGCTTTCCTAAAGTCGCGGGATTGCTTGTCTTGCTAACTTCGTGAACGCAAAAACAGCCGATGAATCGCCGGAGCCTGCGAAATTTGAATCCGGACATCATCAGACGAAGGAAGAAATCGTGGTCCATGTGGTAGTGCAGATTCTCATCGAGCAGGATGTTCGATTCCGCGAATCTCCGCTTCATGAATGTAGTGCAGGTAAGCAGGAAGCAACCGTAGTACTTTAGCAGCCGTTCGCTGAACTCGAAGGAACATTTGCGCCTCCACGGAGCGCCGTCCGCGCGAAGGAGGACGGCATCGCCGTACAGCACATCCACGGCAGGGCACCTCGAAAATGTTTCCATCACCGCATTGAAAGCGCCGGGAAGGTAGAATTCGTCGGCATTCAACCACGAAATGATGTCGCCAGTTGCCGCCTTAAACCCCTTGTTGATGGCGTCGCTCTGACCCCGATCCGGCTCGGAAATAAACCGCACGTTGGGATATTTTCGAACGATCTCCGCGGTACTGTCGGTGGAGCAGTTGTCGATGACGATATGTTCGTAGTCCGGCCACCCCTGACTGGCGACGCTCTCCAGGGCCTTTCCAATAAACGAACCAAAGTTCCAGCAGGCAGTTACGACGGAGATTCGAGGCATTGAGCAAAACGTAGTTGGTCGGAGCGCTGGTGCGAGCCAAAATTGGCCGGTAGATGTTTAAACCACGGGCGCAAAATCGGAACGTTGACCCGCGAATCGGTTTTTACGATTAGTACGTGGTGATATGCCGCATCTGTCAGAAAAACGCACCGTTGTTTGCCAAAGCAGTGGTCCTCCGTCGTCATTCCGTGGACTATTTCCGCTGCGGCGCTTGTGGGTTCATTCAGACGCAGGAGCCGACATGGCTGGACGAGGCTTACAGTGAAGCGATTGCGGCCGGCGACATCGGCCTCGTCGGTCGGAATCTTTTTCTCGCCGGAATCACGCACTCGGTGATCGAGACTTGCTTGAATCCGGGGGGCCGATTCGTGGACTTCGGGGGTGGCTATGGTCTATTTGTCCGGTTGATGAGAGATCGTGGGTTCGACTTTCGATGGGAGGATCCATTCTGTAAGAACCTATTTTCCAGCGGTTTCGAGGCCCTGCCTGAGGAGAAATTCGATGTCGTGACTGCCTTTGAGGTTTTTGAGCATCTGCCCGATCCATTAGCAACGGTCGCAAAGATGGCTGCCAGAGGAGGCTCGATTTTTTTCAGCACGGATCTCCAGCCACCCGGACCGCCGAAGCCTGGAGAGTGGTGGTACTACGCCCTGGAAAGCGGGCAACACGTTGCCCTGTACACTCGGGATGCGTTGGTCCAACTCGGCGCTCGATTCGGGATGACCCTGCTCACCAATGGACGAAACCTCCACTTGCTAACCCGCACGAAAGTCTCTCCATTCTGGTTTCGGATCGCATGTTCGGGCCGACTGTCGCCACTTATTAACGCTTTTAAGAGGCGGGAAAGCCTGCTTTCGATTGATCATTCAGCGGTCATGGCGAAGATCCGCCGAAGCGGATAAAACTCCGCGAATTGCCTCTGCGATGGTTCCAGGTGGGATGCTGTGTAGGCAAATCGCCTTCGAGTAAGGACAAATCCAATGGCACCCATAGCACTCGGTCCTGTGGGAAACCCAGCGAAAAAGGTCACTTTCCCCCCACGGCGCAAAGTCGCCAAATTGGCCACCACCGAGAATGCCTACGGCTGGGACACTAAGTGCTCCTGCCATGTGGATGTGGCACGAATCCATCCCAACCAGCATTCGAGCGCCCGCGATGAGTCCGACATTCTGTGCAAGGGAAAAAAGGCCCGACGCGTCATGCACAGGCCGGCACCTTGATAGTTCCGCAATAAGCGGGATTGTCGTGCGTGCATCGGCCACAGATCCGCCGACGACAATAGGGATCAGCCCGACACTCTCTAGTCCACCGAGGATGCCTTGTGCAAGTTGCGATGCCGGAATCTCTTTGATGGACGACGATGTCCCCGGAAACACCAGAACGTAGGGATCCCCGCCACTAATTCCAAATCTTCGATGCAGTGTATCCCGGCTGAATCTGCATGCCGCACCCGGTACGGAAAGCCGCGGTCGGAGTTGTACAACGCGACGAAGGACGTGATTCATGAGGGCCCGCTGTCCAGCGATATCGAAACACTCGCCATGTTGAGGGGGCTCACGAGGGGCGAGCTCGTCATAAACGTATTCCTCTTTTGGGAATCTGATCCCGTTGAAGGAATCGGGAAATGCGTTACAAACGCCTACTCTGTATCGGGCGGGCACCCAGCTCGCGACGACCGTATCACTATAGTCTCGGTAAGCTCTCAAATCCACGAGGAGATCCGCTATGGGGAGTGCCGCGAGGCGCCTGCGGACTCCCGGCTGCGCCACGATGTTTCGGAGGGCGCTTTCCCGAGCAGGAAGTTCAACGACATCCCAATTCTCGAACTGCTGGCGGGCGAATTCCGCGACCGGCATCCGGACGATCAGAGTGAAACTGGCCGATGGGAACGCGTCGCGCAGGGCATTCAGCGCGGCGGTGGAAAGGACGAAATCTCCAATGCCATCGAGTTTCAGCACCGTCACAGACCGAACATCGGCAGTTAGCGGAAGTGAACGGCTGTATCCCTGTCGCGGATTCGCGAGGAACTTCGCCAACCAGTGGCGCATTTTGGCTTTGATCAAGCGTGTCATTGGAGGCTCACAATCCGAGCTTTTGCAGATACGACTTGAAGTTCATACCAAATACAGACGGCTCATGAAGCCTCTCAAATCGTTGTGTCGTCGCCAGGGACGCCGCCCGGAACCAAGGTGCCGGTTTCCTGGAAGCCCGAACAACGCAGTCCATAATGGATTCAATGGAAAAATCGTCGATTAAGACGCTATCTTCGTTGGTTCCGTCGATGTCGATGTACCCGACAGGAATCATGCCGAGCCCGAAGGTTCCGAGCATGGCCGTACCCGGCCCTGTGTCGATGGGAGCGCCAATCGTAAAATTAATCCGGGCAAGCAGCGCCCGCATTTTTGAGCGAAGGGGGCCGATCGAGTAGTGGTAAATGTAGTGAATGTTCGGCAACGCAAGTTCCGCCCGGTAGGCGTCGAGGACTTCTTTCTCTACCTTGCAGTAAATGAATAGATTCAAATGGGTTAGCCTCGAGAACGCTTCAATGATCAAATCCAACCCTTTTTGAATGTTGCCCCCTGTTCCGCCGGCATAAAGGAAATTCGTCGCTCCCAACTCAAAATTTCGATCACGCGGAATCAGGTCTTTTTGAACGTAAGAACCGAGATAAAGCAGCGACATGTTCCGGCTGATGCCGGCGAAAGTCGCGACGGTGCGGGGACCAGAAACGAATGCAGCATCCGCCCTTCGTGCAAGTTGTTCCTCCCCCTGCTCCGTTCCCTGCAATGATCGAACAAACCTTCGTATCGGCGGCAAGTGTCTTCGCATGCTAAAATTATCGTAGCGTTCCTGCGACATTCGGTTGAAGGCTTCCCAATATGCGCCTGACGCATAATGAATCACGAAGGTTTCAGGTGAAAGGT
The DNA here is from genome assembly GCA_031374705.1 of Verrucomicrobiaceae bacterium. Lineage (GTDB taxonomy): Bacteria > Verrucomicrobiota > Verrucomicrobiia > Chthoniobacterales > Chthoniobacteraceae > SXWH01. Next base: position 55,292 of record JANMGP010000058.1, on the reverse strand, counting down.
CGCCGAGAATGCGGCCTGTGCGTCCGCCATGACCGAGATATAGATCATACGCTTTGCGCACTTCGAAATTTGCGTCTGCCGCGTCTGCGATATCTACTGAGTACCCTGCCTCGTTGAGCGCTTTTGTAATTTCAAATGTTAGTCCCACAACATTGAAAATCTGAATATTCGGGGCCTGTCGGAGTGCGGCTTCCCATGCCACCGGAGACAGGGATAGGAGGGCGTTTTTCTTGGGATTGCGCTCGCCGCAAAACGCAGTGATGCCACTCACCGGAGCGGCGGCCGATGCCGGACGATTTTTTCTGCGGAGAACTCTGATCGCCGTTTCCGCGGCCTGTGCCGCCCAAATCAACAAGGCATTCCCCGGAAAACCCGTTTTTTTCATACCCGGTTCAGCGGTCGGGCAGGGCACCCTGTTACAACACAGCGCTCAGGAACATCCCGAGTCACGACGGCACCCGCCCCGACCACTGCGTGTCGGGCGACCGTCAGTCCTGGAAGGATGGTAGCGTTTGCGCCAATATAAGCATCGGCGGCAATCGTTACCCGTCCGAGTAGAACTGAATTGGGCGCAACTGTGGAGTACGCGGAAACCGTGACATCGTGCATGATATTGCACCGGACATTCAGTCTAACGTGCTCGGCAATTTTGGCATCAGCGGAGACGTTCACGCCTGCATGAATGACCGCCGAACCGTCCACCTCTGCCGAGCGGGAGATGAGCGCTTGAGGTGATACGACACCGCGTATTTTATAGCCGGCTTCATGGTAGAACTTCGCGAGTCGGCGACGGACGGACGGAGCGTCCGGAGTCAGGATAACTGGAAAACGACTCCATTCAGAAGATTGGTCGCGCGCCGTTTCATCAGACCCGAGAACCTCGTATCCCGAAAAAGATCCGGACCCCTTGATGTCGAAGATTCCAATGATGGAGAGACCGGAATCCTCACAAAGCTCGATGCTCTCGCGGAACGCTCCGACGAGAATTACCTCGCTGCAATCGTGCATACGGCTTCCTTCAAATTGCAGACGATTCTCTCTACATCCGCGTCACGGAGTGCGGCGAACATGGGTAGTGTCACTTCTCTGTCTGCGAATTCCTCGGTATTCGGCAACTCGGCCGAAAACTCTCTGTAGATCGAGAAGCGGTGGACCGGCGGATAGTGAACGCTCGTCTGGATGCCTGCTTTCCGGAGGGATTCCCTAATTGCATCGCGTCGGTTAAAGTCGCCGTCGTTGAGAACGATGGGGAAAATATAATTGGAAGAGAATTCAGCGTGACTTTTAAACGGTACGGTAATTCCCGGGATATCGCCGAGCAGTTTGAGGTAAAGGCGACGAATCTCGGCACGCCGAACCAGATCGTTCCGGAGTCGCCGCAATTGTACGAGTGCCAGCGATGATCGAATATCGTCCATTCGATAGTTGTGACCATGCGCGACGACATCGTACGAAACGGCGTGCCCTCTGGCTCTGTCGTAGGATACCGTAGTCATGCCATGCGAACGCATTAGTTTGGCCCGCTCGAAGTGTTCCGGGTCGTTCATCACCATCATTCCGCCTTCGCCAGTGCTGATGTTTTTGTTGGAAAAAAAGCTGAAGCATCCGATATCGCCAATTGTCCCCAGTTTTCTTCCCCTATACTCACTCAGAGGAGCGTGACATGCGTCCTCTACGACTGAGAGATGGTGCGCTTTCGCGAGCGCCATGATTTCATCCATATCACAGGGAAAGCCGCCGTAATGCATCACAATGATCGCACGGGTTCGCGGCGAAATAAGTCCTGCAATTCCTACGGAAGACATGTTCGGGGTGTCGCTCGCGCCGATGTCACAGAAGACCGGAGTTGCACCAACATATCGGACCGCGTTCGCGGTCGCGACAAATGTGAGTGAAGGGACTATGACTTCGTCGCCTGGACCGATTGCGAGGAGTTCCATTGCGAGATGGAGTGCGACCGTGCAATTCGTAACGGCGACTGCATGCGGGCTTCCAAGCATCGAAGCAAACATTTCCTCAAGTTCTGCGGTCCGCGGCCCCATGGAGATCCACTTCGAGCGGATTGTGGCGAGGACCGCCTCCTCCTCCTCGGTCCCGTAATTCAACGCAAATAGTGGAATTTCGTAGTCCATCGGGTTTATGCGGTTGGCTTTAGGTGCCCGAAATGGGTTTTGTAGACTTCCTGGGCCTGCTGAAAGTCCTCAATCTGACCGATATCGAGCCAATATTCGCTCATCAGGTACTTCCCAACTTTCAAATGCGCTGCGAGCATGTCCTTGATCAGAGAATCCATTCCATAGTAAGCCCCTTTCGGAATGTGGGTGAAGATGGCAGGCTTCATGACGTAAATACCTGAAAGAATCTCAAACCGAAAGTTTGGCTTTTCTTCGACATCGATGAGGTAATCCCCTTCCGACACCACTTTCCCGAAGCTAAATGGCGTCCTGATTTCCTTCGTGAGCACGACAAGATCGGCGGCGTGCTCGCATGCGAAGGCATGGGCCTTCCCGAAATCCAGCGTCGTGAGAATATCTCCGTTCATGAGAAAAAATGGCTCGGTGAGTTCCTTTTCCAAGAGCGTCAACGGGCCGCACGTTCCCAGAGGCTTGTCTTCCTTGCTAAAGACAAGGCGCACCCCATACTTTGTGCCATCTCCGAGAAACGCCTGAACGTATTCGGCCATGTAGTTGGTGGCGATGAAGATTTCCTGAACGCCGTGTTTTTGAAGGCTCCGGATTTGGATTTCCAAGACGGAGCTTTCCCCAACCGGCAGCAAGGGCTTGGGGATGACTTCAGTGAATGGCTTGAGCCGGGTTCCGAGGCCCCCGGCGAGGATGACTGCTTTCATACGTTATAAAAATCCGGTTTGTAGCTGCTTTGGTGTTTCTCCAGCCACGCGATCGTTTCGCGAAGGCCGCGGTCGAGGTCGTATTCCGGGTTCCATCCCGTGGCACTGCGCAGCTTCGAGGCATCGGCAAGCAGGCGTTCAACTTCGCTCGTCGCAGTGCGCTGCCGTTCGGCGGCTGCCGTCGTGGTGACCTTGACCCCCATCAGCTTCGCTATTTTGTGCACAAGGTCGCCGATCGAAATCTCGCCGCCCATCCCTATGTTCACCGGTTCTCCGAATAGGCCATCGTGCCTCGCGACGGCGAGGAAACCGGCGGCCGTGTCGCGCGCAAACGTGAGGTCGCGGGTCGGCGCGAGATTGCCGAGAGAAAGATCGCGTTTTCCCGCGAGGATTTGCGTGATGACGGTCGGAATGATCGCGCGCGCGCTCTGGCGGGGGCCGTAGGTATTGAACGGACGGACGATCTTAACCGGCAGCGCGAAAGAGCGTTGGTAGCTGATGGCGAGCTGGTCGGCGGCAATCTTTGTCGCGGCGTAGGGCGACTGGCCGACCGCGGGGTGTTTTTCATCAATGGGCACATACTGCGCAGTGCCGTACGTTTCACTCGTGGAAGTGACGAGGATATTTGGCGTCCCGAGTGTTCGACATGCCTGAAGGACGTTGTACGTTCCTTCGACGTTGGTTCGAATGTACGCCAGAGGCGAGACGTACGAATACGGAATCCCTATGAGTGCCGCAAGGTGGAAAACGGTGTCGCACCCCTCCGAGGCGGCGAGTACTGAATCGTAGTCTCGAATATCGCCGCTGACGACCTCCAGTTCCCCGTAGCAGGGCGAACTTTCCAGCCAACCGTGGAAATTGCGCGCGTTGTAGTGTGTAAAAGCACGGACTTTCAATCCCGCCTCGACGCACTGCTCGGCAAGATGCGAACCGATGAAGCCGCCAGCTCCGGTGATTAGTGCCGTTGTAACTTGTTTTGAAGACATTCGTGAATGGTCTTTCTGTCGTTTTTTTTGACGAAGTAAATATATGACTCAGCCGGATGTGCCCTTCGTCCGCCGGACTACCATCGCCATCACTCGTGAACACTGGTCGTCGGTGAGGTCGCAAAACCAGACGAACGCCCCGATCGCTGAAAACCAACCGACGGACCATATTGTGCGTTCGAGGAAGGAAACCATTTCCGGAGACGGAAGTAAACGAGCCAGCGCGACCGCGGCTATAACGCTTGGAAAAACAGTGCGGCAGGCTGATATAATCATCGTTTTCGGACTGGTTCCACTTAAGCGCGCCATCAGCAGGAGACCCGGTACAAGGCTGCCGAATACGAGGCTGGAAAGATTCGCCAGGAGAATGCCAGCCAGCCCGAAGTTCTTTCCAAGAATGAACGCGACGGCGGCGTAAACAAGCAATTCGCTCATCATTGGGAATCGCAATTTATTCGCCGCCTTAAACATCGTGGCCGACAGAACGTAGATCATTTGGACCATGTAACGAAACGGCAGCAGTGACAGCAGGAGCAGCTCCGTCCCGTGCAGAACGTCCCGCTTCGATGTCCAGAGAGTGATCGCGAATCCCGCCCAGAGATACGTCAACCCGACGCAAATTGCGGTCAGGCCGATCGCGACCTTTGATACCAATGACCAGGCATCGCGAAATCGCGATAGTTCGCCAGCGGCAATCATCTGGGAGAGGATAGGGTCCGCTGTTCCAGGAATTCGTTGCAAACACTGTGTCAGCATCTGAACGAATTTCAAATTCACCGTTAGAACCGAGACCAAAGCAAGCGGTAAGTAAAGGCCTGAAAACAGCAAAAGTGCATTGCCGACTGCAAGATTGTAGAGGGCAACAAAAAAAAGGTCGAATCCCAATCTGAAAATCTCCGCAATCTCGGAACGAGAGACCGCTTCAAGCGAAAGGCTTCGTGAAATTCCGGCGCGCTTCGTGATTGATGGGAAAACAACACAATTGCAGACGATGCTGGGAATCGCGAATAAGATGTAAGACCAGAGACCTACGCCGGCCTTGATTCCGCACCAGAATAGGCTTCCGCCTGCAATCCAGGCGAGGGTGGTGTAGAGATTGAGTGTTACAAAACGTTGGGTGGCTAGAAGCGCCACTCCATGATGACCGAATGAATATTGGAGTGCGGTGATGGCGCTCTGTGCGATAAAAATTGTCGTCGCGATTGACCTCGCGCTCTTGGGAATCTGGAACCAATTGGGAATAAATGGCGCGCAGGCAAGGGCCGCAATCAAAATGATCAGACCTTGAACGGCGAAAACGGCCGTCGTCGAAGTCCAGAACCGCCGATAAGAACCTTCATCTCGGAGCATCGCATCAATCAAAAGCCGCGCAAAGGCGCTCCGAACACCAAGTTCGGCGATTAACAGTGTTGCCACAACGCTTGAAATGAGGCCGAAAAGCGCGAATTCCTCGTTAGGAAGAGAAGTGCGGGCCAAATGAATCTGCCAAACTTGGATAACAGCGATCGCTCCTAGAGAGAACCACCCGGTAGAAACCCCCCTCAAAAAGCGAGTCCTCGAGGTCATTTCAGAACCGCAATTTGTGTAGTTCTCGGTTCAGGTAGGGACGACTTTGGAGCAGACCGAACCGCTTGAGCAACCTCATAACGCTCTAAACTGTTCTCTATCAGTTTCATCATCCCCAAACTGAACGCCGCGAACGGTATTACCGCCGGATGCCCTCCGAATACGAATGTGTACCAGAAAGGTTCGAATACCACGGGCATGCAGAAAAAGAGCGTCGCCTCGAATAGAGGGGTGCCTTTCGTTCTTTTGATCAGTCGCGTAGCGTGGATTGCGAGCGGAATGATCAGAACATAGACGAACAGCAGACCGACTATCCCAACTACGCGGATCGACGACACCGGTCCGCTGTGAAACTCGCCACTGATGGCCATGTGTTCTTGAGAATCCTCGTGTGAGATGGGACCCAATGTGGCGGCCTTTTGATACGCTGCAATCTGCATTCGCGTCATCCCGAACCCATCGCCTAAGACTTTGTCCGTAATGTACTTGTCGGTTGTCAGTGCCAGAATCCACATGTCAACCCGCCAATCAGTGGAAGATGTTCCTGCGTCAATCGCGCGCTCATCAAGAGCGACTGGACGTAGAAACTTGGGAACGACCGCAAGCGCTCGTTGGGCCGCAAACGGAAGTTCATAAATGGTTCCGTGGCCCAGCATGACAAGAAAAACCATGAGCACCCCGAAGCCGGATGAACGGAGCAGGGACGTCCAGCCTTTCCTGTAGTAACTCCCCAATAGAAACATCGCACCGGCGTAGATCAAAAAGCTTCTAAAACCCGACAAGAGGAGTCCTATCATCGTAGCCAAAAAACCCGCGGACCGCTTCCATTTCATCGGGTTGAGCAGTGTGGGCGGGAAAAAGTAAGCACAAAGGAAAATGCAGGAATACTTGCCTATATCCCGGAAAAGTTCGATTCGGGCGGTCCCCGCATCGAGCGCGGCCGCTCCGGCGCTTGGCATTCCGGACATGTCGGCAGACGTTCCATCGACAAAGTACATGTCAAATCCAGAATAGAATTGGCTCGCGACCCCCGCTAAAGCAGGAACAAACACGAGGACGACATTCAGAAGGAATACCACGATGACCGCCCCGAAGACATACTTCGCCGATCGCCGGATCAACTCTCCTGGAGCGTCGAGCCGACAGAGGGTCCAATATGCAAGCATAGCGAAGATCGCGGAAACGTACGGTCGCCCACCCACCCTCTCGCTGTCGGATACAAGGAAACCCACCGGGTTGCGAATAAATGCGATGAGCAACCAAATCGCATTAAGATACAGCAGCGCATCAAGATACACGAAGCGAGGCTTTCGCCTGACAATTTTCAGAGCGATACAGACGACGATTGCCGAAAATCCCACCATCACTCCCAGATCCTTGAGGGCAAATGGGAGCGGCAAAATCTGCACCGCCCCATAGAAGGGCCACAGGACGGGAATGATCACCCACACGCGCTCGCGGAAATGAAGTAAACTCGCCACTCCGGCCGCCCCGAATACGAGGAGCGCTATTGCACCAGTCTGCCCCTGGGCAGTCATCTTCCCAATCATGATCGCTCCAAGAATACCAACAACCACCGTCACGATGACGGCGATTCGTTCTTGGAATCTAGGGTCTAATTGCATGTTTGGAAATTGGGGCGGAAAGAAAGCGCAAGGTTGCCTTTGACGCAACAACGGAGAATTCGTTCAAATCCGCCGGGATATCCGATCTGATTACTGTTGTGCCTTGATCACTACCTGTCCCGAGCAAGACCCCTCGTCGTAAAAACCCGTGGCAATGTCTGGAACCGGGCCCAGCTGCTGAATGCAGATGCCTTCGTAACGGCCTCCATTCTGGATGGATCCGGAGAACGTGCCATTTCGCTCATTGAAACGGAGCGAAACCGAAGCCGGAAATCCGAACAAGACGCGATTTGACGTGTAGATCAGGAACGTAACCGATCTTTCGACCAGACCGGAGCTGTTGATGAAAGTCACAGACCCAGTAGTTGTTCGGAGCGATTGAAAATCATCCAGAAGAACGTTGGAGAAAGGTCGCTGGTAGAGGGCTCCGCGTATGTTCAGCTCCTGATTCTGAAGGCCATCAGAATAGCGCCCTTTCCGCGCTGGCGGTTTTGTCCAATGGAGAGTGCCCAGGAGGGGAAGCGTGCCCGGGTGGTCTGCCCTCATTAATCCGGCCAGCCATCCTTTCGCGGAATACATTTTCGTGAATGCGAAAATGTTTCCCCGGATTCCGGTGGCAGTCCCGATGGTGAAGCTTTCGCCGTCCGGTAGCTTTCCTGCGAGGGTAATCTGATTGCGCGCCTTGATTCTCATCGTCATCCAACCTGGCGGCAGGTTCGATTCGAGTACGGCAGTCCAATTGGAAATACCTCCGACGCGGTCGTCCGAATCCGAATCAGCTTCGCCCTCCAGCGCGTGGGTTCCAGTGATGGAGGAGTACCGACCAACGATTACGGAGCCGTCGGGCGAAATCCGGAACCCGAGGGTTTCTCCAGTCCGATACGCGATATTCAGATAGCCATGTGGGTCGAATCTGCCGGTGAAGCGCAGTGTCCGTCCATTGGCTTCGAGTCGGCCGGAAGCCTCTCCGCGCTTGGTCACTTTGACCTGAAAACCGCCGATTCCAACGCCGCTCGAATTCCTCACAATTCCGCGGTAGTTCGCCGGACGGTTTGCGTAGGGAGAATCGGAGACTGTGACAGTATGGATGGATTGCCCGCCGATTTGTGTGTCTGCGCTGGCTTTCGAAAGCGACAGCGAAAATGTCTTCGCCGCTCCAGATTCCGAGTCGGCAAGCAGCTCCACGGAAATGACCTTTTGCGTCTCGCCGATCGCAAAAGAGAGCGCTCCTTCCAAAGGTGTGAAGTCTACGCCCGCCCGTGCGGTTCCGTCTGCTGTGGCGAAGTCGACTGTCGAGGGGACATTAAGATTGGCAAGCCGGACGACTTTGACGTCCACACGCTTCCCGAACTCCTCCACAACGCTGCCTCCTTGAGCGAATTGCACGACCGAGACAGCGTCATCGTTGACAATGTTGACCACATGAGTCGTTTGGGAACCCAGTTGTGTCTGGCCATCGCTCGACGAGAGTCGGACCAGAAAAGATTTTGCGGTGTCTGGACGAAAGTTATCCAGAATTGCCACTTGGATGACCTTTTGTGTCTCGCCGGGCTCGAACATGATCGTGCCGGAATTCGCGGTGTAGTGAGTGCCAGCGATGGCGCTGCCATCGGCTGTCGAGAAGACGACACTGGCAGTGGTGGAGGAGTTGCCCCCGCGAATCACCGAAATCTGCGCGGTGCCGTCACCTTCCATCTCTGAACTCGCAGGAAGCGCGAATTCGATAATCGAGGGACGATCTTCGCTAATCACAGTGATTGTGTGGGATGCCGGTCCGCCAAGATGCCCGCTTACGCCGTCCGGCGATGAAATTCTAATCGAAAAGGTCTCAGCTCCTTCGAAAAGCGTGTCATCCAAAATAGGAATCGAAATGGTCGTCGATCGTTCGCCGGCAAGGAACGAAATCACGCCGGATCTGGGCGAGTAGTCCAAGTTGGCGGTTGCGGTACCGCTGGAGGTTTCGAATTGTAATGAGCCGACAGCGCTGGTGTTGCCGGTTCGCGAGATGGTGACGAGCGCATTTCCCGAGGATTCGGAGATCGAGCTTGAATCGACGTCGAACGAAGCGAGCCAGTCGTCGCTTTCTATCGATACAGTGGCGGTGCTTTTTGTCCCGACAGCAGTGCCGGCATCAGCGGAGGAGAGGGAGACGGAAAAAGTTCTCGTCCCGTCAATTTGGGAATTATCGAGGATGGTAAGCGGGATGATCTGCTGTGTTTCACCGGAGGCAAAAGTGACCGTGCCGGAACTTGCGGTATAGTCGAGGCCTGCGATGGCAGTCCCATCGGTAGTGGAAAAAGACACGGTTGCTGTTCCACTGGTGTTGGCGGTGCGGCTAATCACCAGATTGGCGGTGCCGGCCCGCTCGCCGAGGACTAACGAATCGCTTGCGAAAGAAACCAAGGACTGAACATCGTCGCTTTGTATGGTTATCGTGTGCGTGCTGTTGGGGCCAAGCGCAGTTCCCGGTGAGGGGGCCGAGAGGGTAATCGAGAAAGTCTCGTCCGCCTCAAATAAAGAATCATCGATAATCGGTATGCTGATGGTCTTTTGAGTTTCGCCCGGCGCGAATGAAAGTGTTCCACTCGCCCCCGTGAAATCACTGCCGGGTGATGCGCTTCCGGCGGTCGTTGCAAATTGAACTGTCGCGGTGCCTGTGGTGTCACCTGTTCGCGTGACTGTCACCGACGATTGTGCAACAGCTTCGGCAAGCCTGATGCCAGTGGATTCGAACCCCACTGACTGCACGGTTTCATATGTCCATGCACCGAAAACGTCCGGCTCGCCGTAAACAATTGGCGGTTGTCCCCAACGGGAGTCATAACCGTCCTCCGCGATGTTTCCGGTGATTGAGCAATTCCGGATGGTGCCGCTACCGGCAATTCCGCCACCATTGCCAGAGGGGAAGGATCTCGACGCCGGATATTGTGCACCAGCGGGAGCCACGTTTCCTGAAATCGTGCAATTCGCCAGATAGACGTTCGTTCCATAAACGCCCCCTCCGAAACCGCCGGAACCGCCCGGATTGAACCCTTTATCGCCGGCACGATTGTTTGTGATGACGGAGTTTACGATTGTCGCATCGCTGTTAGCGAATATTGCTCCGCCGTCACCTCCCCCGCTGGTGTTCGATCCTGCATTGTTACCAGAGAATGTTGAACCGGAGATACTCAGGGTGCCATATGAGGCGATCGCTCCCCCGTGACCGCTGCGAGAGCCTTGTGTTGCGATTGAGTATAAGCCCGCGCCTGCATTCCGTAGGAACGTGCAATCTTGGATTACCATGACTCCCCCGCTTTGATAGATGGCTCCACCACTGCCCCCACCCGAATATAAATAGAGATATCTGCAATAGTTGTCGGTGAATGTGCAGCGAGTCAATCGAAGCACACCGCTATTTGCCAAAGCGCCGCCATTGCACTCGTCTCCAACACTACAATTCCGAAAATTACAGTCGTATATCTCGAGTGTGCCAGCGTTAGAAATCGCACCTCCAGAGAAAGCCTGTCGATTAGTCGGTGCGGGCGCAGTGTTCGAAAAACTCAGGTTCGAAATGACGACCCGCTTGGCTTCAGGAATTATCCATCGACCTCCAACTGTAAGAGTAGCACTCGAAGGACCGGTGATAGTGATGCTTTTGTCAATTATCGACCCTCGGTTCTCGTTGGTTCCGGCGATCGCGGTGGCATCACCGACGGAAAATTGAATCTCATCCCCATCCGCCGCATCCGCAATCGCCTGCCTGAGCGAACCGGGCGTGAGCCCCGCATCCGTGGATGTAACCGTGATGATCGCAGCATCGGACACCGATGCGAGGAAGGCCGAGAATGAAACACACAACGCGAGGAATTTGTAGCGATACGCTGTCATACTGGGTGGTAACCTCCTTTACTCTCGCAGCAATCGGCTTCAGCCAGCAAGTCCGAATGCAAACAGTTCGGTAACAACAACGAAGAAATATCAGTGCTCAGAACGAGCCTGAACTTGGTCGAAGGTCGCCAGCGCCGAGGCCACGACCTGGTCCATGTTGTAGTAGCGGTACGTCGCCAGCCTTCCGACAAACGTCACCCCCTTCTCCGCGGCGGCCTTTTCGGCGTAGCGGGCGTATTGGGCGCGGGCGTCGGGGGCTGGGATAGGGTAGTAGGGCTCCAGGCCGGGCGCGTAGTCCTGCGGGTATTCGCGGACGATGGTCGTGTGCGGGAGCTTCTGGCCGGTGGCGTGTTTGATTTCCACAACGCGCGTGTAGTCGTGGTCGTTGGGGTAGTTTACCTGCATTGCGGGCTGCGCGAATTCGACGGGCAGCGTCTCCGCCTCGAATCGCAGCGAGCGATACGGCAGCGCGCCGAAGCACCGGTCGAAGTATTCGTCCACGGGTCCGGTGTAGATGAGATGGCGAAAGCGGACGGCCTGCCGGGCTTCGCGGTAGTCGGTCTTCAGGCGGACTTCGATGTTCGGATGCGCGAGCATCTTCGCAAACATCGCGGCGTAGCCAGCGCGCGGGAGGGCCTGGAATTTCTCGTCGCAAAACCGGTCGTCGCGGTTCGTGCGGACGGGGATGCGGCCGCAGACGCTCGGGTCCAGCTCACTCGGGTCGCGCCGCCATTGCTTGCGCGTGTAATTGCGGAAGAACATCTCGTAAAGCGGCCGGCCCACCTGGCTGACGATAACTTCCTCGCTGTTGCGCGGCGACTCGATGGGCACGCGCCATTTCTCCAGAGTCGCGGCCATTTCCTCCGGTGTGCTCGGGCGTCCGATGAATTGCTCAAACGTGTTCAGATTAATCGGAAACTGCCAGTGCCGCCCGTTCGTCCACGAGAGGACTTTGTAATCCACGTGGTGCCATTCGGTGAACTGCGAGAGGTATGCGATCACGCGGTCGCTGTTCGTGCGGAAATAGTGCGGCCCGTACGGATGGATGAGCACCCCGGCGGCGTCGAGCTTGTCAAATGCGTTGCCACCGATGTGGTCGCGACGGTCCACGACGAGGCACCGCGCGCCGCGCTGGCTGGCGAGGCGTTCGGCGAGCACGCTGCCGGCAAATCCGGCACCGACGATGAGGTAGTCCCAAGTCATTTAATCGCGCGCGGTTTAGGCGGGCGCGGGCGCGGTGGCGAGAAAAGAGAGCGGCCCTCGCCATTTCCCGCCCGCCCTTCCAAGTCCTCGACACCTCCTCGCCGACCGTCAAAGTGCGCAACGCCTCCCGCACGACGACATCACCAGCAGCGACGAGCCTCGAGACGCGAATCGGAGCGGGGCTTTCCGAAGCCCCGTGTGCGCCGAAGGCGCAGCCAGCGGAGCTCCCACCGATGCCGCGCAGTGCCATCGGGGCTTAGGAAAGCCCCGCTCCTTGGGGCTCGACGCTTACGTCCGCGATAACACTTTTGTGAATAAGATTTCATCGAATGGACACGCGATGAGCATTGCGTAGTACTACGTATGCCGACAGGGTGGCAGGGCGTGCGACTGGTCTGAATGATTCTCCACCCAGAAAACGGGGCTTTCATTCTCCGCAGGCCAGTCGCGCGCACCACCTTACCTACATTACGCTTCTCCTTTCAGTGAAACAATCCTACAATGCACCAATCCCACGATGAACCGTGACGAAAAAGCCCGACTTGCCCGTGAACAGAGCCGCCGCATTGCCTCCGACTCCACACTTCGCCGTCAGTTGACCATGGCGGACAATGGGCGTCTTCTGGCGTGGGTCGTCGAGTGGGCGGGCGTCGCCGTCGCCATGCTCTCGGACCCCACATCAAAGGATGACCACTGGCCGTCCTACGAGATCCTCCCGCTCACAAACGACCCTCGTGCGCTCCGGACACTGGAAACCACAGAATTCTGGATGAACCCTCACTTGGTCTATCGAAATTCCGGCCTGAATCTGGTGGCCACGCGCGCGTTTGCAGCCGGCGAGGGGCCATCAAAGGGGCGTATCTCGGTTTACGGGCTGGATTTTGAGTTCCGCCTGTCGCTCGCCGACAAGTTGCACCTGCTATTCCGGCGTTATTTCCCATCCGTCGGCTCGAGGTCGCATCCGACCTGACGCTGTCGCCCGCGGAGTGAGGCGAGGCGGAAGAAAGAGCCTGCCAGTAGAGGGGGCGTCCCTCCCCCTTCGGGCGCGGACCGCCCGCGCCGCGCGTTTTGCCTCCCGACGCCCCTGCCGGCGCGCAAGGGGACGGGACGCCCCCACTACCGACAGGCCGTTTACCAGAGAAGACTGTCGCTTTTTGACCACCCGCTCGTGGGTTCCCAGCGGAGGATGGGCAATTTCCACCAGAGTAGCGCGAAGTACCATGGCGGAAAGTCAAAGTACCACGCGAGAAGGTCGAAGTACCATGCGAGAAGCGCCAAGTACCAGGTACTTGGCGCTTCTCGCGTGGTATCGCGCGCTTCTCACGTGGTACTTCGACCTACTGACATGGTACTTTGCCCGTCGGACGTGGTACTCCGACCTCCTCGCGTGGTACTTTGACTTTCGGAGGTGGAAATTGCCGTTTCCCGGAAAATCACCCTGTTACCTCCGCCGGACAACCTACTGCCACAGCGAAAAAAGTGCGCACCATAGGCGAAATTCCTCTCGACAGAACCGGGCAGCCTACCTTTATTTCCGGTCGTCAGCTAAACAACACTAGCTCTCGGCGCTGATTCCGAGAGACGCCCGCCGGGCGTCGGGAGCGTTCCACCAAACCATCGCGGCAGGCGACTCCCATTGAACGTTATGTTGATAGCCTTCGACTTCGAATACGATCGGACTGAGTCATTCTTAGCAGCGATGAACCTCATCTCGAACTACCGCCCCGATGCGCTGACGCCGACCCAAGTCTCCGCGAAAATGGCGACGGCGGATGGCGTACGCGATGCGTACATCGACGCAGACCAGACGCTCAACCTGCATCTTGGCGCGATCGATGTGGCATGGGACACAGTCCACGCTGCAAGCGTGGCCAACCACGGCGCGATGGTGAGCATGTATCGCAAAGACCCTGCGAGCTCGCGCGCGCTGGCCAGCGTCCCGACCAAAGACCAATCGCGCCGCGAAATCGAGCTGCGGGCCAAGGCGCTGAGCGCACTGTGGGCGAAGCTGCCGCTGCCTCCCGGCTACCCCGTCCCGCCGGGCCCCGGCCCGCACACGGTGGAGCCGATGCCCGGCTCCACGCTCCTGAACTATCTCGGCCTCATCGGCACTGCCCGCTCGCTGGAAAATTCGACGCCTGCGATCAAGGCGGACTTTGAGAAACAGGAGGGCAAGCTGCATGAGCAGCACAGCATCCTGCGGGATTTCAATGTGAACGCGCGCGAGCAGGGGCTGCTGCAATTTCTCAGCGGCTGGCAGATGGAAGTCATCGAAGCCATCCCCACCGACCCGCCGGAACTCCCGCCCGCCAAAGGTGAAATCAAAGACGTGGAAGCGCCCGGAGGCCCGACCATCCTCGTCCAGGTATCCGCAGCCCGCGCGAGCAAATTCCGCCTGCGTGGCAAAGGGCCGGGCATGGCGGATTTTGTGACGCTCGTGGCCACGTGGCCGCTGGTGCGCATCCCCTGCACACTGCCCGCAGTCGGCGCGTGGATTCTGCAAGTGCAAGGCTTCAACGCAAAGGGCGACGGCGAATGGAGCGATGAGTTCGCGGTGACGGTGCCGGCGTAACGGCCTGCAATCTGACTCAAAAAAAAGAACGGCCCGCTGCATCACACAACGGGCCGTTCTCACCAAACACCACCCAAAGGTGGAGAGTTTTTAGAAGCTGATGGTCGCTTGCACGTAGCCGAAGTCGGCATCGCTTTCCGCGCCGGTGTCGCCGAGGTAGTTGCCTGCGAAGAAGTGGCTGTAGCCGGCTTCGATGGCGAGTTCCTTGCGCGCCTGCCAGGTCACGACGAGGTCGATTTCCGAGCCTGCGTAGCTGTCCGCGTTGCGGGCGGCCGGGCTGAGCGGACGGACGGCGGTGGTTCCGTTTGCGCGGTACCAGACGTCGTTGGTGTCGGCCAGCCAGAAGGCGTGGTAGTCGAGGCGGGTGGTCACGTTCTTGCAGGGCTTGGTCTTCCAGCTCACTGCCACGTCATGCACGTTTTGCCACGCGAAGGCGTCCATGAAGCCGTAGAACTTGTGGTTCGACGGGAAGAGGTTTTGGAACGTCTCCACGTCGCCATCGGTCGGGTCTCCGTCGCCGGTTGCATAGTTATACTCGAGGCCGATGCGCGAATTCACTGGGCAGCCGGGGATCGTGTAGCCGAGGCCGACGTGGCCTGCGAATGCGGTGAGGTCGCGTCCGCTGACTTCGCCGAACTGGAATGCGAACTCTGCCTCCCAATCCCACGGGCTCGCGGCCGGTGCGGGGCTCATCATGGCTTTGCCATCGTGCTTCATGCTCTTGCCGTCGTGCTGCATCGGAGCAGGCGCAGCAGGCTTGGATTTCAAGCGGGTGCCGAGCGTGAAGAAGTCCGTGTTTCCAGCCTGGTGGAGGTGCAGTGCGTAGAGGTCGGTGTTCGCGATGCTCAGTGCGCTGGTGTTGAAGTAGAGGCCGCTGAAGACTTGTTCGCGGTGTGTCTCGTTGCCGTTGAAAAGATCGCTTTGGTTGAATTGTCCGCGGTTGTGGGTGACGCGGGTGCCGGCGAAGGCATCGATGCTCCAGCCCTGGCCTTTGTAGGTGAGCTTTACGGCGTCGAATACATTGCCGAGGTTCAGCCAGTCGGCGGAGCCGATGAGGCGCTCGTCGCCGTAGCTGAGGATCTGGCGACCGATCGTCAGTCCCCATTCGTTCATGGCGAGCTGAATGTAGGCCTGGCGGAGGTCAAACGAGTCGTCGCCATCCGCGCCGAAGAGGCCGGGGATGTCGGCGCGGTCGCTGAGCCATTCGCGGGAATCCTGCCCCTGGGCGTAGATTTTGAGCCAATCGGTCGGCTGCACCCCGATTCCGAGGCGGAAGCGGTTGAGCACCCAGTTGTCGTCGTTGATGGTGCGGACGCCGCTGTTGAAGTCAAAGGCGTTGTCTTTGATCTCCCAGCGGACGCGGTCCTGCACGTCCCAAGTGATGAGTTTGCGCTCGGCAGGCTGAGGCACCGGGGCCGGGGCGGGACCTGCGTGGAGCGATGTAGTGAGCACGGCGAGAACCGCCAGTGTTAGTTTGTTCGTCATTTAGTTTGGTTGTTTGGTTTGGTTATTTGAGGAGATCGAAAAGGTGTTTAGTTACGCACTTTCGCGGTCCCGGCGAAGTATTCCTGATACTTCGGCCAGCTCCACGTGGCGAGTTCGCGACCGACTTTCAGGCCGACGTTATTGTCGATCGGGATGTGGTAGCCGCCCATCGCACGGGATTGTGCGGCCATCTCGGCGGTGCCGCTCCACGTCGGGAGGTCGAGCGTCATCATCTCTCCGGAGCTCTTTTCCGTGAGTTCGCAGTGCTTGCGTCGCTCGCAATATCCGTATTTGTCGGAGCCCGTGAAGAGCTCGATCACCTTGGCGCACGCGCCGCTCACGGTGGCATGGCCGCTGGTGTAGCCGGGGAATGGAGGCGTGACGAAGACCTGCGGCGAATACGGGTGCCATTCCTCGCCGAGCATCTCTCTCGTTCCACCTTCGGGGCCGGCCCAACCGGTGATCTTCTGCCCTTTGTATAAGTGATGGATGAGCGTCCATGGGCGCGATGAATCATAGACGCGCTTGGTCTCCCAGCAGGAGATGAAGGCATCGAACGCCGCATTCGCGACGGCGAAATAAAGTTGCACATCCTTGTCGATGTCGAGCTTGTCGCGGCGGGACACGTCCTGTGCAAAGCGCAGCCAGTGCCCGCTCTGGCCGGTGCTCCGCGGGCCGTCACGCATGAACTCGACGACGGCTTTTTGTTCGTTGGTGAGCTTCGCGTTGTACTCCAGCACTTGGTCCGCCTCCTTTTTCACGGTCTCCGGGTCTTTCGAGAGAAGAGGCGGCGGGCCGGGGCGGAACTGCGCGCTGTTTTCAAGGGCGAACGGTTTCACGCGATACCAGTGCGGGGTGAGGAAGTTCGGCGTGATCTTCGTGCCGTCGGGCTTGGTAAAAGTGATGGGCTGCCAGCGGTCCGGGTCGTTGATTTTGTCCGCCGTATTGACCGGAGCATAGAACGTATAGTCCGAGTATGGCTTCGCGCCGACCGTGCCGGCTTCATCGCCAAACTGGTTCGAGCCGTCGTGGCGGCGGTATTCGATGACCGCGGCCGCCGCGAGCTGGCCGATGCCTTCGGGCTTCTTCGCATCCTTCGAGACGAGAGCCGGATCGTAGCCCATCTTCTTCATCTCGCCTTCGAGAAATTCCTTCGATTCCGGGTAAACAAACATCAGCGCGTGATGGCTGGCATACGCGATGGCCTTTTGTTTGTTGGCGAGCGTCTGCTCTTTTTTGGGACGGCGAAGCGTCCCGCCCAGACGCGTGCCCACCGCCTTTTCGTCATACGCGGCCCAGGCGTCATAGACGGAAGTGGCCCAGATGGCCATCTGGCGGGAAAGCACGGTCGGACGGGCATTGTAGCGGTCCACATCTTTTGCAGCCGCCTCCTGACAGATATCGAGGAGTTTGTAAGCGAAGGAATCCGCAGCGGTTGCGGGCTGGCCGAGCATTTTGTGGAGGGGTTTATCCCCCGCAGGTGCTGCCGGTTTGTCTTGTGCAAAAACAAACGGCTGGACGGAAATGAGCAGTGCGATGCTGGCGACGAGTCGTTTTAGGTTCATAGGAGTCGGTTATTTGGAGTGATGAGGAAGGGCGAAATACGTCGCCTTCTGCAAAGCGGCAACTCGATTTGTACGAAGGCCCGTTTTCACGGGACGAACCGGATGCTTCGACCGCTTGAAGGCCGTTTCTGCATGGTTTTTCAGTGTTTTTGGGGCTGCAAATGCCGAAAGTTGTCGATCGTGCGTCAATGAAAATCCGTGTTTGACGGCGCGGGGATTTTGCTCTTTCGGTGTCACGCCATGAAGCTCCTAAACTTACTCGCCGCCCTCCTTCTCACCACCACACTCCAAGCCGCCGATGACATCATCTGGCACGTCAAAGCCGTCCATCCCGAAGGCCGGCTCATCGATGTGAAAGCGGTGGACGCCGAGGGAAAACTCCACGCCGTAAAAGCGATCCAGACGCCCGGAAATGCACACCTGCTCGATATCAAGGCGCTCGTGGGTGACGCCAAACTCCCGGTGAAAATCCTCGTGAGCGATGACAAACTTCAACCGGTGAAAGCCGTGGCCGCAGATGGCAAGGTCCTCGGAATCAAAGCCGTTTTGCCCGACGGCACGAAGCTCGACGTCAAAGGCGTTTCTTCCGCGGGGAGCATCATCAACATCAAGGCCATCGCCGCCGACGGCACGAACTACGGCATCAAAGCCATCTCGCCCGACGGGCATCTTTATGACGTGAAGGGCATCAAGCTCGGTGCCGACAAAGTCGAGGGCAAGGTGAACGGCGTGGAATTTGCCGCGCACATCAAAGCACTGCCGCAGGCAGCCGGCGCGAAGTAATATCGAAAGCCCGGTCGTCGAACGATCGTGGTTTAGCCCGAAAAGAAAGAACGGCCCGCTGCATCACGCAACGGGCCGTTCTCACCAAACACCACCATTCGGTGGAGATTTTTTAGCTATTAGAAGCTGAACCGGAGGCCGGAATTCCACGACCATCCGTCGTAGCGTCCGCCATCGTTCGCGGAGTCCTGCATCGTGGTGTAGGCCCATCCAGTCTGTAGCTTCAGCTTGTGGCCGCAGATGTAGTAGTTCAAGCCGGCATAGACCTCGTCATATTCGTCGCCACGTCCGCCGACCAGTGTGCCCTGGTAGCGGTTGTTGAGGCGCAGGCCATTGGCGTCCTGGCTCTCCATGTGGGTGTAGCGGGCGACAACCTGAAGTTTGTCGGTGATGTTATAGAACGGCATGATGTCCGCGCCCCATGCGTCGCTCTGTCCGCGGTATCCGGTGGTGCCGACGATCTGGCTGTGGACGCCCCAGTTGCCTTGCTCATAGAGGAACACGAGGGCTCCCATGTTTTCGTTCTGGCGGACGCCGTTGCTCTGCGCGTCTGGCTGGTTATAAACGTAGTCAGCGCGAAGGAGCGCTTTCTTTGCGCCGAGGTTCGGGCCGAAGTCGTAGCCGACGCTGGCGAGACCAAAATAGCCGCCTGCGAAGTTGCCGAATTCCTTGTTGGTCTCGGCAGAAGCTACGCCGAGGTTGTAGCTCCACTGCCCGGACTTGCCGGTGGCGAGGATACTGGAGAAGTATTCCAATGGCTGACCGAGGTTGTAGTAGGTGTTCGAGCGCTCGAGCGTAAGGAGTTCATTGGTCGTACCTGCACCGTCCATCGTCATCGGCATGTTGCCTTTACCAATGCGGAGCTTGAAGCTGTCACTCGGCTTCCACGTGATGTTCGCGTGGTTGATGATCGAGTATGCTGGATTGTCGTTCTGAAGATCGAAGGACATCTCGTACTTGAACTCGAAATGATCCGCGAATTTACCCGTCAAACCGATGCGGGTGCGGCGAGTGACCCAGTCGGAATCATGGCCGGCGGCGGAGTCGTTGTTGTATTGGTCGAGGTGGAAGCGGCCGATGAGGCGCAGTTCCTGAATGAACGTGTCCTTGTTCTTGTAGAACGTCGGGATTTCCCAGAGCGACTTGCACCAGTCATCGGTGACTGGAACGGTCGTCTTCGAAGGAGCGACGGTGTTGTTTCCGGCAATCGCGGTTGCGGCTGCGAGTGAAAGGAGGAGTGATGTTTTCAGCATGGTTTTGTGTCTTGGGTTTCTGTGTGTGGTGAGTGCGACAATAGTGTCGCGTTCATGTGCAGAGTTGCGGACGAATGTTACAATCGCGCGACTCAATTGCGACGCTGGCGTGAAATATTGCCGTTTTGAAGGCAAATCTGCGGAGAAAATGAGACGCAGCGGTAAAAACTCCGTGCTCGAAATATCCGCAGCGACTCGGTAGTGACGCTCCCGATGAATCAAACAGACGCCCGCAGCCTTCAAGCGAGAGGAGGCACCTCGCTGGTGTTTCGCTTTAGCGCGACGGCATCGATCGTGGTCGTCGTGGCGATGGCTGTGCTCGGGTGGTTTAATTTTCAGGGCAGTAAAAAGCACATCACCGAAACATGGCGGCGCACCTTGGACCACGAGCGGCAGGTGGCCGCGCTGAAGTTCCAGGCGCTGGCTGGCGATGTCGCCCGCGATTCGCTGGTGCTCGCGCGCTCGCAGCCGGTGGTCGATTTTCTCGCGGGCCGCAGCCTCGTCTCGCGGGGGCGGGTGGAGTCCGACTTCCGCGCGCTGATGGCCGTGAAGCCGAGTTACATGCAGGTGCGCATCATCACCGCAGGCGGGGACTGGAAGGAAATGGTGCGGCTCGATCGCAACGGCGCAATCGTCACCACGATGCCGCAGGAACGGCTCCAGGCCAAGGGCGACCGCGACTACGTGCGCGAGGGCGCGAAGATGGGAGACGGCGAGGTGTATCTCTCGGACATCGATTTGAACCGCGACTTCGGCGGGATATCGCAGCCGTATATGCCGACAATCCGCGCCGTGGCGATGGTCCTCGGCGAACCCGCGATGGTGGTGATCAATGTCGATCTCACTGCGTTTTTTGCCGACCTGAAAAAGGAGCGCGCCGAGCGCACCCGGCTCTACGTCGCGAGCGGCACGGGCTCGTGGCTCGTGCATCCGCGGCCCGACGCACTCTTCGGCACGGACCTGGGGCACGCGTGGAGCGCGACGAAACTTTCGGCCGCAGACACGGCGGAATTTGCCGCCGATTGGGTGTTCTCCGAGGGGACACATTCGCTGCTGCCCGATGGAAAAAGGAGCGTCTTCATCCGTACGGCATCGTCCGGCGAAGTAGAGCTCGACGGCCTGCGCACAGCGCGGAACCGTGCGCTGCTCATCTCCGGCTCGGCAGCGCTGGCGGGAATCATCGTGCTTGTTCTGCTGGCACGGTGGACGACGGCGCGGCTGCGAAAAGTGGCCGAAGCCATCGGCGATTTCGGTGCGGGACGAACGCCGGAGCTTCTTCCGGAGACCTCGAACGATGAAGTCGGACTGCTGGCTGCGGGCTTCAATTCGATGACGAAAAAAATCGCCGCGCAGGTGGCGGCGATCGAGTCTGCACACGCCGAAACGGTGGAAGCGTCGCGCGCGAAAGAGGAGTTTTTCGCGGTGATGAGCCACGAAATTCGCACCCCGCTGAACGCCGTGACCGGACTGCTGCGGCTGCTGGAGCGCAATAATCCCGGGCCACATCAAATCCCCGTCCTGCGCTCCATCAACGCGGCCGCTCAGCAATTGACCGCGCTCTTCAACGGCGTGCTCGATTGGTCAAAGCTGCGGGCCGGAAAAATGGAGGTTCGCTCCGAGCCATTCGGGCTGCGGCGACTGCTTCAGGATATCGCGCTCGTCCACCGGCCGCTCGCCGCGCAGAAAGGACTCGAATTCGTCGAAGACATCGCGCCGGAAGTGCCCGAGTTCGCGATGGGCGACGCGACACGGCTCTCGCAGATTTTGCACAATCTCCTGAACAACGCCGTGAAGTTCACCAACGAAGGCGCAGTCAGTCTGCGCGTGGAATGGGCGGCGGGCCGATTGCAAGGCGAAGTGAGTGACACGGGCATCGGCATCCCGGAAGCGGACCGCGAACGCATCTTCTCACCGTTTGATCAAACGTCCAAATCGCAGCGCTTCGGCGGCACCGGTCTCGGCCTCAGCATCACACGCTCGCTTCTGGAAATGCAGGGCGGAAAGATCCGCGTCGAGCCGTGCGCAGATCGCGGGTCGCGGTTTATTTTCGAGCTCCCGTGCGAAACGACGGAGACGCCTGCTGGGCAAAAGGAACAATCTGTGGCCCGACTCGAGGGACGGCGCATTTTGTATGTGGAAGACACCGCATCGAATCGCGAAGTAATGTCCGCTTTGATCGAAGAAACCGGCGCTACACTGGAGATGGCCGAGACCGGCGGCGCAGGGCTGGAACTGCTTCGCCACGGCGCTTACGACATCGCTCTGTTCGACCTTCAACTGCCCGATATGACCGGACTGGAACTCGCCCGCGCGGCGCTTCTCATCCGCCCGGAGATGCCCATTTTTGCAGTGACCGCGCAGCTCTCCGATGAAGCGCGAAAGGAGTGCATCCGCGCAGGGATGCGCGGTGCCGTGGCAAAGCCCATCGTCCCCGCAATCCTTTTCGCCACGCTCGAATCCTGCACGGTCCCGGCAGCACCGCAACGCAGCACGCCGCTGCATGAAATGTTCACCGGCGACCGGCTGAAGCGCGTGCTCATTTCCATCTCCCAAGAGATGCGAAAAGCGAAGAATGAGATCACCCGTGCTGTGGAAACGAAGGACACCGAAGCCATCCGGAAGACGCGCCACCGCTTGCACTCCGCGATTTCGCAGATGGAACTCGACGCCGTGAACAGCGCGATGGACCGCCTGATTGCCGGCGACTGGACCGCGCTGGAAAACACGCTCGCCGAACTCGAACGCGCGGCAATCCGATGCGAGCGCGAAGCCTCAGCGCAAAACAGGCAGCCGGGCGAGTAGAGCGTCGCGATACGATTCGCCGACGGGCACCGAGTGTTTGCCCAGCCAGACCGTGTTGCCTTCGATTTTCGTGATGTGCCGGATGTTCACGATGTAAGAACGATGAGCCCGGATGAACTCCGGCGGCAACTGCGTCTCCAATCGCCCGATCGTCATGAGGCTCAAAATCGACGATTCCTTGCTCACAAACTCCACATAGTTTGCGTCCGCCTTCAGCAACATCAAATCGTCCATCACCACCCGCACGAGCTTCGTCCCGTCCTTCACAAAAACCTCCCTCAACGGCGTCGTCCCGCGCGCAGCATCCTTCGCCGCCACCTTCTCGCGAATCCGTGTCACCGCTTGCGCAAACCGCGGGAACGTCAGCGGCTTCACCAAATAATCCGCGACCTGAAACTCGTAACTCTGCGCCGCAAACTCCGCACTCGCGCTGATGAGCACGATCGGAATATCGCGCGGCAGCGCCCGCAAAACATCGGGCCCGTTCAATTCCGGCATCTGCAAATCCAAAAACACCCCGTCAATCCCGCCAGCCGAAAGCACCTGCAAAGCCGTGAGCCCATCGCCGACTTTCAGGCAAAACTCGGTATCGTCGAGCCGCTGGAGAAAAGACTCCACCGTCTCGCACACAAGCGGATCATCATCGGCGACCAGGTATTTCATATTACCCAAGAACCCTAGTGGTTCGGCTGGACGGGTGGAAGTGCGAACCGCGGGTCACGGATTTTTTGTCCCCGGCTTCGACGCCAGTTTGTCGCGACCGAGCTCGAGCATCTTTCGTTCGGTCCGTGTGAGGCTTTGCATTCCGGATTGAGAGATTTTTTCGAGAATCGGGTCCACTTCCAAGGCGAGAAAATCATCCGGGCTCATCCGGGCCCGACGGCTCTCGCGCTGGCGGCGATCGAAAATGACGCGTTGGATCCAGAGTGGATTTCCATAACCGAGCTGTTTCGCCCATATCCAGCCAACCAGGCTTCCCACAATCACACCCGCCGGTCCTACTACCGTGAGCGTATTCGTTGCGAGGCAGACGGCGGCGAGGGCGATCAAGCCCAGAGAGAATATTTTCGCGCGGAAGCGAAGCGGGAGGACAAAGAACACATTTACCCGGTGTTCGAGCTCGGGCATGATCGTCGAGTAAGCAGCCAGAACCGCCGCCACGCACGCTGCAAATCCCCCGACTTCCGCGCCCGCACCTGCGTGACTGATGTGCGCCGCCCATGAGGTAAACCCGCCCAGCGTCCAGGCGACCAGATTGAGTGCCAGGAATTGGCGTCGCCCGATGATCGGCTCCACTTCGCGTCCCGCAAGGAAAAGAACGACGGCGTTGATCAGAAAGTGAGCCGGGTTAGTGTGAACCAGCGCGTAGGTGAAAAACGTCCAGACGCCGCCGGTATGGTGCTGGCGGAATTCTGTCCAAAGCAACGTCGATTCGGCCGACAGCGCGGCACCCGAAATGAGCCCAAACGCCGACAGCGCGAGCTGCGCAGCACCCCACGCGAAAAAAAACGCCAGCAGGACGGTGAGCGCCGAGAGGCGTCCCGGCGTCCAGATGCGTGGGTAATCTGATGTGTCTCTGCGAGGGAGGCGCATATTTGTATGTCGCCTGATTACCCGCTCGCGCGCGGCAAGGCAAAGTTCAAAATCGTGAATTTATTGAAGCCCGGATTCCGGGATTTTTCCCTTTGTGCGACGGACGGGGCAGCCGTTAGCCTGCGACGAACATGAACTCCGGATTTCTCGACAAATTGCTCGAACGCATCGGCCGGGTCCGCCCGGAAGAAGTGCGCGATTACGTCCTGCGACTTGCCGACGAAAAGGGCTTCTTCGAGACGATTTTTCACGCTCTCCACGAGGGCGTGATCGTCACGGATTCGACCGGCCACATCACTTACCTGAATCGTGCCGCCGGCGAGTTTTTCGGCATGGACCGCGAGACGGCGATGGGTGTGCTGCTTACCGAAAAAATCCGGGGTCTCGACTGGAATGCCGTCGCCCAGGCGGAGCGGACGATTTCGCGGGACATGGAAGTTTTTTACCCGTTGAACCGGTTTCTCAATTTTTACGTCACCCCGCTCCGCGTGGATGGCGAAGCGCGTGACCTGCTCGGCTACGCGGTCATTTTGCGCGACATCACGGAGAGCCGGAAGAGCACCGAGGAAACCATCCACACCGAGCGTCTCAACGCCCTCACGCTACTCGCCGCGGGTGTGGCGCACGAGATCGGCAATCCGCTCAACTCGCTCAACATCCACCTCCAGCTCATGGAGCGCCGCCTGCGAAAACTCCCCGACGCACAGCGGAAGGATCTCACAAAAATACTCGATGTTTCCAAGGAGGAGATAGGCCGTCTTGATGCGATCATCCGGCAATTCCTCGGAGCCATCCGGCCGACGCGGCTTGAGTGCCGGCTGGAAAACCTCAACCAGCTCGTGCAGGAAAGCATCCGGTTCATGGAGGCGGAAATCGCGGATCGGAATATCATCGTCGAGTCGGAGTTGCGGTCCGACCTTCCGCTGCTCGAACTGGACAGAACCCAAATCAAGCAGGTGTTTTTCAACATCATCAAAAACGCTTTTCAAGCGATGAAGAGCGGCGGCATTTTGCGCGTGCGGACGGATGTGGACGATCGGTTTGTGACTGTCACATTTACCGACACCGGCGGGGGAATTCCCGAGGAGCAAATGAGCAAGATCTTCGAGCCTTACTTCACAACAAAGGCGGGCGGCAGCGGGCTCGGGCTGTTGATCGTCCGGCGCATCATCCGCGAGCACGGCGGGGAAATGGACCTTCTCAATTCGCCCGGGAAAGGTCTCTCACTCACGATGAAGCTCCCGCTCTCCAGCCAGCGCGTGCGGATGCTGGGCGGATAGCCGCGGCCGGCCGGCTCAGATAATCCCACTCTCGCGGAAGCTGAAATATGGCGAGCGTCCGGGCGAAGGAATGCCGAGGATCACATGGTCGCAGAAGTTGATCTGAAGCAGGCGTGCGGATTCGGCGAGCCGGATCGTCAGGCGTCGATCAGCGTCGCTCGGTGTCGGATCGCCGCTGGGATGATTGTGGACGAGGATGAAGCCGTGGGCGTTGCGGAGGATGGCGGCGCGGAAAATTTCGCGCGGGTGGGCGATGCATTCCGCGAGGCTGCCGAGGGAGATTTCTTCGACGCAGATGAGGTGCAGCCGCGTATCGAGGAGAACGACGCGCAGGCTTTCCTTTTCAAGTTGCCGGAGTTCCGCGCCGAGGAGTTCGTAGATGAGCTCCGGCCGGTTCATGGGCGTGCGGACGAGCGCCTCGCGGGCGAGCCTTCCGGCAAGACCGAATGCGGCTGCGAGCTGAACGGCTTTGGCAAGGCCGAGGCCTTTGACTTTCTTCAGCTCCGCGACGCTGGCGCGGGCAAGGTCGCCGAGGCTGCCAAATCTCCGAATCAAGTCACGACCGAGGTCGATTGCGCTGATGCCTTTCATCCCGACGCGAAGCAGGATGGCGATGAGTTCGCTGTCGCTCAGCGCGTCTGCTCCGTGTTTCTCGAGCTTCTCGCGCGGACGCTCGTCTTCCGGCAATTCCTGGATGCGCGGGGATGCGCGCTCCTCGCCGCCCACGCCTACAAATCCTCCTTTTTCACCGGCGCGACTGATTTGCCCGCGGCATCGCCTTTGGCAGGCATGAGTGTCTCGTTTGAGTAGCGGATGGTGACGGTGAGGCCCTCCTCGGTGCTGGTCGGATTGCCTTTCCCGTCCGACAGTTCCGCGGTGACCGTCAGAGACTCTTTTTCCTTGAGGTTCGGCGTGAATTTCCACGTCGCCATGCTGCCATATGAGACCCTCTTCTCGGTATAGGCGGGGCGCACAGCTTTGCCGGAGCTGAGCTTTTTCTCCGTGGTCGGCGAGCCATACTTCGCTCCGAGCTGGGTCCGGAAATCCTTGTAGATGGACGACGCACCGCCTTCGAGCTTCAGGGTCACGGATGCGGATGCGAAGCGGCGTTCGGGGAAATCGAGAACCCACTTTGCCACGGGCTGTCCCGCGAATGTGCCGCCGGTGACTTCCATGTGGTAGTCGTCGGTGTTTTCAGGGAACACGACACCCGGTCGCGCAGTGAGCGCCCGTTTTGCCTCCTCGGGCGAGGCGCCCCACGGGATGTTGATGATACCTTTCGGCCGCTCGACGGCGAAAGCTGCGGTGGTGAGTGTCAAAAGGGAAAAGAGTGCGCGTTTCATAGATTGCGTTTCTGGATCAGTCCGGGACGCATTGGTTTTGTTAGCGAATTCGCTGCCAAAGTCACTGTCTGTTTCAGTTTTCGGGGCGGGGCGAAAAAACGCGCTTTCCCTTTTGGCCCCAAGTCGCTTACGCAAATGGAATGGCAACTATCGCAATCCTCGGAACCATGGACACGAAGGGCGACGAACATGGCTACGTCGCAAAACTCATCCGCGCACGCGGCCACAAGACGCTCGTGATCGATGTGGGCACCGATCAGCCTGCCCGGCTGGAGCCGCAGGTTTCGCGTGATGAAGTGGCGCGCATCGGCGGGCTGGATTTCGCAGGGCTGCTCTCGCGTCGCGACCGCGGGGAATGTGTGGCGGCGATGGGGCAGGCGGCGGCGGTGGTGCTCGCGCAATTGCAGGCGGCTGGGAAAATCGACGGGGTGATTTCGCTGGGCGGCGGCGGCGGGACTTCGATTTGCACGGCTGCGATGCGCGCATTGCCGATTGGATTTCCGAAGCTGATGGTGTCCACGCTCGCGAGCGGGAACACGGCGCAGTATGTCGGTGTAAAGGATATCGTGATGATGCCGGCCATCGTGGATGTCGCGGGCATCAACCGGATTTCCCGCACGATTCTGGGCCGCGCAGCCGGCGCGATTTGCGGAATGGTGGAGACGCAGATTCCTTCTGGCGACGATCGCCCGATCATCGTGGCGAGCATGTTTGGAAACACGACGCCGTGCGTGCAGTCTGCAAAAGCGATCCTTGAAGGAGCGGGATTCGAGGTGCTCGTATTCCACGCAACCGGTACCGGCGGACGTGCGATGGAGTCGCTGGTGGAGGCTGGAATGGCGGCGGGGGTGCTCGACATCACCACCACCGAATGGGCAGACGAACTCGTCGGCGGAATCCTGGGCGCGGGCCCGACGCGGCTCGATGCGGCCGGCAAAACCGGCACGCCCGCGATCGTCACGCCGGGTTGTCTCGACATGGTGAATTTCGGCGCACGGGAATCGGTGCCCGCGAAGTTCGACGGACGTGTTTTTTACCAGCACAACCCGCAGGTGACGCTCATGCGCACGAACGCGGAGGAATGTGCGGTGCTGGGCCGCATCCTCGCGGAGAAAGTGAACAGCTACACGGGCCCGGTGACAGTATTACTGCCGTTGCGCGCCATCAGTGTCATCAGTGCGCCCGGCCAGCCGTTCCATTCGCCGGAAGCCGATGCGGCGCTGTTCGGTGCGATTCGCACGCACCTGAAACCCGGCATCCCGCTCGTGGAGATCGATTGCGAAATCAACGCGCCGGAATTCGCCGAAGCCTGCGCCCGTGCGCTGCTCGGGCATCTGGCAAAGTAGGTGTCAGGGAATCGTCGTCCGCAAAGCTGCGGCATCTCCGTCAGGTGTGAGCATCCGATCCTTCGCGGCGGCGGGGAGGAGGAAAAAATCTCCCGCCACGAATGCGCGACCGCCACATTGGACGCCGCCGGAGAGGACGGTGTAGATCACGCTGCGCTGCGAATCATCGATGCGTGGCGAGCGGAGACTCCAGCGCTCGACTTTGAAGAGCGGGCATTCCGCCACCGTTTCGCCGGTTCGCGTTGCAAGTGCGGGCTCGTGATCATTAAAGTCGATCGAGGCGAGCGATTTCGCGATGTGGAGTTCGCGCGGCCCGCCGGCGAGGCCAGTGCGGTTCCAGTCAAAAACACGGTAGGTGGTGTCGCTGTTTTGCTGAATCTCGATGATCAAACACCCCGCTCCAATCGCGTGGCAGCGCCCACTCGGGATGAACATGGCGTCGCCGGCGCGCACGGGCAGTTTGTGCAAAAGCGCCTCGACTTTGCCGGTGGCGAGCGCAGCCTCCAAATCGCGTTTGGTTACGCCGCGGCGGAAGCCCGCAAAGAGCGCGGCACCGGGATCCGCGTTGAGCAAATACCACATCTCGGTCTTCGGCTCCCCGCCGAGTTCCCCGGCCATGTGGGCGGGCGGATGGACCTGCACGGACAGCGTATCGCGGGCATCGAGGAGCTTTGCGAGGAGCGGAAACCGAGGGGAATCGGCGAGACCTTCGCCGAAGACCGCGGCGCGGTGGCCGGTCCACAGCTCGTGCAGGCTCGTGCCGCGCCAGTCGCCGTGGTTGACGACGCTTTGCACGTCCTCGCGATCGACGAGCTCCCAGCTTTCGCCGATTGGATCTCCGTCTGGAAGTTTCCGATGAAGTTTGGCTTCCAGATTTCGTCCACCCCACACACGTTCCATGTAGTGTGGTTCAAAAGTGAGCGGTTGCTGGAAAGTCTTCGGCATGAGTGTGGAAACGATTTCGGCGGCGGCTTGCCCGCCAGCAAGCACAAAGGGCGGCCACCCGAGAAGGCAGCCGCCCTTTGGCGAAAGAATTCAGATGAGGATTAGAATCCGAGCACGATCGAAGACGTGAGCTGGATGTCGTTCTTATCGAGTCCGGCCGGCGGCTCGGCGACGTACCGATCGAGGAACGAGAGGCGGAGCTTCAGTTTTTCTGTAAGTGTGCTTTCGATGCCCGCTTCGAAATTGAAGATATAGTTGCTCGTGTCGCTCACATCGCTGGCGATTTCCGCCGTCTGGTAGAACTTCGCACCCTGCGCGAACTTGTAGCTGAACGACTCGGCTGCGCGTGCGCGCAGCGTGTCTTCGGAAGTGGTTGTCGCGATGTTGTATTTCTCGTGGTAGAATGCCAGACCGCCTTCGACGTTCAGTTCGAGAGCTTCGGTCTTCAGGAGATGGAAGCCGACTCCGGGGCCGACGCTGAGGCGGAAGTCGAGGCCCGCCACTTCATCATGCTCCATTCCGAGGCCGACGTACCAATAGGCAAACTTGCTGAAGTCCGCCTGATATTGAGCGCCGGAACGGACGAATTCCGTATTTCTCGTGCTGTTTGTCTCGCCATACGCACCGCTCAAGAATGCGCGGAACTTGTCGTTTTCGGTCTCCCGTTCGACGCTGAGGCCGCCGCTCACGGTCAGCGTATCATTGTTGCCGCTGGTCAGGATCAGGCCGGCGCTGAGCTGGCGGACCCATGTGCCTTTTGGCGTGATTTTCTTTGCCTTGTTCACTTCGGCCCGGAGCGCTTCATTTTCTGCGCGAAGTCTCGCGTTTTCGGATTTGAGGCTCTGAGCTTGAGTCGGTGCGACGATGGCCATCGCAGCGATTGCAACGGACAGGGTTTGGATTTTTGTCATGTGTTTTTGGGTTTTTGTGATGATGGATCGGGTGGTTTGTCCCGAACGCGGCGGGGGTTTTCGATATGAGTCGGCTCTCTGTAAAGAAAAAGTTTATTTACCCTGGAAAAAGCAGTTGAGCCCGCGAAAGGCGCAAAAAGCGCGAAACAGGAACACCTTGCGAAAGAGCCTTCACCGGCTTGGATAGGATCCGTCTTTTCGCAACTGTTCGATTTCGTGTACTTTCGCGCTTTTCGCGGGCCTTGACTGCCGTATCTAGGCTTACTTAGTCGGACTGAATCTGATCGCGCAGCCACGACGGCAGTTCGCTCTCGGCGCAAACATCGCCTGCCGGGAACGCGTCCATCCGGCCGACGCGCCCGTCTTTCCATACCCACGCGCCCGCCGGGAACGGTCCGACTTTCCGGGGGTCGCTCCACGTATGGATGGAAAGAAGCCGCGGATTCAGTGCGGCGGCGATGTGCATCGGCCCGCTGTCCACGCTCACTACAAATCTCGCGCGGCGCAGAATTTCGCACAGTTCCGGCAGGGTCGTCTTGTTCAGTAGATTCACGATGTTCCCCGCGCCCGACGGCTGCTCGTCCGCGCGGCCTGCGATGACGACGGGAAATGGCGCGAGCGCTTTGCAGATCGCCGCGACCTGCGGGACCGTGAGCGATTTTCCTTCGCCGCGGGAAAACGGATGTAGCACAACGAATTCGCCGGGCAGACCCGCGGGAAGTTCGGCGTGCGGGAGCTTCCACTCCGGCGGACCCGATGTGTCGCAGCCGATCGCCGCCACGAGGGAAAGGTACCGCCGCACAGCGTGGATAGGCGCACTCCGCGGCGGGACGCTTACGATGTGCTTGTGAAAAAAGCGGGCACCTTCGCGGGAATCCGATGTTCCCCAGCTCTCGCCGCCGGCTTTTCTCGCCATGTATCCACTTCGGAACAGACCCTGGAAATCCAACACGAGGTCCGGCTTCACGCGCTCCTTCAGGGTCCCGGCCCAGCGCATAAACCGAAGCAGGCCGCCGAGTCCGCGGAACTGGCTGCGTGGGAATTCGAGGATGTCGTCGATGTCGGGATTCCCGCGGAGCAGCGGCGCCCATTCGGGGTTTACCAGCCACGTCAGCCGTGCGTCAGGCCAGCGACGCTTCACGCACGCGACGGCCGGCAGCGTGTGCACGACGTCGCCGAGCGAACTTGGTTTGATAACGAGTATGGAGCGCGGATTTTCCAAACGCCCGCCGACATAGCGGACCCGCGCCCGCTTTGCCACCGGCGAATTACACACCCCGCTTGCCCGTTCCGTCCCGGCGTGGCAGAATCATCGGCATCATGGCGACCTACATTTACGAAACGACCGACCCGAAAAAGCCCGTGCGGCAGTTCGAGATTCAGCACAGCATGAAGGACGAGCCGCTCACTATACACCCGGAAACCGGCGAGCCCATCCGGCGCGTCATCACCGGCGGCTTCGGCTTCGCCTCCACAGGGAATGCCCCGCGCCACGCCGACATGCAAAAGGCCATGGGTGGCGGCAAAGGCTCGTGCGGCAGCGGGTGCGGCTGCCATTGAGGCGCTACAGCCCCTTCGCCGCGATATCCCTGCGAAACTGCGCGCCTTCAAACGAGATTCCCCCGACCGCTGCGTACGCCTTTTCGCGTGCCCCGGCGAGTGTTGGTGCGAGTGCGGTGACTCCCAGTACGCGCCCGCCGGACGTGACAATGCGCTCGCCCTCGCGCTTCGTCCCTGCGTGAAAAACCGTCGCCTTTGTGTCTGCCAGCCCCGTGATTTCCTTCCCGCCCGCATACGCCTCCGGATATCCGCCGCTCGCCAGAATCACGCATACCGCCGCGTCCGCGCTCCATTTTGGTGTCACCGTCGAAAGCCGCCGATCGATCGTCGCTTCCAGCATCTCCACGAGATCACTTTCCAGCCGCGTCAGCAGCACCTGCGTCTCCGGGTCGCCGAATCGGCAGTTAAACTCCAGCACCTTCGGACCATCGACTGTCACCATGAGCCCCGGGAAAAGCATCCCGCGGAAGTCCAGCCCGTCCGCCTCGATTCCTGCGAGAAAACGGTCCATCACCTCCGTCCGCACGCGCTGCTCCAGTTCCGGCGGAAGGACCTTGTCCGCCGGGCTGAAAGTGCCCATTCCGCCCGTATTCAGTCCGCGATCGCCGTCGAGCGCCCGCTTGTGGTCCTGAGCGCTGGGGAAAAGCAGATAGCTCCCGCCGTCCACGAGCGCGTGGATGCTGCACTCCTGCCCTTCGAGAAATTCCTCGATCACCACCTCCGACCCCGCATCGCCGAACTTGCGCTCCTCCATAATCTCCCGAATCGCCGCCTCCGACTCCGCATGCGTCTCCGCAATAATCACCCCTTTTCCCAGCGCAAGACCGCTCGCTTTTACCACGATGGGCGTCTTCATTTTCGCAGCAAAAGCCCGCGCCGCCCCCGCATCGGAAAACTGCCCGCTCGCCGCCGCCGGGATCCCGTGGCGGAGCATGAACTCCTTCGCAAACACCTTCGACGACTCCAGTCGCGCCGCCGATTGATTCACGCCGAAAATCCGCAGCCCCTCGGCCTCAAACCGGTCCACCATCCCCGCCGCCAGCGCATCATCCGGCCCCACCACCGTCAGCCCGATTCCCTCGCGCTTCGCAAACTCCACCAGCGCGTCGTGCTCCGTGATTCTAATCGGCACGCACGTCGCGATCTCCGCGATACCGCCGTTTCCCTGCGCGCAAAATATCTCAGTCACGCGGGGTGACTGACTCAGTTTCCACACAAGCGCGTGTTCGCGCCCGCCGCTTCCGATAACGAGGACTTTCATGCAGCGTGGAGAAAACGGGAACGCTCCCGCCTTGGCAAGGGCGGCGTCTGTTTTTCCCGCGAGCCGCCCTCCGGCTGTCACACCTACGGCCCGCCGAAATCCTCCATCCGTCCCTCATCCGCCCTGCGCAGCGTGCAGATGACTCGCCAGCAAACCCGCCAGTCCCGCACCAGCGCCGTGAAGCCCCTGGCAAGCGGATTGCACTATGTCAGATAAACATCCGGCACACCTGAACTTTCAATACATTTCAATTGCAAACCCAGTCCCGATGACATACACGAAACTCTGGTTTTCCAACCATGCCGACCAACCTCCAGCCTCGGAAGAAAATGCTCAGCGGCCGCCCGACGCCCTCCGCTTCCATAAACCGTCCCCGCACGTCGCGCCTATCCGCCTCCCATTTCCAAGACTCCGGGCACAGATTCCCGCTCTCGGCATCCAGTTTTCCACCCTCGACGCACAAAACCCACCGCTTCGAACACCAAACGCCGCCGCGGGTGAGCAAAACGCCGCTCTTGCCTCGTAAAACACGCATCTCCGACCGTAAAACACGCTGCTCCGTGTCTGATATTGGCATCTCCGCGTCTCACATCGGTATCTCCGTGTTTCACCGTGGTATCTCCGAGTCTCGTATCGGCAACTCCGTGTCTCACGTTGGACCCTCCGTGTCTCACATCCCGCACTCCGAACCCACAACTCGCCCCTCCATCCCAATAATCCGCCCCAATTCGCGCCCTTTCGCGCCATTCGCGGGCCAAAAACCACTTTCCGCAACCCTCAATCCACAACCCGCAATCACCATGACCGCCGACGACAAAGCCTACCACAACATGCTCCACAGCACCGTCCGCACCCGCTCCGAACACGCCGCCGCCAGCGCCGCCCCGCCCGCACTCGTCCGCGCGTTCGACACCCTCTCCGCCATCGAGGCCCGGCTCAATAGCTGGCGGCGCAAACAAGAAGGCATCGGCCTCGAAGCCATCACCGCCGAAAAAGAAACCCTCCAGCGAGCCACCGCCGAAGCCCTCCTCCTCATAGCCGGAGCCCTCCAGGCCCACGCCGCCGAAACCAACGACCCCATCCTCCTCGCCCTCGCCGACGTCTCCCTCACCGACCTTCTCGTCCTCGACGACCCCGACTTCGCCAACCATTGCGCCGAAATCCTCGACGCCATCACCCCCACCCGCCGCCCCGTCCTCCTAGCCGACTACGGCCTCACCGAAGACGGAATCGAAGACGCCACCGACCTCCTCGAAGAATTCACCCAAAGAATCGGAGCCCCCCGCCAAGCCATCGGCCAAAGAAAAGTCGCCGGAGAAGAAATCACCCGAGCCATCAAAGAAGCCCGAGCCCTCCTAAAAAACCGCCTCGACCCCTTGGTGCGCCAATTCAACCGGCACCACCCCCGAAACCATCGCCAAACACCTCTTCCACGAAGCCTACCAAACCGCCCGAATCATCGTCGATGCCCCGAGTAAGAAGAAGAAACCCGCCACCGACGGTGCGAATCGCGGACGGATCTGAAAACACCCCAACCAGCCCGTCCGGAATAACCGCCACCCGCGCACAAAAAAATGAACACTAACACCCTAGCCACCACCTACGGACTCACCCCCGCACTCGAAGAAACCGCCCAAGACCTCCTCGACGAATATGCCGACCGAATCGGAGCCCCCCGCGACGCCCGAATCGCCTACCGCACCGCCGGCCAGCAAATCACCCAAGCCATAGCCGAAGCCCGCACCATCCTCTTCAAACGCCTCGACCCCCTCATGCGCCAATACACCCTCCCCACCGCCACCCCCGCCCAACGCCAATACCAAGCCACCTACACCGCCGCCCGAATCATCGTGGACCTAAAACGCACCCGCCGGAAAAAGAAGCCGCCCACCGATGGAAGCAACGGAGGCGGGATCTAAAACACACACACACAAACAAAATGATTGAAAACCCTCTAAGCCAACGTGCGAATTCCCATTATCAGGTGAACGTAAATCGCTGCCTTCCCATGAACACCAACTACCTCATCAAAACCGCAATCGACGAATTCACCCAAAGAATCGGAGCCCAACGCGAAACAATGAGCCATAGAAAAATCGCCGGCGCCGAAATCGTACGAGCGTTCCCCGAAACCCGCCAACTCCTGAAAAGCCGCCTTGCCCCCTTAATGCGACAATTCAACATAACCGCCTCCCGCATCCAGCGCCAAACATCTCTTCCTCGAAGCATACCAAAACGCCCGCTCCATCGTGAACGCGCCCAGCAAAAACAAGAAAACTCCCACCAATAACGGAGATGGCGGGACTGCTCCCAGTTAGCATCCAGGCAACTTGATACAGAAACTATAGGACAATATCCATTTTTCATTCTTAGAATACATGAACCTAAGGTTAAACACCCTGAAGCAGTCGCTACGGCATGAATTATTCTGGCAAACTGTAGTCGAGCTATTGATTGAAATAATTATAACCGCGACCCCAATATTTATTATTATGCTAGTTTGCTGGTTGAAAGGAGATTTACGAAGGGCATTTCAGCATGAAGAATGGTTGATCATCGCCGCGGTTTTGTTCGCTCAGTCGATAGTTAAATTGACCCGCCTTATCCGCAAAGGAAATGCAATAAAGCATCACTGGGCCATCCTATGGATGATTTTAATTATTATGTTTGGAATAATACCATCCGCATTAGTTCTTGCAGAGCATCAACAAGCCGCGCTCCCCCTGCGCCCTCACGAGCAAAACGCCCTCCCGCCAATTGCGGAACCTCCAAATGCACCCATAGATGATATATCCGCACGGCAAGCCCAGTCTGAATCAATAAAATGGACACTACTAATTGGGAGCATCGTCGTATTCATATGGACTGGAGGCATGGCCTGCTATTGCGATGCATTAGCCGGATTTCGCCGGGAACAAGAAACGCAATCGAAATAATCTATGTCTTTTGAACAAATTAACTGGGGCTCGGTGGATGCTGAACAAGAACCAGAAGTGGAATTCAATGCTAGTTTTATTGAGCCTCCTAGTTTACCACTGTTGCTCGGTGATGATTACTGGATTATCACTGGTGAGAAGGGCTCAGGAAAGACTGCACTCAGGCGAAAGCTAGAGCAGGACATCAAGCAAAGACGCCCCGATGGGCGCAGCTTTGCGTCAATAAATTTCAAAACCGGCGATTTTGAGACCTTTGAGCAGACACTTGCGTCATTGGCTAGTCATACGGAAATTCCTGCATTGCGCTTACTCGGAAATTATTGGGAGTATTTAATTGTCGTAGAAAGCATTCGTTACTACTATCTTAGGGATTCGGTTTTCGCCGAGTCAATCGACAGGCATGCAGATGACTTGATGCGGAGGTTTCTCGGATTGCCTGCGAATGATGAGGCACAGCAGTCTACTGTAATCGGTAGATATATGCGGATGTTGATGGAAAGAGCCTGGACAATCTTTGAAGACAACGATGACCGCAGATACTCAGGAGCGGCAGATGAAGGGCAGAAGTGCGATCAAAAAACAAAAGTTTTATTATTCCCGAGCAAATCGAAAACCTACCTTACTGCCCGGAATGTATTTTCAGATTATCTTAAGGACAATGATTTTAAATTAGTTATCGCGCTTGACGGATTCGATCGATTTTACCCGGAGGATTGTCAACCGATACACATCCAATCAATTTTCTATTCCTTACTCGAATGCCTTCGAGAGATTTCGCTATTAAATGACTTTCGTTCGCGTTTAATTGTCAAGGCATTTATTCCACATGATCGGTGCGTGAAGCTTAGAATTCGAGACGTGGATAAAATTCGTGCGATGCAGATGCGGATACGATGGGACCCTGACAGCCTACGCTACTTAATAGGGAAGCGGATTAATCTCTCTCTGAAGACGACGTGGGATTTCGATCATGCCTGGAAGTCAATAGTTCCATCAATGGTAAAGAACCGGAGATATGAAATTGAGGAGAATAGTTTTGATTATGTTTTGCGGCATACGATGTGGCGCCCTAGGCAAATTCAAACCCACCTGAGATCGATTCGTCAGCGTTGCGATGGAAAGATCGTCGATGGTCCACTGATTGAGCGCGCTGTTAGAGCATCATGCGAGGATCTTGTTCAAGATTTCATTGCTGAATATCAAGTTGAACATCCTTACATGAGATCTTTTTTAGCTCGTTTTACCGGCCGACCGAATATTATGCCCTACCCAGAATTTGCTGGAATTGTTACGGATTGCTTGAAGGGATTATCGACAGAGCGCGAGATTTGGACCTTTGATTCAAAATTGCGAGTGCTCTATCGAATAGGATTCTTTGGCGTCATCGAAAAAGATGATTTCACCAACAAACTGAGCCAAAGTACCTATTTCCTCCCGAGGAAGAGAGTCATACCTCCATATTGCTGCCGTTTCTATTATAAAACGGAAGAACCCCAGCCAAATTTACCTCAACTTACACAGAGCGATGAAATTGCGATCCATCCGATATTTTTTGATTACTGTAGGCAGCGCGCCGATCCAGATCGCCTTGTAGGATAGCCACCTTCGCGGTCTAATGGGAACAGGCAACTTTTGCCTCGCATTCCAATTGCAACGCACTGTTCAACTGGAGTGAGTCTGAAATCCTCAGGGGTTGACTTGCGCAATAGCCGATGACTCCAAGACGGAGATGTTTCACCGAGGGTGTCGAATTGTCGATTCGTTTTCGGAAGGAGGATGCACGCGTGAAAAGCAGTCGCTCAAAGATAATCGGTTTGGATTTTGTGCAGCGCGGTCCGGGCTGCTGGGACGTCTAGTGGCATCGCGGCGAATTCCGCCAGAATGCTGCGGCAACGTTCGCGGTCACCGTCGGTTGTGAGCATCCCGAATGTTCGTAGGGAATCCAACGCCGAAGCTCCGTAGCCCAATATCTCCCTCCACGAATGGTATTCATCCCGCTCGGGGTCTGTTGCGCCGAGGTCCAGCTCGTTGCCCAAGCGTTTTAACTGGTATACGAGCGACTCCATCAACTCGAATAGCTCCGAGACAGTAATCAACTGGTTAAATGCTCCATCTCGGAGATCAAATAGCAGAGTAAAGCATCCGGGGCGGTCACAGTGCTCGATGACACTTCTGAACAGTGGAAACAGATGCTCCCACCATACTCGCAGCTCGCTCTGGTCGCGCTCACTGGAGTTTCCCTGTTTAAGCCAGTGCATCGCAAAAAGGATCACATTCTCGGACTGCTGGCGTTTCGTCCGGAGGGGCCGAACTATCGTCCAGATCCTCAGATTCCACTCTCCATACTCGGCAGCGCGGTCTAGATTTCCCCAGTCCAATTTTGCCTGCTCCTTCAAACCAAACGCGACTCCCGAGAAAAAGGAGATGCACTGTTCGCGGACTCGCAAAGCCTCAAAAGCAGTTGGGGTTTCGAGGATTTCCCGGAGCAGGTTCGCCAATTTGGAACGCGTGCCATCCACGAAGGTATAAATCGCATTCATGCCAATCGCCTTCCCGAGATTCTGCATAAACTCTTCGCCAAGCGGTAAATCTGCTCGGTTTAGAACTTTGCGAATAATCCGCACCGAATCACTACTTTGGACACGAAATATGCGTCGCAAGAACGAACGCATAACGGTGGGAGCGCGTGGAGTGTCCCATATCCACTTCTCGTAAACTTCCTTTCGTTCCGGTGAGCGTAGCCAATGCCAATCGCGGACGGTACATGCGACTGCAACCTGCAATTTTTTATTGGTATCCGCAAATACAGCCTCCAGCACGCTCATGAACCGAGCTTGCACGGTTGAGTCGTCCCTTATCGGAGGCCACACTAGAACGGCGTCGGCAAGATTCAGAGCCTGCGTCCATAAATTTGATGGCCAATGGTCGCCGTTCCCATTTGGAATACCGTGTGGCGTAGTTTCCAATACACGCAGCGCTAGTTCGCCACAATCCGCCACGATGCCCTCGGGTGGAGGCGTGTCCTTCGTTTTATGATGAGATTCAATCAGCTTGGTCAGACCGCTCCACACCCAATGCGCATCTCCGGTAAGTATGATCCCGTGATTTTGTAAAAATGAGGGAACCACCTTCGTTGCTACAGTCAAACACCGACTGACCAGCCCGGGAGTCTCGCCAGTGTCCTTCTTTGCGAACTCATGCAGTGCCGCCGAGAATTCAGCCGCTTCAACCGGATCGATTTCAGGTGGCCATTCTGAAGTATCACTTGGCGGTGAAGGATTGTCGGGCAATATCATCGCCTCATCCTCTAGAGATTCCCGCTGTGGGTGTGAAATCCGGCTTGTGCCCTTTGGAAAATGCTCGGAGACAGCCATCCTTTGTTCGACCGTTAAATCCGCATCCGGCAATAGTCCCAAAAGACGGGCGTAACACCACTGAGGCTCGTAAACGGCTGACTCTCGAACCCTTTCGATATTGCCGAGGATACGTTGTCGCTGTTCATGCGTGAAGGTAGGCCAGAGGGAGTTAATCCCTTCATCGATCCAGTGATAGAGATCGGTGTGGTGGTAGATGCGGGAGTCGAGGAGCTCTGTGACGATGACTTGCTCCACTCGCGGCGAGTTCCGATGAGAAAATAGAACATCGAAAAACACGGTTCGGAGGAGAACAGTCCGGGATGCGCTGAAGAGCGGCATGACAGCGGTGAAGAACTCGTCTGGTTTTTCCTCAAGTAAAAACTTTGCCGATTGGTGAACCGCGCGTGTGCAGCGAAGCCCGTAGTCGCTGCGTCCTTCCATTCCCCAATACCTCCACCCAGCGTGGTCTTCGATCAATCCTTCGCCACTATCAGAAGTGAACTCCGGTTGGAACGCCTCGATCAATCGGAATGCAACAGGCATGAAGGCCGTCGCGAACTCGCGAAGCAGGCTTCGGCGCTGATCCTCACCTGCGAGAGACCATTCAATAGCTTCGTGATCCATCATGGAACTCCATTGCACCGTGATTGTCGGGCGATTGCCGGCGTTGCTCAAGCCGACCGCCTTTTCGTAGATTGCAGCCACCCGGTTCGGGTTCAGATGTGCCACATGAATGAGATATTCGAGTAGCGACGAGCGTGTTCTCCATGTGGCAAGGGGTAGCTCCCGCTCGATCCATTCGAGCGTCTCCTCGTCTGGAAGCTGAGAAATGACGATCTTCTGGGCGCTCATGATGATCCACCGATCATGCTGCGCGACAGATTGCGAGAATCGCGGATGTTCAGTTGCCTCACGGAGTCTCCGGGCGACTTCCCTGGTGCATTTGAGCAGAACTGCGTCGTCTGGACTTTGCTTGCACAGTTCTCCGAGCGCGGAAGCGTATGACAGAAGTTCACTCGCAAATTGGTCGTCAATCCATGGCGAGGTAAACTTCCATCGGGCTAAAAACTCCGCCCACGAAGAGTCAGCCGAGAGGCGGGCATAATTGAGTATCTCTCTCGCAAAATTCGGCGGCAGGATTTGCTGCAAGGAGTTCGGCCAGTTTGCCGGATCAAATGCTCGGCGGGCTCCGAAGGAACCGATTGTGAGAGCAATCGAAGAAGCTGCGCCCGGATCCTGTGAAAGCACGGACGTAAGGAAATCAACCGGGCGGATATGTGCGAGATCCATCGCTGAGGATTCGTCTTCAAGCGCCTCTAAAATCGCACGAAGAACCCCTTGCTGTTGGAGTCCACCAGCCACGCACTGCCATCGCGCACAGGAGTCGGCCACATTGAAAGAATTGAGGCACCACCAAGCGAGCGCAAAATCTCGGAGCAACGGATGACGAAACCGGAACCGTGGGTGCATCCCCCCTTCCTTGATGATCACACTTTCTGAAAGCAACTTGGAGAAAACCGGTTGTTGGGCGGCCGCGGTGGGAATTCCCGCGGGATGGGAGGCGGCAGCGGCGAGGAACGACTCAAAGTCTGCGATACCCTGACCTGCGGAAACGCCCGATGAGACAATAATGCGGGTGTTCCAATACGCGGCGAGCAATTGATGCCGGTTAGTCGGGGTATGGACCGAATGTGCCCCTTCCTCGGCTTGGTCGAGGATTGTCCGACAGAATATGTCCAGCATGAGCGGCTGACGCAGCAACTCCATGAGTCCGGCTGTGAGTGGCACTGGCGTCCTGCCGGCTTCGACGACTTCTCGAATAACTTCGTCCGACCAGCCCTTCACGAGTCGCTGTTCCCACGCTCCGAGAAATCCCCGTATGGTGGCATCAACGCCCCAAACCCCCTCTCGCATTGTGACTACCACGAGAATGTTTTTCCGCTCTGCAAGCCGTGCCAAAAGCTGCCCCCAGCGTTTCCGAAGTGGCGGCTCCGCTTCATCAAGCGCATCAACGAGAATTGTCAATCGGCGTGACGGTTCGCGTATCGTTTTCAGCGCGGATTGAAATCGGCATGAGCGAACAAACTCCTCAATCTCATCACCGCTCAAATCCTCGGCTGCGCATGGGACTACTTCATCATCTGCCTGTCGGAGTAGGTTCGCGATTTGCCCCAGAGCAATCGTCTTTCCGGCACCGGCCATCCCAAGGAGTAAGAGCCCGCCCCTTCGCTCATGATGGAGCGCCTCGTTGACTTGCGGCTGGACGCGCTGGATGTCTATCGCCGACGCAACTTTCCCAAGTCCGCCAGCGGTGCGTGACGAGAACCTTTGCCCGACATCAGCGACGATTTCACGCCATTTGCGCATGACTCCATGCTGCAAGTTGAGGAATTCGTTTTGAATCCCCACTGTGGCGAGCAACTCTTGGAGCGTGATGAATCTTCGCTCGGCCAGAGATGTCGCCCGAGAGTTGAGCCAGCCCAAAAGCATATCCTCGGTTTGTTCCGTTAAA
This sequence comes from Verrucomicrobiaceae bacterium, assembly GCA_031374705.1. Classification (GTDB taxonomy): domain Bacteria; phylum Verrucomicrobiota; class Verrucomicrobiia; order Chthoniobacterales; family Chthoniobacteraceae; genus SXWH01. The sequence continues at coordinate 13,691 of JANMGP010000058.1, read as the reverse complement.
CCGTTGGGAAATAGGATTTCGATTTTCGAATTCACGTCACTCTCCAGCGCGCCCGCCTCCAATCCCTCGACCCGCAGGGATTCAATGAGTGCTTCGCTCTCTTCTGGAGTTAGCACCCCATACTGTTCTGATTCTTCCCTTGTGAGAAACCATACTGCTTCGGCCCAAAGCGACGCCGCATCTGTCACGCGTTCCGGTGCTACAGACGGAGGTTGCAGCGATTCTCTCGCGAGAATAGTGAGTTCAGAGAAGTTCTTGAAACTGACCGGATCAACTGCGGAATCCAACACGAGCACAGGACGTATTCGTTTTTGACTATCTCTCGCAAACGCAAGCTCGCGCTTTAATCGCCGCCAAAACGTCAATCGGTCATCCTTCGATAACTTTCCCGATTTCACCTCCACTACGTCCCAAATATCGCGCTCCTCGATTGTGACATCCCACATCGGCGTAAATTCCAATGTGGCGGTGCCCGTTCGCGCCTCGATTCCAAAACGCTTTGGAGAATTACGGTCGCCACCAATATAATCCGCCGCCTCCATCAAAAGGCAGTGCAACAAATATCGGTCTTGAAACTGGAACCCTCGTCTCGCTGTGTCACCCGGCATTTCTGAAGAGTTCCTGAACCGTGGGTGATTGCCAGACTAGAATTCACATATTGCCCCATGCAATGTTCGCGAGAGAGCATGGCGATTTACTTTTTAATCGCTCCAAAATCGGTGATTCGGCAATGATGCTCATGAACGGGGGCGAAATCAGCAACTCTCGCCTATTTTTCCGCTCGCCAGATGCGTGAGTTTGCGTATTTTCCGAACCGAACTAAGCAACCTCTATTCCTTACTCCTATGGACCGATCCCAGCAGAATTTTCACAACATGACGCGCACTGTTTTACGGACGCGCATCGACCACGCAGCGGCTACGAGTTCGCCTCCGGCTTTGGTCCGGTATTTTTCCCGCGTCGCTGAACTGGAGGCGGTGCTCAATGCGAGCCGCCGGGCGCTGGGGATCGGGCTGGCTCCGGTGACGGAAACGAAGAATTTGCTGAAGGAGCCGGCGGTGATGGCGGTTTGCCTGGTGATGGGGATGGTGGAGGCTCATGCGAGCGAGACGGGCAAGACAAAGCTCGCCCTGGAGGCGCATGTGGTGCCTTCGGACTTTGCGGGCGGTGAACTGGATGCGGCGAATCAGATGCTGAACCTGCTTCATCTCATCACGTCGCCCATTTTGACAGTGCTGAAAGCGGACCATGGGCTGACGGATGCGACGCTGAATGAAGCGCGGGGAATGGTGGATGAGTTTGCGAATGCGGTGGGCTCGCCGCGCTCCGCGTTTGCGAATCAGACGGGGCATCAGGCAATCATCGACTTTGTGATTCCGGAGATTCGCCGGGTGCTGGAGACGCAACTCGACCCGATGGCGCGGCAGTTCGATTTGAAGCCGTCGGATTCGGGCTCAATCACGAAGAAGATGTGGTTCGATGCGTATACAGCGGCGCGGGTGATCGTGGACCTGGCTCCGGGCTCGGGCGGCGAGACCCCGACGGTGCCCGGCGGGAATGGCGGCGGCACTCCTCCACCGGTGGCGTAGCGGCCTTTTGGAAAACGCGTCCTCTGTTACTTGTTCAAGCTGCGTTGAACCGCTGTAGATTGTAGGGCGACCCAGTTTCCCGCGCGGTTGGATGTGAAGTATCCGACGCAGCGGCGCAAGTCCCGTGGCGATGCAAAATCTTTAAAGTGGCTAATCGCAAATCTCTACTCGGCTTAGAAATCGTGAACTGTAAACCGGAGTCGTGGCATAGAGGGAAACTGGGGGTCATGGGCGCGCGATTGGTCGGGCCGCGCATATTTGCGCCCCGCCGAATGATGGATTGCGGGAATGCGGCGGGCTGCGTTCTTATGGCGCATCAATGACCCGGGAAGAACATCAACAGAAGCGCGTCGAATTTTTGGCAGCCGCCGACCGCGTGGAATGGAAACCAAAGGATATCACGCGCCGTGTGACGATCGCCGAGATTTTCGAGCGCGATGGTCCGCTGGAGGTGGATTTTGGGAGCGGCGACGGGTCGTTCATCCTCGCGATGGCCAGGCGTTTTCCGGAGCGGAATTATCTCGGGACGGAGCGCATGCTCGGGCGGGTGGAGAAAACGTGCCGCGCGGCGTCGCGGTTCGGGATCGAAAACGTGCGGATTGTCCGCCTCGAAAGTCTTTATACCGCACAATGGCTTCTGCCGCTTGAGTCCGCGAATGTTGTGCATATCGGCTTTCCCGACCCGTGGCCAAAACGGCACCATCACCCGCGGCGGTTGTTTCAGGATGAATTCATGGTGGCTCTTCACCAAGTGGTTGCCGCGGGCGGGGAGGTGCGAATCAAGACAGACGATCAGCCATATTTTCTGTGGATGGAAAAAGTGATCGGGCGCGCGAAAGGCTTTGAGCGGATTGATTGGGATGAGGAACCAGATTATCCGAAAACCGACTTCGAAGCCCACTTCGTCGCGCAGGGGCTGCCCATTTATCGCGCTCGTTTGCGGAAGGTGTAGTTTACTTCATTTGCGGTGGCGGCAGGGAAAAAGATTCCGTTCCCGGGAGATGTGCCACTGCTTGAATCGCGCCGTCTTTTTGGATGAAGACGCGCACCGCTCCGGTCTGGATTTGAGGAAAGACGGCGATTCCTTTCGCGCGGAGCGAGGCGGCCCACGATTCTGTTTTCTCGGGCGGCGTGCCGAAATGCTGTTCGCCGACGATAACGAGGTGTGGTGCGACCTGACTGATGAACTCGGTCCCGCCATTTGATTCCTTGTCGTGCCAGCCTTTCACGACCACATCGGCACGGAGCATCGGGGTATTTTCCATCAGCCATTGTTCCGTGGTAAATCCGGCGTCGGACATGAAAAGGACGCGACGGCCGGCGGACGAGAGGAGGACGACCAGCGCCTGATCATCGGCGAGAGAACGTTCGGTCTCCACCGGCGGAAAGAGCACACGGAGCGTCGCTCCCGGCGCGATCGACCATGAATCGCCCGCTGCGCAGAGCGCGCGCCCGGTGGAGCGGTTCGCGAGTTCCGCGTGGAGCATCCGGCGAGTGGGCGACCGGTCGGCGGGACGTCCTTCGATCCAGTTCAGCGGCTCGAACTCGCGAAGCAAAGGACTCGCGGCGCCGATGTGCCACGCGTCGCCATGAGTAAGAAGGAGCGTGTCAAGCCGGTTGATTCCGCGTGAGCGGAGATAGGGAACGAGCGTGCGGCTGTAGTCGCGGATGTGGCCGGTATCGATGAGCCAGTCCGAGCCTCCGGAACGGACGTGCGTCGCCGCGCCTTCGCCCATGTCGAGGATGGTGATTTCACACGCTGGAGCGGCTCCGGCCTTCGGAATCTCGACGTAGAAATAGCCGCGGGGAATTTTTGCGAAGGCGGCGATGATTGTCAGCAGGCTGCCTGCGCACAGAACGTTCGCGTGATTGAACAGAATCGCGATGACCGGGACGGCGGCCGAAATCACGGAGGCAAGTCCGAGCGCGAGGATGCAAAACGACAATAACACTGCGAGGAAATTGGCGATGATTGCTGCGGGGGAAATGAGGTGAAAATAACCGGCCATGAAAATGAGGGAGCCCGCCCAGGACGCGATGTTCACTCCCACTGCCGCGGCAAATCCGTGCCATATCCAGACGCGGAATCGTTGTGCCGGGCTCCACAGTTCGGCGGGGATGTATGCATCCGGATTTGCCCACGGAGCGACGAATTCCTGGAGTCGCCGGGCTGTGAGAAAGATGACCAGCACGATGACAAACGAGAGCTGGAAACCGACGGAAAAAAGCTGGTTGGTATCCCAGGCGAGCAGCACAAATGCGGCAGCCGCGAGGCTGTTCAACGCGTTGGCGCTTCGATCGAAACACGGAGCCGCGAGAAGAAATGCCGCCATGATCGTGGCGCGGGTGCAGCTTGGGCTAAGCCCCGTGATGAGGGCGTATGCTGCGAGCACGGGGATGACAATTGCGACCGCCACGGCGCGATTCGCGCGGAGCGGCCTGAGCAGCGTGAGGATGATTGCGGCGAGCATGGCGACATTCAGTCCGCTCACGGCGAGCAGGTGAAGGGTGCCGGTTTTTTGAAACAGATCGCGCATCTCCGCCGGCGTCTCCGCGTTTACTCCGAGGACCATGCTTTCGATGAGCGACGTCTCGTCGGCGGACAGCGAGACGCCCGCTGCGAGATGCTCACGGACCCAAGTACGGGCACGGGACGCAGCACGCATTGCCGCCCGACTTTCCGCACGCGAGAGAATCGCGAAGTCCTGCGCAATCTCGCATCGGAGTTCCACCGATATCCCCTGTCGTGCGCTCCACGCGGCTTGGTCGAATTCCGCAGGATTTCGCGGGGGACGGGGCATCCTCGCCATGCCGCGGATGCGAACGCGATCGCCACACTCTGGAGCTGCGCCTACAGTCCGAACCCTCACGAATCCTGCGTCGCGAGGCGCTTCACCGAGGAGCGTGGCGCGCACGAGAAACGTGGATTCTTCCTCGGGCAGCGAGCGCGGCTCGTCCCAGACGATTCCCTCAATGTCGGTAGTCCGAGCGTCGGTAAACTCGCGCGCAAGTTGCCGCGTCGGACTTTCGAGAAACCGCAACGTGTGGAGGAAAAAGAATCCTGCAAAGGCGAATAGCATCGCAGTCCACGTCCGCGGACAACAAAGGGCGACGAATGCGGCGGCGACGGTTGCTGCGAGCGACCACGCAGACGGAAGCTGGAAAAGTTCAGACGTGAAGATGCCGCCCATCGCACCAATAGCGAGCGCGGCAAATGGGAGCCGCGGTCGGAGATTCATGAGGGATGGGTCGCGGGCTTACTTTGCCTTGCTCTTCTTCTGCAAATATTCCGGGAACCGGCTCCGGATCATATTTTCCAGCCGCTTCACGTCGGCGTCATTGCGTAGGAACTTGTGGCATTCGATGGCGCGTTCGATGGCGCGCGGGGTGATGTCCTCGTCGTCGGGCAGTGTGGCGATCAGGCCTTCGAATACCCGCATCGCGGCGAGGTAGTTCTTCCGCGCCAGTTCAATCTCGCCGACCCGCAGGCGGAACTCGCCATTTGCCTTCCCCTCGGGTGCGAAAGACAGTCCGTCTTCGGCGGTCTTGCGTGCTTCGTCGAGCATCCCGCCTTTTGTCTGAGCATCGCATTTCTCGAGCAATCCTCCCGCGCGGGGCACGGGATCTTTCACGAGCGCGAGATAGTTGTCGTAGCTGTCCACGGCGTCCTTGAACTTACCGAGCTTCACCCGCGCCCGCGCAAGCAGGACGAAGTCGTCCGGCGTCGCCTCCTTCTTCAAAATGATTGCCGGGATGAGTTGCTCGACGCGCTCATTGGCACCGCTTTTATAGTGGTGGAGCGCCAGGCCGCGGGTGATGTCGGTCGGGATGCTGGCCTTGCCGCCACCTTTTTCATAAGCGGCCATTTCAGTTTCGACGGTCGTCCAGTCGTCGAGATTGTAGGCGCAGATGATCACCGCCATCGTGTCGCGGTCGAAATAAAGTTTTCCGTCCGCCTCGCGGGCTTTGCGGAAGAAGGTGATCGCTTTCTTGAAATCTTTTCCTTCCATCGCCGCCCATCCGATCCAATGGCATGCCTTCGCTTTTGCCGGAGTTTCCGGGAAGTCGCGGAGGAGGAGTTCAAACGTGGTGGCCATCTTGGAGCTGTCGCCCATCTGGCTGTAGATGAGGGCGAGGTTCTCGAGACCAAACTCGCGCTCCTTCGCTTTCGGAAACTTGGTGGCGAGCTCTTCAAAATCCTTCAGCGCAGTGCTGAATTGCTTGAGTTGCTTCCTAGCGTCACCGCGTTCCGCCAGCACTGTCGGCGTCTTTGCGTGGTTCGGGAAGTCTTTGAGGAAGCGCGTGAACACAGTGTCAGCCTTGTCGTATTCCTGAAGGCGGGAACGACAGACCCCAAGCCGGAAAAGGCATTCGCCGAGCATCGCCGGCGCGAGCTTCTTACCCTTCTCGACGAGCACTTGATAGATGGGTGCGGCATTGGCGTAATCGGTTTTTAGAAACAGCACTTCCGCCTTCATCAGCGAGACGCTCTCCATCTGCGGGGCGGTGGGGTTTTCCGTGAGGAATTTGTTGAGCTCATCGAGAAGGCGTGGGTCATCGCCTTCGTAGAGAATGTTCAGCCGGGCATACGCAGCGTCGCGGCTCTGGGTCGTGGCCGGGAAGTCCGTCATGATCTGCTCGTAGATCTTCATTGCATCGGTCTTTTGCCCGAGTTCGCTCTGTGCGCGGCCGACCAGCACAAGGACGCGGAGCCGGTTATCGAGCTTGAGGGAGCTCGCCGAGGTGTTCGCCTCGAACTTGGCGATGAGGCCTTTGAAGTCCTTCTTTTCAAAGAGGAGCTGGAAAAGCGCGACGGTGAGATCGTCCTTCCACGCGCCGCCCTCGGGCAGGGTGAGCGCCGTGGCGATGGTGCGCTCGGCTTCCTCCACTTTTCCCAGGTCGAGTTGGAGAAGGCCCGCCCGTGCCGTGGCTTCGCTCTTGATTTGCGGATTGGGTGTTTCCGCTGCGAGCGGGAGCAGCCATTTCAGAGCATCGTCCCGCCGGTTTCCCTCCGTGAGGAGGCGCGCGACGGAAAGCCGGCTCGCGTCCTGATAGGGATTCCCGGTCGCCACGCCGGCGACGTCTTCATAAATCGCGCGCGCTTCACTTTTCTGCCCCGTCGCTTCTAGGCAGCGACCGACGAAAAACTTGGAAGCGACCACGAGAGTTGGCTGGCGGAGTCGCACCGAGGCGCGACGGAATACCGGGAGGGCTCCGCGGTATTCCTTTTCATCGTAAAGAATGGTCGCCAGCCGGTATGCGGCGTAGCCGACAAATTCCCCATCCGGATACGCACCGAGTAGGGTTTCATAATTGGCCTTTGCGTTGTTGATCGCGTTGACGTTCCTGTAACACTCGGCGAGGCGGTAGTAGGCTGCCTGGCGGTCGGCAGCACCCGTGCGGGGAAACTGCTCGAGGTATCGCTCGTATTCGGGCGCGGCATCGCGATACATTTTGCGCGTGAAAAATCCGTCCGCGTATTGGAGTTGGACCTGGTCCGGCGAAGTTGGTGTGCCGCTTGGCTTGATGACGATATCGCCCTCGATCTCTGGCGGGGCGGCGGGCCGGACTGCCGGTTTGGGGGCCGGCGGGCGGGGCGCTGGCTCCGCCGCGGGTGTTTCGCCCGCGGGCGTGGGTGGTTTCGCGGGCGGGCGCTTGATGGGGACGCCTTTTGGAATGGCTTCCTCCGCACCGTCGCCGATCGGTTTCGCAGGCTTTGTCGGGACACCTTTCGGGACTTCGCCGGCTGGCGGCGGAGTGCCGCCCGGACGGAACGGCTTCAGCACATCGTCTTGTGCGGGGGCGATGCAGTTCGCCATCGTGATGAAGGCGATCCATGGAGCAGCGAGCCTGGGTTTCATTCGGTCTTGGAGACGGGGAGCGCGATGTTCCAGATGCCCGCTCCATTGCAGATGTCGAGGACTCTGGCGATATACTCATACGGTGCCGTCTTGTCGCCGCGAATGATGATGGAGTAGTCCGGGTTGTTCCTCGCAACGTTCTGCATGCGCGTCCGGAAATCCTCATACGAGATGGGCTGCGCGCTCATCATAATCGTGCCGTCGGCCTTGATGTTCACCACGCTCTGATTGACCTCCAGCGATGGTTCGCGGCCGTTCTCAGCGGCGGGTACTTTGACATCGAGTTCCATCTCCTTGCGGGCGAAATTCCATGTGAGAATAAAGAAGCACAGAAGGACCAGAAGCACGTCCACCATGGGCGCGATTTGGAAGCCGACGACATGCGGCTCGGAACGATTGCGAAACTTCATGGCGGGTTAAAATTCGTCGTCCATCGCCGTGCGCGAAGGCTCGCGCTTTTTATTGTAGTTCAGGGCGATGAGGCCGATCACGTGCGAGCTGGCGACTTCCAAATCCGATATGAGTCTCTGTGCCTTGTTCCTGAAATAGGAGTAGGCCGCAAATGCGAGGATGCCGATAATCAGGCCACCCGCCGTCGCGATGAGCGCCTCGGAGACGCCGTTTGCCATGGCCCAGTCACGGTTCTGTTTTACGACGCCGCTGCCGAGGCTGCCGAAACTCTTAATCATCCCGAGCACCGTTCCGAACAGGCCGACCATCGGCGAAATCGCACCAATGTCTGCGAGATACGTGACTTTGTGCTGAAGCGCCGATGCCTGTGCGTTACCCTCGCTTTGCGCGACTTCTTTGACCACGTCAAAGCTCGCACTTGGGTTCTTCGTGGCAAAATCGAGGGTGCGCTGCACGACGCCTGCCACCGCTTCGCTGTGCCGACTGGAGATGGCGAGCAGACCGAGATAGTCGCGCTTTTTCAATAGCACGTCTGCGGTGTTCATATAATGGGACGTCATGATCGCCGAGCGGCGCAGCGTGAGGAAGAACACGAGCACCAGCATCACGGTCAGAAAGCTCAGAATGCCAAGCGGGACCATTACCCAGCCGCCCTCGGTGATAATCTTCAAGAGGTTGGAAGATTCAGGTGCGTCGGGCGCGACATACTCCGCTTTCTCTCCGGCGGGGCCGGGTCTGGCGGAGGTGGGGCCGTTGATGCGCGACACAGCCTTGCTCTTGTCCGGCGCGGCAGCGGCTCCGCTTGGTGCTGGGGCCGGTGGCGGATTGCCTGCAGGAGCCTGTGCGACTACGGAGGCCGCGCTGATCGCGAGAGCCAATAACACGGAGACGAATGATTTCATGAAAATTGTGGGCGCGAGTGTAGCGTCCTCTTTTCGGAGTGCAACGGCGGAGAAGCGAATCCGTAAACGTCCTTTTCCGGTCTGCCGCCCGCCACAGGAATCCCGTTTGCGGGACGTCAGAGCGTTTCTGCCTCGACGCGACGGAAAAAAATGGCGAGGAGATAGGAATACTATGCCATTTGCTGCAGGCGCTGTTCTTAAGGAGACCCCGGTGATCGCCGCGTTTGCCGGGGCACCGCTGATCTTTCTCGGAGGCCTCGCGTTGGGCCGATGGCTGAAGCGCCGCCACCTCGTCCCGTTCGGAGTGGCATACCGGTGGCTGGTCCTGGCGTTGACGATCTACGTGCCTCTTAAAGTATGGCATCTCGTCGAGCATGGTAAGGATCATACGTCGCCAGCGGACGAAATCTGGCACGACGTTGGAATCCGTTACTTCGGATCGGCGCTCATCATTTTAGGGGTAATCGCCGGTCTCGCGCTGATGCGGCGCTTTTTTTGGGAGCTCTATTTCCACCGGAGGTACGGCACCGAAGCGCCGAAACTCCTTCAGCAGGTTTTTGGCTTCGCGGCTTTTTGTACCGGACTTCTTCTTGTGCTCAGCCTGCGACATGACGTTATGGTGGATGCGTTTCTCGCAGGCTCCGGGATCGTCGCAGTCGTCCTCGGTTTCGCCATGCAGGAGACACTGGCGAATATTGTCAGTGGCATCGCGCTTCAGATCGGCAAGCCGTTCAAAAAGGGCGACTGGCTCATCGTCACCGATGTCCGCGCCGAAGTCGTCGAGGTAAACTGGCGCTCCACCCGCCTGCGAACCAACGACGACGTCTATCTCGACATCCCCAACAAGACGATTGTCAGCACGACCATCACAAACCTCAGCTTCCCCACAAAGGTCCACGCCAACCGCATACGGGTCGGTTTTGAATACGGAACACCGCCCAACGTGGTGCGCGATCTTTTGCGGCGCGCGACCGATGCTGTCCCGCTCGTGCTCCGCACGCCGCCGATCAAGGTTTTCCTCAGAGACTTTGCAGATTCGGCAATCATCTATGAAATCAAATACAGCCTCGAAGATGAATCCCACTTCAATGACATCGAGGACGCGATCCGCACCAATATCTGGTATGAGGCAAAACGCGCCGGCTTGAACATTCCGTTCCCTCAGCGTGTCGTCCATCTCGTGCAGGATAAAGCCGGTGGCGCGGGCAATACCGACGACCTGCGACGGCTCATCACAAGACTCGAACTCTTCTCACCGCTCAGCGAAGCCCAGCAGCAGCAGATCCTTGAACACGCGCAGATTCTCCGGTTCGGCCGCGGTGAGCGGATCATCAACCAAGGCAACGAAGGTTGCTCGATGTTCGTCATTATTCAAGGCGAACTCGAAGTGCTCGTGGGCAAGGACGGACGCGAAACACGCGTCGCCACCCTGGGCGCCGGTGATGCTTTCGGAGAGATGTGCATGCTCACCGGCGAGGCACGCACAGCTACGGTCTCTGCGAAGACCGACTGTCTGATTTGGGAAATCCGACGGGCGGAAATACAACCGCTCCTGCAAGAGAACGCAGCACTCGCAGCGCGAATGAGCGAACTCCTTGCGCGCCGGAAAATGGAGACCGACGGCATTCTTGCCGCCCAGGCGCCGCCGCAGGTCGTACAGGAAAAAACGCAAGAGTACGCGAACGGCGTGCTCCGAAAAATCCGCGCGCTGTTTGAAATATAAAGCACCCGGCGGCGGCCCGAAGACTCATTTCCAAATCCCGAGTGCGACAAGCGCGTAAGGCACCGGCAATGCGATAAAGCCGAGCGTGAGCGCGTGGTAGCCGAGCTTCAGCCACCACGTCGTAAGAAATTCGGACGCGTCGAAAACGAAGAACTGCACCGCAAGCCGGGCCAGCCAGAAGAACGCGACGAATCCGCAAAACGCACGCGCCAGCGGTGAGCCCGCCGCGAGTTCACCGGCGCAGCCGAGCGAGATTGCGCCGAAGCCGACAATGGTCATCACGATAAAGACGCCATAGACCCAAAATAGCTTTCGCAGGAAGGGATGCAGCGGTGCGAGTTGCGTCCGCCAGTCGAGCACACGCGGGACCATCGCGCTCGCGATGAGAATGCTGAAATGCACCAGCCCGCAGCCGCGGAGGATCAGCTCGACGTATTCCCGCTTCATAGTGCGCCTGTGGCCTTCATCATGGGCACGATGACATCACGGACGAACGGCGGATGAAAGAGAAAGAAAGCCGGTGCGCCCGCCAGAGCCATCGTGAACAGCCACCCGCGCACACCGCCGCGGAGCCCGTGCGTTTTCCCAAACGCCGAACGCTCCAGCGCGACGCCGCATCCTTGCAAAAAGAAATACGCCGTCGGCAGGCCCCATCCGCCGCACGCAGGCACGCTGATGACCATTTCGTGGATGACGCCCGATGCGATGAACGCCGCAATTCCTGCCCGCTGCACGCCGAGGCGTCGAGTGAGCGGACGAAAGACAAAGCGCACCGCGAGTTCGTTGAAAGCGAGATTCCATCGGCGTCCCCAAAACTCGCCAGCCGATTGCGCGGTGATCGGGTTGTCCATGATCGGCTGCGCATTCACGCCGACGCTGCGCCAGAAAAGCGAGAGCAGGTGAAAGCTCCCGAAGTGCATCAGGAAAATGATCCCGATCATTCCCACCCAGCCAGCAGCGAGCGGATGCTCGAAGCGGCGGGCCACCGCGAAGTAAAGCACTGCACCGAGCGCGGTCTTGCCGAATGCCTCAAGCCACTCCCGCAATCGCGGCATCGGCGCACGTTCGTGGATAAACGCATTCGCATCCATCCCCGGCCACGCGAACAGAAACGCCGCGCGCCGCCATCCACCGCCGGGTTTCGCAGCGGCCAGTGCGAGATATTTGCACACCGCGAAGATGGCGACCGACAGTGCCCACATGACGACCCAAGCCGGGATTGGGCTGAGTGTCGAAAGCGCAGGCACTGCGGCGGGCATCGTTTAGAAAAGCCCCTTCGCCGCCGCGAGGGCTGCGTCGAGCTTACTGGCGTCCTTGCCTCCGCCGCGGGCGAAGTCGGGTTTGCCGCCGCCTTTGCCTCCGACGAGTGGGGCGATGGTCTGGATGATTTTTCCGGCCTGCACTTTTGACTGAAATTCCTTGCCGACGCTCGCGATGAGCGTGACTGCTCCGCCGCTGGCTGCGCCGAGGACGACGATGCCGGGGAAGCTGCCTTTCAGCGCTTCGGCGATGTGCATGACGCTGTCGCCGTCGAGGTCGCCGAGATTGGCGACGATGGCGTTGTTCTCAGCGCTCGCGAGCAGCGATTTGGCGCGTCCGGCGGCTTCGCGCTGCTGGGCGGATTTGAGCGATTTCTCCAGCTCTTTTTGCTGGGCGAGCAGGGCTTCGAGTTTCTTTTCGAGGTCGCCAATCGGGGAGCCAATTTTGGCGGCGACGTTGGCGAGGCGGGCGGAGTCGAGAAGCGCGCTGTCGTAGGCGGTGAGGCCCGCGGCGGCTTCGATGCGGCGGACTCCGGCGGCGATGGCGGCTTCGCTGGCGATTCGGAAAAGGCCGATCTCGCCGGTGGCGCGGGTGTGCGTGCCGGCGCAGAGTTCCTTCGAGTATCCACCGATGTCCACGACGCGGACGATCTCGCCGTATTTGTCGCCGAAGAACTGCATGATGTCGGCGCGTCCACGCACGTCGGCGTAGGGCACTTCGTTCCAGACGACGGGCGCGTTTTCGAGGATGCGTTCGTTGACGAGGCGCTCGATGTCGCGGACTTGCTGCGCGGAAAGTGCGGCGCTGTTGAAGTCAAACGTCAGCTTGTCGGGCGCGACGCTGGAGCCTTTTTGCGTGGCGTCTTTGGAGACGACTTCGTGGAGCGCCCAGTGCAGCAAGTGCGTGACGGTGTGGTGCCGCTGGATGGCGGCGCGGCGCTCGCGGTCCACGGTGAGGGTGACTTCGGCGCCGATGGACGGGATAGACTCAATGGACTCGGCGGACTCCAAAAAGTGCAGCCATGTGTGGCCGACTTTCGTGGTGTTGGCGATGCGCCACGAATTCGCGCCTGCGGAAATCTCGCCGCTGTCGCCCACCTGCCCGCCCATCTCGGCATAAGCCGTGGAGGCGTCGAGGATGACGGCGGTCTTGTCCTTGAGCGCGACGACTTCGAGCACCTTCGCGGTGGTGGAAAGTTCGTCGTAGCCGATAAAGCGCGTGGCTTCCTTGGTCTCGACTTCCGAGAGCTCGATGACGGTTTTCTTCTGCGCTGCGCGGGCGCGGGTGCGCTGCTCTTCCATGTGTTTCTCGAAGCCAGCGGTGTCCACCGTCAGGCCGCGCTCACGGGCCATGAGTTCGGTGAGGTCGAGCGGGAAGCCCTGCTCGTCGTAGAGACGAAACGCGAATGCGCCAGAAATCTGACGCGGGGTAGCGCACGCTTCCAGCGTGCTGTGCTGCGCATCCTGCGCAGCATCGCCCGTGGAAAGCGCCTTCCTGTCACTCCAAGTCCACAACCATTGATAATCCTGCAATCCCTCGCTCTCCGGGTTGCGGCAAATATAGTGGAACTTTTCCTCCACATCCTCATCGCCGCGCATCAGCCGATCATACGATTCCTTCTCCCAAACAGCCTCGCCCGTTTTTCCCTCGGCCTTGTTGATCTCATTGGCTGTGAACGATTTTACCGAGTGGAGCAGCTCCGTGAGGCTCCAGAAAACGTGCGTTTGATCCGCATTCGTGGACTTTATCCACGGTTGGAAAAGCACATGCACATGGTCAGGCATCACGACTGCCGCGAAGAGATCGTAGCGGACGCGATCAAAGTGGAGCAGTGCGTTGAGTGTGATGTCGCGAGCCGCCGGGGAAAGGACACGCTTATCCCGAGTGGTAAATGTAGCGTGGTAGATTCCATGTGGTAGTTCGTAGTGGGGGAGGTTGCGCTTTG
>JANMGP010000056.1:0-17145 GCA_031374705.1 Verrucomicrobiaceae bacterium | reverse complement strand
GTGGATAACTTCGAGCTAGAACTCCGACACTCAAATGTTCGGCGATCTGGCCTCCGGTGTTCATTGTCATTTTTGTGCGTGCCATATTGCGCAGCACTCTAAATGCCGCGAACAGGGAAAACAAGCTCTAAGTGAACAGTATTGTGTTTAGCCCGCACTTCTCACACCTTTTTCCAGCAGATTCAGGGAGGCCAACAGATTTCCACCTGTAAAGAATCTGCGGCCCTCCCTGAATCTGCTGGAAAACTACATACGCGGTGGTGGGGCGCTTCTCAGAGTGTGAGAAATTCGGGTTAGACGATTGCTACGGAGAGGAGCCAGGAATTCATGAGATTGCGGAGTGGCTTGGGCGTCCCGCCCATGAAGGCGCGGCACTCGTGGGCGGGGTATGTGGTTCGCCCCGGCAAGCGCACTACGCCGCGTATGTCGGTAGGCTGAAGGAGGGGGAACGTCCGGTTCCCCTGAACCACGAAGTGGTTCCGGGGATGCTCACAGTTTAAGGAGACGCTTCGCGCCTCAGGGGAACGGGACTTTCCCCCTCCTTGGGGGCTAAACAGATAGATACTGGGCGGGACGCCTACGCCACTTTCTTCGCAGAAGACCGTAGAAATCGTATCAGACGCCCGGTTTCCGGTCTTTATTTTTCCAATCGGGTTGAAGCTTCTGAAAACGGAAAGGATCCCGGACGGGGACCGATGGCGCGGAACTCGGAGCGCCTGTGTTGACCTTCGACGCTTCGTGCATCAATTCTTTTGCAAGCGTCACTTTGTCTTCCGCAGTGAGCGAATGAAGTTGCGGAAATTTCTCGTAAATCATGAGTATAAGATGCTTCAACCGATCAGGAATAGCGAGCGGTCGTTTGTCACGATTCCGTCATCCTTTTAAAACCCAACCTGGAACACGGGCTCCAGCTCGGGGGCTTCGGCGAAGTCTTTCGGCGTGATCATCAGCCGGTCGAGCGGGAGGGCTCCGTTCTCGATGATGCGGATGACTTTTTCATACGGCTGCCATGCGAGGTCGCCGAGCTTTTGCATTTTGCCGAGCTTTTGGCCGGTGGCGTCGCGCACGGATTTCCATAGGAGCTCGCTGCAGTAGATGCGGGCTTCGTCGAGGTCGTAGTGGATGTCGTACGGGCGGCCTTTGTATTTCTCCGTGGCGGCGATAATCTGCGGGATCTTCGCGTTGAGCGGCGCGCGTAGGCGGTAGGCGGCGTAGGCGTTCTTGCGGCCTTGAAGCACCCAGAGCGCAATCGGCGTTTCCTTCACCGGTCCGATGGCCTCGACGACGACCCACGCGGTGCCGCTCTTTTTCACGATGCCGCAGTGGGAAAAGGGCGAGCCTGTGCTGCCCTCGATCGCGTCGATGAGGTCGTTGTGCGGGAGTGATTGGAACAGGAAGTCGCCCTCCTGCGGCTGGTAGCCCGCGGGCGCTCCGCGATCGCGGCTGCACGCGCCGACGATGAAAACGGCGAGCAGTGTGAGGAGGCGAATCATCGGAGAGGGGAGCGGTTACACCTTCCAGTCGCCGCGGTAGTCGCGAGTGAGCCATTCGGCTTTTCCGGTGCCGCCGTCGAATGCGAGCTTCGCCGGGTCCCACTGGATCTTTTGTCCGTGGCGGTAGGCGAGGTTCACGAGGTGGCAGGTGGTCACGGTGCGCGCGCCGATTTCCACGTCGGCGATGGGGCGCTGACGGCTCTTCACGCATTCCATGAAGTTGTCCTTGTGGCCGGTAGTGGCGATGAGCTTCACCTTTGCGTCGGCGAGGAATTCCTTCTCCGCGGCGGCGACCTGCTCCTTGAGCGGCGGTTTGCTCTCGTTGGTGCTGTAGTTCGCGACTTCGCGGTCGCCGACTTTCAAGATGAAGCGGCCGCGGTTTACGAAGATCATGCCTTTGTCGCCGTGGAAGGTGACGCCGTTTTCGGAAATGTGTGAGACTTCGATGCCGCCGGTGTATTTCAGCTTCACGCCTTTCTGCGCGTTGGGCTCCGAAGCGGGGATGATCTCAAGCGGCCCGCGATCATCCTCACCGAGTCCCCACTGGCAAATGTCGAAATGATGCGCGCCCCAATCGGTGATCATGCCGCCGCCGTATTCCCAATAGTTGCGCCAGTTCGGGAAGTGATTGTGCACGCCGCGCGGCGCGAGGACGCTGTTGTAGGGGCGCATCGGTGCGCCGCCGAGCCACATGTCCCAATCAAGTCCCGGCTCCATCGGCTCCTCGGGAAGGTCGCAGGATTTTCCCGGACCGCCGACGCCGACTGCGACGTGGTAGATTTTTCCAATGACGCCGTTGCGCGCGAGTTCGCACGCCACGCGGAACTCGGAGGAGCTGCGCTGCTGCGAGCCGGTCTGGAAGACGCGCTTCGTCTCCCGCGCCACCTTCACCATTTCCCATGCTTCGTGGATCGTGTTGGTGAGCGGCTTTTCGCCGTAAACGTCCTTGCCCGCTTTCATCGCGGCGATGCCGATGTAGGCATGCCAATGGTCCGGCGTGGCGATGCAGACGGCGTCGATGTCCTTGCGCGCGATCAGTTCGCGGAAGTCCTTGTGCGCGGTCACTGTGCCGCCGCCGTTCTTCGCGTAGAACTCGTCGGCGGTCTTCTTCGCGTTTTCGCGGCGCGTGGTATCCACGTCGCAGACTGCGACAACCTGCGTGTCCTTTCGGCGCAGCCAGTCGCCGAGGTGGCCGCTGTTCATCTTGCCCATTCCGATCAGGCCAATGTTGAGCTTTGCGTTCGGGCTGACTTCGGCGGACCAGACGTGCGACGGCAGGATGAGCGGCGCTGCGCCGGCAGCGAGTGCGGTTTTGAGGAACGAACGACGTGATGTGTGGATGCGGTTCATGTGGGTATCGTGGTTGAGTTGTGTGAAAGAAGAATTCACGGGTGGTGTCGAGCTTTGGACAAAAGGCGGGGTTATTTCGCGATGAGGCCGCGCGCTTTGAGCCACAAGTCGAGGCGTCCGGTCCAGTCGCCGGGTGCCTGTGTCTCATTTGGCCGCAGTCCGAAGCCGTGGCCGCCGGTGCTGTAGATATGAAGCTCGGCGGGCACCTTCACTTTTCGCAGCGCGAGGAATGCAAGCGTGCTGCCTTCCGCGAGCGAGCCGGGATCATCGTAAGCCTGCGCGAGAAATGTAGGCGGCGTTTGCGCCGTGATTTTGACCTGCGGACGCAGCTCGGTGGTGGAGTTGTCGGCGAGAATCTTCCACGCGTAGCAGAGCATCAGGAAATCGGGGCGCAGGCTCGCTTTGTCGGTGTCGTCCGCGGCGGGGTAAAGGCGATCGTTCGTAGCGGCGATGAGCGCGACCTGTCCGCCCGCGGAGAATCCGAACAGCCCGATGCGATCCGGCTTCACGCCGAAGTCCCCGGCTTTCGCACGCAGCATGCTGATTGCGCGCTGTGTGTCCCACGCGGGAAATTCCCACGGATTCGCGAGCTTGTTTGTCGGGCAGCGATGCTGAAGCACGCCGGCTACGACGCCGCGATCGCGGAACCATGTGGCGAGGTCGCTGCCTTCGTGCTCGCTCGCGAGGATGCCGAATCCGCCGCCGGGAACGATGATGACTGCGGTGCCGTTCCGCTTTTCCGCAGCGGGGACGTAAAGCTCGAGCCTTGGGTCTGCAATATTTGTGAGCCGCGCGATCGGAAGTTTGTCCGTCGGCTTCGACGGCGTGAACGACTCAGGGCCGGGCACGGTGAACTCGCCGGGCGGCTTCTCCCAGAGCTTGAGCACATGGTCGGGCTTGGGCACTTCGGCGAAAGCGGTTGCAACGAGGATGGTCAGAAAGGCGGCGAGTTTCATGCGTTGGGGAGTGTTAGATTGCAACACCTTGAGACAGGCAAGCGCAGAAACCGAGGCGGTTTGGCGGGGATCCGATAATGCCGGCTTTTATCTGCGACCCGGCGATGTCCGTGGGGGGCGATCCGACTGCAAAGGTACGAAGGGTGTCGTTTTTCCAAGGTTTCGGATTGATCTTCATTTCACTTGCGCCAATGAACCCATCGCTATCGCCGGAGCGCTCACTTGAAATGACGGGAACGTCCAACGCTGACGCCGCGCGATTTGATCATCCATGAATCCGACCCAGTCGTTCAAAAAACTCTTCGATAGAATCGCCAACAGCGTTCGATTTCGGCTGAAACGCCGTCGCCTGCGCCTTGGGAATGGAACAGCCACCCGTGGCGCGGAGCCGTTCAAAGTTCGAATCGCTATGAAGGACGTGGTCCTCCAATTTCCCAAGAGCGAGCGAGGCGTTTTTGAGCACGAGTTCGGCGAGATTTTTCTGCGGGATTGCTATGGCATCGACCTGCTTCCGGGTGATATTCGGACGGTTCTGGACGTGGGTGCCAATCTCGGGCTTTTCTCCATGGCGGTCATTCATCGCTTTCCCGACGTGGCCATTGATTCCTATGAGCCAAACGGCGAGATCGAGAAGTATTTGCGAGCCAACCTCGCGAACTTCGGCAAACAGCCAAAGATGTGCGCGGTTGGGGCGATGAGCGGGAAGGTGAGCGTTGAAACGAGCGGCAACTCGCTGTTTTCCAAGACCGCGCTGTCTGACGATGGCACGACACCGCAGGTGGCTTTCGACGAAGCGATTCAATTGCTGGGCGGTGCCGTTGATGTCGTTAAACTGGACTGCGAAGGGGCCGAATGGGAAATATTTAAATGCAAGGATGCATGGAAACACGTGAGATTCCTCGTGATGGAATATCACCTATGGGCCAAGCCGAATTCGACCTACTCCGATGTCGTCCAGGTGCTCAGCGAACTCGGTTTTGAAGTGACCCGCCATTCCCCATCGGCGGAATCAACGTCCGATGATTTCGGCGGAACCTTTGGCCTCTTGCACGCACGGAAGCGTTCTCATTAGCAACTAAAGGAACGCATTCCAGCATACGGCCTATGATGACTCAATGGATGATCCACCTGACACTTTCCGCACTCACCGCGGTGCTGTTTTTCCCATGCGATGCAACCGGGCAAACAAAGAACGCCGATGCGGCTGTCGCATCGGCGAAGGGAAATCCAGCGCTGCTGCTCGCCAATGTATGGACGCCTTCCATCGATCCCACTGGCTGGTGGATGAGCGAAAAATATGACGGAGTGCGCGGATACTGGGACGGGCTGAGTTTGCGGACTCGCAATGGAAACGCGATTCAAGCGCCCGAGTATTTCCTCGCTGAACTACCAGCCAATGTCGCGCTCGATGGCGAGTTGTGGATGGGCCGGGGAAAGTTCGAGGAAACCACAAGCACAGTCCTTTCCGACAAGCCCGATGAGCGCTGGAAAAAGGTGCGCTTTATGGTCTTTGACGCACCGCAGGCCAGAGGCACCTTCGAGGAGCGCACGCAGTTTGTGGTGACAACCTTGCCCGCGAAAAACGAATTCGTAAAACCTGTTCCCCAGGAGCGCTGCAAGAGCGCCGCCCATCTCATCGCTGAACGGGATCGCGTTGTGGCGCTCGGCGCCGAGGGACTGATGCTGCGGAAGCCGGAATCCGAATACGAAGCCGGGCGCTCGCCGACGTTGCTCAAAGTCAAACCGCAAGACGACGCCGAGGCGACTGTGATCGCGCATCTTCCGGGCAAGGGTAAATACGATGGCAAACTCGGATCGCTCCGTGTTCGAACCGCGGACGGGCGCGAATTCTCGATCGGTGCGGGCCTTACGGACGCGAACCGTGAAACGCCACCGCCGGTCGGAGCCGTCATCACCTACCGCTTCCGTGGTCTCACAGCCAAAGGACTCCCGCGTTTTCCATCATTCCTGCGCGTGCGCACGGATGGCGGTGGCGGAAACTAGAAGGGGGTCCCGGTGGCATTCGATGGCAGCAACGCATGTCGCGTATTTTGCCCTGTTTTCAGGTCTTGCAGTGATTCATCGGCAAGTGGTAAGTTTCCCGAACTATGAAAACACTTCTCCTTACTATCATTGCCCTCGGCGCTGTTTCATTTGCTGCCGATAAGAAATCCACTGTGCCTGATGCAAAACTGTCCGACTTCAAAATCGGCGAAGTCGTCAGCGGTCCAGCAGTCTCCCTCGCCAACACCGGCGGCAAAGCCGTTGTGATCGAAGCGTGGGGCGTCAATTGCGGCCCATGCATCGCCAGCCTTCCTCACATTGAGCAACTCGCCAAGCGCAACAAGGCGGACACCATCGTCATCGGTGCGGAGAGCCAGAATTCACCGACAGACAAGATCAACGAAATCGTGAAGAAGAACAAGCTGAGCTACACGATCACCAAGGGTGGCGTGAACGGTCCGGTGAGCTTCAGCGGCATCCCGCACGCGTTCGTGTTTGATACGACCGGCAAGCTCATCTTTCACGGAAGTCCCTTCGACAAAGACTTCGACAAGTCCGTCCGCGATGCCGGCAAGCCCGCCCCGGCTGCTGCTTCGACGGGGCTGATCAAAAAATCCTGATACGACAAGGGGCTATTTAGAAAACCCCGGCACCCATCGCGGTTGCCGGGTTTTTCTTTGCCCGGACGTCAGCCCGGTGAACTAATAAATTGCCATACCCGGGCAGAACCGCTGCATGGATGCGTGATGAAAAACCTCGAGCCGGATCATCGGGAAAATGCCACGGTGCGTTTTGGAAATCTGTTGCTCTTACTCGCTGCATTCGCGCTTGCCGGATGCGGGAAGGGGAGTCCTCAGGCGCCACCTTCGGAGCCCAAGCCGGAGGCTTCCGTCCCTGCTCGCCCCGCAGTTTCGCTGCTTGAACCGGAGGCGGAGGTATTCGCAAAATACGCAGGTTCGGCGAGCTGTCGCGCCTGCCACCTATCGCAGTTTGGCGCGTGGCAGAAATCGAACCATGGTCTCGCCGAGCGCGCGGTTTCGGAGGAATTGGACAAAGATGGATTCGAGCCTCCCCGTCAATTTCAGCATGGGGCGCAAACGTCTTTGGCCACGTCGAAGGATGGACGCTTTTCAGTCGAGACCCTCGGGTTTGATGGAAAGGTGGAGGCATATGCAGCGGCACGAGTGGTCGGGAATGATCCGCTTCGGCAGTTTCTCGTGGAGCGTCCGGGCGGGCGTTTTCAGACGCTTGAGGTGGCGTTTGATCCGCACAAAAAAGAGTGGTTCGACGTCTATGGCGCGGAGGATCGCGTGCCGGGCGAATGGGGGCATTGGACGGGTCGCGGGATGAATTGGAATACGATGTGCGCCAATTGCCATAACACGCGACTTCGCAAAAACTACGATTCTGCCCGGGATGTGTTTCGCACGACGATGGCGGAAATGAGTGTCGGCTGCGAATCGTGCCACGGCCCGATGAAAGCCCATGCGCAGTGGCGTGGAGCAAATCCGCAATCGAAGGATGCCGATCCCACGGTGATGAAACTGGACCGCGACCAAGTGCTCGATACCTGTGGTTCCTGCCACGCGCGACGACGTGAACTTACGGGCGATTTTGTGCCGGGGGACAAGTTTTCAGCCCATTTTCAACTGACCACGGTCGATGAGAGTGATCTGTATTATCCCGACGGTCAGGTGCGCGATGAACTCTACGAATACGGAAGCTTCACGGGCAGTAAGATGCACGGGGCCGGCGTTCGCTGCGTGGATTGCCACGATCCACATCGGGCAAAGCCGGTGATGTCTGGCAGCGATCTCTGCCAGCGATGCCACGGAGCCGGCGCAACCGCGCCAGGCGGAACGGTGAGGGCACCAGTAATTGTTCCCGAAGCGCATAGCTTTCACAAAGCCGGCAGCGTGACCTGTCAGAGCTGCCACATGCCGGTGACGACCTACATGCAGCGCCATCCGAGGCACGACCACGGATTTACAATTCCCGACCCGCTCCTCACTAAGGAAAATGGAACGCCAAATGCGTGCAATCGCTGTCATTCCGACAAGGACACGGAATGGACGCTGGCGGCGACCGATAGATGGTGGGGAGGAAAAATGAATCGTCCTGCGCGTGAGCGGGCCAGACTGATCGCGGCGGCCCGGGCTGGCAAACAGGGCGACAATGCCGCGTTGGTCGCCATGGTGCGGGCGGAGGTCTCGCCATATTGGAAGGCGGCCTTGTTGCGGGTCCTCGGCGTAGCGATGGGCGACGCGGAGACATCGCGCGTTTTTCTCGAGTACGCCCAGCATGCCGACCCGCTTGTGCGGACCGCGGCGGTGCAGGGGCTGGAGGTGCTCGCGGGAATGGGAAATGACGCTGCGCGACAGATTCTCGTGCGGAAACTGGAGGACCCGGATCGCAGCGTGCGTGTGGCGGCGGCATGGGCATTGCGGGCGTCCTTGGACTTCGGTTCCCGCGCCGGGTCGGAGCTCAATCACACGCTGGAACTTGGCGCGGATCAACCTTCCGGCCAGCTCGCGCTAGGCGTTCTAGCTCATTCCCGGGGCAAGACGGCGGAGGCATTGGGCCACTACGAAAAGGCGGTCTCCTGGGATGCACGGAGCGCCGGGATCCGGCACGAGTATGCAGTGATGCTGGCCGCGATGGAAAAGCCTGCTGAAGCGCTGGTGCAAATGCAGGAAGCCGTCCGCCTTGATCCGAAGAATGCCGACTTTCGTTACAAACTCGCCCTCGCAATCTACGAAAACGGCGGGCTTGCGTTGGCGGCGGGCGAATTCGAAGAGGCCGTGCGCCTCGATCCCCGGCACGCCCGCGCATGGTATAATCTCGGGCTTGCCCGCAACCAGCTTCGCAATCCGAAAGGCGCTATCGAGGCGCTTCGCAGCGGTGAGAAAGCAGACCCGTCGGACCCGCGGATTCCCTATGCGCGAGCCACCATTCATGCGGCGATGGGTCAAACAGTAGAAGCGCGTTCGGCTGCCGAGACAGCGCTGCAGATTGCGCCTGAGATGGAGGAGGCGCGTCAGTTCTTGGGTCGATAGCCGGACACTACTGGATATGTGGCGACCAGAAGCTTCGCGGAGCCACTTCGCTCAATAAGGCGAAAGTGCTGGGATTAATCTTTGGAATTCGATCGGGTAAATCGACAATAAAATCATTCCCAAACATGTCTTTGCCCTCGGATTCAGCGAGACGGGTGCCGCTTTTTACATAAGCGAGAGCGTCTCCCGGAACGAAAGGTGTGGCTTCGGTCTTGTTGTTCTCTATCAGGTATAACTGAATTGCGTGGTCTAATTGCCGCAACTCTGACAGGACTTGAGTGGCTTGGGCACGTTTCCGTCCGCGGAGGTAGTTTGGAACGGCAATTACAGCGAGCATTCCTATGATTGATACGACAATCATGATTTCGAGGAGGGTAAAGCCCCGTTTTCTCCGCGTCTGATATAATAGCTGCATTGCTCATAATTCAGCAAAATATGTGCCATTACACTGAAGGTTCGCGCGGTTGAAGCACCCGATCCGATGGGCCCGGGAAATAATCCCGGGAAATAATCCCTCGCCAGCGTGTATTCGCCGTGTAGGCTTCCACGCTTTCATGAACTCAAACTCCGTCCCGGCACTCGCGTTTGCGATTGCATGCGCGCTTCCGTCATTCGCCTCCGCACAAGACAAACCCGCATCTCCAAAGGTCGCGACAGCCGCGCCTGCGGAGAAACTTCCGCCGGAGGTCATGGCGGTGGTCGATGGGGAGAAGATCATGAATACGGAGGTCGAGGATCAACTGAACAAGATGTTCGCGAGCCGTGGGCTGCCTGCCGACGCGGTCCCTCCGGACCAGAAGAAAATGGCGACGCGAATGCTTGTGGAAAACATGGTCTCCGAGCGTCTGCTGAACCGTGCCACCAAGGACATCGTGGTGGCCGATGCCGATTTTGACGCGGAACTGAAGAAGCTGATAGCGGCGCGCGGTGACCTCGACAAATTTGCGCAGAGCCAGGGGCTGAGCGTCGAACAGTTGAAGGCTAAACTGCGCAATATGATGGCGCAGCGCAAGTGGATGGAAGCCCAGCTCGCTGGCAAGGCTCCCGACGTTTCGGACGCGGAGGCGAAGGAGTTTTTCGACAAGAACCCGGAACGGTTCAGTGTGCCGGCGCAGGTCCGTGCGAGCCACATTCTTTTCATGGTCGATCAGGCTGCTGCGCCGGAAAAGGTCGCCGAAGCGCAGAAAAAGGCGGAGGCTGCGATCAAAAGGGCCGCAAAAGAAGATTTTGCCAAGCTCGCCGGTGAACTCAGCGAGGAGCCCGGCGCTAAAGACCGCGGGGGCGATCTGGATTTCTTTCCGAAGGAAGGTGCGATGGTGGAGCCGTTCGCATCATCTGCGTTTGCGATGAAGAAAGACGAAGTGTCAAAGGAACCCGTCCGCACGCAGTTCGGCTACCACGTCATAAAGGTCACGGACCGCAAAGAAGCCAAAACCAATTCTTTCGATGAATCGAAAGACCTCATCAAGACGAACCTCGGATGGGACCGGAAGCGCGGGTTTATCGACGGCGTTCTCGCCGACCTCCGTTCGAAGTCGAAAGTGACCATCAATCTTCCCGAGCCAACGCCGCCGCCGCAGTTGCAGCCCCCGGCGAGTGTGGCGACCCCACCGGTTGCGGCACCGAAACCGATACGCAAACCGGTCGAGGCTGTGACGCCTCCCGTGAGCGCGCCTCCGATTCCAGCGAAGTAGGTACGCCCTGCAAACCATTTGAAAACCACCGCCGCACGCGCGACGGTGGTTTTTCTTTTTCCCGATGAAATGATACGATTTGATTTTACCGCTCGCATTTCAGCGGCTTGACGCCATCTTCCCGCGCTTCAATGCAAGAAACGAATCCATACTCGTTTCCCCTGGAGCTACCGGCAGGCGATTTTGACGCATTCATATTTGATTGCGATGGGACGCTTGCAGACACGATGCCGACGCATTTCAAGGCATGGCAAATCGCACTCGGGAAAGCCGCGGCGGATTTCCCGGAGGCTATGTTTTACGAACTCGGCGGCGTGCCTACTTCGCGCATCGTCGAGATTCTCAACGAACGGCACGGCTACCAATTACCGGTGGAAGAAACCGTAAACCAAAAGGAGGGACTTTTTCTCGAACTGAGCGAACAGATCGCCGCCATCGAGCCGGTCGTCTCGCTCGCGCGGGAATATCACGGACGCAAGCCGCTGGCCGTTGCGAGCGGCGGGCACCGGCGAATCGTGCTGAACACTTTGCGTGCGCTCGGTATCGTCCATCTATTTGACGCGATCGTGTGCAGCGAAGATTACAGCCGCGGAAAACCGCATCCGGATCCATTTCTGGAGGCGGCGCGCAGACTCGGCGTGGCCTCCGAGCGATGCCTTGTTTTTGAGGATACGCAGACCGGCGCGCAGGCTGCTGCGGCGGCCGGGATGGCGTGCGTTTTGGTCCCGCAGCCCACTCGCGGCTAAGGCGACAAATGATCCCGCTTAACGAGCGTCATGCGGGCGTGCTGGTCCCGCTTTTTGCGCTGCGAAGCGCCGATGACTTTGGCTGTGGTGACACCGCGGCACTGCGGCATTTTGTGGACTGGGCGGTGGCGCACGGCTTCCGCCTTGTCCAACTGTTGCCGGTGAATGAGACGGGCGGCGACAACAGCCCCTACAATGCGATTAGCTCGGTCGCCATCGAGCCTTCGACGATTGACCCGCACGCCGTCGCGGATCTCGATCCCGGGGAAATCGCCGGAATCGCTGAACAACATGACATCGCAGGCTTGCGCGAAGGCTCCGTCCAGTGGGCGCCTGTGAAGAAACTGCGGCACGATTTACTCCGGCGGGCGTTTGCAAATTTCTCGGCTCGTTTGCCGGGGAGCACAGACGGTCGTGCAAAGGCCTTCGCCACCTTTATGCGAGAGGAGTCGGCATGGCTCGACAGCTACTCGCTTTTTCGCGTGCTCATGTCACGGCACCACACGGAATCGTGGGATACGTGGCCCGCGGAAGTTTGCTCGTATTCAGCAGCGTGTGACTGGCTGGAATCGCTGCGTCCCTACGCGCGTGAATCCATCGACGACGAACTGCGCTTTATCTGCTACGTGCAGTGGCAGGCGTTTGAGCAATGGCGGGCCTTGAAACACTACGCGGAATCGCGCGGCGTCGCGCTGATGGGCGACATTCCATTCGGCGTCAATTACAGCTCCGCAGACGTGTGGGCATCGCCGGAGCTGTTCGACCTCCGCTGGACCGGTGGAGCTCCGCCCGAGCCGGCATTTACGGGCGATGAGTTCGTGAGTCGCTGGGGGCAAAACTGGGGCGTTCCGCTCTACGCGTGGCCGTCGCACCGAGCCGACGGTTTTACGTGGTGGCGGCAGCGCGTGCGCAAGGTCGGGGATGCGTTCCATCTTTTCCGAATCGATCACGTCCTCGGATTTTACCGCATCTACGGTTTTCCCTGGCGCCCGCAGCGCAATGCCGAATTTGCGCCGCTCTCGCTCGACGAAGCCCGCAGCAGGACCGGGGGCGAACTTCCGCGATTCCACGAGTATGCCGACGACACTCCGGAGCACTGCGCGATGAATCGTGCTCAAGGCGAGGAGTTTCTGAAAGTGCTCCAAGCCGAAGTCGGCTCCGGCGCTCTTGTCGGCGAGGACCTCGGCACCGTTCCGGAATACGTCCGTCCGAGCCTGCTCAGCCTCGACATCCCCGGCTTCAAAGTTCCGCAGTGGGAAAAGGAAGGCGACGGCCCGCTCACCGATGGCTCGCGGTATCCGAAATGCACCATCGCGACATATGCCACGCATGACCACGATCCTCTCCGCGTTATGTGGGAGTGCTGGATGTCCATCATCAAAGCCGCACTCTCCGAGACGGAGCGGCTTGGAATCGAGCGCGACCGCGCATGGAAAGAATGCCGGGCGCTGGCCGGCTGGGCGGGCTTTGACGTGCCGCGCATCCTTGCGTTCGAAGAAGTTCACGAACTCCTCCTTATGGGGCTATTTCGATGCAACTCATCCATGGCCATCGCGATGATTACCGACGTTCTCGGAACAACGGACCGCTTTAACGTCCCCGGCAGTGTAACGTCCGGGAACTGGAGTGCGCGCCTGGCACCGGGATGGGAGGTCTTGTTTGAAGCGAAAGCCCGTCGCGTGGCGGAACTTATCCGCGCATCCGGGCGCTAAGGCTTACGCGCGGAAGACAAAATACACCGCGCCGCACATGCACAGCGCAGCCCACAGATAATCGAGCTTCCCCTTCTCGCCGCCCCACAGCCGCACGAATACGACGAAAACAGCGAGCGTGATGACTTCCTGGATGATCTTCAGCCGCTGCATGGAAATCCCGGAATTGTAGCCGATGCGATTCGCCGGCACTTGGAAACAGTAATCCAGCAATGCAATCCCCATCTGACGGAGATCGCGAGCCAGAGCGGCTTGGCACCAAGGATCTTCAGGTGCCCGTACCAGGCGAATGTCATGAAGATGTTTGATAAAATGAGCAATGCGATGGTCTGGACGAGTGCTGACATATCGCTGTTTGCGGTCGCTATTCCCGGAAAATCCGACAGATAAAAATAGTGCTTTACTATCCCCTGCACATCGATAATACAGGAAGCCTTATGAGCCTCATTCAAGAATTCAAAGCATTTGCTGTAAAGGGAAACGTCCTCGACCTCGCAGTCGGTGTCATCATCGGCGGCGCGTTCGGCAAGATCGTCGATTCCGTAGTTAAAGACCTCATCATGCCCATGATCGGTATGATTGGCGGCACTCCTGACTTCTCAAAAATCGCAATCGGTGCGCACGGTGCCGTGAAGGACGGGAAACCAGTCCTCGACGCCGCAGGAAACCAAGTCCTCGAAGGAGGAATCATGATTGGAAACTTTCTCAATAACGTCATCTCCTTCGTAATCCTCGCAGCCGTCGTGTTCTTCGTCATCGTGAAGCCCGCGAGCAAACTTATGGCGCAGAAGCCAGCGCCCCCAGCGCCTGTCGGACCACCGCCAGCAACGCTCGACGACGTCGTGGCAGCCATTAAGAATTTGAAGAGCTAGCCTTTCCACCTTCACCCAAACCCAAACGACTCAAGCAGGCGTGGCCGCAAGCCACGCCTGCTTTCTTTTTCAACGGATATCGCCGGGCTGTTCGACTTCTAGATCCACGGGGCTCCGGGGAGGCTCGGAGCGCGGTTCTCGACGACGGCGACGCGGACGGAGTTCTAAAATAATCGCCACGGCGTGGGGGTGTGATTAATTAATTAAAAGCGGGTGATGGAACGTCGGGAAGAGAGGCAACGGGGTCGTAGCTCACGCGGCCCTCCGCGTGATACTCGTACACGCGAAGCGCTGCTCCAAAGAGCGACCCCACTAGGAAGAATGCGCTTTCGCGTGAGGACGAGCAGCGCGGAGGGCCGCGTGCGCTACGACGCAAGCGCGTCCACTTGCTCCTCACCCGCTTTTAATCACGCCGACGGCGTGGTCACCGGCCCTTTATTAAACCTCGCCACGGACAGACGTTGTTGGGAATCCTTGAAATGCTAATCCGAGTCGCCCGGCTTTGGCAGGCTGAGCTTGCGGCTTTGCAGAAGCTTCCGGTCTGACGGCGTCTCGTCGTCCTCCCAGTTTCCACCGTATTGCTTCGCGTAAGCGTCCTTATATGCGGACAGGTTTTCGTTCGCGATAAACTCCGGGTGCTCCACGAGCACATCGTACGGCCCGGGGCGCGAGAAAATCTTTGCCATGATTGGGACGAGATCCAGAACGAACAGCGTCCCGAAAATCACGAGAAACTGGAATGCTCCCGCCATCCACTTGTAGCCGCCTTCCTTCTTTTCGTCCTCGGTCGCATCGGGTGCGGTCTGGAAGATGACTTTGTATAGGCCGATGGTCTCCTCCATCGGATCAAACACGCCGTTGATCTTCGCTTCCACGCGCGCGATTGGCGGGAGGTACGTCTCATCGTGGCGCTTCATGCCGCTCGCCTGATCCGCTTCGAGAGAAGCGGTGTGCTGTGCGAGCTTCTCGATGCGCGCCGCGTGGTCGGCCTCGAGTTGGGCGATGTCCGCCGTGACTTTTGCGAGGCGCTCTTTGCGGATGCGTTCTTTTTCCACGCCCTCCTGCACGAAGGCCTCGCGCTTTGCCGAGAGCGCATCAAGGTATGCGTTCTTGTCCACGAGCCGTGCGTCTGCGAGTTGACGGTCGCTTGCCGCGAGAGCCGCCTGCTGGGCTACGGAGGCGCTTTCCAAACGGTTTGCTTCCGCCACCGTCGCCCGGTCGCGAGCCTGCATATCTTTCAAGCGCGGCCCGTCCCCGGCTTTCTTGACTTCCGGGTAGAATTCGTTCGGTTGCCCGAGCGCCTCGCGGGCGATGGCTTCGACGAGCCTGCGATGGAGGTCCTGCTTGGTCTCGAGCTCCGCCTTTGTCTTCGAGTAGGTCTCTTTCAGCGCGTCGATCTGGCTGAGGATGTTGCGCGTCGCCCCGCTCGCCGGTGCGACAAAGGTCGGCTCGCCCGCCTTCTTGCGCTCTTCTTCCATTCGGGTGTCCGCGTACGCCTCTGGATTCACGAGCACTTTCTGCAACTCCGGCAATTGTGTGGTGAACGTCTCGTGCTCGGTCGTGAAAGCCGCCGTCAACTGCATGCGGTCCGCCTCACTCTTCGCACGAATCTCCTCCAGCCGATCGCGGAGCGCCTTGCGTCCCGCAGCTTCCTCCGAGCGCATCGCGTTCAGCTTTCCCTGAAGCTCTGTTTGATAGCGGTGCACGATCGCCGGACGGTATTGGTCCAGACAGAATGGGAACGAAATTGCTACGCTCACCACTCCCGCGAGCAAAAAGCGAAAACACACCTGCATGCAGCGCCGCCACCAAGGCTGGAATGGGCGATACGTCGCCAGCAGGATGCGGTCGGTGTTCATGATCACCGCCGCCCAAGCCAGCGAGATCAGGATAATGCTAAACCACGGAGGCTCGTGAAACCGGCTCTTCGTATAAAATATCATCCCAAGAAATCCCATCACCGTCGGGATCAGCACCGTGCTCCCAAGAACGGCGACGCGCTCTCTTTCCGTGGCAGGACAATGCTGAAGCGTCTCCACGCGCGCCCCGGCGAGCCAGTAGCAAAAACGCTGGAATTTTCCGTCTGGCGGCGGCGCGTATGGGTCGGTCTCGGTAGATGGTTTCCAGTGCATGGACGATATTTTCGGCAGAGATTAGCCTCAAAGGCTGTGACGCCAATGCTTACTCGCTTCCTTCCTTAGCGAAAAGCACCATCGCTCACGCATTTGTCACGCGAAACGCGGCTTCGGACTTTGGACGGTGCGAGCGTTCATGTGGGTCAGTATTCAGCCGTGCCACTGACCTACTGAATGCTCTCGCCGCCACATCCACCGCCCCTTGCGGCACTACGCATCCACCCACTCACTCATCTCATACAGCCCCGGATCGCGTGTCACCTTTCGCCGCCTGCGGAAAGCACTCTTGCCCTCCGCTCCGCCCTCGTCCCCTCCGCCCATTCCGAAATCCTCCATTCCCTCCAAAGAATCCCCATACTCTTCTTCCAGCTTGTCGGGATCCTCGCCTTTCTCCATGCGGGCGATCATTTCCTCCATCTGTGCGGGCATCTTGCCGCCGGTGAGTTCCCCCATGCGGCGCATCATCTTAGCCACAGCGCGCGGGTCCGGGTTGTCGGAGTCCGCGATGCTCCCAAACTCGCGCTCCATGACATCCATGGCCGCGTCCATCTGCGCATCGTCGCCGTCGCCCATCCCTCCGGCCTTGGGTTCCTCGGATTTCCCCGTGATTGCAAAAGAGCTGAGCATCTTTTCCATTTTCCACTTCGGATTCTCCGGGCACCGCGGCACTTTATCCGCGTAGCTGAGGCTTCGCGCAAAAAACGAATAGATGCGGCGGTTGTTTGGACAGAAAAACTCGTAGATGGGCATGGCGATAGGATGCAGCTTACCGACCCCGGAATTCAACCGGCAATTGCGTAGTCGCTCAGTTTCGCATCTTACTTCATGCTCTTGCTCCGATTGAGGATTTCAGAGCAAGAGAAGAGAAGTAAGACGAATTTCACAAAGAAACGCGGCGAATGCAAAGGAGCGGGGCTTTCCTAAGCCCCGTATGCCTCCACGACGTGGCATCCACACTGGCACCCGCTATGGAGCAGGTTTCCAGCTGGGCGGGCTTTGGGCTGCGCCTTCGGCGCAGACGGGGCTTAGGAAAGCCCCGCTCCTTCCATTTCGCCGCGCTTCACCGTGGAAACAGTATCACACCTTTTTCCAGCAGATTGGCTTCGCCTGTCTTGCGGCTCAGGGAG
>JANMGP010000129.1:0-2139 GCA_031374705.1 Verrucomicrobiaceae bacterium | reverse complement strand
CATCATCGCTCCGCGTGATGAGCCTTTGTGAACCAGCGCCCCCATTCGCTCGGCGTCTTCGCGTATTCGACGCTTCACGAGAGAGGCTCGTCACGCGGAGCGATGACGGCTACGTTGGGCAAAACAGGGGAATGACTCACCGAGGGCCACCCGCCACGGGCGACTCGCAACCGCGATCAAGTTAGACTCTCGCACGCTCCAAGCCGTCCATGATGGACGGCCGCCGTGCTTTTCGATCTTGAGAGTGAATTGCCGTGAACGCGATCTCCGATGATGAGCGAAATGGCCTGCCCGGCGGAAACCACGCCGAGCCGAGCCGCTACGAACTGACCCTGCTGCGCGCGCTGGCTCGGGAGTTTCCGAACATCGACTCGGCGCTGGCCGAGATCGCGCGCCTGTCGGCGGTACTCACGCTCCCCAAGGGGACCGTGCATGTCATCAGCGACATTCACGGCGAGGACAAAAAGCTGAGGCACGTCATCAACAACGCCTCGGGAACGCTGCGGCCTCTGGTCGAGCACCTCTTCGAACGACGGATGGAGCCTCAGCAATTCCAAGAGTTCCTGACGCTGATCTTCTATCCGGCCGAGGTCACGCAGCGGCTGGAACAAACTCTGACAGACCGTGAGGAACTGCGAGCCTTCGCGCGGCGGACGCTGCGGCACCAGTTCGAGTTGGTGCGAGTCCTGGCCTCGCGTTACAGCCTGAAACGCGCGATGCAGGTCTTCCCGCGCGAGTACGCCGACCTCTTCTCCGAGATGCTGCACGAACCAACCAACGAGCGCGGCCGCGAGTTTGTCGAGGCCATCGTCGATGAACTGCTGCTGCGTGGCCGGGCGCTGCATCTGATTCACATCACCGGTCGGCTGATCCGCAACCTGGCGATCTATGAATTGATCATCGGCGGCGACTGCTGGGATCGCGGCCCGCGCGGCGATCGCGTCGTCGATTACCTACGAGACCAGCCGAACGTCTCGTTCATCTGGGGCAACCACGATGTGGCATGGCTCGGTGCCGGGCTGGGGCACGAGGCCCTGATCTGCCACGTCTTGCGAGTCTCCCTGCGGTACCGCTGTCTCGGTCAGCTCGACGAAGGCTACAGCATCCCGCTCACGCCGCTGGAGCATCTGGTCCGGACCGTCTACGCCGACGATCCGGCCGCTCATTTCCAGCCGAAGCACGGTGGGATGCGTGAGGATCTGATCGTGGCCCGCATGCAGAAGGCGGCGGCCATCATGCAGTTCAAACTGGAAGGGCAGATGCTCGCCCGGCATCCCGAGTGGGAGCAGGATCACCGCCGCCTGCTCCACCGGATCGATCACGCCCAGGGAACAATCGAAGTCGATGGCGTAACGTATCCGTTGCGAGACACGCTGCTCCCGACGATCGACCCCGCCGATCCGTACACGCTCTCGCCCGAAGAGCGCGAGTGCCTGGGGCGGTTGAGGTATTCATTCACACACAGTCAAAAGTTGTCGGAGCACTTGCAGTACATCGTCGGCAACGGCTCGATGTATCTGCGGCGAGACGACCACCTGATCTTCCACGGCTGCGTCCCGTGCGATGAGCGAGGCGAGTTCCTGCCGATGCCCATCGAAGGGGAACAACTCAGCGGCCGCGCGATGTTCGACGCCATCGAACGAGTCGTCGCGCGGGCGATGGAGCAGCGGCAGGAGCAGCATCTCGACCTGCTCTGGTACCTGTGGAGCGGCCCCCGCTCGCCACTGTTCGGCAAGGACCGCATCGCCACGCTCGAACGGGACTTCATCGCCGACAAGACGCCGCACCACGAGACCAAGGATCCGTACTTCGCCCTGATCCACGAGCCGTGGTTCTGCGAAAAGGTGCTCGCCGAGTTCGGTGTCGATCCCGCCCGCGGCCTGATCGTCAACGGCCATGTCCCGGTCAAGATCGAGGCGGGCGAATCGCCGATCAAGCGCAGCGGCAAGGCGATCACCATCGACGGAGCCTTCTCCGAAGCCTACGGCGACCACGGCTTCACGCTGGTCCTGGAAGCGGACCGCACGGTCCTCGCCAAGCATCACCACTTCGAGTCGGTCGATGCGGCGGTGCGAGACGGCGTGGACATCGTCCCCAGCATCACGGCCGTCCGAGAATGGGACCACCCGCGCCGCATGG
>JANMGP010000053.1:0-39189 GCA_031374705.1 Verrucomicrobiaceae bacterium | reverse complement strand
GTCAAACAGCTCATTGAGCAGATAGACGCGTTCATCGCTGCCTACAACGAGGATGCAGCTCCTTTTGAGTGGACCAAGCTCAATGTCGCACAAAAGACCCCAGAGAGTAAATATGCGAACTTTTACAGGTAAGTACTAGTTCAATCGCGCCCTTGCAGGGCTCTTATTTGGTTGCCCGGCGTGACCCAGGCCTGCGCTCGTTCCTCGCTTTGCCTGGGCTATTACATTGCCGGGCCTTCGGCCCTCGGTTCATCCGCGCTCTGTTTCATTTTGAATCCCCATTTCCAACGCACAAAAATCCCCCTTCACACCGCACCCGAACCCTGCCACCTTCCGCGCCCTATGCCTTACTACGTCCCAGCTCGCTCTCACGTTGACCGCCTAGCAAACCTCAAGGCCGCAAAGGCCGCTGATCTTGCGGATTTCTCCCAGAACAAACGCAGTCTCTCCGACGCCACTATCTCCCGCCTCGGCATCATCACACTCTATGAGCCTCTCGTCCTCTCCATCGCCACGGCGGAGGCAAAGCGCTCGCTGGAGGTGAGCCAGAAGAATGCGAAATACGCCAAGCTCCTCGCATTCATCCGCGACTATTGGGAGGGACTCAAGCGCCGCACCGGGCGTCTCGACCACGATGCGAGCGTGCTCCTTTTCGCCAGCCTCCCGCTCACGGGCGATGTGCCCGGGATTCCCAACGAAGCGGCGGCGGTGGCGTTCGCAAAACAGATCGCAAAGGGCGACAACGACATGTTTACGGCCGGCTTCCCCAAGATGAGCAACCCCACCGGCCCCGAAGTGGAAGCTGCCCGCATCGCATATGAAGCCGAGCAGGATGACATCGCCCCCGCCGATAGCGCGCTGGACGCTGCTCTGGCTGCCGCGCAAGGAATGGTCTTCGACGTGGACGACATCCTCGAAGACGTGCGGGCGGAAGTCGCACACTTCAACCGCAAGCTCGACGACCCAAGCATCCGCCGCGCACAACCCCGGCGAGCCCGAGGAAGACCCTGCGGACGACGGCACTCCACCACCGACTCCACCACCCGCGTAGTTGCCGAACCACAGCTTGCCCGCTTGTTTCCGCTGGGTTAAAGTCTGCGCTGTGAGAGAGAAACTCGATCCATCGTGGCACAAGGCGAGAATCGCCGCGCGCATCCTGCTGAAGGCACGGAAGCGCCCGCTGAACGCGCGCGACAAGCGGCTGGCGCTACGCTTCGCAGCGGATCGCTCGGTGGAGAACCGGCTGATCGAGCAAGGCATCGCTTATTGGCTCGCCCCGTGGATGCGTGACGCGCACGGCAATCGCATCAAGAGAATCTGCAATGTCGTGGCTTAAAGAAATCAATTGGGAAACGCCGGCCGCCGTCGCGCTGAAAGCGCTGTTTGCGAAACTCCCGCGGGATAAGCAGTTTCACATCACACTCTTCGGATCATCACCACTTCAGATCGGGTTGGAGGCCTCGTTTTTGAGTGCCGATGTGGACCTGTTTGGAAGTTACGACGATCGGGAATTCCTCGCGGGTGTGGTCGAGCAGGCCGGGCTGGCGAAGAACGAAGAGAGACTGTACATTCAAGTCTGTGTGCCCGGGAACTTCCGCACAAGCCCCAGATGGCAGTCGCGAGCATTCACGACTCGGATCGGAAGCATTACACTCACCCTCCCTCACCCCATCGATATCCTCATCGCAAAACTCCATCGGCTCGCGGAGAAGGATCTCCAAGCATTTCGACTGGTTATAAAGCGTACGGGCCATCCGACGGAGGCGGAATTGCGACGCGAACTGCAGTTTGCGGTGGATCTTTTCCGTCCGAATTTCGACGAGGAAAATGTCGGGGACATCACAGCAAACACCCGGGTTTTGTGGCAGGAACTTTGGGGCAAGGATATCGACGTCCGGAAGGAAATCATTCGCCCGGCGCTCGAAGCGCGTCGCGATGGCTATGACATGCCAGAGGCGGACTATCGGGCAGAACTTCGGAGCCGGGGTGGCAGATTGGATTGAGGATGTTGTCGAAGAATCACGTGGTTCTTTTGCAGGCGCTGACTTATCAACGCAGGAATGGATCTTCTCACAATCACGCAGCTCAAACGCGCCGCCGGCGATGGCCGGGTGGAGGCTCAGGTTCACGCGCAGGTCGAAGCCATTGCGCGCAAGGACGCCAGCAATGGGAAGCCGTATTTCGAAGTTACGTTCAACGACGGGGAGAGCCGCTGCACACTGAAAGCGTGGAACGACAGCCCGGGCTTCAGCTACTGCGAGCGCGGGTCGGCGGGCGCGTTTGTCGAGATCACAGGAGAGTTTGCGACGAGCAAGTTCGGGCTCGAGTCATCGGCATGGCGATTGCGCGAGCTGCGGCCTGAAGAACGCGATGCGCTGCTCTCCGGCACGCCGGAAATCCGAGAGAAACAGGCGGCGGATTTCGCTTACATCGAGCAGGCAACCAACGCCATCGCAGACCCTCGTCTGCTCGCGTTGAGCCGGCTCTTTTTGGCGGAGTATGGCGAACGCTACCGCCGCGCCGCCGCAGCGCGCAACAACCACCACGCACGACGCGGAGGGCTGGTTGAACATGTCGCGCAGATGATGCGCGCCGCAGTTGCCATCGCGTCAGCGTATCCCGCGCTGAACCGCGATCTGATGGTGGCCGGTGTGTTGTTTCACGACGCCGGAAAGATTTGGGAAAACGGGATGCCCGCAGACGGCTTCACGATGCCTTACAGCGAAGCAGGGGAACTGCTCGGCCATATTACGATCGGCATCGAGCTCGTGAACACGCTTTGGCGAAAGCTCGCAGCGACCGATGACTGGAAGACGTGGCTTTCGCTCGATCCGTCGAACGAAGACGTCCGCATGCACCTGCTCCATCTCGTTGCGAGTCACCATGGCGAGCTGGCCTTCGGCAGCCCGGTCACGCCGCGAACGCCCGAGGCCTGGGCGCTGCATTACGTGGACAATCTCGATGCAAGAATGGAGATGATCACAAACGCTTACAAGACTTCGAAGCAGCTCGGCCCGCGCATTCAGGAAAAGGTGTGGCCGCTGGCCGGAAACATCATCCAGCCGCTCGGGCACTTCGTTGGTTAGCCGGTCGATCCGGCTTGACGGCTACTCCTCGTCGTCAGGCCCCCACAAATGTTCCTTCTGCCATTTGGTCTCGTACAATTTGCACAGACCAAGTGCAGGAGCGACGCCGCCGCTGTAGGTCGCGGTGGTGGAGTACTGTTTGTCTTCGTCATACCAGCCGACCGCGACGATGGCGTGGTCGAAGTGCTCTCCGAGCATCTCGATGACTTTATCCAGGATTTGCTGTTGCGCGGCGTTCATGGAGCTTCCTTATTTTGCTGCGGCTGCTGCGGTTTCTTCGTCCAGTTTTGCTTTTACGATGGTCGTCAATTCGTCGAACAAAGCCTGGTCCTTTTTGAGCACATCCTTCGCCGCGTCGCGCCCCTGTGCGAGCTGGGCTCCCTTGTAGCTCAGCCACGAGCCCCGCTTCTCCACGATGCCTTTTTCCAACGCGAGGTCGAGCAGCGCGCCCGTGGACGAGATGCCTTCGTTATACATGATGTCGAACTCGCACTCGCAGAACGGCGGCGCGATTTTGTTCTTCACGATTTTCACCTTGGTGCGATTGCCGGTCACAGTGCCGTCGCTGGTTTTGATGGCGCCGATGCGGCGGATGTCCACGCGCACGCTGGCGTAAAACTTGAGCGCTTTTCCGCCGGGCGTGGTCTCGGGGTTGCCGAACATGACGCCGATTTTTTCACGAATCTGGTTGGTGAAAACCATGATTGTCCGGGCCTTCGAGATCAGCGCCGTCAGCTTGCGCATGGCGGCGGACATGAGCCGCGCTTGGGCGCCGACTGTGGAGTCGCCGATTTCGCCTTCGAGCTCCTGCTTTGTCACAAGCGCGGCCACGGAATCGAGAACGATGACGTCGAGCGCATTTGAACGGACGAGCGTCTCGCAAATCCGGAGCGCTTCCTCGCCGCTGCTTGGTTGGGAGACCAGAAGGTCGTCGAGATTGACCCCGAGCTTTTTCGCATATTGCGGGTCAAGCGCATGTTCGACGTCGATGAACGCCGCCAGCCCGCCGCGCTTTTGCGCCTGCGCGATCAGCGTGAGTGTGAGCGTCGTTTTACCCGACGACTCCGGTCCGAAAACCTCGACGATACGTCCGCGTGGAAATCCGCCGGCACCGAGTGCGCGGTCGATGAGAATGTTCCCGGTAGGAATGACCTCGACTTCCATCGTGCGGGAGTCTCCGAGCCGCATGATAGCGCCGTCGCCGTATTCCTTTGCGATGGTTTGGAGGACCATCTCGAGGTTCTTGTTGCGGGCTGCGATGACTTTGCTTTCGGATTCGGTTTCAGTGGCTTTGGCCATGGTAAAAGTGGGATTGAGGTTGTTGAAAAAAGTGGACCCCGATTGCGTAAGGCGGGACCGGCCTTCGGGGAAGCCAAATGTGGAGAATCATGCCGGTTCTTTTCAAAACCACTACAGGATGTAGTGCAGCCGCTCATCACGCGGAACGAGCGGCTGCAAAGATTCGAATGAGCGGGCGCTATTGTCCGCCGAAGAGTTTCCCGATGCCGCCCGAGAGCAAAGAGGAGAGACCTTGCTGCAATGCGTTGCTTTCCGGGACTTTGCCGTCCGGCGTCAGTTTATCGACGAGTTGCGGAAGGAGCTGCGCGAGCTGCCCGGAAATCTCGTTCGCCGGCACACCCGCTTGCGAAGCGAGCTGGCTGAGCTGGTCCGGTCCGAAGACTTTCTCGACTTGCTGGGCGGTGGCCGGCGGATTCGGGCCCGTGCTGATCCAGCCTTTGACGAGGTCGCCCAAGCCATGGCCGCTAAACTTCGTCAGCAGTCCCTGGATGCCGCCTCCCCCTTGGATTAAGCCTGCTACCGAGTTGAGCAGGTTGCCCGATTGTTGTTGATTGAGGCCGCCGAAGAGCGAGCCGAGAATTCCGTCGAATAGTCCCATTTGGTATTTTTTTGAGTGTTACGATTGACGTTTGCCCAGGGTGTCCGAGTCAAACCGAGCCGAATGTCGCACCACTCCATTGATTATCAATGCCGCATTTCAACGATTTCACGGCAGGAAAAACGCCGCCCTGCGCGAGGCAGGACGGCGTTTTCGATGAGTTTCTTCCCTTCCGCGAAAATTACTTCGTTGGGACTGTCTGGATCGTCTGGAGAATACGTCCTGCAATCTTGTAGGGATCGCCTTCGGAGTTCGGGCGACGGTCCTCGAGGTATCCCTTGTAGCCGTTGTTCACGAAGCTATGCGGGACACGGATCGATGCACCGCGGTTTGCGATGCCGTAGTTGAATTTATCGATGGACTGCGTCTCGTGCAGACCGGTGAGGCGAAGGTGATTGTTCGGGCCATACACGGCGATGTGCTCGTTCTTGTACTTGTCGAACGCTGCCATGAGCGCCTCAAAGTAAGCCTGTCCACCGACTTCGCGCATGTGCGTAGTCGAGAAGTTCGCATGCATGCCGGAGCCGTTCCAGTCCACATCGAGACCGAGCGGTTTGCAGTGCCACACGATGTCCACGCGATACTGTTCGCAGAGGCGCATCAGGATGTAGCGGGCCATCCACACTTCGTCGGCCGCTTTCTTCGAGCCCTTGCCGAAGATCTGGAATTCCCATTGTCCCTTCGCCACTTCGGCGTTGATGCCTTCGTGGTTGATGCCGGCTTCGAGGCACAGATCGAGATGCTCTTCCACGATTTCGCGGGCGATGTCGCCCACGGCGTCAAATCCGACACCTGTGTAGTATTTACCCTGCGGGTAAGGATATCCACCCTTCGGGAAGCCGAGCGGCACTCCGTCCTGATAGAGGAAATACTCCTGTTCAAAGCCGAACCATGTGCCGGGATCGTCGAGGATGGTCGCACGACCATTGCTCGGGTGCGGCGTGGTGCCATCGGGCATCATGACTTCGCACATGACGAGGACGCCGTTGATGCGTGTCGCATCGGGATAAATCGCGACAGGCTTGAGCATGCAATCCGAGCTGCGACCTTCCGCCTGACGGGTCGAACTGCCGTCAAATCCCCACATCGGGAGTTGTTCAAGCGTCGGGAATTCCGCGAACTCTTTAATCTGAGTCTTGCTGCGGAGGTTTGGGGTTGGCTCATAGCCGTCGAGCCACACGTATTCTAGTTTGTACTTTGCCATTAGTTGATGTAGTTGGTGTCTTTTTTTGAGCGGTCTGCGCAAAACGGACCGCGGATGTTGTTGGTTTCCCCCTCAAATGAGGAGTTTTCTAGCGCATCGCAATTCTTAGCAATTGCAATGCCAAAATTGCGATAGCAGACCCCGCACCACCCCGCATCAAAAAAACGGGAAGGCGCAGCCGGAGGAACTCCAAAGCCCGGTATTAAAGGGCTTTCACGCCTTCTTTTTTCACTTCAGCCTTCGACTTCACGCCGAATACGACCTGAATCTGATCAACTTCTTTCTTCGCGTTATCGACGAAATTTGTGGGACCGTGTTCAAAAATCACGATGAAGACGAATGTGGAGATCAGGAAGAACGCGATCCAAAAAATGTTGCGAATTAGGCCCATAACAGTGTTCGACTCTACCGCAGGTCCAGTGCCACGGCAAAAGATAAATTCAGTAGTCCGGTAGTCCGCGGCACCAGCCGGCCACGCGTTCGCGGTTGTCTGCCGGATTGGGTGGGAAGGACGGTGGACCGGAGGGCATTTCTGGCATCGTCGATCGCATACTCATCGCAAGGTCGTAGCTTGCCATGCGCGCATGAAGAGTCGAGTCATCGTCGCGACCGCGCAGGTGCTCGCCGTTGAGCATCCGGAGGAGTGCGACGCTGCCCTGTTGCGCGTCGGTCAGGTGCCCTGATGCGTCGCACCGAGAAAGCCCGCACCCCAATTCAACGGTCGAACGTGTCCATCTGGCTGATGCCGCCCTTCGTGACGATGAAGTTCGCCGGGAGCATCGGCGGCATTGACGCAAGGAGCGACTGGGGCTCGGCGTGAAGCGCTGGTGCGAGCGCAGCAGCGGCGCTGGTGGCGATAAACTGACGGCGGCTCATCGGGCGCAGAGTGGCGTTTTGTTGAGTCCGATTCATCGGTCTGTTGGAGGAGCGCTGCCCTGGCTATTCCGCCACAGCGCCTGGCCGTATTCCGTGTCGGCGCTGCCGGATTCTTGCGCACCCTGATCTGGAGCACGGCCTAGGAAGTCATCGTTGAAATTGGGCAGGCGCACCGCGTCGTCGTAGCCGGGGGATTTCTCTGCGAGTTGAAAACGGTGCGCCGCCGCGAAGACCGGCTCGGCCTGCCGCGTGTGCGCGCCGGCGGTTGCGGCGGGTACGATGACTCCGTTGTGCAGGTCGTAGTCCTGATCGAAGTAGCTGCGGTCGAAATCCCGCACGCAGTAGTTCACGCCGTCGGGATTGGGCGCGTTGAAATATGCCGGGTAGGCACGCGTCATCCACACGTTGTTGCGCGAAATGAGGCGCACCGTGGGCGAGACATATTTGTGCAGTTGCCATGTGTTGAAGGCCCAGCCCGCCGGGTGTCCCGCGCCGGCGATCAGCGAGTTGTGATAGACGAACACCACGCCGTCGCGCTGCTCCTTGGGGTCTTCCTGCGGTGGGGGCATGAAGCACGGCGGATGTGCCGCGAACGGGCTGAGGCCGCCGTTGTGCGCCAGCATCTCGTTCGGGTGCAGCAGTTCCTCTGCGACGTTGCGGAAGACGTATAGCGGCCCTTCCCAGATGTAGCCCGCGGAGACACACTTGATGACGCGCGAAAAGTGGTTGCCCCAAATTCGCACGTTGCGATCGCCGCGCTCGGCCTCGATGCCGTCGTCCCAGCAGTCGCTGATGCGGTTGCCGTAGATGTCGCCGTCGCCGATGAAACCGTTGCCCTTCGGCTCCTCCGCGAGCAGCGCGTCGTTGAACATGTGGTCGAAGTCCGGCGCATCGCTCCCAAGGTCGTTCCAGCGGATGACATGACGCCCGCGCGTCTGCTGCGCGAAGACGATGGCGTCCGGCCCTTGGGGATGAGTCGAAAGCTTGCCGCTCGTGGAAAAATACGGGCTCGCCTGCGTCCAGTTGTTCGCCGTCCAGCGCGGGTGATGGATGCGGTTTCCTTGAATCACAATCTGCTCGCACGCGGGGGCGGAGAGCGGGCCACCAATTTGAATCCCGGCGTCGAGATACGCGCCGAGATTCTCGATGGACTTCACTTCCTTGCCGCCTGACTTCGCCGTCTGTCCCGCCTTGGAATCGCGCCGTCCCCAGCCGGAAATGTCGCAGCCCTCGATGACGACGTGATGTCGGTTGCCCACCCGCATTCCATCCACCCGCGCCCCGCGACACGTCACGCCGCGCACAATCACGTAATCCGCTTCCACGACGAGACACGCATCGGCAGCATCAGCGACATCAATGGTCGTGCCTTCCGGAGCCGCCATGTAAAGGCGATAGCCCCCAAGTGTGCCGCCCTCCGTGATGCGCACCGGCTCGCGCGTCGTGCCCTTGGCTAGAACAACCGTCGCTACGACCGGGAAAGTATTGCTCCAGGTCGCCGCTATCACGCTCGCTGTCGCACCGTCCGGCAGAGCGAGAGAAAAGTCGTATTCCGTCCCGGCGCGCAGATTAACGACGCTGCCGCGATACTGCTTCCGTTTTTCGTCGAACCGAAGCGCCTGCGCGTCGTGCCAATCTTGCGTGCCCGCCGCGCGAAATTTGACGGTGCAAAGCTTCGTCGCCGCGTTTTCTGGCACGTCCCAATAAAGTCCCATACACTCAAAAGTCGGCACCGCACGCGGCGGAGTGGGCGCGTTCTTTTTCACCGCAGGCTCGGCTTCCGTCTTCCATGCCTTTAGTTCCGCACCCGCTGCTTCGGCGGCCTGCGCGGCATCGAGTGGCGCAGCGGATGAATGGAGCAGGATGCCAAACTTCATCCGCAACGGCTCGCCCGCCGGAACCGTGAACGGCACGGAAGGCACGTCCTTCGCACCGGGCGGCGGGCCGGTGGGATTCATCGCGAGGAACCCGTAGTCCCGCGCGTGCGACCACACGGGCCGTGTGTTGTCCGCCGACGCGAGCGCGAGGATGCCTGCGTGCGTACTGCCGAGCGTGCCGGAGTAATCCCACCACGTCCCCGCGCGACCCCAGTTGCCCTCTTCGTTTTTGCCACCGTGACTGCTCAGGATGCGCCCCGTGCCGCCCTTCACGATGAGCGGTGTGGCCATGCGAAAGCCCAGCCCCATCTCGTGCTGCGGGCCGAAGACCATCGGCCCCTCCGCGCGGCGCAGCGTCGTGCCCCATAGTAAAAGCGTGCCCGGTTGCGCGGGCTTCAACGTGTCGCCCGAGACAAAGCAGAATTCATTCACGCCCCGGCAAATCTCCCGCCCATTCAGCGCCGTGTATTTTTCCTCCACCGCAAACGACACGCGCCCGCCCTCGACGAGCGGTTCGCGGACGAAGCGCACATGCTCGATACGCCCCATGTTGCGCCAGAAATCCACGCCATTCAAATCCCCGAAGGCAAGCCACAGGCCGGGATGCAGCTTGTCGTGGTCGATCGGGTCGGTGCCTGCGACGGGTGGAAAATTGCGCGAGACCTGAGTGCCATCCGGCGCGTGCAATTTCGCAAAATACGGACGCGGAATCTTCGCGTCGCGGAAGACGTATTCGGCCACCGGATGGCCGGCTTGGGTAAGCACCACGCGGTTCGCGTCCTTGGTAAATGCGAACTCCACTCCGAAGGCAGACGACGCGGTAGCGAGCAGGAGCAGGGCGAGAATCTTCATAGCGAGAAAAGGCGGCGGGCGTTGGCGGCAGCAATTTTTTCCACGTCACCAACCGGCAGATTCGCACCCGCCAGCGCATCGAGAATGATGCGCGGCTCGACCCACGGATGGTCGCTGGCAAAGAGAAGCCGCTCCGGCCCGGCGAGCGCGTGGCACATGCGGATGGCTTCCGGCAGCGGCGAAACGATGTCGAACCACACGTCG
Source organism: Verrucomicrobiaceae bacterium (assembly GCA_031374705.1). GTDB lineage: Bacteria > Verrucomicrobiota > Verrucomicrobiia > Chthoniobacterales > Chthoniobacteraceae > SXWH01. The sequence continues at coordinate 29,193 of JANMGP010000053.1, read as the reverse complement.
CGCAGGTATTCGAGTGGCTGGCGCTGGAGGTTTTTCGGGCCGCGCTTGAGCACCGTCACTTGATGCTCCAGCCGCCCGATGATGTAGGGCAAGGTGCCGCCGAGGTGCGGGCAGACGAGGCGCAGGCGCGGATGCCGGTCGAGCAGGCCGGACATGATGATACGCGTGAGCGCGATTGTGTTCTCAAACATGTTCCCCAGCGTGCTGGTCATCTCGTAGCCCTTCACGAACTCGATGGTCAGCGGCTTGGCGGGATGCAGGAGCACGGGCAGCCCGAGCGACTCCACGCGCGCCCAGAACCCGGCAAACTCCGGCTCATCCGGAAAGCGCCCTGCAAGATTCGTGTAGAGCAGCACGCCTTTCATGCCGAGCTTCGCGCAGCGCTCCAGCTCCGCCATCACCGCTTTCATTTCTGGAAAAGGCAGCACGCACAGGCCGATGAATCGCGCCGGATGTTTCGCCACGAGCCCAGCGATGAAGTCATTCGCCATCTGCGCCACGGCCGGCGCGTCAGCTCCGAACCACTCGGGGCCGGGGTCGTTGATGGAGAGCGCGGTGAGTGCGATACCTGCCGCGTCCATAGTCGCCAGCTTCGCGTCCACGTCGAGATAGTGCGGCGGGATTTTCCGCAGCCACTCGCCCATCTGCAATACGCGCCCACCCTCCTTGGTGAACACGCGCGGGTCGGCTCCGCGTTTCTCCATGAGGGCGACCACCTCCGGGCAAAAAAGATGGCTCTGACAATCAATCAGCCCGCTCGGCAGCGCGGCAACTACGGAGGGCGCAAGCGCACAGAAACTTGTGGTGGCGAGAAATCGTCGGCGATTAAACGATTGATTCATAATAGTGGATGCGGCGCGGCGTCGAAGAGTTCCATCAGTGGATACGTTAGCGTCCGGCGTTGGAAGAGGTCGAGGCTGCGGCGGCACTTTCCGTGCGAATAAAGCACCCTGGTTTTTCGGAGCCAGCGGGCCATTTTGGCAAAGAGCCGAAGATAAATTCAGCGGGTCGGCAGTTCACTCCGACCGTCCGCGCAAGCATGAATTGGTGCCCGATTTGCCGCCACGTTACGTGACCAGAAAGCGGGCGTCCGTCGTCACGTCGGGAGAAGTGGTGCCGATTTTAGGCGCAACCTTGAACTTGCCCGCTGCGAAGTAGCTCGCGGGATCCGCGCTGCCTTTGATGATAAGGCTCGCGATTCTATTCTTGAGTTGCTCCGCGGGCGTCACGCCGAGGATCGTGTCGTCGCCGTCCTTGAATATCGTATTCGTCGTCGAGAGGCCGGCGGCGATGACGGTGTTGACCACGTTGCCAAATGTGACGCTGCCCGCTTTGCTGCCGATGTTCACCGCGCCGATGGTGCCGGGGCCATACGTGTCGGCATCCAACCCGGTGCCTCCGATTTCACGATCTGCGCCGAGGTCGGCACCGGCCATGATGATCGAGTCGGTGATGTCGCGCGCGACGGTGAGCGATGCGATCTTCGCGGCGGTGATGTTGATGTCGGTGATGTTGCCGCCGTTGCCGGGTTTGTCGGCCTTCACCGAGATTGCACCGGCTCCGCCGAAAGCGCGCACGTCGGCGAGGATGTCGCCTCCTGTGACGGTGAGCTTCGCGAGCGCGGGTGTTTTGCCGAGGGAGAGCGCGGTGCCGGTGGCATTGAGCGCGCCGCTGAGTCCTCCGCCGAGAAGCGTGATTGCCCCAAAGCTGTTTGCTGTGATCGGGCCGCTGATGTTTCCGCCGATGCCGGCCTTGTTTTCCTTCACGGTGATTGGGCCACTGTTGCCGTTTACGAGTACGCTGCCGGAGAGGTCGCCGCCCACGATGGTCAGTGAAGCGAGGCCCTTGACCTTTCCGGGTGCGGCCGAGGAACCGATAAACCCGCCGAAGCCTCCACCCGTCACACTCACGGCCCCGATGGTCGCGCCGGTGAGTTGGCCGTTGAGTGCGCCGTTTTTGACGGTGACGGATTTGATCGTGGTGCCAGCGTCGATATCTCCTTCCAACGTGCCGCCGATGGTGACTGCGCCGATACTGCCGACTGTCCATTGGCTGACGTTCACTCCTCCCTTGATGGTCGCGACGCCGACTGCGCCGGCGATGGTCATGTTGGCGTTCATGGCGCCGAGCGTTGTCGTCATTTTGCCGAGCGCCGCAGCGGTGATGCTGCCGTCGCCGATGCTCGCGGCGGTGAGCGAGGTGAGGATGCCGGGTGTGGTGATGGCGATGCCGTCGGCAAGATGGCGCGCGGTGATGAGGAGCTTGTCCACATTCGTGCCGCCGAGGGTGAGGTGCGGGTCGACGAGCAGCGCATCCGGGCGCAGTGCGTCGCGGAAAGCGATGGTCTTCACCGGGCCGGTGGCTGTGATGCCGTTGAAGACGAAGTCGCTCGCTTTTGCGGTAAAGGCGCCGAGCGCACCGTTTACGATAGCGTCGCCGATGTTCGCGATGCCATCACCTCCATTCTTGTTCTTCTTTACGGTGATGGTCACCTTGCTCTTCGTCGTCGAGCTGTCGGTCTGGATGAAATCGATCGCGCCTTTTCCGTCGCCATCGGGATCAAGGAGCGCGACTTTTGTGGTGCCGGGGCCGCTGTGCGTGACGGTGTAAGTGTCACCATCGGCATCGGTGAAGACGCGTTTTTTGCCCACGTCGAGGAACGTCGGCACGACGACGGTGAGCGTTGCGTCCGGCGTAGCCGCGATGGCCTCGGAGTTACCGGCGAGATCGACCGAGGTACTGAAAAAGGTATACGTATGGCCGACTTGTCCGCCGCTGAACCGCACGGCTCCGCCTGGGCTTTCCGCGACGAGTAACTGTAGTGCTCCGCCATTGTCGCGGTAAAAGACACTCATGTTGCCGAAGCCGGAGCCGCCATTTTCATCCCCGCCGGCAAATGTGACCCGGAAGGTTCCGCGGGTTGATGTCGGAGTGGCAAAAGGCGTGATGGCGCTCACGGGGGCGAGCGAGTCGATGATGTTGTGGATCAGCGGCGTGGCGATTGGTGCGTTTGTGTCGAAGTAGATCGTGGCCTGGCCGTCGATCACCGTGCCGCTGACGAGATTTGCTTTCGGCTGGATGGAGTAGGTCAGGAAGCCCTCGCCATTGGGCTTGGCTACGTTTGCAGGGAGGAAGCCTGCGAAGGGATCGAGCGGGATATCGCCCGTGTTGGGATCGATGGAGGTGAGAGTCCAAGTCGCGAGGCCGTAGGTGAGGCTTGCGGGATTCAGGTCAACGGAGGCGTTAAAATCAACGAGGACGCCAAGGATTGCGGTGGCATCAATGCGGGTGCTGTAGGAAGTCAGCCCATTGGGAACCTGGACGAGGACGCTGCCGAATCCGAAGTCGCCAAGCTGGAAGGTGGAGAAGTCGAGGTCGGTGTCGAGTTGCTGGGTGACGAAGACGACCTGCGCTGGTGCGCTGGCGTTGGGTTTGTTCTCGAACTGGATCGTGTAGTCGTAACTGCCATCCGTGGTGATGAAGCCCTCGAATCGCTCCGGCTGGATGCCGACATCGAGCAGCGGATCGGCGCCCACGCCATTCGGTCCGATGATGTTGTTCGGATCATTGGGTGTGATCGTCTCGCTCGTGGTCGTTAGATTTCGACGGTAGTTGTTCACTAGCATCCGCGCACGGATCGCTGCCTCCAACTCGGAGATGCTGGTGTTTTCCATGATCCTCTTGGCGACCGCATTGACCAGCGGGTCATCCAATTGGGTTTGGACAAACTGCTGAACCCGGGCGTTGTTGAGTCCGCTGTTTGCCAGAGTGGGTTCCAGCGGAGCTTTCCCTAAACCGATGGACGTGAAAAATGAATTGGGTGTGAGCTGGAAAGTATAAGTGCTCGCATGGCTGACACCGCCCGGGAATTTCGCGCTGTAACCTCCTGCGCCTCCAATAACGTTGCCGTGTTCGTCAACCTGCACGCTGGCAGTAACCGGGCCGCCGCCGAAGTTCACGCTTTGTGCAGCGCCGGTCACATCCGGAGTGGAGCCTACTACGCCACTAAGCCCACCGTTGAAGCCGAGTGTGACGCCGAAAGTAAAAAACGGCCCAAAGTCACTAAACCCGGTCTCACTATCATAGGCGAGCCCTGCCTGGACGGTGCCTCCAACTCCGATCGTCAACTCTGCACCGGCAGCGGCGTAATTGTCGCGAAGGCCGGATGGATCGATCCGGTTTACCGGGTCATTCCGAACGAAACGCTGAAGATTGGTGTCGCCAGCCGCGAATCCAATTGGATCGTCCTGCAGGAAACGGCCAAGCTGCGGGTCATAGACACGTGCACGCATGTCGTAGAGACCATTGCCGCTCTCTTTCACGCCGACTCGTCCATTAAACGTGAAGGGATTTGCCGAGGCACCTGTCGAGGCGGTCTTTTCGCCGAAAGGCAGGTATTCGTAAGTCGAGACGACCGCGCCGCCAGCGCCGGTGAGAAGCTGCGTATTGCCGGTAACATCGTAGTGGTAAAACTCCGCCTGTCCGCCCGCGTCGATGCGACTGGCGAGGCCAAATCCCTGCGCGTAGTGCGCAACCAAGGCGCCGCCAGCGCCATATTCGGCGAAGACGTTGCCGAAGCCGGTGGGATCGACGAGATACGCGGTGTTCGCGCCGTTGTGTGTCACGCCAATTCGATTGCCGAGCGCATCGTATTGGTAGGTGTAGTTTCCCCCTGTTGTCACGGCTGAGACAATGCGCCCTTCCGGGTCGTACGTGTAAGTGGCGTCAGCACCGCCGCCGGTGTTGGTGAGAAGATTGCCTTCCGGGCTGTAGGTGAAGCTGGCAGCTCCGACAGTGGCATACTGATCGAGCGTGTTGGCGTTGTAGTTCGTCACTCCATTCAGCGAGTCTGTGACGACGGTGCGGCTGCCTTCCAAATCGTAGGCGTAGGTGATGGCGCGCCCGCCTGGCAGTTCCACGGAAGTGAGCTGTCCGCTAAGGTCATAGCCGTAGCTCGTAGTGCCCGTGACGCTGCTGGTGGCTTCGATAACTTTGCCCACGGCATCGTAGGTATAGGCAAAACTTTCGATCACCGCTCCACCCGGTGCGCGATGGGTGATGCTGGCGACCCGGTTGAGCTGGTCGTAGACGTATGTGGTCGTGGTGCCGTTGCCCTTGGTTTCCGTCATCAGCCGGCCAAGCGCGTCGTAGTCGTTATCCACCAGCGTTGCGCCCGTCTGATCCTTCACCAGATCGAGCCGCCCGGCGGAGTCGTTGGTGTATTGAACGCTGAAGCCGTCTTGATCCGTGATGGAAGCGCGGCGCCCACCGGCGTGATACGAGTAGCTGAGCGATTTGCCGTTGGGGTAGGTGACCTTCGTCAGGCGGTCAGCGGCGTCGTAGTCGAAATCCGTCGTGCCCGCTGCTGCTGAACTGACCGTATCGAGGTTCCGATGTGCGTTGTAGGAGTAGGTGACATCGTTTGCCGTACCGGGCAGATCTTTGAAAATGACGAGGCCGTGTGCATCGTAAGTGTAACCGATGAGCGTGCCGGACTCGGTAGTCCACGAGGTGCGCCTGCCTTCGGAGTCGTAGGTGTAGCCGATGACACCACCGACTGGGTTGGTGGTCGAGGTGAGGTTCGCGGCATCGTCATAGGCAAAATTCGTCGTCGAGCCGCGCGGGTCGGTGAGCGATTGAAGTCGGTTGATGGCGCCGCCAAACTTGAACGCCGTGACTTCACCATCCGCTCCCACGATGCCGGACAAAAGTCCATTCTGGTAGGTGACTTCAAGGCCGGTGGCATTCTTGAAAGTGCTGCCTTCAAACAAGCCGGTAAGTGGGTCGAAGGAGTTCGTTACGATCTGCAACAGCGGATCCACGATGCGAGAGACCTGCCCGTTTGCGTTGCGGAAATAGCTGGTGGAATTGCCGGCGGCATCTGTGGCCGTGACAGTGCCCGCGCTGTCGTATGCGTAGGTTACGTGTTTCTGGCCGCCATCGATTTCCGAAGAACTGAGCCGACCCTGCGTGTCGTAGGTGTAAAAGCGGTGTGAACCGTCGGGGAAAGTCACGGACGAGATCGCGTGCTCGCGCGCCGCGCCCTGGCCGGTGACGTAGGTGAGGGCAATCGTACCGCTTGCATCGGTCACGGTGAGCAGGTGTTCGCCAGAGGCATCGTAGGCAAGATTGGTCACGCGACCCACGGCATCAGTGACCGTGGCGATGCGACCCTGGCCGTTGTATGCGTAGTTCGTCACGTCGCCATCGGTTTCCGTGAGCGTGGTGATCTGCCCTGCGCCGTCGTAGGCCGCAGTTGTGCGGTTGCCCGCGGGATCTTCGATGAAATCGAGACGCCCGTCCGATGCACGGAAAACCATCCGCAGTCCGTTGAGTTCGCGAAGTTCGAGCTGGCCATTGGGCAGCTTCGCGAGTGTTCCGGTTTCACCCGGCACACCGACATATTCATTCGGCGCGAGGGATATGAACGAGCGCACATTGGCCCCGAATTGAATCACCACGTTTCCTTCGACCCCGGCGATGTCGTCAATATTTTGATAGGGTTGTCCGGCAATAACGGCGTTGGCTCCGTTGACGACGATTGGGCCAGGACGGAACGCCCGTTCGCCGAGTTTTTCCTGGGGAGGAAGAATGAATGCGCGGACATCGAACGGTCCGCTCAAGCCACGGCCAAAAACACTCTGATCGTAGCGTTTTGAAATGCCGCCGAAAGCGCCAGCCTGAAGCAGTTCGTAGTTCATCAAGGTGCTCACCGCTCCCGTGCGATGGCCAAGTTGCGCGAGATACGTGGCATTCTCCGACAGCATCGCGTGGTACTCGTCAAAGGTGCTGCCGATCGTGGAGACGAAATTTCCGTAAATGGCGCTCCACGCATCGTCCTCAATGCTGACGGGCTGGAGATCGTCTTCAAGGAGGCTCCAGTCCAACGTCCCATCATAGCCCGCGACGCGCGCGGTCAGGGTGGTGAAGGAGTGCGCATCCACGACGAGCGGCTCGAAATCGATGATGAACTCGCCTTTCGCCCCCGGTGCCAGGATGCCCGCAAGCCCATCGGGATTGATCGCGAGAAGCTCGATGGAACCGACCGTATATCCTTCCGTTCCGCGGAGGTGCATTTTGGCACCGTCGCCCGTCACGGTAAGGAGCGGCGCGACGAGATCAGTGTCGCCGGTGTTTTCATACGTCAGAGTGGCGTGAACGCCGCCGAAAATCGGGCGGATGTAGCGCGGAGACGTGATGTTGATTTTCAACTCGCCGGGCGTGCCGGTGATGACGTGCAGCGAGTCGGCAAGCGTGGTAATCGCACCGCTGTTATTTGCGATGACATCGTAGGCACCGAGAGCCAGTCCGTTGAGATTGAAGGTGACGAAAGCCGTGGTGGAATCCTGGAAAATCACATTCGCCGCCGGGATTGCCGTGCCGCCGTCGAGCGCGATGGAGAAGGTCGTTCCGAGCTTGAAGAGCGAACCGTGAACCGTGGTGGTGAGCTGCCCCACATTTGCCCCCGTGGGATGGTCGAGGGAGGTGATCGCAAAGCCGGGATCCGCACCCATAAGCGAGTACGACGTGCCCCCAGCGCCCGCCGCCTCGCGCCCGTGCAACGTCACGTAATACGTCCCGGCAATGGTGCTCGAACCGGTGACTTGCGCGGTGACTGCGGCTGGCGAATATGCCAAGTCGTCGTTGTGGCTCTGCGTGGGGATGAACCGCTGCCCGAGATAAAGCTCGGCTGCGCCCGCCGCGCCGTAGCTGGCGTTGAAAAAAGGCGTTGCACCACCGGCGACATCCAGTTTGAAGAACAGATCCTGCCCCGGCAGGATGGTTCCATTCACGGCCACGCCGGAGGTAAGCGCCGGCACATCGGTTGTGACGGGCGTGCTGGCGAGCGTGTTGTTTGCGCGGTTGGCGTCCGGCGAAAGTCCCCGGCTGTCGGCGATCACGAGCACACGGTAGTTGCCGGGCAACACGCCAGGCAGCGTGCCAGTGAAGGAGCCGGAATAGCTGCCGTTCCCGGCGACGATTCCGTTGTGCGTCACGCGCCCGAGCAGCAGGTCGCTGGAATCGTAGGTGTCGTCTTTCGAGAGATAGAACGAGTCAACCCACGAATTCGCGGTCGTCGCCACATTTTCCAAATTCGTGACCGTGTAATCGACCGTGAAATTTTGGCCCGAAACTCCGCTTGCGGCTGTGGGTGTAACGGTCGTCACGGCGAGATCGGTCGTGGACACCAGCGTGTTGAGGACGAGCGTGGTATTCGTGAGCACGGGCGCGAAGCCGAGCGTCCGCTGGATGTAGGTGCCTTCGTAATTGAACGCACCCGTCTTGCCGCTAAACGTCGCGAGAGAGTAACTGTCGCCCACCAGCGGCGCGAAATTGTTCACAAGCACGATCGCAGCTGCGCCATCGAGATTTGCCGTCCCGCCCACTGCCAGTCGCCCGAACTGCCCGCTCGCCGAAGTGCCCCCGATCTGAAATTCGGTGCGTCCCTCCGCGGTCTGCGTGAACGCGCCCGTCGTCGTAAGCAGCGAGCCGCCGCCGAGCGTGATCGTGCCGCTGTTGGTAAAAGCGTTGTTCACGGTCAAAGTCGCGCCTTCGAGAAGCTGAATGGAGCCAAGATTTGTCCGCAGCGCGGCGCTGATGCCACCGGCGGCGGGCGTGCTGATGACGCCCGTGCCGTGCTGGATCAACGTGCCCGAGTTCGTTGCGAACGTCCGGGTGATGAGGAGCGACGTGCCATTGCCCGCCTCCCACGTTCCGCCTGTGAGTTCGCTATTGATGATCTGATCGACGACACCCGTGATGCGGAGAATCCCGGCGGTGACTTTCACCAGACCGGTATTGCTGAGCGGAGTCCCCATGCTCACGTCGGCATTCGTCGCGAGCAGAAGCGTCCCGGCATTGAATATCCCCGGAACTGACGAAGTGCCGGACGTGAAAGCGCCACCCGCCACTTTGGCCACCTCGAAAATGCCGCCGACCTGGTTGTTGATTCGTCCAGCCGCGGAAAAATCGATCTGCCCCAAATCAATCATCGTACCGGTATTATTGACCGTCAGATTGAGGTTCGGTCTGTCTGCGAATGTCATCTTACCGACGTTGATCAGCACTCCGCCGTCCAGCGTGGCATTCCCGGAAAACTCAAAGCCGCCGTTCGGAAAATTTACGGTCGCCCCCCCGGCGCCAACCGTGATTCTGCCTCCTGCGCTGGCACCTTGTGATCCTCCACCCAAACGGAGGATACCTCCGCCAGTCCCCGCGTATGTTCCCGTCCAGACCTTGTCCCCGGTATTCAACGTCACCACCGAGCCAGTGGCGATGTTGATGTTCGCGCCCTCCCAAGTCCCGGCCGAGTGAAAGGCGAGTGTACCTGCGGTCACATCAACTTTCGTGCCGGCGAAATTATTCCACGGCACGCTGATCGTGCTGGTGCCCGCTTCGGTCAGTCGGATGGTGCCGTGATTGAAAAAGCCAGGCACCGTGGTCCCGCCGGTTGCGACGGTGCCGCCGCCGACTTTGGCAATCTCGAACGTGGCTCCGGGAAGGTTGTTGAAGCGCCCGGCTCCAGCGAATTGGAGCTGCCCGATATTCTTCACCGTCCCCGCATTATCGATCGTCCCTTCGAGATCGGGAGTGCCGGCGATAGTCATTGCGCCGAGGTTCGTGATAACACCGCCGACTTTGACCGAAGCGTTGCCAGAGAACTCGAAAAAGCCGCCCGGAAAATTCACCGTCGCACCCCCTGGGCCCGCAGTAACAAAGCCGCCGTCGCTTGCGCCCTGCGTACCGCCTCCCAATCGGAGCAGCCCGCCACCCAATCCTGTGTAAGTCCCCGTCAATGTCTTGGTCCCGGCCCCCAGCCTTACCTCCGCTCCGGCGCTGATCAGAAAGTGCGTGTTTCCCCACGTCCCGTCTTTGTCGAAATTGATGACCCCACCGGTCGCCTCAATGATACCACCGGTCAGATTGTGGAATGGAACGCCGACAGCGAAGGTGGCACCGCTGATGTAGCGAAAAGTCCCGGCATTGAAAAAGCCGGATACCGCGGCTCCGTTGGCGATACTCGTGCCGCTGCCCGATTCAACCTGGTAAACTCCGCCTGCCAGATTGTTGATTCGCCCGCTCACACCGAAATCAATATTCGCGGCCGTGTGGATGATCGTCCCTGCGTTATCAATAGTCCCGCTAAAGTCCGGGCGTCCGGTAATTGTAATTACCCCCGTGTTCACGATGGTTCCCGCAGCGAATGTCGCATTGGCACCGATCTCAAAAAAACCAGCGGGAAAACCCACGGTCGCGTTCATCGTGAAACTCACGCCCGCCGATGCGCCCTGGGTGCCTCCCGCGAAACTCAGCTTCCCTCCGCCCGTTCCCGTGTAGGTACCCGTGAGGTTCACGCTGCCGGCGGTAAGCTTGATGTCCGCCCCCGCCGCGATGCGCAGATCCGCCCCCTCCCAAATTGCGTTCGACGTGAAGCTCAGCGTCCCCGCCGTCCCGTCCACTATGGCCGCCGCGAAGTTCGTGTATGGTGCCGCCACCGTGCTCGTCACCGCCAGCGTGTGCCTCAGCGTCCCCGAATTGAAAAAGCCCTGCACCGTCGCCGCGCCCGCGAGCACGTTGCCGCCCGCCGCATTCGCCAGCGTCACCACGCCCGATGCAAGATTGTTCAACCCTCCGGCACCCGTGAAATCCAGCCGCCCAGTGATCGTGATGTTCCCCGCATTGTCCAGCGTGCCGCCGATGTTCGGATCGTTTGCGACGCTCAGAGCGCCGTCATTCCGCACCGCGCCGTTGAGCGTCGGATTGCCGGAGAAATTCGACGTACCCGCGAGCGTGAGCAGCGGCCCGGCGTTCAGCGTGCCGCCGGAGAGTGTGAGATTTTTCACCGTCGAAGCCGCAGAAATCGTCAGCGTTCCGCCCGTGATCGCGAGCACGTCGTCGCCCGGCACATTGATCGAATTCGCCGTCTGCGTTCCCGTGGATATCGTCACAACCAGCCCGGTCGTGGCCGGATCAATCGTCACATCGTCGTCCGCATCGGGAATCCCGTCGGCATCAACGCCAACAACGCTCCAGTTTGCTGCGGTCGTCCAAGCGCCGCTGGCGGGATTGATCCAGGTGAACGCCGCCGGGGCGATGCGGGCTTCGAGAGGTTCTGGCAAATGGTGGAGCCGTTTCGCGGAATGGGATTTCATACCTCAGACTGCGCAAAAAGGCTGCGAACTTTACAAGAAAAGATTTTCCCCACTGTGGCGGTGCATCCGGGGATTCAGCGTTGAGTTGCGGGTTCACTTCGCGACAGGCGCATCCGCTGTCGCGAGATCCGACGCGCGCAGGATTTGCGTTTCGCCGTTTGCCTCGCTCAGCAGCAGCGCGCTGCCATCCGGCGAGAACGCCAGCCGCGCGATCCGACGGCCGGCGGAGAAATACGCGACTTCGCGGAGCGTGGGCAGGTGCCACAGGCGCACCGTCGCGCCACCAGTGCCGCAGGCGAGCGTGGTGCCGTCCGGCGAGAGCGCCATCGGCCCGTTTTTCTCGACGAAGCTCCATTCCTCCCTCCGCTCCGCCACGTTGACCTTTCGCACGACCGTGCTGCCGCTGCCGGCGATGAGCGAGCGCCCGCCATCGGCAGCCAGCATCGGGCTGGGCGCTCCGCCACGAACCGGCAGCGGCCCCAGCGCCGTGCCATCTGGCAGCGAGAAAAGGCGCAGGTGCGGCGTAATCTCGCAGCCCGCGGCGAGCATCGGCGGCTCTGTAATTACAAAGGCCGAAGCCACCGGAGTCCCGACGGGGCCGGCCAAAGTCACGGGCCGTCCTTCGTTTGCGAGATCCCACACGCGCACGCGGCCCGGCGTGGCCACGCCTGTGATCCAGCGTCCATCGTCCGAGAGCGACATCTGGTGGTATTCATTCTCCGCGCCGGGGAGCGTTGTGGCCCTGCCGGGCTTGAGATCCGGCACGCTCCATTCGCGCGCCACGCGCCGCCACGGAGGCCCGGCGACTTCGACACTGCCAAGAACCGCGCCGTTCCCCGGCAGAAAACCGAGCGGCCAGCCAATTTCCGCGCTGCCGAGCAATTCGAGCGAAGGCCACGCGTGCAGCGCCGTCTTTCCATCGGGCTGGATGACGAGCAGGTGGCGGCCATCGGGCGAAAATGCGCGCTGTGCGAGCGTGCCCGCCAGCCGCTCCGGCTCGCGCGAGCGCGGCGACGCCGGCCAGAACTTCACTGTGCCGTCCGCCCCGCCCGTCGCGAGCCTGCTCCCGTCCGCACTCCACGCGACCTGCCCCGCGCCGCGCAGGTGCCCCGTGAATTTCGCCAGCTCCCGCCCCGTCGCCGCGTCCCACAGCCGCACCGACTGATCAAGGCTCCCCGTCGCGAGCTTCGTGCCGTCGGGCGACAGCGCGGCGCCCCACACACTGGGCGTGTAGCCGGGCGTGGCGTCGCGCGCTTCACCAGTCTCGACATTGAGGATACGGCACGTGCCCGTGCTACGGCTCACCACGAGCCAGCGCCCGTCAGTGGAAAAGCGCATCACCGTCACGAGCGGCAGGCCGGTGAAAGTGCGGCGCAATTCGCCCGTGCGCGGATCCCATAGTTTCACCGCGCCCTTGTGCGCGCCGGTCGCGAGCAGCGCGCCGTCGCGCGAAAACTCCACCATGCCGCCGGACTCCGCCAGCGTGCGCAGCAGCGCGCCCGTCTTTGCATCGTGCAGCGACGTGACGCCATCCGGCGTGCCCGGCTGCCGCGTGCCCGTGCCCACCGCGAGGACATCGCCCGAGGGCGACACCGCGACCCGCGCGAAACCCTGCGGCACGCGAAAAAGTTTCGCCGGCGGCTCGTCGCCGCGCCACAGCCAGTGATGAACGACGCCATAGGCATCGCCGTAAAAAATCACGCTGCCATCCGGCGAAAACGCGAGCGATGAGAGCGAGCCGGGCGGCGAGGATTTTTGCAGCGTGAGCGTGGCCGTATCCCACACCGTCACCGCCCCGCTGCACATCGCGACGTGCGAGCCGTCCGGCGAAAACGCCAGCCCCGTCAAGCCATCGCGCCCGCTGAAGCACGAGGCCAGTTCGTCGCCGAGCGACTCCCGCCAGAGTCGCCGCCATTCCCAGCCGCGCAGGTCGCGCTGGCCCGGCGCCGGGCGGTGCGCGTTGAGCAACAGCCGCGCTTTGTGCAGATCGCCCTCGGAGAGCCATCGCTGCACCTGCGGCATGTCCGCCGCGTAAAGGCTGGCGCGCATCTTCTCGGCGCTTTCCTCCGCCGCGAGCCTTGCCTTCACCGCGCGTTCGCGCTGCACGGTCTCCTCGTTGCGCGATTTTTCCAGCCGCCGGGCGGAGATGGTCGAGATGATCGCCACCGCCGCAAGCGCGACGAAGACGGCGAGCGACGCCCCGGCGACGACGGGGTTGCGCCGCACCCAGCGCGCGCCTTTCGCGAGGCGGCTCATCGGCTTCGCCAAAACGGGCTTTCCATCGAGCCAGCGGCGCAACTCGTCGGCGACCTCCTGCGCCGACTCGTAGCGGCGCTCCGGCTCGCGCGCGACGCACTTGAGCGCGACGGCTTCGAGTTCCGGCGGCACCCCGGGATTCAGCAAGCGGAGCGAGGGCGGATCATCCCTTTCCACCTGCCGCAAAATCGCGACCGCATCCTCGCCGACGAATGGCGCGCGGCCCGTGAGCGCGTGATAGAGAATCGCGCCGATGCCGTACACATCCACGAGCGGCCCGGCTTTGTTCCCCTGCCCGCGCGCCTGCTCCGGCGCGAGGTAGCCAGGCGAGCCGAGCACCTGGCCGCTGAGCGTGAGATCGTCACCGCTGCCGAGGCGCTTCGCGAGGCCGAAGTCCGTCACGCGCGGCTCGCCTGCAGAATCCAGCAGCACATTCGAGGGCTTCAGGTCGCGATGCACGACGCCGTGCTCGTGCGCGTAGGCCGCTGCGCGGGCGATTTTCTCCAGCATCGCAGCGGCCTCGCGCGCGGGCAGCGGGCCTTCGCGCATCCGCGTGGAGAGCGGCTGCCCTTCGATGAACTCCATCGAGAAAAAGTGCATCCCGTCCTCCTCGCCCGTCTCGTAGATCGCCACGATGTTCGGGTGCCGCAGCCCCGCCGCAGCCGCAGCCTCCGTCTTGAACCGCGCGATCGCCTCGCCGCCGCCCGCTGTGCCGCCGAGCACCATTTTCACCGCCACCACGCGATCCAGACTCACCTGTCGTGCCCGATAGACGACGCCCATGCCGCCCCGCGCGATCTCCTCGAAAATCTCGTAGTCGCCCATCCGCACTCCGCGCACCGGCGCTGGGGGCTCCGGGTCATCGCCGAAAAAATCCTGCGCCACGCAGCGCGGGCACAGCCCGTCGAGCGACGAGCTTTCGAGCGGCTCGTCGCAGCGGGGACAGCATGTGGTGGCGACACTCATCTTCCAAATCCCACTGCGCGAAATGCAGCCGAAGTTTGCGCGATTTGTTGCATCACGCCCACGCCTCCCGCAGCGCCCGCATCTCCGCCTTCAAGTCCGCGGGATTCTCCAGCGTGCGCGAGACCTCATCCTCGATGATCTCCCGGTAACGCCGCCGCAGCCGCGTCGCTGCGGTCGCCAGCGCGCCGGACGTCGTGCCGAGCTGCGCCGCGATCTCCGCGGAATTCTCCAGCCGCCCGCCGTCGGCCAGCGCCGCCTCCAGCGCGGAGAAAAGCCGTGCCTGCTGCGGCGTCGCATGCTCTGCGCGCAGGCGGGCCAGCGCCCGCTCCATTAATGTGCGCGCCCATGCGCGGTCGAACGCCCGGTCCGGCGTCACCGAATCCGACAGCTCCCGTGCGCAGAGACCCTCCGCGGCGGCCAGCTCGATGGAAATGGACTGCGCGCCACCGCCACGCTTTTGCGCCAGCTCCGCGCGTACCTGGCTGGCGAGGTAGTTTTTGAAAGCGCCCACGAGGAACGCGCGAAACCGCCCACGCGCCGGATCCGCCTCCGCGATGTCGCGCCGCGCAAGCAGCCGAGCGAGGAACCCCTGCACCGCGTCCTGCGCAGAGTGCTCGTCCAGCCCGTCGCGCCGCGCGAAGGCGTAAAGCGGCGGCCAGTAAGTGCGGCAGAGCTTCTCCAGCGCCGTTGCCGCCTCCGGCGAATCCCCGCCCGCCCGGATGACCACGCTCCATTGCGTCGAGTCGAACAAGTCCGGCCGGACGGTGCGCGATGTTGTCAGATTATCGGCGGACTCCATTGCAGGTTTCTCGCCGAGACGGCGACCGATGGTCAAGGCGGCGCTGCACCTTATGGCAAAACCTCGAGCTGGTGGACCCTGCGCGCAGCACAGTGGCTTGGGTGTCGGTGAGGGTCGCGGGGGTGCCGTCGCCGGGCCAGAGATTAGGCAGCGTTTGCCAGACTATGCCGAGGTTCTGCGTGGCGCGGCGGCGTTGGATTTTGCCGGCGATGGTGGGAAATTGCAGCCAAATGTCGGCCCCGAAGCGCGAGATGATGAGCGAAAAGCCGGAGTCGTGACCATCTCGGTTGATCGAAGTGAATGCAGCGGGCGCGATACGGGCTTCGAGCGCTTCGAAAATGCTACCACTCGAGAGCTTGCGTTGCTGGAGTGACGGGCGCTTTGCACGAAAGTGATGAAGTTTCATAACGGCGGGAACATTCCGTAGCTCTTCGAGTGTGTGTCGCAATCCTAAATCATAAACGGTTCGAAACTCCTCCGGACGGGCATTCGGCTCTGCAATGACCGGCGCGGGAATCCGTGAATGGTCGTCACGCCGTCTCGCTGCGGAGAAATCAGGAGCGGCTGCTAATGCTCGTCTTTCTTCTTCGCTTGCGGCGTGAGCTTCGCGAGGAATGACACGACGTCGCGGACTTCGCGCGGTTTTAGGATGCCGAGCATCGGGGGCATGACGGATACGGGCGGAGTCTGGCTGATGATTTCACTGCGCTGGATGATGCGCTCTTTGCCGTCGGGGAGGCGGACTGTGATGGCCTCCGGCGTTTCTTTGATCGGCGTTCCGGCGATGTCTGTTTTGTCGCGGAGCGCATATGTGGCGATGCCGTAGCCGGGGGCGATGGCCGCGGACGGACTCAGCAGCGATTCGAGCAAATACGCCCTGTCTCGCTGGGTGCCGATGTTCTCAAGATTCGGGCCGACGGTGCTGCCGTCTTTCGTGATCGCGTGGCAGGCGAGGCAGTTCGCGCCGAGGTTATTTTGTATGATTTCGCGTCCAGCGATTGCGTTGCCGCCTTCGAGAAGTTCGCGGTGCGTCACGCCTTGCGGGGCTACGGTGTATTGCTCGGCGAGCTTGGCGAGCGCAGGGTTCGCGGCGGCGCGGGCTTGCAGGGCTTCGAGCACATCGAGTTGGAGAGTCGCGTGGATTTGTCCGGCGACGAGGGATTTGCCAAGGTGGTCAAGAACGGCGTCGGCTCCGGCGTGGGCGGCGCGTGCCAGGAGCGCGATCACCTGCTGGCGCTCAACGGGACGGCCGCTTTTCAGCACAGCCTCGGCGACGGCGACGAGACGCTCGGGCTGGTCGGGCAGGAGAAATTCGCGGGCGGCTTCGCGAAGGGGTTCGGGGCTTGCGTCGGCGAGGGCGATGTCGAGCGCGGTTTTCCACACAGCGTTCGTGCGGTCGCCGGTGCTCATCAGCCGCAGGGCTTCGGCGCGCAGTGCTGCGTCGGCGGTTTTGTCGGCGACGATTCCGGCGATCTGCTCGGGCTTCGCTTTCAGCGAATGTGCGATGACGATTTGCACGGCTGTGGTTTTGAGTCCGGCATCGGTCAGCGCGAGTAATGGGTCGAGCTTGGCGGTGAGCACGGCTTCGATGGACGCGGGTGCGAACTTGCGACCGTAGCCATCCGCACGGTCGAGACGCGGCGGATTTTTCCATGCGAGCAAAACTGCCAGCGCTTCGGCACGTGTTTCTTTCTTAGCCGAGGCATCAATGGCGATGGCGATCAGGCGCTCGGCGGCTTCTGCGGTGCCGACACGCAGCGCGGCGTTCACGGCACGGCGCATCGCGGGCTCGTCGAGCGCGGGTGAAGCAGCGATGGCGGCAAGCGCGGGCAGTGCGGCGGGGATTCCCATGTTGTCGTAAATCGCGCGCGCGGCCTCGCTGACGACCCTGACTTCCGAATCGTGCAAAAACGCCTCAGCCTGCGGGGCCGCCTGCCGCCGCAGAGCGACAACGCATGCGAGCCTTACGGCAATCGACGGAGATTTCGCCTGCGCTGCGAGTTGCGCGGCAGTCGCGCAACCGGTCAGTCCCGTCACTGTGGCGTGACGCATCACGGGATCGTCGCCTTCCTTTTCCGCGAGCTTCAGCAGCGGTTCGACAGCGGTTGCTTCGCGCAATCTTCCCAGCGCGATGGCCGCCTGAAAGCGCACCCGTGGCGCGGCGTCTGAGAGTAACGGGATTACTTTGCGCGCTTCCTCCGGCGTCATCTTCGCCTCGCTGAGCACTCGTGCGGCTTGCGCACGAATCTCCGCCTGTGCGTCGCCGAGCAACGGCAGCACCTCACTCGCGGCGAGCTTTTGCTTTCGCAAAAGCTGCCCGCAGCCCCAGATTCCGTGGATTCGACTCAACAGCGTTCCGCCTGCATTGCGAGCGGCTGCGAGTAGCGCGGCGCTTTCACCTTGAGCCGCCAATGCGAGTTGCGCACCCTGCCTCACGCGTTGGTCGGCGTGGGCGAGAAGCGTCGCGAGTTCCCCCAAGGGCCGTGCGGAAAAACCCGCCGACAGCAGCTCGCGGGTCTCCTTGCGCTTCGGAATTTCCACGCCGCCGGGAACATCTGCGCGCCACACCGCGCCCTTTTCGTCGAGCGGATAACCGCCCGCCCAGTCGGCAAAAAACAGCGACCCATCCGGATGCCAGCTCAGCCCGATGCCCATCACGCCTTGGTGCAGCAGTTCCACCGTGCCGCGTTTAAACGACGCACCGTCCTGCTCCACGCGGAATCCCCGCATGTGACCCGACGGAAATTCGTTCAGGAAGAACATCCCCCGCAGTTCATCGCTCAGCGCAGTGCCGGGGTCGCGCTTGAACCCCGCCGGCCCGTTCGTCGATGGCGCGAGCGGCGGGAAAAGATATGCCGCCTGCCCGTCCCAGCGCGGCTCCGACAGGCGCTCGCGCATCCATGGCGTCTTGCCGCCCATGTATTGATAATTTCCCCGCCAGCCCGAATCGCTCTCCTCCGGGATGAACACAAACCGCTCCATCTCCCCTTTGAAATCCGCGTCATTATCCACCGCAAAAAGATCCCCCAGCTCGTCGAATACCGGCTCCTGCGGATTGCGCAGGCCGTGTGCAAAAACCTCGAAGCCCGACCCGTCCGGCTCCACGCGCAAGACACAGCCTTCGTTCGGATGATAATACCGCCGTCCCTCACGCGACACCGCATTCACGCCCTTGTCCCCGATGCTCCAGTAAATACGACCATCGGGCCCCACCGACAGACCGTGCATATCATGCCCCGCGTAGCCGATGTGCAGGCCGAACCCATGCGCCACCACCTCGCGAACATCCGCCACACCGTCATCATCCGTGTCCTTGAGCCGCCACAAATCCGGCGTGATCGTGGCATACACCCATCCGTCGTGATACAGCACTCCCGCGGCGATCCCGGTCACCTCCGTATTAAACCCCTCGGCAAAAACGGTCATTTTATCCGCCGTCCCGTCGCCATCCGTGTCGCGCAGTTGATAGATGCGTTCCGTAGTATTCGTGAGATCCTTCCAATCAATGGATCCATCGCGATTCCGATCTGTCAGCCCGCCGCGCGGCGATCGCATCTTTCCCGGCGCGAGCTCCGAGTGATAGAACGCTTTCTTGTCCTCCACGCTCGTGAACGACACATCATCCGGCACCCACACCGTATGCTCGCGAATGTCCAAATCGCCCACCTTCCGCCGCGTCGTCGCGCTCACATACACGCGCCCTTTCGGGTCCACTGTGCAAGCGACCGGATCCGGCACATTGATGGCGCCCGACCATTTCTGGAAGACGAGACCATTGGGCGAAACCAGGTCCTTTTTGTCCTGAGCGAAAGCCCCTGGTAAAAAAAATGCCGCAACGATGCAGGCGGAATGAATGCGTTTCATAATGAAGAAGTGAACGGCCCAGATGAAGGCACGGTTGCAGGTGGAAGACAATCAGCGTGTGGCGCAGGCCAGTTTGCGACGTCCAAGGCTACGAACGGCTTAGCACGGCGAATAGCGACAAGCTACTTCGCCATCAGCCTCGCCAGTGCCTCAGCGAGCGAGATCAGTGCGCTGGAATCCGTGAGTGTGACAGTCAGACGCGGGCGTCCGTCTTCGCCGGTTTCCACGCATTCGGTGAGGCGCGCGAGGACGGCGCTTGTGGCTGCGGGATTGGGCTCGGCGGCGGCGGGAATAATTTGGCCGAGGAAGCTAAATGCTGCGCCGAGTAGTTGTCCGCCAGCTTCGGAGACGCGCGCTTTTCTTTCGGCGAGCGCGGTGGCTTCGGCTTTGGCGCGTTGCTCGACGCTGATATCGGCAGCGGCGGCTTCCTGAGCACCGAGGAGGATTTCGAGGCGGCGCTTCAGGGCTTCCGTGCCGCTTTGGAGTTCGACTTCGGTGAGGTCGCTGTCGGGGTCGAGCACGGCGTTGGCGAGTTCAAGTTTCGCGCCGAGTGTGGCGAGCAAGCCTTCCTCAATCGTGCGCTCGGTGATGAGCATATAGACGTGGACTTTTCGCTTTTGCCCCATGCGATGTGCGCGGGCGATGCGCTGTTCCAGCATCGCGGGATTCCACGGCAGGTCCACGTTGATGACGGTGTCGGCGGCTTGCAAATTGAGGCCGGTGCTGCCTGCGTTTGTGGTGAGGAAGACGCGGCACTTCGGGTTCGTCTGGAACTCGGCGACGATCTGTTTTCGCTTGGCTTGCGGCACGCTGCCATCGAGCCGGACAAAGGCTGCGCCGAGGGCTTTGAGCTGCGGCTCGATGAGATTCAGCATCGTCGTCCATTCACTGAAAAGGATGATTTTCCGCTCCGGCTCCGCGATGAGCGCGGTGAGCAATTCCTGGAGTCGCTCAAGTTTGGAGGAATAACCGGGCGGTTGTTTGTCCACGAGAAATGTGCTGTCCGCCGCCATGCGTGCAGCCCCGAGTGCGCAGCGCAGGCGCATGAGGTCCATCTCGGTGATGTATCGTTTCGACACGATCGTGTTGACCACGTGCATCTGCGCTTTGTGAATCTCAAGCTGTTCGTCCGTCGGCGCGATGCGGATGATTTCGCGCGTCCGCGAGGGGAGGTCGAGCGAGACGCTGTGTCGCGTGCGCCGGAGCAGGACGGGCGCGATTTTGCGGCGCAATTCGCCGAGATTTTTGTAGCCGAGCACTTTGCCTTTTTCATCCGCAGTGCGGTGGCGATTGAGGAATCGGAACGCGGGGCCGAGCCGCTGCTCGTCGATGAATTCGACGATGCTGAAAAGGTCGTCCAGCCGGTTCTCAATCGGCGTGCCAGTGAGCACGAGCGCGAATCGGGACTGGAGCGATTTGATGATGCGCGAGGTTTGCGCTTCCCAGTTTTTGATGCGCTGAGCTTCGTCTAAAATGATGAGGTCCCACGTCGAGCGCTCGATGGCGAGATAGTCGCGGAGCACTTGCTCGTAGTTGCAGATGGTGAAAAACGCGGGCGTCGCATACTGCGTCTCGCGCTCCGAGAGTTTGCCCGAGACCGTCTGCACCGTGCGCCCTTCGCTGAACTTCCCAATCTCGGAAACCCACTGCGATTTCAGCGACGCCGGGCAAATGATGAGCACGCGCGAGATGCCCGCATTTTGCGCGAGAAACTCCGCCACGCCCACGCCCTGAATCGTCTTTCCGAGCCCCATTTCATCCGCCAGCACCGCGCGACCCGCGCCGGAAGCAAAGGCGATGCCGTCGAGCTGGTAGGGCAGTAGCTCCGTTTTCAAAAGCGACGTTCGCAGCGGATGCGACGCCGGATTTTTGCGAATCTCCGCGACCGTACTCGCCATCCTCCGACGATGTAGCGCGCGGCTGATTCGCTCTTCCGCGTCGGGGAAAATCACCACGCTCTCGCCCGCTGCTTCGAGCTTCTTCGCGAGCGCGAAAAGCTCCTGCGTCTCGTCATCGGAAACCGCGCACTTCGCCTTCCAAGGCGCACAAAGTTTCTGCACCACCTTCGACAGCCCGGCGGGAATTTCCAGTGCCAGACGCGGCTCACCGTCGTAGCGAATATGAATCGCCAATTGCTCCGCCTTCCAGTTAGCCGCGAGTTGGCGCGCCGAGTATTGCCGCTTCACCCACGCCGCGACGCGGAGTAGATGTTTGCAAGTGCCGAGCGTGTTCTTACGAAAATCCGGGCACCCACAAAACGAACTCCCCCGCGCCAGCCCGCGCAGCGCAGTGCGGTAGGACTTCCCCGACAGCGCACTCTTCACAATGTAATCGCACCACGGCCCATCGCTGCCCACCGGAGAGATGGTCATTTTCTCCACACGCGCACGCTCCTCGCGCTCCGCAAGCGCCCGCCACTCCAGCGCATCGATGTCGAGCAATTCCATCGGCACTTTTCCGTCCTCCGGCGGCGGTTCCGCGAGCCCCAGCGCCGTCTTTTCATCGAGCACAAACGACAGCACGACGGCGACCCACTGAGCCGGAGTTTCCCGCTCACTGCAAGCCCATCGCACGCCATCGCGCCCCGCCGCATCGCGCATGAGCGTGACGACCACCGTTTTCATTTCCGGCCGATTGACCATCACCTGAAATGTCGAATCATCCGGCCAGGAAACATCCGCCGGCCACACCTCGATATTCATCTTCCCCGCATCCCCGAGCAGCTTCGTGCCATTGGCGCCGAGCCATTTCGCAGCCTGGGAAAGAGTCAGTCGTGAGAGCCTGTCACGCAGCGTGAGTTTGGATGATTTTTTAGCGGTCATCCGCTGACTCAAGCGAACGCGCTGCAGGGAGGCGAGATATTCATAATTGTCGGCTCGCAATTCGTGCGCGTCGTTGGGAGAGCCGCCTTGCTTCCCTGGCTTCTCGGTGGTATCTCCAGACCATGACCCAGTCGATTGATGCTCTGCTCGAACCGCTTCGCCATTCGCCACATCTCGTGGAGGTGGCCGACCGTTTGCAAAGGCTCATCCGCGAGGAAAGCCAGCGACGTGCGAAGTTCTACGAAGAGATGACGCCCGACCAAAAAATCGAGTTTATCGACGGCGAAGTGATTCTCCACTCGCCCGCGAAGAACAAGCATCTGGATGTGACAACGAAGGTCCTGCGCCTGGTTAGCACATACGTTGATATGCACGCTCTAGGCGAGGTGAAGTGCGAGAAATGTCTCTGCGTTTTCCCTCGCAATGACTACGAGCCGGATGTCGTATTTTTCAGCAGCAAAAAAGTCGCGAAGTTCAAACCCAACACGATGAAGTTTCCCATTCCCGATCTTATCGTCGAAGTGCTCTCCGACTCCACGGAAGCTCGGGATCGCAAGGTGAAGTTTGACGATTACGAAGTTCATGGGGTCGGCGAATATTGGATTTTGGACGCCGGAAAACGTGTCGTCGAACAATACGTCCTGCGCCGCTCGGCGTATGAGCTCAACCTCAAATCAAGCACCGGAGAGCTTCGCAGCGAGATCATCAAGGGGCTCGTGCTGCCCGTGAAAGCGCTCTTTTCCGCAAAGGAAAATCTGGCCGCGCTGCGCGTGTTGCTCGCTGGATAGTAAGGCGTCGGGCCGGGCGTCGGTTTTTGGAGCTCGCCCCAGTCTGCTGTGAGAGTTACACGGCAACATCTTGACGACTCCGTCCATCACCAACGCCTCGCCGCCCGCAGAAAAGATCGCTCTCTTCCGCTCGCTGTTTCGCGGGCGGGAGGATGTGTATCCGCAGCGGTTCGAGAGTCGGAAGACTGGGCGGGCAGGCTATTCTCCTGCGTGCGGAAATGAGTGGGTGCGCGGGGTGTGCGAAAAGCCGCGCATCAAGTGCAGCGATTGTCCGAATCAAGCATGGCTACCGGTCAGCGAGGAGGTCGTTCGTGCGCATCTCTCCGGCGCGGATGAGCGGGGAAACCCGTTCGTGCTCGGTGTGTATCCTATGCTCCGCGATGAGCGGTGCTGGTTTCTCGCGGTGGATTTCGATGGCGACGCTTGGTGCGTTGATGCGCGGGCGTTTTTGGAAACATGCGGCACGCTGAACGTCGCCGCATCGCTGGAACGGTCGCGCTCTGGAAACGGCGGACACGTGTGGATTTCTTTGGTGAAGCAATTGCTGCGACACTCGCGCGCAAACTCGGCTCGCACATTCTCACGGAGACAATGGAGCAGCGTCCAGAGGTCGGCTTGAAAAGCTATGACCGGTTATTTCCAAATCAGGATACACTCCCCAGTGGCGGCTTCGGAAATCTTATTGCGCTGCCACTGCAAAAGGCTGCGATGGAAAACGGGAACAGCGTTTTCGTGGATACTGAGATGGTGCCGTTTCCAGACCAGTGGGCCCTTCTTGTGCACAACCGCGAGGGCGGCAGAGAGTTCAGAAAGCCAGTTACTTTAGCCCGCGAAAATCGTCCGGATGTTTCGCTGTGAATTGCAAAAGATATGAGTCGAGAGAACCGAGACGGATCCATTCGGTGCCAAGAGCACCTAAAAGCACTCTTTTCTCTTCGCATGATTCGTCCGAGACAAACTCGGAACCTCCTTTGAGGTACTCTTCGAAATCTACTACACGTGACCTCACTACTTCGTTTGCACGACGAGCGATGTCTGCGTGGCGCTGAGAGCCGATTGCCTTTAGCGCGTCCTCCAGTTCAAGTATTTGATAGACTTCAGCTTCATCGTAAAGCGGATCGAAACCGCCCATCGATACTCTGGTATCCAGTGACCAAACAGTTTCAGCGTCCCGTTGGTGGCGAGTGAGTCCGTCCCCACCAACACGGTCTTTGAGTTTGGCCAAACCGAACCCAACATTAATGGAGACTCCTGCGGACGCGGCCATTGCTCTGGATGCGGCTCGAAATCGAGCAATTTTGCGAAGTGCTGATCTCCATCGTGGTGGATCAGTGACAGTGAACTCGCCATGTCCCCAAGGAGGCTCACCCTCAGCAATTACCTTGGCAATCATTTCCGATGCACGCGGATGCCGAGCGCGGGCGAGTGCAGGCAGGCATTCTTCAAAGACTTTACTTTGGAAGTCATCGGTCGCCGATTCGATGAATGAGCGCTCAGCAATTGGAAGCGTGAGCACAGATGGAACGACCACTTCCGCATTCTCCAAGATTGCTAGAACGCCAGCTACACTTGGATTCTCGACACGAAGAACTTCCGGTAGAGTTATGTCTGCAATTGCTCTCTCCGAGTTCCATCGCAACATAATCCCAGCAGCCGTCACAGCGACAGAACCCCGATCTGAACCTCGTTCTTGGGATGTCAGTAACTCACGAAGTATCGGCCAAAAGCTTAAAATTGATTGCTCATCGGGATTTGCCCGCAAATGGCAGAGTGCATCGAGAACTGCGTGGACTGCGTCACTGTGCCCTTGGCTGGCTATCTCTGCCAGCAGCCGCACAGCCTTTCGAATTCGGAACGCCCATCAGCAGGCCGATCACTCGATTTCGGATTTCGGGATCAGAGGTTTCCGCGAAATGTGCGTAGTCCCATATCTTTTCCGGCCTGTGTGCTGCAAGATTCTGCAATGCAAAAACTCCGTATGGCGCTTCACTGGAGCGAGGCCGCCAAATTGACAATTCGGGCGAGTCGAGGATGCGAAACAGACTTGGCACAACGTCTTCCTTCCAACGAACCAACCGCGCAAGCTCCGCCCTAAATTTATCGTAGGATACCGCAAAAGCGGCCTTTAAAGTTTCATCCAACTTGACGGACTCCATTGGCATAGTGCGGGACAATACGGAAACCCACCGACAGCGAAAGCGTAATCAAAAGCGACGAACCGCGAGTCATTGTCGCCACTGGGCGCTTCCTAGGCGAGGGATTCGATGACTCGCGTCTCGATACCCTTTTACTCACCATGCCCGTCTCGTGGCGCGGCACCGTCGCCCAATACGTCGGGCGACGGCACCGTCTCCATGACGGCAAACGAGTCGTGCAAGTCTATGATTACGGCGACCTCGACGCGCCAATGCTCCTGCGAATGTTCGACCGCCGCTGCGCCGGATACGAAGCCGTCGGCTACACGCTCCTGCTGCCCGCCAGCGCGCTCCCCGGATGGCCCGCAAACGTCCCGCTGCCGATCGACTCGCAGTGGAAAATCGACTACGCAGCCAGCGTTCAGCGGCTCATCCGCGACGGTGTGGATCAGCCGCTCGCCACGCTCTTCGTCCACGCCACGCGCTCGCTCGGCGACTCCACGGACCGCGCCCGCAGCGCGAGTGAAGCGTTCCTTTTCCGCCGCCTCGAAACGCTCCCCGCGCTTGCCGGAAAATTCCGCCTCAACACCAAACTCCCCATCCCGTTCGACGGCTTCGGCGAAATGGAAATCGACCTCCTCAGCGAAGCGCACCGCATCGCCATCGAGATAGACGGCCCGCAACACCTCACGCCCGACCACTACCGCCGCGACCGCCGTAAAGACGCCCTTTTACAAACGCACGGCTACCACATCCTCCGCTTCCTCGCCGAAGACCTCGGCAAGCATCTCGATGCTGTGCTGGATGCTATTCACCGAGTCATCGCGGGACGTGAATGCTAATCCTGCTCGGTGCAGAGTGGGCGGTTCATCTCGCGCAGGATGAATTCCGGACGATCTCGGGAGAAATTTTGAACTATAAGCGTGGGAAGCTTGTCGAATGGCGTTGCGACTGATTCTTTGTGCTTAGAAATGTCTGAACCACGTCATCTTCCGAATGCGCCAATTATCGAAGCGCTGTTGAATTTTCAGGCCAATGCCTCTGCTGGCTGGAAGCCGGAGTCGGTTCGCGCACGGATGGCTGCGAAATGGGTGGCGCACACGGAAATTCAAGAGTTGCGTCCATTTCAGGTAAAGTTCGTGCATACACCGCAGGGTGAGCTGCCACCAGAAGTGTGTGTGCCGGAAATGGAAGGATTCATCTTTCGTTCGAAACAAGGACCGGCGGTTCATCAAGTCCGCCGAGATGGATATACATTCAGCCGACTGGCTCCATACGAGACGTGGGAGTTGCTGGAAAAAAGCGCGTTGAGCGGATGGGCGGATTATCAGGAAGGGTTGAGGCCGGAGGAGCTTCATTCCGTTTCGGCGAGATTTATCAACCAGCTCAAGTTTCCGGCGGAAGGATTCCGGCTCGCACGTTATTTCACCACTCCTCCGACGCCTCCGCCTCAACTGAACTGGCAGTTCCACGGATTTGTGAATCAGGCACAATTCGCGGTTCCCGGCTCGCCATGCGTGGTCTGCTCCACGCTGACGCCGGCATTTGATGCCGTTCCCGGGGAAACACTTTCTTTCATGTTGGACGTGGAAATCGTCCTGAAAGAGCCGCTTTCCATGCTCGGACGCGAGCTCAAAGATGTGCTTTCCGAGATGCGGAAGCTGAAAAATCTGGCATTTTTCGGGCTATTGACCGACGAAGCTATTGACCACTTGTCCACATGATATTCAAAGCCTCAGCTTTAGCCGCAAACTTGTCGTGCGCCGCATACGCCCCGGCTTGCGTCGAGTATCAGCGTCCACAATACGCAGAAGTTTCAAAATCGCTTTGCGCAAGCAGTGCATCGGAATCACTGCTTTCTGAACTCAACGAACTGATGCTCGATTGCCGCCTCCCCGGCTGGGACGGATATGACGCTGAAGCGGTAAGTGTTGATGCGTATCGCGCCGCCGAACGATTCATCCGCAGTCTGCCCATTGGCATTCCCTGCCCGGAAATCGGCGCAGACCCTGACGGCTGCGTTTCATTTGAATGGCGAAAATCCGCGCGACGCACCGTGATGGTCAGCGTTCGCACTAGTAACGGGCTCGATTACGCCGCACTGATTGGTTCTGCGAAGTTCCACGGCAGCGAACCGTTTTTCGGCACAGTTTCCGAAACGCTACAATCGCTCATCCGACGAGTGCTCGCTGCGTGAACAAGGGTCCGCTTGCGGAAGTTCCGGTGGGCGATGACGAACGGCTTGCGCGATTCGTCGTCGAAAAGCGATGGCTTCCGAAAAACGGTGACGGAGTGAATGCGCGGGCGTTGCTTCCGTACAGCCGAGTCGAGCTATCAGTGACACGCCATCGCGACCTGTCCGAAATCGAAATCACAACAGCGGGCGAGTTCGTGGCGAGCGAGCGGGCCGCAAAAGAAAACCGGCAGTTTGAGTTGCTCGGGCGTGCCGACTTTCAGGCACATGACGCCCGGAAAGAAAAACTGGGCGCGAACCCTGACGAGCCGCCGCACAACCACGCAAACATCATCGGATGGCCGCCCGAAAAAAGTGCGCAAATGGCTATCGCAATGGAACTGGCAGCCCGGTGTAATTTCGTTCCAGCGAAACAAATGAGCGCCTAAATTTTTGGTCGGTGCCTACGGCAGGTCCGTCGCGCCCATGAGGAACTTGTCGCATTCGCGGGCGGCTCCGCGGCCTTCGTTGAAGGCCCAGACAACGAGGCTTTGTCCGCGGCGGCAGTCGCCGGCGGCGAAGATTTTTGGGACGCTGGTGGTGTATTTTTCGTGCTCGGCTTTGGCGTTGCTGCGTGGGTCGCGCTCGATGTTCAGAGCTTCGAGCAGCGGTTGCTCGGGTCCGAGGAAGCCCATGGCGAGGAGGACGAGTTCGCACGGGAGGACGCGCTCGGTGCCGGGGACATCCACGGGGATGAACTGGCCTTTGTCGTTTTTCTCCCACTTGATTTCGACGAGGTGGACGGCGCTGACGTTGCCGTTTGCGTCGGTGTCGAATTTCTTGGCGGTGGTGACATAGACGCGCGGGTCGGCACCGAATTTTGCGGCGGCTTCTTCCTGGCCGTAGTCCATTTTGTAGGTCTTGGGCCATTCGGGCCATGGGTTGTCTTTGGCGCGTTCGAGCGGAGGCTTCGGTAAGATTTCGACCTGCGTGACAGTCGTGCATCCGTGGCGCATGGATGTGCCCACGCAGTCGGTGCCGGTGTCGCCGCCGCCAATGATGACGACGTTTTTGCCCTTCGCGGTGATGGGCGGCTCGGTGCCATCGAGCAACGCCTTGGTGTTGGAATGGAGGAATTCCATGGCGAAGTGGATGCCTTTGCTGTTGCGGCCTTCGATGGGGAGATCGCGCGGCTTGGTCGCGCCGGTGCAGAGGACGACGGCATCGAAGTCGGTCGTGAGTTCCTGTGCGGTGATATCTTTGCCGATCTCGGTGTTGCAGCGGAACGTGACGCCTTCGCGCTCGAGCAGACCGATGCGGCGGAGGACGACCTGGTTTTTATCGAGCTTCATGTTGGGGATGCCATACATGAGCAGCCCGCCCGGACGGTCGGCGCGCTCGAAAACGGTGACCCAATGGCCGGCTTTATTGAGCTGCGCAGCGGCGCTCAAGCCCGCGGGGCCGGAACCGACGACGGCGACTTTTTTGCCGGTGCGGGATTTCGGCGGTTCGGGTGTGACCCAGCCTTCGTCCCAGCCTTTATCAATGATGGAAACCTCGATGTTTTTGATCGTCACCGGCGGGTTGTTCATGCCGAGCACGCACGAGCCTTCGCACGGCGCGGGGCAGACGCGTCCTGTGAACTCAGGGAAGTTGTTCGTCTTGTGCAGACGGTCGAGCGCTTCCTTCCACAGGCCTCGATAAATGAGGTCGTTCCACTCGGGGATGAGGTTGTTGATGGGGCATCCGCTGGCCATGCCGCTGATGAGCGTGCCGGTGTGGCAAAACGGAATGCCGCAATCCATGCAACGCGCGCCCTGCTGCTTGAGCTTCGGCTCGTCCATGTGCTCGTGGAATTCGTTCCAGTCGTTGATGCGTGCGATGGCGCTGCGGTCGAGCGGAAGCTCGCGCGCGAATTCAAGGAAGCCTGTTGGTTTGCCCATAGTTGTCGGTAGTTGGTTGGTTAAAGTTGCGTGCCTTCGTCGTCGGTCGGCTCGGTGTAGTTGAAAACGATGCGTTTATGCTGAAGGCTGGCTGCTCCGAAGTTCAGGAGCATGGCGCGGTTGTGTCCAGTGGCTTTGAGATAGTTGAGAACTTGCGAGTCTTCTTTGCTCGTGAGGTCGTCCAGGGCTTTGAGTTCTACGATGATTCCGTTGAGGCAGATGAAGTCGGCGCGGTATCCGCACGCGAGTTTCTTGCCTTTGTAAAGGACCGGAATTTCGACTTCTCTCGAATAC
>JANMGP010000355.1:0-3946 GCA_031374705.1 Verrucomicrobiaceae bacterium | reverse complement strand
TTCGTGGACGAAGCGCACAAGTTCAAAAACCTCTTTTACGTCACGAAGATGACGCGTGTGGCAGGACTGCCGCAGACCGCTTCGGAGCGGGCTTTCGACTTGTTTCTAAAGGTGCAGCACGTGCAGGCGAAGAATCGTGGCGGCGGCGTAGTGTTCGCCACCGGCACACCGATTTCAAACACGATGGCGGAGATGTTCACCATGCAGCGGTATTTGCAAATGGGCGCGCTAGGGCGGAACGGATTGCAGCATTTCGATTCGTGGGCGGGCACTTTTGGAGAGACAGTTTCGGCGATGGAGTTGAGCCCGGATGGCAGCGGCTACCGATTGCAGAGCCGGTTTGCGCGCTTTGTGAACGTGCCGGAGCTCATGCAAATGTTCCGCCGTGTCGCCGACGTGCAGACAGCGGAAATGCTGAAACTTCCAATCCCGAAATTGGAACAAGGAAGACCCACCACAGTGAGCGCACCGGTGACGCCAGCGCTGAAGAAGTTCGTGGAATCGCTCGTCGCGCGCACCGAGCGAATCAAGGGCGGCAAAGTGGACCCGCGTGAGGACAATATGCTGAAAATCACGACGGAAGGACGGAAGGCGGCGCTCGATTTACGCCTCGTCCTCGGCGGCGTGCGCGACCATCCCGACAGCAAAGTGAATCTCGCGGCAGCCCGGATTTACAAGATATGGAACGACTCGCAGGAAACCCGCGGAGCACAGCTCGTCTTCTGCGACCTCTCGACGCCGCAGGCAAATGGCGGTGGCTTTTCCGTATATGGCGACCTGCGTGCAAAGCTCATCGAACGCGGCGTTCCATCGGGCGAAATCGCGTTCATTCAGGACTACGACGAGGACGCGGCGAAGGCGTCGCTTTTCAAAAACGTGCGCGAGGGGCGCGTCCGCATCCTCCTCGGAAGCACGCCGAAAATGGGCGAAGGCACGAACGTCCAGCGGCGTCTCGTGGCGCTTCATCACCTCGATGCGCCGTGGCGTCCGGCGGACATCGAACAGCGCGACGGCCGCATCCTGCGGCAAGGAAATACGAACGAGAGCGTGAGCATTTTCCGCTACGTCACCGAGGGTTCGTTCGATGCTTACATGTGGCAAACGTTGGAGACAAAATGCCGCTTCATCGCCCAAGTGATGACCGGCGACGCGACGATGCGCCGCGCCGAGGATGTAGATGCCGCCGCGCTGACTTACGCCGAGGTAAAAGCCATCGCGTCGGGCAATCCGCTCGTCATCGAGAAAGCGAGTATCGACGCCGAAGTCCTGCGCCTCACGCGCCTCAAACGCCAGCACGCCGACAGCCAATATCACATCCGCTGCCGAATCCGCGCGGCAACAGATTCCATCGCCACCACCGAGCGCCACATCGCCGAAATCACCGCCGACCTCGCTACGCGCACCAGCACAGCAGGCGACGCTTTCACCATGACCATCCAAGGCGAGACGTTCACCGACCGAGTAAAAGCAGGCCGCGCCCTCGTGTTCCTCGCCGCCGCGATGAAGCCTTTCGCCAACAGTAAACCACTCGGCCAAATCGCAGGCTTTCCTTTCACGCTCCACCGCCTCGAAGCCAAAACCACACTCCAAATCGAAGGCCGCCACACCTATCAGTCCAACGTCAGCGAAAGCCCCGCCGGCACCATCGCATCCCTCGAACACGCCCTCAACACGATCCCCGACAAACTCGCCGAACGCGAATCCGACCACCGCCGCACCATCAAGCAGCGCGAAGACCTCGCAAAACAACTCGGCCTCCCCTTCGAGCACGAAGCCCGCCTTGGCGATGCGACAAAGCGACAGCAAGAAATCATCTCCGCATTGGACATCACGAAAAACCAAGCAACCGCAAACGTCGGCGAAGCCAGCGAGACGGCGGTAGACACCGTGCAACGCGCCGGGAAATCGCAGAGAGTGGCGTAAAATCTCGGTGCGGCGCGATCTCAGGCATCCAAACCGGAGTTCACGCGGTCCACGGGTTGACGGTCTTTACGTCCGTCGGAAAATCAGAAGTGTTTCGCGTGACCACCGTGAGCTCATGCACCAGCGCGGTCGCAGCGATGAGGCTGTCCATCACATCCATATTGAAGCCTTTGGCTTCGTGCTTTGCGTAAAGTTTGCCCCACGTTTTCAGCGTCGTGGTATCGAGTCCGAGCGTTTGTTCCGCGAAGTCGTTTTCGAGCCCCTCCGCCCACTGCACGAGCCCCCGTTTGCGCTTCCCTTCCGGCAGGCGATGAATGCCTTTCCAGATTTCGCCCAGCGATACGCTGGATAGAAAACATTCGTGCGAGTGAGCTTCAATCCACGCCAGCACTCGCGCTTCTGGCTGCTTCGAAGTGCCTTCGCAAACCACGTTGGTATCCAGCAAGTAAACCATCACCCCGATCAGCCGAGATTTACCTTACGGGCGGTCTGCTTCGCGCGCTTGCCCATGAGCGCAGTCAAATCCTCGGGACATGCCCGCAGCGCAGCCGCGAGTGATTTCTTCGGAGCCGCCGTGCGCTGATATTCCTCAGCCGAAATCACCACCACCGCAGGCTTCCCGTGCTTCGTCACCGTCTGCGCACCCTTCAAAATAGCCGTCTCCACGAGTTCACTAAAGCGGCTCTTCGCCTCCTGCAATTGCCATACGCCGGTTGTCATGCTCACAACGTAAAACATGGAGTCTGACCTGTCTAGTCAGAGTTTTGGCGAAATCAATTCTCCGCGCCCTTGGAGGCACGGCACGCACAGAAGATAAGGCTGCGGAGGCGTTGGGCCTTATTCCTCCTCCACCTGCACCACATAAAACATCGCCGCCGCCCCCGCTGGCACCGTCGAATCCGTCCAGCTCGTCTGCGGCGCAGAGCCGAGAAGCGCGGAGGCGACCACATCGTTATTGGCAAAATCGGCGCTGGCAGAGCGGTAAATCGTGTATGTCTTACCCGCCACAGCGGCCCAAGTCAGCGTCACGCTTCCATTCGCGTTGCGCACGGGCGTGTAGGCGATGAAGCGCGAAGTCGGCAGATTCGGATTCGTCCCCGCCGTCAACTCCGCAGCATCGCCCATCCCGTCGCCGTCCGAGTCCGGTTGCAGCGGATTGGTCATACTCACGCTCGCCTCGTAAAGGTCATCCAGCCCATCCGCATCCGAATCGTGATAGCGCGGGTCCGTGCCCAGCGCAGTTTCTTGGGCAAAAGTCAGCCCATCACCGTCCGCATCGTCGGCAGTATTGACGGTGATGCTATCCACCACAGCCACCGCAGTATCCGCCCCGAGCCCGTTCAGCTTAAAGAGCAGTTGCCCCGTCTCCCCGCCATAATGCACCACCGGCACCTCAAACTCCACCAACCCCGCCCGCCCGATAGAGCCATCCGCGATGAGCGCCAGCGAGAGATGGTCGCCAAAACTCACCTCAATATAGTCCCCGTCGCCCGGCTGGGTAAATTGCACGCGAAACTTCAGCGTGCTCACATTCATCGGCAGCGTCACCGTCTGGTAAATGCCCGCATTGCCCTGCTCAGTGAGCGTGTAACTGCCAGTCGTCGGCTCCGCCACGGTTCCAAAGGTCGAAAAGCCAGACATCGGCGGCGGCGGAGAAGCCGCAATTCCGCCAAACGCCGCCACAGGAGCAAAAGCAGCGAGTGGCGCTTGCGGTGTTCCGCCGGGAAAAGCGTGGCCTCCGGGGAATGGAGAGTAATACCAGCCTTCGCTGTAGGTGTTCGGATTGCTGATGATGGTTTGTATATACCACTCAGTTGCATACTTGTGCTGATCAATAAAACTACTGGGCAACAAAGTCGCAAAAGTCACAGGGGTGTCGGTTTTCGGCGCTTTATCACCTTTGCAGCGGAGGGCCTACCGAACGCGTCACAACATGCTTGCCGACGACGCGTTGCGGAAAACGAAAGGCTCTGTGCATTCCGTCCTGCTTCTCTGATGAACCGCGCTGTGCTTTGTCTCGAAT
>JANMGP010000348.1:0-4206 GCA_031374705.1 Verrucomicrobiaceae bacterium | reverse complement strand
TTCGTGCGATCTTTTACCTGCACGACCTTCATCGGCGTGCTGCGCTGGAGCAACTCGGACATGATGCCTTTGTGCGTAGGGTCCAAATGTTGGACGATGACATACGCCATTCCGCTCCCCGCAGGCACATGCTTCAGAAATTGCTCAATCGCCTCCAGCCCTCCCGCCGAAGCGCCGATGCCGACGATCGGAAACGCCGCACCCGCAGGCGCGGCGGTGGATTTTTTGCTGGGGCGCTTCTGTGGAGTTTTCTTTTTCATTCGGGCGCGAGCATGGCAGCATTGCTCCCGGTTGGATAGAGGCGCGTCACAAGTTCGATCAATTTCGGCGCAATCTCATCGAGTGGCAGGATGAAATCCACTTCGCCCGTCTCGATGGATGCCCTCGGCATACTAAAATCTTCCGACGTTGGGCGGTCCTGCGCGATGACAGTGCCGCCTTCATCCTTAACGATTCGCACGCCGAACGACCCATCGCCATCGCCGCCCGTGAGCACAACCGCGATCGCGTTCTTTTTGAAAACCGCAGCGACCGAAGCGAAGAGCGGCTCGGCAGAGGGCCGTGCGTAATGGATCTTCACCGCGTCCGAAGATGAGAGCTTCAGCCTGCGATTCGCGGCGACGGAGACGTGGTGATTCGGCGGAGCAATAAAAACGCAACCCCGGCACAAGACGTCGCCTGTCTCCGCCTGCTTGACGACCAAATCCGTGCGCTTGGCGAGGATCTCCGCGAGCACGCTTTTGAAGTCGGGAGAAAGATGCATCACGATCGCGATCGCCGCCGGGAAATCCTTCGGCAACCCGCCAAGGATCACGGAAAGCGCCTTCAATCCACCCACCGATGCAGCCATGGCGACAACCGGAAATGTCGCGGTCGCGGGGGACCCTGCTTCGTTTTTTTGTGTGGAGATCGTCGTCAAGGGCGTGAAAGTGACCATTTTTCCCACGGCCGCCTATGGGGTCATTGCCCCATACCCCCATCGTGCAAAGCGAAAGAGCCCTCGCCCGACGGAGCGCCAAAGTAGTCAGCGACTTTAGTCGGCGCGACGTGATTGGGCGTGAGCGGGTGGCATTTCTCGGCGACGTCTCCGTCATACGCCACCCTGTCTCTCGTTCCCTCAGTTTGACCGACTAAAGTCGAAGACTACTTTCGCCGCCCGCCCTGCTGCTGTATAAAAATAGCCACTTACAGAGGAAAAAGCCCTCCAATGGGGGTGTCGTTTTTTACCCGCTGTTTTGGGGATGCCCCACCGAACGCTCGTTTGCCACCCCCAAAAACTGGGGATGCCCCACCGAATACTCGTTTGCCACCTCCGAAAACCTCGGATGCCCCACCGAACACTCGTTTTCCAATCCTGAAAATGGCGGATGCCCCGCCGAACGTTCGTTTGCCACCCCTAAAAACGTCGGACGCCTTACCGGACGCCCGCTCGCTACTCAGGAAAACTTCGGATGCCTGACCGGACATCCGGTCGCACGGGCTGAAATGTTTGCTTGCCCCGCCGCACGCGCAGGCATACATGCGGGAAACTCTTCCACTCCTATGATCGACCTACGCCGTTTCTTCTTCAATCCATTCCTCGATGATGACATCAGCACCGATGAAGCCATAACCTACACCAGCAACCATCTCGCAAAGATGATCGCAAATAATGCGGGGGCCACGCTGAACCCCCTCATCACCGCCACCACTACGCGGCTCAACACCCTCGGCGGGGTCCTGACCGATGAAACCTCAAAGTTCGGCATCCAGCTCGCCAAGACACTGGCCAAAGAGACTTTTCGCAAAAACCTCTCGCCCGACCTTCACCGCATCCACAGCGATTTCGTAGCCACCTACGGAGCCAACTCCGAGCAAGTGCTGGAGGCATTCCCCGGCGGCCGCGACGGAATCACCGAGGCCGTGGACTCGGAGCTGGAGGCGCTCCTCGGCGCACTCGCGGGAAGAGTCACCGTGCATGCGGCAGACTTGAAGCCCGCAATCGTCACCCTCGCTGGAGGATTGCTGAGCATGTGGATCGCAGTCTTCAGCAGCGCCACCACAGGCCGCGCCGCGAAAGACGCCACTGCCGCACAGCGCCGCGCCGCCCTCATCGCGCTGAAAGACCAGCTTTTCATCAATCTGTTGACGCTGGCACTTACGTTCAGAGACCAGGAAGACAAAGCGAATCTGTATTGCCCACAGCACCTCCTCGAAGATCCGAAACCTACGCCTACGCCAACCCCGACGCCAACGCCGACACCAACACCAACACCGACGCCAACTCCTACGCCAACCCCGACGCCCACACCACCGTAGGCGCACCCTTTCGCCAAAAAGCACAAGGCCGCAGTCCGCAAAGACTGCGGCCTTTTTCGTGCAGAGGTAGGGTTTCACCCCATACCAAGCGGTCGTGGAGGGAACAATGTCCCGCGTTATGAAAGCCAATAAACGCACTGAGCCCAAATACAACGCAGCCGCAACCGAGGAAGAACCCATCTTCGGCAAACCCACGCCGGAAGACATCGCCGTCCGTGCTTACGAAAACTTCGAGGCAGGAGGCTCGCAGCACGGCAACCACCTCGAGCATTGGCTCTCTGCGGAGGAGCGCTTGATTGCAGAAAGCACATTCTAGCATTCTGGAGACGCCTTTCTCACGCTGCTGGCGAGGATCGTTGATGGGGCTGGGTTTTGCGCTGAAGGCTTTCGTGTCGTGACAAACACGCTCACCCAGGCCGGCGCACCGTCTCTTCCCGTGCCCAGATTCGACCCGCTTTCGCCGCCTTGATGAAGGTGCCCACGGACTTGTCATCCGGGAGTGCAATGAGGCCGGCGTCTGGCTTGAACCCGGCGCGGTCGAGCAGCACTTGCGCGCCGCTCGTGTGGCCGAGGACTTTCAAATGCGCGAACGCATCGCCCACCCAGCCGATGGCCGCCGACTGCGTGGCAAGGTCTTTGGCTCCGTCTTCGGAAGCAAGGATGACGACGGCATCGAAGAAAATCGACGGCGCTGAGGAAAGCGGGAAGTCCGCCTCGACGAGCTTGCCGTCGCTGTCTTTCACCCCGCCGACTTTCGGCGCAATCACGGCGAGCGCTGCCTTCTCCGCTTTGGCACTGGCGCGGAGCTTGGTGAGCAGCCTCGCATCGAAGCCGTCTGTGAGCAGCACGCCGAGCTTGCGGCCTTCGAGCGTGGGCTTTGCCTTTGCCATGATGCTTAGCGCGGGCGACGGCGGGAGGTCGCGCGCTGTGACGGCAGGCGTGATTTTTTCCGCAGGATCACTCATGCCGAGCGCGGCGGTCACTCCGGCGTGCAGGTCCGCGTCGATATTGGCGAGATGCCCGAGCATCCGCAGCCGGATCGCCTTGCGCTCGACGTGTGCCAGCTCGAATGCGAAGGCGCTGATGATGTGCGCCTGTTCACGCGGCAACATCGAGCGAAAGAACATCCGCGCCTGCGAGTAATGATCCGCAAATGTCTCCGAGCGTCGGCGTTCTTTCACGCCGTCCATCGGCTCGGCGTAGCTCGTGAAACCGCGCGTCGGATTTTCTCTCGGGGTGCCCTCCACGGAATTCGGCTCGTAGTTCACGCGTCCCTTTGGCACCTGCATTTGCCGCAGGCCATCGCGCTGATAATTCTGCATCGGGCAGCCCTTCGGCGCGTTGACGGGGATCTGATGAAAGTTTGGTCCGCCCAAACGACTGAGCTGCGTGTCCTGATACGAATGGAGCCGACCTTGCAGCAGCGGATCGTTCGAGAAGTCGATGCCCGGAACGATGTTCGTGGGCAGGAACGCGACCTGTTCTGTCTCGGCGAAAAAGTTATCCGGGTTCCTATTGAGCACGAGTTTGCCGACGATTCGCAGCGGAATGATTTCCTCCGGAATCAGCTTGGTTGGATCGAGCACGTCGAAGTCGAGCTTGTCCGCGGTGGCTTGGTCAAACACTTGCAGCGCCAACTCCCACTCCGGGAAATCACCACGGTCGATTGCCTCCCAAAGATCGCGTCGATGAAAGTCGGAATCGGCTCCGTTGATCTTCACCGCCTCATCCCACAACACGGACTGCGCACCGAGTTTCGGGCGCCAATGAAACTTCACGAATCGCGACGCGCCTGCCGCATCAATGAGCCGGAACGTGTGAACACCGAAGCCCTCGATCATTCGGAGCGAGCGCGGGAGGGCGCGGTCTGACATGACCCACATGAGCATGTGACAAGTCTCCGGCGTG
>JANMGP010000317.1:0-12371 GCA_031374705.1 Verrucomicrobiaceae bacterium | reverse complement strand
TAATTTATTCCTCGATTTGCTCGATGGTTATTATTCTTCCACCGAATACATTTCCGCGCGGCCGGATGCTCCCGGAATCACCGCGGGCGAGGAGCGTTTTTGCGCGCCGCTGCGCGATATGCGCTCGCTTTGGGCAAAGCTAAACGCCGCGCCCGCGCCTGCGGGAATCACCCTTCCCATCGTCCTCCAGGCCGGGACGCCCGAGCTGCCGGAGACCGTCTCCCTCGCGCAGTTTGGCACGATGCTCGACTTGCTCACCCAGCGCTATATGGAGCACGGCGACGCCGGCCAGACGCTCACCGTCGCCCGTGCGCGCCGCGATAAGACGATGAAATTCATCCGCGCCGTCCTGATTAGCTATCGCTCGGCTGTAGGGTTCAAAATCGCGGGCAACCAGCCGCTTATAGATACCATCCCGCGAGTCACGCCCGAGCCCGGCCACACGCCCGACCCTGTGCAAGTCAGCGTCGGATTTGTCGCACCTAATAAGGCCGTGGGCGACTACACCGAATCCGCCGAGGCGCAGTTCAAAGACTATCAAATCTTCGCCGCCATCGGCGCCGACGCGACCCTCGACGACGCCATCCTGCTCGAAACGCGCACCGACCGCACGCCCGCGCCGTTTGAGACGACGTTTGGCCTCGCGGACCCCGGCAGCGCCATCTCCATCTGGGTCGTCGTCCGCATCGACGACGGCAACGAGCGCGCTTCGGACAAAGTCGTCGTCCACCACCCGGAGTAGGCCCCCCGCGGGATCATTTTCAGTAAACTTTGCCACGCCATGCGCGCAAAAGCCGACAAAATCGTTGCCTGATCCCGCCATACGAGCGTAAATCCACGCCCATGACCGCCCAGTCCCGCAATATTCCAACAAAACTGTCGCCTATAAAGGTGGATCACAAACAAACGGATTTGTTCGTGATCCAGTCGTTAGGCGTTTCCTCGCGTCTCGTGAAAACTAGGGCTTTAGCATTCGCGTGTTCAGCAGTCTTTCTTGCTGGCTGTGCATCCACTTCGCCATCAGCACAGCACACACCCGATATTTCGCCAGCCGTCCGCAGTTTGCGCTGGCTCGACACAGCAGACCCGCAGAGCGACTTATCTTCGGCGCTAGCACGCGGCGACAGACGCTTCATCGGAGTCGGCGGCTACACGGTCGTCACTCCCGGCGTCGAGCATTCACTGGCTTCTCGCTACGGCATTCGTTATCTCGCTGGCACGACTGACTCGATTCTGGGTTCCGAGCACGCGAGACTTCAGCACCTCGCGATGAGCTACGCCGAGCGATACAACAAACTCTTATTCGAACGTCTCAAGCAATGAACCCGGAAACGCCTAACCATGCGCTGCAGCGGCTACGGCTGTCACGGCCCGTGCTTCCGCCACCACCTTTCCGCCCACCATGCACGGGCCGCGCCAGCCTCCGCCGTCGCTGAGCTTGGGGTCGTTAGGCGTTTCCTCGCGCATCCTGTAAATGAAAGCGAAACGAGTCCTTATCAGCATCGGAGGCGGTGTCCTGCTTCTCGTGCTTTTCGTCGCTCTTACTTGGTCGCTCTCCATCAACTTCCCGGCAGAGGGCGCCGACACTTTGGCGGCTCGTCGCGTGGCGCTCACTTACGCTTGGGCCTTTCAGTTCGCTCACTCGCTCGGCATTCACGGCCTGCCAGGCACCGCACTCATTCTCGGTGCGCCAGTCTTGGCTTATTCGGCCATCGTCTTCATCATCCTCAGTAGCTTCGGCATTCCCAGACACACGCCACACCATGAACTCCCAAAGGCCGGAAACGCCTAAACTTTTCTGAAGGCATCCGTGCGAAGCCACGGTGCCATCAGGGGTTGAACCGGTCTGGTTCTTTCAGTGGCAAACGGCGGTGACAGACTGATTGTCGCCCTACCGCTACGCACGGCAAATGGGGACTATTTATCGCCGTCTTCCGATGGTCAGCGTTGACGCGCGGGCTTCGGGGGCGTAACCGCTCAGCGCATCGTCATGTCTCGATTTGCATTCCTCGCCGGTGGACGGCTCCATATTTCCAACGACTCCAAGGTGAGTGAACTCAAGAGCCAGTTTGCGCAGGCGATTCGCGACCGCGCGCTGGCGATGCAGCAGCGCCATGCGTGGAAGTCCGAAGGCACAGGCGCGCAGTTCATGGGGGCATGGGCGAAACCGCGGGCGGTGGACCCGGCGGAAATGCCCATCGAGATATCCGCCGTGGCCCATGCGGATACGCCAGGCTCGCTTCTTTACGTGGTCGAGACGCCCGATATCTGCGGGCTTCTCCGCGTGGAAAATCTCGGGCTGGAGGAAACGCGGCTCTGGCATAGCAACGACACGCGCATCCGCGATCTTTCGCGGCATCCCGCCGAGCCCCGCCTGGCCTGCGCGGTGACTTATCCGGCGGGGACCGCAAACATCGGCGTGCTGCGGGCGGACGGTGGCGGATTAAAGGAAATCACCGAGGGCGATTCCGTCGATATGGCTCCGAGCTGGGTGCCGGGAAAGAAGGAGGAGCTGGTCTTTCAAAGTGCGGGACTCGGCCGCGGTCGGGACGGCATCGTGCGCGGTCTCGGGCCGTTTCATATCCAACATCTCGACCTCGAACGCGGGGAGATCGAGACCATCGCGGAGGACGCGCGATTCGACTTTCTGAATCCACGCTGCGATGCGGAAGGAGGGCTGTATTTTATCCGGCGTCCCTACCGCACGGAGACGCAGCCGTGGTGGCGGCTTGCGCTGGACGTGCTGCTGATCCCGTTTCGCTTGCTGTGGGCGGTGTTCCAGTTCTTCAATTTCTTCACGAGCATATTCACCGGCAAACCACTCACCAGCGCCGGAGCGTCGAGTCAGCGCTCGCTCGACACGAAGCGCCTCGTCCTGTGGGGCAACGTCATCGAGGCGGAAAAAGAGATGCGCAAACGCAATGCTGGCGAAGCTCCGGATCTCGTTCCGAAAACATGGGAGCTCGTCCGCCGCGCTTCAAACCGTACCGAAACGGTGATCGCAAAAGGCGTCCTGTCCTACGACCTGCTGCCGGACGGCGGAGTGCTCTATTCCAACGGCAGCGCGGTTTTCCTCCGGCAGGCCGATGGGAAAACGGAGCGTCTGCTGCGTCACGAGTTCATCGTCCAGGTCATCGCTCTGGGCTGACACAAGTCGCGACTGCGCAGCGCATCGCCGCCGTTCCATTCCGCGACGACGGCGAAGGAACGGACTCGTAAAAACGCGGATGTTTTCCGCTAAATAGCTTTGTGTTTGCCTATCGAACCGATATTGATTCCCCCCGATGAAAACGACATCGCTATGTTCCGCGGCGCGCGCAGTCTTTCGGCTCGCATTCACCCTTACCTTAATGTCCGCCATGTGGCTTGCTCCGGCTAAAGTTCGGAGTGAAGACGCACCGAAAGAAATCGCCGGATGGGGAGTTCCGGTGGACCCGGATGGCGATTGTAAAATTACGGTTGCCGGACCGCGGCTGAACATCGAGATCCCCGGAAAGCCGCATGCACTGTGCATTGAGCGCGACCAGATGAACGCGCCGCGTGTGCTGCGCCAGATGACCGGCGATTTTGTGGCGAAGGTAAAAGTGATCGGAAATTTCCCCAAGGGCGCTGAATCACAAATAGAGAATCGTCGCGCTTTCCATAGCGCGGGATTCGTCCTCGCGATGGACCACAAGAACTACATTCGGCTGGAAAAAGCCGAGATGGTGGCCGGCGCTCAGAACATGACCTTCGCGAGCTTCGAGTTGCGTGACAACGGAGTCGGAGTTCGCTGGGGAAACGCCGGGGAGCACCCGCTCGAACCCAAGCAGGAACACGTCTTTCTCCAGATCGAGCGTGAGGGTGGGAAGATCACGGCATCCATCAGCAACGACGACGTGAAATGGACCAAACTCAAGCCCATCAACGTGGACTGGCCTGCCACAATTGCCCTCGGATTGACTGCCGGCCACAACAGCAGCGATGGATTCAAGGCTGGATTTGAACTCCTCTCAGTCGAGGAAAAGGCAGCGCCGAAGAAATAGCGTTCGGCGAAACCAGCGAATCGCGGCGGCAGACTCTTCGGGCACTTTTCCATCTCCTGCCCCGGTTGTTTTGAGGGTTGAAGCACGCAGTCCGTTTCGCTCTCTTCCTGGGCAAGTCGATTGACGAACCGATCATGAAAGACACCACCAAGCGCTCGATTCTTCGCTGGATTCACATCCTCTTTGCCCTTCCGTTGGCGGGGTATATTTACGGCCCGCCTTCGGAGACGCTGCAATACCTGCCCTTTTTCAGGTATATCTACCTTCCGGTGGTTGTCCTTTCGGGGATCCTCATGTGGAAAGGCCATGTCCTCCGACGAATCTTCTCGAAGAAATCGGACTGATCCATCGCCACGCGACGCAACTTTTGAAAGGAATCCACGATGAAAACCACTGAAACCACAAACTCGATGTCACCAAAACAACGGGAAGCACTTCTCAGCGCATTGGAAGCCCGGTTTGCGAACAACATGAACCGCCACAACGGGCTTGAGTGGGCCAGGGTGAAAGCCAGGCTGGAAGCCAATCCGGACAAACTGTGGTCCCTCCACGAAATGGAAAAAACAGGGGGTGAGCCGGACGTGGTCGCGCACGACAAAAAGACGGGCGAGGTCACGTTTTTCGATTGTTCATCGGAAACTCCGAAAGGCCGGGTCAGCGTTTGTTACGACCGTGCAGGGCTGGAATCGAGGAAGGAACACAAACCCAAAAACACCGCGATGGATATGGCGCGGGAGATGGGCATCGAGCTTTTAACGGAGACGCAGTATGGCGAGCTACAGAGCCGAGGCAGTTTCGATACGAAAACGTCGAGTTGGGTGAAAGCCCCTGCGGATGTCAGAAAACTCGGCGGCGCACTTTATGGTGAGCGCCGGTACGGCCGCGTCTTTGTCGGGCACAATGGCGCGCAATCTTACTATAGCGCCAGAGGGTTCCGTGGCTCGCTCACGGTTTGAGCGTGCCACCGGCGGCGAGTGGAAACGGCGCGCATTTTTCCCCGTCACACAATCGTTGCAAAGTGAGTTTTCGGCGTTACGTTCCGCCGACTCATGCAACAGATCCTTCCTCGAACCGCCATTCTCCTTACCGCCTTGATGGCACTCGCTGCCCACGGGCAGGTCGTCATCAATGAAATCAATTACGACCCGGCCGACGTCACCAAAGCGCTGGAGTTTATCGAGCTGCACAATGCGGGCGCGGCAGCGGTGAATGTGGGCGGATGGCGAATCGAGAACGGCGTGGAATTTACCATCCCCGCAAACACGACGATCGCGGCGGGCGGATACCTCGTGGTGG
Organism: Verrucomicrobiaceae bacterium; assembly: GCA_031374705.1. Classification (GTDB taxonomy): domain Bacteria; phylum Verrucomicrobiota; class Verrucomicrobiia; order Chthoniobacterales; family Chthoniobacteraceae; genus SXWH01. The sequence continues at coordinate 7,050 of JANMGP010000317.1, read as the reverse complement.
CGGAAAATCCGGCGGTCTTCCAGACGCGGTACGGCTTCGCGCCGCTCGGTCCGTGGGTGGGCGGGCTGTCGAATAGCGGCGAGCGCATTCAGCTCAAAAACACGTCTGCCGCTTTGGTGGATGAAGTGAACTACGGCGTCGGGTTTCCATGGCCGACCGCGGCGCACGGTGTGGGGCCGACGGCGGAACTCATCCACCCGTCGCTGGATAACGATCTCGGCGGGTCGTGGCGGTCTTCGGCGACAACTCCGGATACCGCGATCATCGCGAAGGGCTCGACCGGCTGGCGCTATCGCGAGACGCGGACTGAACCTCCGGCGACTTGGAAGCAACTGGCTTTTGATGACACGGGCGCGGAATGGGCTCCGGCGTCGCTTCCCGCCGGATTCGCGACGGGCACGCAGTTCACCCCGGCGGTGACATTTGCCACTTCACCGGGTTTCGGTGGCACCGCGTCAGACAAGACCAAGGCGTATTATTTCCGCAAACACTTCACCATCGCGAACCCCACGCAGATTCCGTATCTCACGATCAATATCCGGCGCGACGATGCGGCGGTCGTGTGGGTGAATGATGATGCAACGGCCACCGCAGTCTCGGCGGATGGCACGTTTAATCCGCCTTACGCCTACGCCAATCTCGGGCCCAATGCGACGAATGTGGGCACATATTTGAGCTACACGATTCCCGGCTCGAAGCTCGTCGCAGGCGACAACATTCTGGCAATCGAACTCCACCAGTCGTCGATTACTTCAAGCGACCTTTTGCTCGATGTGGAACTGTTGCTTCCCGGCGCGACAGGAGGCTCGCCAGGCGCGGCAAACACGGTTCTTTCGGCGGTGTCGCCGCCGGCCATCCGGCAGGTGGACCACTTTCCAGTGCAGCCGGCTTCGGGCGCGCCGGTGCTCGTCACGGCAAAGGTCACGGACCCGCAGGGCGTGGCGAGCGTGACGCTCGGCTACCAGCTCGTGAACCCCGGCACTTACATCCGCAAGACCGACGCCGCCTATGCGACGACCTGGACGAATGTGCCGATGGTGGATGATGGCACGGGCGGCGACGTACTCGCGGGCGACGGCATTTATTCGTACACAATGCCGGGCGCGTTGCAGACGAACCGGCGGCTCGTGCGCTATCGCGTCACCGCAGCGGATAACGGCGCGGCGAGCGTCACGGTTCCTTACGCGGACGATGAGCAGCCGAATTTCGCATACTTCGTTTATAATGGAGTGCCGGCGTGGAGCGGAGCGATTCAGCCCGGCGGCACTCCCGCCCGGGCCGCGGTGAATACATTTTCCCCTGCCCTACTCAATTCGATGCAGACATGGCAGCTCATCACGGACGCCACGGACCACGACAACATGCTCTACGTGAATGCCTCGAACGGCGTGCGATTCTACGGGACGTTTGTTTACGAGGGAAAGGTCTATGACCACATCCAGTATCACAATCGCGGCATCGGCTCGACGTATGTGAGCGGGAAAAACAAGTTCGCGATGTTCTTTAACCGCGCGCGAAACGTGCGCATTCGCGATAACTGGGGAAAGTATTTCGACCAGGACTGGAACTCGATTCCGGTCGATGCGTGCGCAGGGCCGTGGGCCTCGGTGCATAGGGGAACGACGGGAGTGGAAGAGGCGACGGCGTACCGCCTATACGAGCTCGCAGGCATGGCCTCGCTGCGAACGACCTATTTGAACATGCGCGTCGTGCGCGGCGCAAACGAAGCGGGCACAGGGCAGTATGATACGGACTTCTGGGGGCTCTATATGGCGCTGGAACCGATGGAGTCGAACTTCCTCAACGAGCGCAATCTTCCCGACGGAAACCTCTACGCGATCGAGGGTGGCGCGGGCGACAAGAAGACGCAGGGCTCCACGCAGTCGCTCGATAACAGCGACTGGAATACGTTCACAGCGGCCACCGTCGCAGCCGGGCAGACGCAGGCTTGGTATGAGACAAACATGGACCTCCCGACTTTTTATTCGTTCTTCGCGCTGAACAGGTTTTGCGGGAACGTCGATGTGCGTCCCGGCGACAATTACCGGTACTACCACCGCTCATCCGACAACCGCTGGGTCGTTCTCCCATACGACCTCGATATGATGTCACTGCCCGCGCACCACTGGGGCGGCACGCTGGCCGACACCTTCGTCTGGGCAGGTGCGACGACGCAATCCGTGCTCCTCGCAAGACACACGGCGCTGGCGATTCAGTATCGCAACCGTTGCCGCGAATTCCTCAGCCTCATGGCTAGCGACAACTCCGCGAGCGGCGGACAAATCGCGCAACTCGTTGACGAATACGCGCAAATGGTGAACCCCACCGGAGTCGCTCTGACGCTGGCCGATGCTGATGCTGCGATGTGGTCGAACCATCCGCGCACGCAGGGCGGCGGAGCGAACAGCGGCCAGACGAGCCACAAGAACAACTGGTTCCGCACGCCGTACACCGACACGCGCGGCGGCCTCGCCGGCACTCCAACCACCACCTGGACACGCACGCTTCCCGACCCGGATGGCGATGGCTACGCGACTTTCGAGGATTCGATGAATTACCTCGTCAATTTCATGACTAACACATGGCCCGGCGGCGTGTGGAACCGCTCCAACGGAAATCCCACCGGCTATGGATACCAGCACCTCCTGTGGGAATCGCTGTACGGCGGATGGGGCAACGTGAACGCGAACCCGACCGTCGCCGACCTCGCATTCCCGAGTCCGCCGACCATTACCTACACCGGTCCCGTCGGATATCCGGCAAATTCGCTCGACTTCACGAGCAGCGCGTTCGTCCCTGCGAGCGGCGCAAACGGCGGCACCACATTTGGCGCGATGCAATGGCGCATCGGCGAAATCTCCGCGCCCGGCATCCCCGGCTACGTCGCAGGTGAAAAGCGCAAATACGAAATCGAAACCGTGTGGACCTCGGCAGAACTCCCCACATTTTCCGCCACGCAGCGCGTCCCCCTCGTGAATGCCGAGCCCGGCAAAACCTACCGTGCCCGGGTGCGCCACAAGGATGCAAACGGCCGCTGGTCACAATGGAGCGCGCCCGTGCAATTCATCCCCACCACCCCGGATGTCGCGCTGTTTACAAATTCTCTGGCCATCACCGAAGTCAACTACAACCCCGCGCCAGTCACGGCGGCCGAGTTCGCGCTCGGCTACAACAGCGACGACTTTGAGTGGCTGGAGGTGAAGAACATCAGTGCATCTCCGGTCGATTGCTCCGGCCTGCGTTTCACCAAGGGAGCGGATGTGGACTTCCCCGCAGGCTGGACAATCCCGGCCGGCGGCTACGCGCTCTTTGTGAAAAACCTCGCGGCTTTTCAGCAGCGCTGGGGAACTGGATTCAACGCGGTCATCGCCGGCACCTTCCCGGCGGACAATCTCAACAACGGCGGCGAGGAAGTGAAACTTAGCTACGGTGCCGGAACCGAAGTGGTGAAGTTCAGCTATCTCGACATCGCGCCATGGCCCACGGCACCTGATGGCACCGGCCGAACACTCGTTCTCACCAATCCCGCAGGCAGCACCGGGACCGCGGCCCACAGCCTCGCAACGAACTGGCGCGCCAGCTATGCCGTCGGGGGATCGCCCGGGGCGGACGACGTGCTCACGTTTGACATCTGGAACGACGAATATCCGGGCGTCACCAGCCTCACCGCTGACGACGATAACGACGGCCTCGCGAATCTCGTCGAATACGCCCTTGCTTCAAATCCGCTCGGCGCGAGTCCCGGAGCGGTCCCGAGCAGCAGTGTCGGGAATTACACAGTCCTCGGCGTACCCGGCAGCTATCTCGTCCTGACATTTACCCGGCGGGCGAACGGCAGCGATATCACTATCGAGGCGCAGTTCAATACCGCGCTCCCAGGGAATTGGGCGGCAAATGGCGTGCTCGAAAACTCTACGCCAAACCCCGACGGAACAGTGACCGAAACATGGCGCTCGTCCACATCGCTCAGCGAGCAGCCCACGCAATTCGCCCGCGTGCGAGTCGTGAAGCCGTAGGCGTCGAAAGTTTCGCACTCTGGAAAATTTTCTGGCGGTCCCTAAATCCAAAAGATAAATCCCTGTACGCATGAAAACACTACCCTACATTGCGATCGTCACCGGCCTCATCTTCAACGCCCAAGCCGGCACCACCGCCGCCAGCAAAATGGCCACATCCATGGCGGAGATTGATCCGTTCGGCCGGATCACGATTGGCGGCAAATTCTCGGAGGATCTTCAGAGTGGCTACGCCGACATCATCACCGGACTCTACCACACGCAAAACTCCGCACTTTTTGTGAATCTGCGCGGCACCTTTGCTGACAACGATCAGGACCTTTTCAGCGCTGGCGTCGGCTACCGCTTCCTTATTGATGACCCCGGCATTATCATTGGCGCAAACGTCTATTACGATCAGATCGAATCGCGAGCGGGAAACACATTCCAGCAACTCGGGCTCGGCCTCGAAGTCCTCAGCAAATGGGTCGATGCGCGCGTGAACTATTACCTCCCCGAGGACGGCAACCAGAAGACGGGCTCCTTCTCCCGCACATCCACCAACCGCCGCGTCAGCCAGCAGTTCACTAATGGTAATCTCTTCCAGCGAAGCGTCGTGGACCGGACCGTCACCGGCCGCTTCAACACGGTGGAACAAGCGCTAGAAGGCTGGAACGCAGAAATCGGCGTGCTCGTTCCGTGGGTCGATCAGTTCTGCGAACTCCGCGTGTTTGCGGGCGAATACAGCTACGATAACCCGCTTGGTGGCGAAACGGCGGGCTTCAAAGCACGCGCCGAAGCCCGCGTGACAGAGGGCATCACGCTCGATCTGGAATACTGGGAAGATGCTAAATTGGTCGGCGGAAACTGGGTCGGCGGTGTGCGGGTCTCCGTTCCTTTCGACTTCAGCGAACTGCGCGGTGGCCGCAATCCGTTCTCGGGAGCAGGCAATATTCTCGCGCGGAAGAGCGCGACGACCCTCCCGAGCCGGATGGACGAAATGGTCATCCGCTCGCACCGTATCATGACGAGCGAAGCCGCTCCCCAGCCCGCAGGACAGACCGTTACCGAGACGACCCAAACAATCACAACCGGAGTAAAGCCGCCTGCACCAAAGCCAGTCATCGTCACTCCGCCGCCGAGCGACGGCGGTGGCGAGACGCCTCCGCAGGGATAACCATCAGCGGGCGCTTGTCCGCTATTTTTCTTGCACGAGGCCGTCCGGAAGAAGTGTGAAATCCGCCTGCGAAAGATACAACCATAGCGCTCGCATCTGCGCCTCGGTGTCGCCGTTCAACACATCCTTGTTGACGGCGACGCCAGCGGGCCAGAACGGCGGCATTCGAGTTCCCGGGCGGAAAGACTGGGGATCGAGCAGATAGCGGCGAAACCAGTCGAACCGCAACCGTCGACCGGTCTGCGCGAGATCCAATCCCGGAATGCCGGGCGACTTCCGTCCCGCGAAATTATGGCACGTCACGCACGAAAGGCCCGTCGTTCCCGTAAGTTTACGCCCCCAGTTCGCGTCCGTCTCCGCATTACCGACGATGCCAACCGGCGCTGCAAGCGCATCGGCAGGCACGTCTGCCTTTTCAAAAAGCGTCGGCAAGTGCGCTACGTTATCGGTTCCAAAGACCGGCATTCGCAGGGCCATGTAAGGCCGCATTTTCCCACCTTTCAAAAGCACATCGCGCAGCCACTCGGGCCGCAGTTTTGCACCCACGCCATTCAGGTGCGGCGGCACTTTTCCTTCGTCGCCCATGTCCACATCACCGATCGTCGCGAGATACTCGCGGTGCAGCCCGTTGACGCCGCCCCGTCTGTCGCGCGCATGGCAGGCAAAGCAGTTCAGCACCGTCATCGTCCGCCTGATGTGCTGTTCCCCCGTGAGCGGAAGTTCGAGGATTTCCTGGCTCTTTAGCGCCGCGATGATGACCGTCTTTTGCCGATCCGTGAGGTCGAATTTTGGAGTCCCCACCTTCGGCGTGGTCGCGAGACAGCCCGCAGGCTGACGCGGGCGCAACTCTGCGAACTTTCGGGCGACCGGCGCGCTGTTCGAAACGGTGTAAGGGTTCGGAGTTCCAGTGTGGCAATTGCCGCATTGCAGCATCACGAAGTATTGCGCACCGATGCCCGCCTTCGCCTGGTCCACGACAAACGGCGCGTCGCCCAACGGCAGCATCTGCACGGCGTCATTCGACGGGCCGGCCGCCGGTAACTGCTCGCGCAACAAATACATCGCAATCGACTCCGCCTCGCTCGTGGTCAAATTCAGTGACGGCATCCTTCCGCCGGTCCTCGATTTCAGCGGGGCCACGAGAAATGCGGCGAGTTCGCCCACCGTGTATTTTTTCGCGATTCCCGGTCCCGCGAGCGGAACACTCGAAGCCGCAATCTTCGCCATTTCCTCCTCCTTTCCATCAGGCGCGGTGAACGGAGCGTGGCACTGCACACACCCGATGCTGTGGTAGAGCGCATTCCCCTCGGCCATCCTTGTCTCGCTCGCATTCGCCGCCGCCCTCGCCGGAGCACCTTGGATGCTCGCAAGAAAATGAGTCAGTCCCTCCACGGCCTCGGCTTTTCGCTCTGCGGGCAACGAGTGCATCATGTCCGGCATCAATGTTCCGGGCTTGGTTTTCTGCGGGTCCGCAAGAAATTCGCGCAACCACTGCGGCGTCGCTTTCACTCCGTTGGGCCCCAGCAGCGGCGCAGGTCGCGACGCCAGCCGGGCTTTCACCGCATCGGTCGGTTCGTGACATGCCACGCAGTTCATCTCGGCCATCAGAAACTCACCTGGCGTGACCTCGGAACGGGCCAACATTACGGACGCGAGCAGAAGAACTGAAATGCGTTTCATCGCCGAGAGAAGCAGCACCACCGCCGATTCTTAGTTGTCACCAAAAATGCCTTCGTTTGTCGGCGACGGAACAAAAGTGGAATTCTCGCCGGAACAAAAGTGGACAGCGAATTACAGAGTAAAAGCGGCTAAAACTGGTGGCCAAATGTCCTTTGGAGGATGTTCGACGACCCAGAGCTTGTTTTTGGGGTGGTGGAT
>JANMGP010000315.1:0-13338 GCA_031374705.1 Verrucomicrobiaceae bacterium | reverse complement strand
TCCCAATCGGCGTCTCGCCCCCGTGCCCTCGAAAAGAGCGTGCGAGACGCTTTACACTTCAGGGCGAGACCGCACGAACATGGCACAGGCGTCTCGCCTGGTATGTGGAAAGCCTGCGGTAAGCGAGCGATGAATCGGAGCGGGGCTTTCCTAAGCCCCGTGGTGCCCGTCCCATCGGGACGATTCGCTTCCCACTTGCGTGGCAACGGGGCTTGGGAAAGCCCCGCTCCGATTCGCTTCCCCGGGTTCCTGCATCGCTCGCCTTCCAAGGCAACCTCTCCGCGACAACTTCCGCCGAACTGTGTGCGCAGGATTGGAAGGCGCTTGCGAGGCCGGGCTGTCGCGCCCATGTTGGCGGTGTATTTATGAAATTAGTCCCGGTCTCGATTGTCGCGGTTGTCTTTCTGTCAGCCTTCCTGATTCTCTCCGCCGCTGCCGCCGATGCCCAGAAGCCAGTGGGAGACGAGACGATGGTGCGTCTTGCAAAAGAACTCAGCGAGAGCGCGGCGCGGCTCAAAGCGAACCCCGAGTCGCCTGATGCTGCGCATGCGGCAGCGGGTCGGATGAGTGAGTTGGCCGGCTATCTCGCGCGTCGTGGGCAGGCGGGTGATTCGGAAAAAGCGCTTTCATATTTCAACGGCAGTCTCGAACTGCGAGAGCAATTGCTGAAGTCCTTGCCGAGGGAGCCGCGCGTGGTGCGCGGTGTTTCGCTGGCGCTGAACGAACTTGGGGAGTTTCTGTCCCGGCGGGGCCAACCCAGCGATGCGGAGAAGGCGCTGGCCAGTTTTACGCGAAGCCTCGAACTCGCCGAAGGGCTCTATAAGGCGCGGCCGGATTCACCGGAGGCTGCGCGGGATCTCGGGGTGAGTCTCGATCGGCTTGGTTCGTTTCTCGTTCGCAGAAATGGTGAGGGCGATGCGGAAAAAGCGGAGGGCTACTTCACGCGGAGTCTGGAAATGAGCGAGGCTTTTTCCAAGGCGAACCCTGACTCGGCGGATGGAAAAAAGGACCTCGCGCTCGCTCTGGAGCGGATGGGGAGTTTCCTGGCCGCCCGCGGCGGGGAAGGGGATGTGGACAAGGTTCTGGAGCAATACAAGCGGAGCATGGAACTTCGCGAGGGACTCTCGAAGGCGGCTCCGGATTCCGCAGACGCCGCACGGGAGTTTTCGGTAAGTCTGGAAAAACTGGGCGACCTCCTCGCGCGCCACGGGAAACCCGGCGACGCCGAGAAGACGCTGCTGCTTTTTGCGCAGAGCGTGGTGATTCGGGAAGAGATCATGAAAGCGCATCCCACTTCCGCGCAGGCGGCGCGGGACTTGTCCGTGGGGCTGAACAAGCTCGGCGATTTACTCGCATCGATGGGACGTCCCGGAGACGAGCAGAAGGCACTGGAGCACTTCACGCGTGATTTGGAAATCAGCGAGAAGCTGATGAAGGCCAACCCGGAGTCGGTGCAGGCGGCGCGTGACGTGGTGGTGTCGCGCTACAAGCTGGCGGGGATTGCGCAGCGTCGCGGAGATTCCGCTGAGGAGGAAAAACAGGCGAAGGCGTGCTACGATGTGCTCCACTCTCGCATCACAGCGGGAGTGACTTTTGACGCGCCGATGATGGAATTCTACGAGACGCTGAAATTGAAGTTCGGGGAAAAGTAGCGTGCCCTAAAGTGATGCGCGGATGCGCTCTCCGAGCGACTCGCATGCGGCATCCCATGTGCACAGCAGGATTTGCCGGCCGTGCGGGTGGTCGAGGAAAGTGCCCGCGAGAACTGCATCGTCCACCTCGGGCATCATCTGCGCGTCTTCCTCGGTCACGGACAGATTCCACCCTGCCCGGGCCAGCGGAAATGCGTCCTTTGCAACTAAAAGAATGCTTCGGAAAAGGCCGGGATCGGTCTCCGCGAGATGCCGCAGCATCGCGAAAAACGCTCGGTCGCTGTAGTCCGAATGCGATGCGCCCGGCGCGGAAAGTCGCACGCCGCCGCTTGCCGCGAGGATGTCTGCAAATCCAGTGATTTCGGGCTCCGATGTCCCGAATAATCCAGGCTGGAACTCTGGTCCGAGTGCAGGTGCGAACGCCGTGGTCCATACTCCCCGGCGTTTCAGTTCCGCAGCCAGAAATCGCAACTCGATTGCCGTTGTGCGCCGCAGTGCCCGTGCGATGCTCACCTCGATATCCGGGAGGTCGCCCCGACCGCTCATCACGGTGCGGAGTGTCTGCTGGAGCTGCTCCGCGTGTGCGAGTGCATCGCCAAATTTCACTGCGGCGCGAGCCAGCGATTCTTCATCGAAAGCCGTCGCAGCATCGCCGCTGAGGTAAGCTTCGTGCCAGCCGGGAGGGAAGACTCCTGCATCTTCCAGCGCCACGATCCGTGCATCGAGCCTATCGAGCGACGCATCGTCCGCCGAGGCGTCCACGCGGCTCGATAAATCGAATGTGAACCATGTGTATCCTGCGATGCCGAAGTTCGCAGCGTCCTCGAGCTCCACGCACACGCCGCCGAGTCCCCATCGCTCCGGCCAGGCGGTCTTGTCGAATGCCGCGCACGTCGCCTCCCGGAGTTCGCGCGGCCCCATTTTCTCGCGATCCTTCGGGCCGCCGAGCCTGTGCAGCACCACTACTCCGCGGTCTCGAAGGTCTCGGAGTTCGCCCGCCGGCACACGGCCAAAAGGCGCGCCAATTGCCACGGAGTCCGACGCTCCCCCACTCGTCGGTGCAATCATTCCTTTGGCTCCCAGCCTGCGCGGTAGTCCCGCTTCCAGAGCTTCTTTGCATCCCCTGTGCGATACACGGAATTCCCCAGATGACACAGCAGCGTGCTCTTGTGTCCTTCCTCGATCTCCGCGTTGAGCTTTGAGTCTCCCCGGATCGCGTCGATGAAGTTCTGGAAATGCTCTTCGTCGCCTCCGGAGCCTTTGCCCTCCGACGTTTTAACGCCCTTCGGGTCATGGATTGTGTAGTTCGACCCATTGATGAGCAGCGTCCCTTTTTCCGCGTAAAATGCGACATCGTGCTGCGGGTCGAGCGGTGTTTTGTTCATCCAGCTCCGACATTCCCAAGTGATGCTCACCGGTCCCTCCGGCGTGGTAAAATCGTAGGCGACCGTGTTTGTGTCCGGCGTCTCCTGATCATCATCGGGAAAGCCAGCCTTCACTCCCGCGCTCACGGTTCGCACTGGTGTATCCACCCCGGCTCCCCACCGGCAGAGGTCCAGCATGTGCACGCCATTGTTGCCCAGTTCACCGTTTCCCCAGTGCCAGAACCAATGCCAGTTATAATGCAGAAAATTCGTACGGAATTCCTTCTCCGGCGCAGGCCCCTGCCACAGCGACCAGTCGAGGCCCGCCGGCACCGCGCCTGCGGCTCCCTTTCCGATTGTCGGGCGTGCGTTAAAATAGAACGCCTTGCTCAATCGCACATGCCCCAATTCGCCGGACCGGAGCCGTTCCATCGCTTCCCGGATGCCGCTCCAGGTGCGTCGTTGTGTGCCATGCTGCACCAGACGTTTGTGCTTGCGCGCCGCTTTCACGAGCAACTCGCCCTCGTGCGGATTGTGCGAGCACGGCTTTTCCAAATAGACATGCTTCCCGGCATCCATCGCCAGCAATGCTGCGGGCGCGTGCCAGTGATTCGGAGTCGCGATCGACACCGCATCGACTGTCGCATCCCCCAGCATATTTCGGAAATCCGCCACAATTAACGGCGATTGCCCCGATGCCTTGTTGACCGCCGCCGCCGCAGCAGCGGCCCGCTTTGCATCGGGGTCGCATACATGGGAGACCTCGACGCCCTTCAGTTTGCAAAGTGTCACCGCATGCGAAGTCCCGCGTCCTCCCATTCCGATTACCGCCACGCGCACTTTGCGGGATGGCGACTGCGCGGAAAGCAGGGTTGGTAGAGCGAGTGTGGTCAGTCCCAGGAAGGTGCGTCTTTTCATAAACTATTGTCCAAATGTTGACCTCAGATACTCACGACTCTTTGTCGCAATCACCTCCGCGCCTTCCTCGAACTTAAATACCTCCACACTCACAATCCCATCGTAACCCACGTCGCGAAGTGCCGCAGCGATGGGATGAAAATCCACATTCCCAAAGCCGGGGCCTCGCAGATTGACATCGTTCGCGTGGAAATACTCGAACCGTCCAGCCGACTCGCGGATGATTTGCGGGATCGGTTTTGCCTCCGACGACATCGCCTTCACATCAAGAATAATGCTCATCGCAGGGCTCGCGAACTGCCCCGCAAACCGCACTCCTTCCTCCGCAGTATTTACAAAATTAGTTTCCGAAGGCGCCAGTGGCTCAAAGCAAATCACCACCCCGCGATCCTCCGCGCGCTTCACTGCATCGCGGAAAACATCGGTCGCCCAGGTCCACGCCTGTTCGTAAGCCACGCCTTCCATCACATCCCGCTGCTTTGGCGAGCCGACGATAATCCGCGTCCCTCCAAGGTCCGCACAACACTCGACCAGCGCGGAAAAATAAGCCGAAGTCCTTGCCCGCACCGCGGCATCCGGCGATGTCAGATACATGCCTTCCGCCTGCACCAGCACCCAATGCAAGCCGCTAATTCCAATTCCCGCGCGAGCTGCCGAATCGCGAATCTCCGTGCGTTTTGCGGCGGAAATATCCGTCACGTATTTTGCCAGAGTGAACGGAGCGAGTTCCACGAAATCGTAACCGGCAGACTTCGCAAACGCGAACGTGTCATCGAGCTGCCAGCCTTGGAAAATCTCATTGCAAATGCCAAATTTCATACTCGAAAGCCTGCACGAAAGCGCCGCAAGGCCGCAATGTGCAAAATCCCGCGCCTCATGATTTTCGGGCTCCGTGTTGTTTTAAATACCGAGACTCGCTTTGACCTCGCGGAACGCAGCAAGGGCTGACTGGATTTGATCGGGCGTGTGCGCCGCGGAGATCTGCGTGCGGATGCGGGCTTTGCCGATCGGGACTACGGGATAGCTGAATCCCACGACGTAGATGCCGTGGACGAGCATCGCTTCGGCGAATCGTGCAGCAAGCGCAGCATCGCCCAGCATGATGGGCACGATCGGATGAGTGCCGGGAACGATCTGGAAACCCGCTGTGGTAATGGCGCTCCGGAAAGCGAGGGTATTGCTTTCGAGCGTGTCGCGGAGGTGGGTGGATGTGGCGAGCATCTCGAGGACTTTCAGGGTGGCACCCGCGATCGATGGGCAGAGGGTGTTGCTGAAGAGGTAGGGGCGGCTGCGCTGGCGAAGGAGCTCGATGATTTCCTTGCGTCCGCTGGTGAAACCTCCGCTTGCGCCGCCAAGGGCTTTGCCGAGGGTGCCGGTAAGGATGTCGATGCGTCCCATTACGCCGCTGTGTTCATGAGTTCCGCGGCCTTTGGCACCCATGAATCCTACAGCGTGTGAGTCGTCCACCATGACGAGCGCATCGTAACGGTCGGCGAGGTCGCAAATGCCGGCGAGGTCGGCGATGGTGCCATCCATCGAGAAGACGCCATCGGTAGCGATGAGGATGTGGCGGATTCCCTTTTCGCGAGCTTCCTGGAGCCGTGATTCTAGGTCGGGAAGGTTGTTGTTTTTGTAGCGGTAGCGGGTGGCTTTGCAGAGGCGGATACCGTCGATGATGGAGGCGTGGTTCAGTTCATCGGAAATCACCGCGTCTTCCGGGCCGAGGATGGTTTCGAAGAGGCCGCCGTTTGCGTCGAAGCACGAGGAGTATAGGATGGTGTCGTCAGTGCCGAGAAAGGCGCTGAGCGCGGCTTCGAGTTGGGTGTGGATCGTCTGCGTGCCGCAGATGAAGCGGACACTCGCAAGGCCGTAGCCCCAGCGGTCGAGGGCGTCGTGTGCCGCGGCGCGGACGTCCGGGTGCTGTGCGAGGCCGAGGTAATTGTTGGCGCACATGTTGAGGACTTCGCGGCCGTCTTCGAGGCGGATCATGGTATCCTGCCGGGAGCCGATATGCCGCTCGTTTTTGTAGGTGCCGGCGGCCCGGATGGCGTCGAGCTGTGCGGAGATATGATTTTGAAATGCGACGGGCGTCATGATGGGCGCGGAGGGTAAAAAGGGTGACGACGGTATGCAAGAAGAACGTCCGACTTAATGGATAGCGGATTTTGTTCTGACATCGGGCGAGGGAATCGGTATTGAAGGGTTCGCGGTCGTGCGGACGCGGCATTTTCTACTTAATAATACGATGGCGAAAGGTCAGACAGTTTTAATCGCGGACACGGAAACCGACTTTGTCGAGTGGGCTACGAAGCAACTCGCGACGGCGGGTGTGGAGGTCTTCGCGGCGGCAACTTCGGACGAGGCGCTCGCGATTTTTAAGAAAGAGAAGCCGGACCTGACGATTGTGGATACGCACATCAAGCCGTTCCCGGGGATGGAGCTTCTTGCGCGAATCCGGGAGAAGGATTCGAACGCCTTTGTGCTGCTCATCAGCCAGTTTGGGACGACTCAAGCGGTGATTGAGGCGATGAAGCTCGGGGCGTTTGATTTTGTGAGGAAGGAAGGGCTGGCATTTAACTTCAAGGTGGTTGTGGAGACGGCGTTGAGGGAGCGCGCCCAGATGCGTGCGGCGACGACAAGCACGCCGACGCTTTCAGTGGAACAGAATCAGGACAGTATCGTGGGCCACAGCGCCGCGATGCAGCAGGTCTTCAAGCTCGTGGGCCGGGTGGCCGGCTCCGATGCGCCGGTGATGATCACGGGCGAGAGCGGCACCGGGAAAGAACTCGTGGCGCGCGCAATTCACCACCACTCGCACCGGAGTGCGAAGACGTATGTGGCGATCAACTGCGCCGCGATCCCGGAACAATTACTGGAGAGCGAGCTGTTCGGTCACGAGAAAGGCTCATTCACTGGAGCGACGGGGCAGCGCATCGGGCGATTCGAGCAATGCGACGGCGGGACATTGTTTCTCGATGAAATCGGCGACATGCCGCTGCCGCTTCAGGGGAAGATCTTGCGGGTGTTGCAGGACGGCGAAATTGTCCGCGTCGGCGGGAATCAGTCGGTGCGCACCGATGTGCGAATCATCGCTGCGACAAATCGGAACCTCGAAACGGAAGTGGGCGAGAAACGCTTCCGGGAGGATCTTTTTTACCGGCTGAATGTTGTCCGCATCCAGCTCCCGCCACTACGCCAGCGGGTGGACGACATCCGGTTGCTCGCGGAGTATTTTGTCCAGAAAGTGGCCGCTGAAAAGCGTCTGCCGCGCCTGAAGCTCAGCGAGGAAGCGGTGAGGGTGCTCGAAGCTCACAACTGGCCGGGCAATGTCCGGGAATTGGAGAACACGATTCAGCGGGCCTGCGTGCTTTCGACGAGCGACATCCTCATGCCGAAGGATATCCCGCTCGGACAGGCGGTCGGCGACGTCGGCCCCGCTGCCGCGACGACAAAAGAGGAGGCCATTGAGATTCTCCTCCGCGCTGCGCAGGCCGATCCGAATGTCGAACTGCTCCCATGGCTGGAGCGCGAGTTCACCGTCCACGCGATGCGTCAGACCGGTGGCAATCAGGTCCGGGCGGCGAAGCTCCTGGGCGTCACCCGTGCCACTCTTCGCAAGCGGCTCGAGCGATTCGGGGTCACGCGGGAGTTGGTGATTGAGTGAATTCGGAAGCCCCCGATGCTCCGTTGGTTCTGCTGGAAACGAGCGTCCGCAGGGCGGTCATCTCCGCTTCCAGTCTGCGGATTCGATCTCGCAGGATTCGAATGACGCCAGACATAAACCCGCACATAATACTGAAAAATGCGAGCGCGGGCAGACCGTTCGATGAATTGGAATCGGAACCAAAGATGGAAATCGCGATTAAACAAACGAGGAGTGCCGACCCGATTCCGAAGGCCATCAGCGTGCTGGCCGCAAACTTCAAGTTTGAGTCCTCGATGACCGCTGGATCGCGAGTCTTTTGTGGCTTTTCCAGAACATGCGGGCCAAGGGCTGCATTGAGGTTCGCTTTGAGTTCTTCCAGTTCAGCGAGTTGCTCCTGAACCGAGGGTGTATTGTTGTCTTTAGTATTCATGAGATTCGTTTGGTTTCAAAACGGCGTGGCAGTGGCGGTTTCATACAAGCAGCGACGCCCACCGCGTGAAAACGGTCCGCGCCACAGGCTCAACGACTGGCAACTCGGTCGCCGCCGCGCGCATGAACGCCTCCGGGTCCACTCCGTTGCTTGCAAGGTAGCCGTCGTCGGGAAAGACCATCTTCGTTAGCGTCGGCTGATCGATTTCGAGATGAAACTGAAAGCCGTGGATATTGGGGCCGACGCGGAAGAGCTGGTTGGGCGTGATCGCGGACGATGCGAGCAACTCCGCACCCGGCGGAAGGACGAAGGTATCGCCATGCCAGTGGACTGGACGGAATACCGGCGGGCATCCGCGCCAAAGTGGGTCGCGCGCAGTGGCGGGCGCGAGCGTGACATCGAAAAAGCCGATCTCTTTGGCGGTATTCGCGAATACTTTTCCGCCGAGCGCCTCGGCAATCAGCTGTGCGCCGAGACACATGCCGAGAAGGGGCTTTCCCTCCGATTGCGCGACCTTCACGAGCCGGAGTCCTTCGTTCAAATACGGATACCGGTCTGCCTCATAGACGCTCATTCCGCCGCCACTGAGCGCCGCGCCGTCGTAGCCGTCGAGCGTCTCCGGAACCGTCTCGCCCTTCCATGCATGAACGATTGCGAGATCGACTCCCGCCTCCGCTAGAACCGTTGCAAATAGGCCGGGTCCGTCGGTATCGCCGTTCTGAATGAAGATGACGCGTTTGCTCATAGCGCGACACAATTGCGCACGGCTCGCCGCGGCTCAAGCGCCGGCAGCAGGAACTTTCCAAGGTGTCCCTGCCTACGCAGCGGGACCGTTTTTCTGCATCTCGGTGCGAAGCTCTTCGCTGGTCGAAATGGTTTTTGCGAGCAGGTTCACGACGGTTGGACGGGCTTGGGCTCGTACGTAAATCTGATAGCTGAACAAGCCTCGGAGGAATGGCACGGCAATGAACGCCTGGTTGATCAGCATGACGATTCGGCTGAGGATTCCCGGTCCGAGCACCTTCGGATAAGGGGCCGGGATTCCGCGAATCTCCGTGATCTGATAGCCGGTCTGCTCGAACAAATCTCGAAGACTGCGAAAGGTGAACAGCCGAGTGTGGGTTCGGTCGAGAATGCCCTTTCGGCCATAATTGAACTGCCCGATGAGCAGCATGAAGCGCGTGACGAAGAACGCGATGTTCGCCGTCGTGAGGATGATCTCCGGGCGTTTGTGCTCCGCGTGTTCACGAAGCATTTCCATGAAGACCTCGGGGTCCTTCAAGTGCTCGATGATATCGAGAAGGAAGATTTGGTCGTAGTCGGAGACATTCACCGGGCAAGGCTGTCCGTCGATGTCCCACTTTTTGTAGTCCACGTTCGGGAGATCGCTCGTGTCCTTGGAATACTGATCCAGGCCGGTGACGTGCCCGGCTTCTTTCGCCATGAGCTCCGCGACGTAACCGCGGCCGCATCCGATATCGAGCACACGCGCATCTTTCTTCACCGAGCAAAGCGCCAGCGTGTGGCTGGAGCGGAAGCCGAGTTTGAGGTCGTAGGTTTCCTCGATCGCGCCGACATCAAACTTGCGATCGTAGAGCAGATTCTTGCGGTGCATCGCCGCGCGAATCATTGTTTTGAAGCAGTCCCACGCATACTTGAAGCCGTTTACGTGGCAGACTTCGTCTCCGTAGAAAGTCGGGATCGGAATTTCCGCGATACGAAGTCCGGCGAAGTGAAGCTGGACGATGATGTCCGTATCGAAGTGAAAGTCGTTCGAGTTGCGCTCGAACGGGATGCGTTTCAATGCCTCGACGGAATAAAGCCGGTAGCCGCTGTGGAACTCGCTCAGTTGTGTGCCGAGCATGACGTTCTGATAGCTGGTGAGCACTTGGTTCCCGATCCACTTGTAAAGCGGCATGCCACCCGCGAGAGCATCCTGCTTCTTGATCATCCGCGAGCCGAAGACTGCGTCGGCCTCGCCTTTGATGAGTGGCGCGACGAGGGCGGGAAGTTTCTCAGGCGCATACTGTCCGTCGCCGTGGACTAGGGCGACGATGTCAAATCCGTTGTCGATTGCGTACCGATAACCGAGCTTTTGATTGCCTCCGTACCCTTGATTGATCGGGTTGCGCAGGGTCACGATGCGCAGATTGTCGCTGCCGATCTCGGATTTCACGCCCTGCGCGAAGGTCTGGTCTTTCGACGAATCGTCGATGATCAAGACCTCCACGTTTTTGTTCCGGAGCGATTCCGGAATTCGGTTCAAGACGCTGCTAATGGTCTTCTCCGCGTTGTAGGCGACGATGAAAATGAGGACGCGCTTTTGCGCGAAGTCGATAGTGTCAGGCATGATTGGGCTGACCTCTTGTAGCGAAACTTGTGCCGTGGGGAAGCGTCCAGTGCAAGTTTGGCAGACGGCGTGCTATTGGTTCCACCATGCCCAACTCACAATCCGGTCCGAAACAAGGACGCTGGACGCCGCGTTTTATCGTCCTTGTCGCGCTCGCGCTGGGCACTTTCGCGAAGTTGTGGTTTGCCGGAACGAGTATCGGCTCAAACGATCTCCCGCTGTTCAAAGGTTTCGCGCGACTCCTGGAAACACACGGGCTGGTGGAGCTCTACCGGGGCTCGACAATCTTTAATCACACGCCGCTCATCAGCGCTTACACGGTCGGGGCGCACTGGATTGCGGGCGACGATACGCAGAGCTTCGCATTCGTGTTTCGCCTCGGCGGGATTATCGCGGATGCCGCGGTTGTTTTCGGGCTGCTCCGGATGGTCCGGCTCGGGGTACAGATTCCGACATGGGCGCTTGCGTTGTTCGCCGCGAGTCCCGTTTCCATCATGGTGTCGGGCTTTCATGGAAATGTGGATCCGATGCTGGCTGCGGCGCTCTTCTTTACGGCGCTGGCCCTTCGCGAAAAGCGCTGGATCGCCGCAGGCTTCGCGCTCGCGCTGGCCTGCAATATCAAAGTCTCCGCGTTGCTCATTGCGCCGGCGTTCGGTGCGTGGGTGCTCGCCCGTGACCGCGCGGCGACCGTCCGCTTCACCGTGTCCGCCGTGCTTTTCACCTTGGCGGGATGGGCCTGGCCGCTCATCGCGTGCCCGGACGCTTTTGCGCGGAATGTCCTCGGCTACGGCGGATACTGGGGCATCTGGGGAATCACGCAGTTGCTCCGCTCGACGGGAAATCCGGACTTCGCAAAGATTAGCTACGTCGGACTCTCCGCTGCGCAGACCTCCGTCATCCAAGTGCTAAAACTCATCATCATCGGCAGTGCGCTTGGCCTTGCGTGGTTTCGACGGCGGCAGGATTTATTCTCCACGGTCGGTGCGGTGTGGCTGGTTTTCTTCGTCTTTGCACCCGGCGCGGCTGCGCAATATCTGGTGTGGCCCGCGCCGTTCCTTCTCCTCTTTTCCGCACGCGGCTATGCCGCCGTCACGGTGGGATGCAGTATATTCCTGGCCGCGTTTTACACCGTGCTGTGCAACGGCTGGCCTTGGGTTCTCGGTGTCAGCACCGCCGCAAACACACCGCGCTGGCTGCCGTGGACTTATGCCGCCTGGCTGCCGTGCGTGGCCTGGCTCGCGGTGTGGAGCGTCCGCTCTTTTCGGAAAAAACCGGCCCCTCTCTCCGATCCTGCACCTGCATCCGGCGCGATTGCCGGCAACGTCTGAATCTGAAGGACCACGCGTTCGCGCCGTAGCACGCCACTCATGACGCGACCCGAAATTTCCCGTTGACCAGTCATACGTCAATGGTCACCGGAGTCAGCCCAAGCCCCGCCTCGCCGACGAGGAGAGCAAGGTCGTGGGAGTGTAGATTGTAGGCGGCGCGGGGCCGGAACGCCCGCCCCGCGCCGAGCGCACGCGTTGACACTCCAACAGCATCCGATGATACTGCTCACGCAATGAACACTCTTGAAACAGACATCGAGGTCGGCGCAGATGGCAGCGTGCGGTTGCTCGCTCCTTTGCCAGAGTGGCTGCGTCCGGGACGGAATCATGTCCTCTTGGTGATGGCTGAGAGTGCCCAGCCACGCCCGCCGATGAAGGGAATCGAGAAGACGGAAAATGTGTGTGGCGGCGATGCGTGTATCGCCAACACCCGGGTCCCTGTCTGGGCTCTCGAACAGTCGCGGCGGCTGGGATTCACGGATGACGCGCTGCTGGAGAATTACCCGACTTTGAGCCGTGGCGATTTGGACGCTGCATGGGCTTACGTCCAAGCGCACGGAGCGGAAATCGATACGGCGATCCGCGAAAACGAAGAAGCCTGATTTGTCGTGAGCGCCCGCCTTTACTCAAACGAGAATTTCCATCAACGGGTCGTGGTCGCTCTGCGTGAGTTGGGGCACGATGTGCTGACGACTTTGGAAGCGGGGCGTGCAAATCAGCGGATTGCGGATGAGGAAGTCCTTGCATTCGCGAAGAGTGAAGGAAGGGCCGTGCTGACTTTCAACCGTCTGCACTTCCTGCGACTGCATCAATCCACTGGCGGAGATCATGCGGGAATCATCGTGTGCTCCACGGATCACGACACGGGAGCGTTGACGCAGAGAATCGATCAAGTCATTCGCGAAACAGCCTCGCTGAGCGGGAAGCTCCTCCGAGTGAATCGGCCTGCCAATCAGAACCGACAATGAACCGCGCTCAACAGCTTCCCAGGACGCAATGAACCAGACTCAACATCTTCTAAACAGATGATGAAATACACGACCACGACCGCAGATTTGCCGTGGGTTCCGCTAGCGCTGCTTGCTGCATTGCTGTCACTGACGCCTCACGCGATGGGTTTTCCTCCGAGGGAGTGGCCGTCCGACCCGTTTGCCGAGGAGCGTGTTTTGATGGTCGTATTCGGATTACTTGCGACCGTTGTGGCAGGAGTCCATTTCGCAGTCGCAATGTTCGGC
Organism: Verrucomicrobiaceae bacterium; assembly: GCA_031374705.1. Classification (GTDB taxonomy): domain Bacteria; phylum Verrucomicrobiota; class Verrucomicrobiia; order Chthoniobacterales; family Chthoniobacteraceae; genus SXWH01. Next base: position 415 of record JANMGP010000315.1, on the reverse strand, counting down.
AACCGCAGATCACTCGCTTCCTTGCCTCCTTCTGCAGCGCTGTTTGTCAGTTGTTTTGTCATCGGTTGGCGTCTCTTCCCGTACTGGGTGCTCGGTGTATATCAGGTCAAAACCGGCGCGTTCCCGTGGCGCGACCAAGACCCCAAGTCCCTGATTCCGATGACATGGATTGGCGACCTTTGGCGCCTGCCGATTCTGCTCTTTCAGTGGGCGGTCATTATCGTCGTCCCATGCCTTCTTATCGCTATCGGGATTCTCATCTGGAAGCGTCGTTTCGTTCCCGCGTTCATTACTGTCGCCGGCACCTCGGTGGCGGCATTCTTCTTTTTGCGTTCCGGGGAGGACTACATGGGATGGCTACTGGATTAGAGACGAACGGATGGACAGCCCAAGTCGAGAGACCGCCCCTCTTTAC
>JANMGP010000292.1:0-3079 GCA_031374705.1 Verrucomicrobiaceae bacterium | reverse complement strand
CGACGCCCCGTCGCTTGGGAGGTGCCGGCGGCGCCGCGCCGCCTCTGCCGTGCCATCCCGAAGCGACGAGGGCGTCGCTTCCACCTGCAAGCGACGCGGCGTCGCTTCTACGACGCGCAAAGCGCCACCTCCGTCCTTCCCAGCCGACGCCGCGCCATGGTAAAACAAACCCCATGCATGCCGACACACCCGAGCCCCCGCCGCGCCGAAAGTGGCACCTTCAACGGTGGCTCGTCGTCCTCGTCGCAGGCATGCTGGCCTATGGCGCGTGGACCGAATACGCCTTCCGCTCCGCGCTCCAGCAGGCAGAGGCGATGGGGTGGACTTTGGCATACAACGACCCGCTCGATGTGATTCGGGCGGACTGGAGATACGCGTTCAAAAAAGAGACCTGGCTAAATGGAGTGGCAATCGTGAGCATTCCAACGGGAAAAGAGCTGCAGCAGCACCTCAGCATCGTTGAACGACTGCGTCCCGAAGCATTGGGAATCGAAAACGCCGAAGACTTGAGCAACCTTCCTTCGCTGAAAGGCCTCACCCGGACGAAAATGCTTTTTGTTGGTAATGCAACCAACCTGACCAATCTCGACGCGCTCAAGAATCTCACTGCGCTGAAGGAGATCAGTCTCTCGGACTGCAACGCTCTGACAAACTTGGACGGACTCATGAACCTCCCGGCGTTGCAAAAGATCGAGCTCACCGGCTGCACCGCGCTGACGAATGTGGACGGGCTCATGAACCTTTCCACGCTGAGACAGCTCGAGCTTTCCGGCTGCAAAGTGCTCACAAATGTGGACGGGCTTAAAGGCCTCACGGCGCTGGAAAGCGTCTATCTCGCCGGCTGCACGAGACTGACGAACGTGGACGCCTTTAAAAACCTCACGGCGATTAAAGCCATCTGGCTCGATGGCTGCACCGGGCTGACGACGGAGCGTATCACGGCGCTGAAGGCCGCCCTCCCGAAGACGAATATATTCACCGGAAACCCACTAGGCATCCCCGCCATCCAAGAGCGGTGAGCCACGCGCGGCGGGCGGGGGGCGCGGCGGCACGTGGGGCGGGGAAGGGGGGGGCGGGATGGTAGCGGGGGCGTCCCGCCACCGGGCGCGGGCGGCGCGGCAGGCGCGGCGTCCTTGCCGGACGCCGGGGGCGGGACGCCCCCGCTACTACTCTGCGGCGACGCCTCCACTCAGCCGCGCGCGCTCTGCGCCTTGGGCAAGTAGCCCGCGTTTCGAAGAAAGTAGCCCGCGCTACGAAGTCGCCTGAAAGGCAATCCCTTCGCGGCGTTGCACGACGGCGAAGCCGCACGATGGAATATGGCGGCTTCGCCGATCGGAAATGCCGCGAAGGGACTCGCGGGCTACTTTGCAGGCAGCGCGGGCTACTTTTCGCCGCACGCCGGGCCAGTGGCATGGGCGTCCCGCCCATGAGCGGCGCGCACTCATGGGCGGGAGGTCCGCACTCATGGGCGGGACGCCCATGCCACTTTTCGCGCGCACCACGCAAGCTCCCGCTCTCTGCTGATCCTTACGCAAGCGGGCGATTCCCTTACGCACTAGGGTAGTTTTGCGATCATGATGCGCGTTTCCATGAGATGCATAAAAACTAATGCTGTCGTGGTTTTGCATTATTGCATCCAGTAGCGCCATACAATGTGTTGTGTTCTGTAGTTTTTGGCAGTTTTTGTGCCGCTTTGTTCAGGCTGTATTTTGATTTGTTCAGTTGTGATGTTTCATTGTTTGTTTGCGTTACTGCTGTCTTTCGTTGGTTTTTTGGTTTTTTTAATTGGCGGGTAGTTTTTTTGTTGCACCGTGTTGGTTTTTCGGCAAAGTGAGCGCCTATGTTCGAATCCAAATCTTCTGCTATTCCTTATGCCAACCGCTTTTTGGCCCATTGGGCTTCTGTGGACGCTTTTATCGGCGCTGGGCCGGCTTTTTTCCTGCCGGTAAAGCCGGGGGTGATTCCTCCGAATTTCAATCGCTCGGGTCTGGTCGCTTTGCGCGATACGCTGGAGAATCAGCTCGATTCGGTGCAGGCGCAGCTCAATGTTTTGCAGACGAATTCGGGGGCGATTGTGTTAAAGAAACAGCAGTTGTTGAATCGGCTGCGCCTTTTTCTGGAGGTGGTGGATGGCTATTATGCAGGGACGGCGTTCTTTAAGTCGCGGCCGGACATGCCTAGCATCAATGCAGGGTCCGAGAAGTTCATCGACCCGCTTCGCGATGCGAAGAATCTGTGGTCCACGCTCAATGCATCGCCTGCGCCGAGCGGGATCACCCTCCCTATCACGCTGAATGAGGGCACCGTATCCACTCCGGCGCTTGTCACGCAGGCGCAGTTCTCTACTTCCATCAATGAGCTGAAGGCGCTTTACGAGGCTCGCGCCCAGGCCGAGCAGGACCTCCAGCTCGCCCGTGCGCGGAGGGATGAAACCATCCTCGCAATCTACGCTGTCCTCTTGAGCTACCGCACGGCGGTGTTGTTCCGGATTTCGACGAACCAGCCGCTCATCGATACCGTGCCGCGCCTCTCGCCGGAGGGCGGGCATACACCGGATGCGGTGACGGTGACGGCTTCGTTGACCGCGCCGGACACTGCGACGGGCAATCATACCGAGTCGGACGACGCGGATTTCGAGAGTTATGTGGTCTTAGGTGCCGTCGGCGACGATGCAGACCTCGATGATGCCGTGGTGTTATACACAAGAACCAACCGCATCCCTGCGCCGTTCACAACCACCCTCGGCCTCACCGAGCCGGGCGGCGCTGTGACGTTATGGGTAAAGGTCGTTCTTAATACAGGCAACGAGCGCACGTCGGAACGCGTCGTAGTCACCCGGCCGCTGTAGGGCGGAGGGTTTGCGCGGGCCGCGAGGGATTTTGCCTAACGAACCACGCGCTTTGCCACTCGTTCATGATCTATGGCGGACAGCTACACGTTTAAGGAGCCGCTGAATAAAGCGAAGAACCCTGTAAAACAGAGGGACAGCGGGCGAAAAAGGTGATAGGAAAGGTAATGGAAAAGCAAACGAGCTTCGCGGCGGCGGAGTACAGCGAAAAAAAGAAAACCACCCGGCGGG
>JANMGP010000289.1:0-7105 GCA_031374705.1 Verrucomicrobiaceae bacterium | reverse complement strand
GCAACCGAATCCTCGCCGCACCTACAGCCGCAAGCCCCGCCGGAGCCGGGCAAATGTAGTGCAGAAAACTCGAGTTCGCCGCCCGGGGACCCGCATGGATGCGAGACCGGCCTCCGCGAAGTGCGGAACTTGGGTTGGGGCAATCGATCCCCGCCTTATGCACGCAGGAGATCGGATGGCTCGACTTGCACTCTCATTGCAAATCCCCGTCAATCGCGGGCCATCGCCGAGAACCTCAGAGAATCCCAGAGAACCTCAGAGAACCTCAGAGAACCTCAGAGAATCCCAGAGAATCCACCCGATTTTCAGGCACTTACAGAGCCACCGCTAATCGCGGCTAATCGCGGCGATGGCCCGCGATTCGCCGACAGAAGGGAAGTGATCCCGTATCGTCCCCAAGGGGACAGCGAGCTTATGCTCGGCGATGGATTCCCGAGGACGGAGAGTGCGGGCACACGGACAAGAAAAGAGAAAGAGAGAGTCTCTCTTTCTTTCCGGCACCCGCGCCCGCCATGCACCCGCAAGACGCCCCACTGCCGCCGCACGGGTTTTTCCCGGACGAACGCCTCCCGCGCCTCTCCAATTCGTCCATCCGTCCATTTCCTCTTAAACGAAAGCCGCACGGCGAACGCCAAAGCCACTGCGGGAGGCGAGCTGATTTGCCGGGCACCCTCCCGTTTCTCGGAATGCTTTTTGCCAGGTGGCGTTTTCGACAAAAGTCGCCCGATGTTTCACCCCACATTGCGGGTAGTGCGAGCCATCCGCCCGCCCCCCGCCGGACAAGAATCTTGAGCGTCGATGGAAGACCATCACTCGCGGACAAGAACCCGGCGGAACGACGCAATTGGTGCGCGGTGGAGATGAGGAACGCGTCCGGCGAGAATGATTTCACCGTTCACGATTCCAAAGGACCGCTCGTCATCGGAGTTCGCAGGAAGCATTGCGCTTGTCGTGTAGTTGCCTGAATTCGTATCGAGAATGTGAACCTCGAGATGGGCGGAAATAATCGCGAGCCTCGTTTGGGAAAGACCGATGAGCGAGACGCTATCGCCCAATATATCCAGTTTTATAACCTTCACCCATCCTGAGTCTCCTGGAGTGATACGTGCGAGCGCCCCGCTGCCCGTTCGCGCGAAGATTGAAAGACCAACAACCGAAGCGTTAAAGGCTCCAATTGGGCCGCCTTCTCCGGGCAGCACGACGGCGGTAAATGAACTCCACTGTTGTAAAGCCACGTTGAAGTCGTAGTTAATCGCATTTTGTCCGAACACGTACACATGCCCATTGAGATAAACGGCACTGCCACCGATGATCTGTCCAGGCATGTTTGGCAGAATCGTCTTCGCACCGGTGAGCGGATTGAAGGACACTGCTGTGGGTTGGGCTCCTCCATTGTTTCCGCCGCACATATAAACCAATTCGTTGCCATCGTAGGCTGTGAGGGCTAAATCGTGCGACACTGTTACCGAACTTCCCCACTCGCCAGTATTGATGGCAATTTCAATTACACGTCCGGCGCCCGCGACGAATGTTCTGCCGCCGATGCTGAATATTGGACCACCGAAGACCGACCCTGTGTAGCTCGCCGGCTGGACGCGCCAGTTTGCAAGCCCAAGCCCGGTTTCAGCATACCCGGCAGGAAGGGGGTTGGTGACGTGAATGATCTGCGCGGTACCCGCAGCGAGGCGTTCACTTGGAATTACCCCACTGGCAAGGTTCGTCGCGTTGAGGTTTGTCAGGGACGAGCCATCGCCAGCGTAGCTGTTGCTCGAATTTGTGAACGAGAGCGCACTCCCATACACACCAGCGAGTCGCGCATCGGGGAGCGTGCCGCTGGCGAGGTTGGATGCGTTGAGATCGGGTAGTGTAGAAACAGGAAACTTCCCGCTGCTATTGAGCGGGAGCAGTGTATTGGGCGTTGGAATGGTGGATGCGCTGATGCCGTTCACGGTGTTCGCGTCGGCGGCGGTGTTCGCTGCTGTGGCGCTCGCAACAGCACCCGAAACCTTCGTGCCGCTGATTCCCGCAATCTTTTCGTCGGTAACCGCGCCTAATGCGAGTTTTTGGGTCGTTACGCTGCCGTCTGCGAGGGCGGATACGCCGACTGCGCCGCTGGCTATGTTTGTAGATTGCACCGCACCTGCCGCGAGTTGAGGGCTGCCGATCGCTCCGGCAGCGACGGGGTCGGTCGCAATCTCGATGTCTAGCTCTGCCGGGTAGCCGCTCCCCGCTCCTTCTTTCGCCCCGAGCAAAACACTCGCGGTGAGTTTGGCAGTCGCGCCGGGAATGGCGGTGATTGCAAAACCTTCGTTTGTTGCCGGAGCAGTGATCCAACTTTGGACCACGTTGGTGACATCCACTGAAATAAAGCGTTTCGTCCCCATTCGCGCCGAAGGAAATGTTGCGAAAGGTGTGGTCGTGAAAGCGGGCTCGCTGCTGGCGAGCGACTCATCCCATGTGCTCGTGACCTGATGGACCGCAATACCTTCGCCAGCGCGTGTCACCTTCGGAAGATAAATCCGGAGGCGCGCATATCGAATCGTCGTATTCGCCGGCAACTCGTTGGCGAGGTCGAAGTAGAGAAACGCGCGATGCGTGGCGTCCACAGGGAGCGTCGTCGCCTTGTTTGCGACACTCGATAGCTTGGCACGGAATCCGTAAGAATCTTCTGCCGCCGGTAGCGTTACGCCGAGCGCAGTAAACCGGCCGACGAGGAGAATTGAGATAAGAAGGAGAGGAGATGTTTTCATGACGAGGCGACGTGTGTACACATGGGTAGCGTAGATTCGGATTTCGTAAAGCGTCCGCGACAATATTCGATTTCCTCGTGAGCGGCGATGCAAGACGCATTGCCGCTTGAGTTGATTTGCGGGCGACGGTGCTTTGGGATTAATGAGTAGCCATGATCAGAAAGAAAAAAATCGCTGACTACGAGGCGAAGGCACCCACACAGAAAGCTCTCGAAGCTTGGGCTGAAAAGCAGATCGTTCCGTGGCGCAAACTGCGCGAGGACGACTGGCGGTTTTCTTGGAAAGATGAGGTTCTAAATCTCGGCAAATCCAACCCAAACCTTCCCGTTGCCGCTTGCATCTATGAGGCCGCGCGCGAAAGCGAAGTCTTGCGAGGGTGGGCAGTTCTCGCAGGGCGCATCCGCAAAAATAGCAATGCTTTCAACTCGGCGCACAGGACGGAAATCGAATTCAAACCAGACAAGCCTTGCATGTCCTGCGCACCCTTGTCGCCGTGGGAGTTGCGTTTGAAGACTTTCAGGGGGTTGGATTCGCAAACGGTCGAGCGAAGGCTTTGCCAGGCAATCGAGGAATTTCCCGGCACTCGCCGCACGACGAACCTTTTTGCCGCACACGAGTTTATCGCCCGCTTTGGAGCGGAACTCGCGGCAAATTTGAGTTTTGCAGAACTGTGGAGCAAGGACCGGGAGAGGGTAATCAGGACGATTCCAAAATGGTATTCGGGCACGCTTTTAGAGTCAGGGGCGCTGTTCGTTCCATTCTGCCATCCGGGCTTTAGTCCGGATGGAGAGTTAGTAAACGACGGGCTCCGCGTCGCGTGGGAACGAGTCGCCTATCGGGACGATATGACCAGCGAAGAGCGCCGCAAAGAGAAGCGCGGCACCTATGGAAATGAGGCCGTCGTCTTTTCAATCCATTGGCGAGCGGCAACCAATCAGGAGCTTGCGTCAAAGTTCCTCGCATGGCTCCACGCATATCGACCAAAGTCGGAACCAGAGCCGCCCCGACATTCATCCACGTCGCCAAGAAAGCTCGACGAGATTTTGCGTTGTCTGAGCGCGATGCGCCTGCGCCACCGCACCAAAGATGCGGAAGTGGCAGAAAAACTCCGGAAGAACGGCGGCGACGAGAAGCAAATCGGTAAGGACGGACGCCGGGCAGAGGCGTGGTGCCGCGACGTGTTCTGCTTTGGAACCGATCCCGAGCACGCAAAGCAGGGGGGCTCGAAATAATTCTTTTTCGTCCCCCCCGACTGTTTCGCAAAAGCCGACAATATCGCCACCGATGAACAATACATCGGTAAACAACGACAACGCCACCGAGCACGGGAAACCGGCGGCACAATTCACATCGGGGATTCCCATCGTCGCGGGCTCGGTGCCGCCCGCAATCGCCGGACGCGTGCAAGCAGGCCCGGCACTGCAAAGCGAATTCGGCAGACTTCCGCGCCCCGGCGAACGCGAGCCGATTTCCGGGCTCGCCCGCTCGACATTGCTGGAGCTGGACGAATCGCTCCCGCAGAGCGAGCGCTTCATCATCCGCATCCGCAAACGCGGAAAGCAGCGCGGCGCGACGCTGATCGTCGCCGACCGGCTCCGCGCCGTGCTGGCGAAGGAAGTGGAACGACAACTCGGAAGCCTCGGGATGGGAGGACAACAATGAACCGCCCGAACATCGCGGATATCAAAGCCCGCTACCGTATTACCGAAGCATGGCTCGACTTCGGATTGCCGGGGCAGCCGGGCAAAACCTGCCACTCGCCCTTCCGAGAGGATAAGACGCCGAGCTTTTCCGTCTTCGCAGAGGGCTCACGCTTTCGGGACTTTGCCGCGGATGAAGCCGGCGACGTGCTCGACTTCATTCAACGCGTGAAAGGATGCACGGCAAAGGAGGCGATTCAGTTTGCCAGCGAGCGGGCCGGGATAGTCCGGGCTCCTGCACTACCGTCGCCACTCCGCGAAACGACGGACAAGGCGAAGCGATTGCCGACATTGCGAAAGGGAACAGAAATCGAAATTTCGCAACTCGCCGAACGCCGTTCCTTTTCACAGGACTCTCTGCGGGAAGCCGGGCGGCGCGGCCTGCTTCGGTTCGCAACGCTTTTCAGCCTCGCGGCTTGGTGCGTGACCGACCGGCGGCAAACGCTCGCAGAGTTTCGGCGTCTCGACGGCACTCACTGGCCAGCCTACGGGCAACTTAGGGAGCGCAAGGCGCATTGTCTCGGCACCGGGAAAAACTGGCCGATAGGCATCGAGGAATCGGCGGACTTCCCGTGTATTGCATTTTGCGAGGGTGCACCGGATTTACTCGCCGCTCTGCATTTTGCACTAGCCGAGACACAAGCCGAGAAAGTGGCACCTGTCGCCATGCTCGGCGCGGGAGCAGGGCGAATCGCCGAAGGCGCACTCCCTTTCTTCACGGGGAAGCACGTCCGACTTTTTCCCCACCTCGACGAAGCAGGCCAGCGCGTCGCACGGACTTGGGCGAAGCAGCTCGCAGACGCAGGGGCGGCGCGAGTGGACGCATTCGACTTCACCGGACTCGTGCGCGCCGATGGCAGGCCGGGCAAAGACCTTGCCGACGTGGCGTGCATCGCGCCGGACTGTTTCGAAGCGAATCGCAAGTTCTCGAACTTGCTGCCATGAACGAATCAACACCCATCAATGCCGGCGCGCAGGGAGCGCCGGAGATTTCCGACAGCGGCATCTACAACCCACTTCAAACCCCAGACAGCCCAGCTTGTCCTCCGTCCTCTTCATCCATAAGGGAGGAGCGGACGGACGGACGGAAGAGCGAACCGGTGATTCGATTCTGGCGACCCTGCGAGCTGCGGGATTACGAGATTCCCGAAGGTCACAACATGGTGGGAGATTTCCACTTTCAGCGCGGCTCGTGCAGCGTGCTTGCCGGGCCGCCAGGTTGCGGTAAAAGCCGGGCTACGCTTTGGCTCGCATTGCTGGGAGCACGAGGCGGAGGAAAATGGTTCGGACACGAAGTGCATACGCACTTTCGCACGCTCATCTTGCAGGGAGAAAACGGCCCGGTGCGCCTGCATCGTGATTTCGCGCAGATAGAGGCATGTGATGAACTCGAAGATTGGATTCGCATTTCAGAGCCGCCAACCCTCGGGCTCAATCTCGCGAATCCGGACTTCCGCGCTCAGTTGTGCGCGTATGTTCGAGAGTTTAAGCCGGGCCTCATTGTTCTCGACCCATGGAATAGCGTTGCACGCGATTCGATGGAAAAAGACTACCTGGCCGCATTCGAGTCCATCCGCGAAGTGCTGGCGACAGTCGAACCAAAGCCCGCATGTCTCATCGTGCATCACCTACGGAAGCCGAAAGCCGAGGACAAACAGAGGGGGCGCTCGCTGGCCCACCTGATGGCTGGCAGCTACACGATTCTTTCAGTGCCCAGGAGCGCGTTCATTTTGCAGCCAGCGAGCGACGACACCGAAGACGATCGCGTTGTGTTTACCACCGCAAAGAACAACGACGGCGAGCTAGGCGCACGCAGTGCATGGAAACGCGGAGGAAGTATGTTCGAGCCTTGCTCAGAGTTTTCGTGGGAAGACTACGACGGCGGAAGTTCACGAGCACGAGAGAGCAAGGTGGGCGAAGAGCATATTCGCGAGCTATTCGACAACGGCAACAAGTGGCTTCTTCTAAGTGAAGCAGCCAGGCAACTCATGGAGCTGGCCAGGATCGCCCGCACAGCCGCATACGAAGCGCTGAAACTCTCTGGAGGTCGATTCTCGGAGCTGTTGACTATGCGGGATGATAAGCGCGTCGGCCTCGCTTAGAAGGCCCGTGGCGAAGCGCTGGAAGCGCAACAGCACACGCACGCGAATCGTTCGTTCGTCCGGCGCGGAGAAGCGGACGGATGATTCTCTTTCCCGAAGAGGAGGAAACCAAAAGCTCACAGCGCACAGGACGGAGGCTCCTGTGGATGCTGTTCGAGCAAAAAGACGAGTCGGGACATCGCAACGGAAGAGTAGCAACGCCCGCGCGATTCCGCGCCGGGTGTTGGGACACTTGCGCCAATACAGTTCGGGCGACGCTCCCACTCAAACGGGAAAAGGCGGAAGATTTTCTCGCACGAAATGGGTTTGCGTGGCGGGAAGTTCGGACAAATGGCCGCGCTCGAAGATTTCTTTCAGCCCCGAAGCGCTCCGTGAGCATTGGCGAATCTCGGCAGAATTATTCTGAAAACCATTCTGAATCGCATCGTTCCATCGGCATTAAAACCAACAGAAACACCACAACAGTAAGCACTTACAGAAAGTGGCGGAGAGGGAGGGATTTGAACCCTCGATACAGTTTCCCGTATGACGCTTTAGCAAAGCGTTGCTTTAG
>JANMGP010000110.1:0-8413 GCA_031374705.1 Verrucomicrobiaceae bacterium | reverse complement strand
TCCTTGGCGATGTTGCGGATGCCGGCGAGTTCCTTCCGCTCGTGCTCGTTTTCCTCGATTTTCTTGCGGATGATCTCCGCCGTCTCGCGGTTTTTGTGCAGGTAAGTATCGAGCGCCTGCTGCATGAACTTGCCCACGAATTCCTTGATGGTCGGCCCCTTCGGTCCGACTTCCGTGGAGCCGAGCTTCGTCTTTGTCTGCGACTCAAAGACCGGCTCCTGCACGCGCACGACGATCGCGGCGTCGATGGACTGCCGCACGTCCGCGGCGTCGAACTCCTTTTTAAAATGATTGCGCACCGTGGCGACGAGCGCCTCGCGAAACGCTGCGAGATGCGTCCCGCCCATCGTCGTGTGCTGGCCGTTCACAAACGACCAGTATTCCTCGCCGTAGTGATTGCCGTGCGTCAGCGCGATTTCGATGTCCTCGCCCTCGAGATGGATGATGGGATAAAGCGGCTCCCCGCTGAGTTCCTTCGCCAGCAAATCCTTCAGCCCGTTCTCGGACTTAAAGCGCTTGCCGTTGAGCGTGAGCACGAGTCCCCGGTTGAGGAACGCATAATTCCACAGCATGTCCTCGATGAAATCCGTGCGGAATTTGAAGTCCTTGCCAAACAGCGCCTCGTCCGGCGTGAACTCCACGAGCGTCCCATTGCGCTCCGTCGTCTTCGTCACCCGCGACTGCGCCTTCAGCTTTCCCTGCTCAAAATCCACGACCTTCGTCTCGCCCTCGCGGATGGCCTGCGCGCGGTAGTTCAAGGAGAGCGCGTTCACCGCCTTTTGCCCGACGCCATTGAGCCCCACGGCTTTTTGGAAAGTCTCGCTGTCGTACTTCGCGCCCGTGTTGATGATCGACACGCAGTCCACGAGTTTCCCCAGCGGGATGCCGCGTCCGTAATCGCGCACCTTCACACTGCGGTCCGTGATCTCCACTTCGATCTTCTTGCCCTGCCCCATCATGAATTCGTCGATGGAGTTATCGATCGTCTCCTTCAGCAAAACGTAAATACCGTCCTCCGCATTATTCCCGTTGCCGAGGCGCCCGATGTACATGCCGGGGCGCAGGCGGATGTGCTCCAGCGAGCTGAGTGTCTTGATGCTGGCTTCAGTGTAGTTGGCTGCCATGGATTTGTCGGCGGCAAGAGAGGGAAACCCGCGCAGACTGACAAGCAATTCTCACTTCCCGTGTGAATTCTCCGGGGAAAGCGACCACTGCCGCCCGCCGACACGGCTTGATTTCCCAACGGGAAAACGCTCAACCCAACCCCATGCAACTCGCAGACGAATTCCGCAACTGGGTGCTCGATCCCATCCGCACGAACGATGAACTCTTTACCGCCGAGCGGCTCGTGGATACGGGGCATCGCATTTGGTGCGGGGTTCACCAGCAATTCGACCCGCCCAATTGGGAGCAGGATAGACGGGAGCGCAAGGAGCGCGCGGGCAATCCTACCTACCGTGCAAAGATCAACCCGCTTTGGATCGAGCACACGATCGAAGTCGCGGACCGACTGACGAATATGACCTGCTTGTTTAGCCAAGACCGGCATGTACGCGATGCGAAGGTCTTTCGCTTTTTCCCCGCCATCGACAGCCTCGCGCTGAACGACGTGGAACTCTGCGATCTCTCGCCGCTCGCCGGCCTGGAAAATCTGCGCAACTTGCGGTATCAGGAGCCGCGCACGGTTGTGTGCGTGGCTGCGGAGGACTTCTCCGGTCTGGCCGCGCTCTCCCGGCTGGAGACGCTCTCGCTCATTCTGGTCGCACCGTGGCCGGACTTGTCGGCACTGGCCGGCCTTCCGCTCCTTTCCACGTTTGCTTTTACTGGAAACATCCTCGCGCTGCGGGATGTCGCAACGATGCCCGGCGTGCGCGTGGCAGAGCTGGACTCGGGCTTTCACTACAAGACGCCGGTGCGCGATTTGCGCGACATTCCCGAGATGCCACAGCTCCGCCGGCTGAAGCTGGAAAACACCGCGCGGCTCCGCGGGATCGAGCGCTACCCCGCGCTGGTGAATCTCGAACTGGAGGGACCATTCAGCGATCTGTCGCCCCTCGGTTGCCTGACAAAGCTCACGTCGCTCACGCTCAAGGGTGACCACTTCGTCGATTTGGCACCGCTGGCAAAGCTGCCGGAACTTCGCGAAGTGATATTTGTGCGCGAGCGGCCGTTCGACTTGGCTCCGCTGGCCGAGTCCTCCTCGCTGCGCGAGATCCGCGTGGAGCGGTGCAACATCGTCCGCACCGAGCTGGCCGCTCTCAATATGGGGCTCGTGTCGTGGGATGTGGACTTCTATGCGCCGCAGCCGCGTCCGTTGAAACCTCTGCGCGCGATTTGCTACGACCCGCAGCATGACGAGGCGAAGAAACTGGAACGGCGCGGCGAGTCCGACCCGGAGCGCGACGCCCACTATGGCTACGACGCAGCGATGCGCATGGCGGAGTCCCGCTGGTTTGCCACCCAATACCGCACGCGCCTCTCCGAGCTGCTCGGCTGGGCAAAGCCCTCCGGCAGCGACATGCTCGGCCACTACTCGCCCGGCGGCGGTCATGTATCCATCAAGCGCTATCGCGACGTCATGCGCCTCCCCGAAATCATCCAGACCCTCCGCCAGCTCCTCTCCGAGTGCCGGTTTCGCTGGAAGCTCATGATCAACGTCGAGCCCCACGGCGACCTCTCGGACGACATGGACGAGATTCGCAAACGCCACGAGCAGGAGGAAGGCGACTGGCTGTGCCGCGCGCGCGACGCCGCGCAACACAAGGCCGACCACGACGACTTCATCCGCAGGCGGCGCGAGCTCTACGCCCGCTACGAGCGCGAGCACCGGCTAAAGCTCATCGAGCAGGCCGGCGGCGAGATAAAGCCGGAAGACTTCCGCGTGGCCCCTCCGGCGAAAACCGGGCAGCCCGCGGACGACGACGACCTCGATGACGAAGCGGAGCAGGACGAAGACGACGGCGGCCTCGCCGAACCGCCGCCGGGTTACGAAGGCTCCGACCTCGGTCGAAAGCTCCAGTGCATCGTGAGCCTGGAAGAGGATTTCTTGTGGATCACCGCCCACATGAAGGACGACGCCGAGTACCTCTTCTCGCTCCGCAGCGAAGACTGGCACGCCCTCCCCGACGCACCGGAAAAACGACCGCTGCCACGGTAGGGAAATAGCGACGTGCTGCGACAAGGAGCAGCTCAAGCCGTAAGACAGCCGAAGGCAATGCTGTCGCTGTCGCTACACCGCGATGCGTCTCATACTGTTTCCACGGTGAATCGCGGCGAAATGGAAGGAGCGGGGCTTTCCTAAGCCCCGTATGCGCCGAAGGCGCAGCCCAAAGCCCGCCAAGCTGGAAAAGCGCTCCCTCGCGGGTACCATTGTGGATGCCACGTCGTGGAGGCATACGGGGCTTAGGAAAGCCCCGCTCCTTTGCATTCGCCGCGTTTCATTGTGAAATTCGTCTCATTTCTTACGCACGGCTCTCGTGGCGAAATGGGATCTCACCGAGGGCCGCCGCATTTCGCCATCACCCCCGATGCCCACCGCATCGCCTCGGTCGGTGACGACAACTCGCGCACCACGTCCGGGTTGTCGCCCGCGCCCGGCAGCACCAGCCGCTGAATCTCCATGCCGTGCGACGATTCCGCCTTTTCCCAGCGATCGTCCCCACGCCGGAATCGCCCAGCAGCACCACCTTCGCGTTCACATACCCGCGCTTCCGGGAAATGGCCACACGGGCCAGGATCGGCGCGGGGATGTCCCATACGCGGAGGCGCGCCGAAATGGGACGCCGCTCCGCCAATTCGTTTTTGCACGTGCATCCCAGTGAGGCTTCCGCTTCGTTTACTTGTACAAAGTTTTAAAGGCGGTGCTTCGCAAGCGATTATGCCGATGCTGGAAACTGAGGATTTCAACTTCACACAAACAACAAGAATCATGTCAACCGAACCAACATGCCCGTTCTCGGGCAGCACCCATAAACACACCGCAGCCGGAGCCCCGGGCAACGCCGGATGGTGGCCGAATCAACTGAAGCTCGGCATCCTGCACCAGCACTCGTCTTTATCGAACCCGATGGACGAGGCGTTCAACTACGCCGCGGAATTCAAGACTCTCGACCTCGATGCGGTGGTGAAAGACCTGCATGCGTTGATGACGGATTCGCAGCCGTGGTGGCCGGCGGATTACGGGCACTATGGCCCGTTCTTTATTCGCATGGCGTGGCACAGCGCGGGCACCTATCGCATTTCCGACGGGCGCGGTGGCGGCGGGACGGGGGCGCAGCGGTTTGCCCCTCTCAATAGCTGGCCGGACAATGCGAGCCTCGACAAGGCGCGCCGCCTTTTGTGGCCGATTAAGCAGAAGTATGGCCGCAAGCTTTCGTGGGCGGATTTGATGATTCTCACGGGCAATGTTGCGCTGGAGTCGATGGGCTTCAAAACGTTTGGCTTTGCCGGTGGGCGTGCGGACATCTGGGAGCCGGAGGAGGATATCTACTGGGGACCGGAAGGCAAGTGGCTCGCAGACGAGCGCTACAGCGGCGACCGCGATCTGGCGAATCCTCTCGCGGCCGTGCAGATGGGACTCATCTACGTGAATCCGGAAGGACCGAACGGCAATCCCGACCCGGTCGCCGCAGCGCGGGACATCCGCGAAACGTTTGCCCGCATGGCGATGAACGATGAGGAGACGGTCGCCCTCATCGCTGGCGGACACACGTTTGGCAAGGCGCATGGTGCCGCGGATGCGAGCAAGTATTGCAGCGGCGAACCGGAAGCCGCAGGGGTCGAAGAACAGGGACTCGGCTGGAAAAACACATTTGGCACCGGCAGCGGTGCACACACGATCACGAGCGGTCTCGAGGGCGCCTGGACGACGAATCCGATCCAGTGGGACAACAACTATTTCGAGAATCTGATCGGCTTCGAATGGGAGCTCACGAGGAGCCCCGCCGGCGCTCAGCAATGGACGCCGAAAAACGCGGGCGGCGCAGGCACCGTGCCCGATGCGCACGACCCTTCGAAGCGCCATGCGCCAATGATGTTCACGACAGACCTCGCGCTGCGCGTGGACCCGGCCTACGCGAAAATCTCGAAGCATTTCCACGAGAACCCGCAGGCATTTGCAGATGCGTTCTCGCGTGCGTGGTTCAAGCTTACGCACCGCGACATGGGGCCGGTTTCACGCTACCTCGGCGCGCTCGTTCCAAAAGAGACGCTCATCTGGCAGGACCCGATCCCGCCGGTGAATCACGCGCTGGTCAACGACAACGACATCGCTGCGCTGAAGGCTCAGATTCTCGCGTCGCCGCTGAGCATTTCCCAACTCGTCACGACGGCCTGGGCATCCGCCGCAACCTTCCGTGGCAGCGACAAACGCGGCGGAGCAAATGGTGCGCGCATCCGCCTCGCACCGCAAAAATACTGGGAAGTCAACCAGCCCGTCGAACTGGGCAAGATTCTTGATACGCTGGAGGGTGTCCGGAATACATTCAACGAGGCGCAGTCCGGCGGAAAGAAAATCTCCCATTCCGACCTGATCGTTCTCGGCGGATGCGCAGCAGTCGAGGCAGCGGCAAAAAAAGCCGGCCACGATGTGACCGTTCCATTCACCCCCGGTCGCATGGACGCGACGGAAGAGCAGACCGACGTCGCCTCGTTCGCCGTGCTGGAGCCCGTTGCAGACGGCTTCCGCAATTACATCCGCAAAGGCCACGACGCTGCGGCGGCAGAGTTGCTCATTGATCGTGCGCAACTCATGAAGCTCACAGCACCCGAGCTGACCGTACTCGTCGGCGGCATGCGCGCACTGGGCGCAAATTTCGGCAGCACCGAACACGGGGTCTTCACGAAGCGGCCCGGGACGCTGACGAACGATTTCTTCGTCAACCTCCTCGACATGAATACCAAGTGGCAGAAGTCCGAAACCACCGCCGGTGTCCTCGAAGGACGCGACCGTGCAACGGGCGAGCTCAAATGGACCGGCACCATCGTGGACCTCGTCTTCGGCTCCAACTCGCAACTCCGCTCCCTCGCCGAAGTCTATGGATGCAGCGACTCGCAGCAGGTCTTCGTCCGCGATTTCGTCGCGGCATGGAACAAGGTGATGAACCTTGATCGCTTCGACCTCGCATGATTCTCCGACCACTTTTCACCCCGGCTCCAATGCCCGCCGCAAGGCGGCTGCGGAGCCGGGACTAAGTGCGGAACCGGACGGGTAGGGACTGAAAGTAACCACTTCTCAGGGGAAGCTCGCGAGATATGTGTAGGGAGCGAACGGAAGCAGTGGCAATCGGAGTTGCGTGAATCATGGGGAGTTCGAGGCGCTACGACAGGCTGTCTGTCTCGCGTCCGGAGCGGCTATTTTTTCGCGGGGAAGTCCACCCACTTTGCCGCTGCGAAGGATTTCCACTGCGCCTCGATTTTCTCCGGCGAAGCCGCGCCGGAGTGGATGTAAAGCGCGTATCTCAGGCGCAGCGGGATGTCCTTTTTCACCACGAGCGCTCCCGGAAATGTGACCGCTGCGCCCATCCAACCGTCGTCGCGGCAATGAAACGGCACGGGGTGATTTGCGTTTTCCGGATGATCGAGAATCGTGATTCCCTCAATGACTCCGTTTGCCACGGGGCCGCTGTAGTCCATCCACCGCGCCGGTTTGCGGAAGCACTCTTTTTCATCCACGCCGCCTTCGCTGTTCCGGATCGTGCCGCCGCCATCCGCCACGCCTATCGTCTTTGCCATCCGAACACCGAGAAGCCCGAACGCCGTCTGCTCCAGCACGGTATCGGCGCTCCGAGCCTCCAGTTGCAAATCGAGCTCCAGCAGCCATTCCCCATTTTCCAGCGGCCGCGCGGATGCCCGACGCCTGTCGTGAAGCACCGCAGCGCCGTCCGGGTCGAGCCATGCATTCTCCGTTTCCACGAGCGCCGCAGAATCCGTGTCATCAAGCCGCAGAACGCGTAAATGCTGTATGCTCCCGAGCTTTTGGTCTTTGCCGGCGCGGTCCGTCCAAAAATTCACACCGCCCGCTTTCTCATGGGAAAACCACACGCTGTTGTGATGATTGTGTCCCACAGGGTCTCGCGGGTGCCCCATTCGAGTCAGCATCCGGCCCGACGGTCCGATGATCGGAAAGATAAACGGACGTTGCTGGCTACCCGCGAGATACAGCCGGCAAAGCTCCGCACCATCGCGTTGGAGCGATACTTGGTCCTGAGGCAACGGCACGGCTTGCATGCGCGGCACCGGCTTCGGCTCAGCGGCGTTCAGCGCGGTGGCTGCGAGAATAAAAAGGATACGCTTCATTCGGTTTGCACGATTCTATCGATGCGCATTGAAGCAATCGGTATCGTGCGGGCGAGTCTATTTAACACTGCTTTGTTACAGCGAGTTTCGACAGTAGGGGGAGCGTCTCGCTCCCCTCGCGTTCGCTTAAGTAAAAAACCGGTTCGCGCGCATTTTTCGGGTTCTTTTTTATCGCCTTCTCCCCGTTTCCACGGCGACCTATGAATCGCTATTTATTGCGAAATCGCTCGGGCTGTTTCGGATTGTTCCACTCACCCCACTCTTGCATCGGAAAGCTCCATTCAGAGACCCGTTTGATTTTTGCCGGAGTAGGAAACTCAACATCGGGAATTGGTTCAGTGCTGACCGCTTCGCAGAATTTTCTTAGTCTCCCGGCGAGAAATGCCAAAGTATCAGGGCTCGACGACCGGTAGAAAACAAACAGACTATCTCCTCCATCGTATTGCATCCCGCTGAAAAACTCCGGCAATTTCTGTCCCTCTCGCTTCAAATAGGTTCCGACGCTTGCTTTTGAAAAGCTTCGCTTCGCCACGCGAAGAGAGGCTGGTTTATTTGTCATCACAAGAAACTCAAGCTCCCAGTAATCTTTCCCAGGTTCCTTGGTAATTTCATCGAATACAGCTTTGCCGGGAACATCAGGCTCCTGTCCGTTTGGGCCGTAGCGCTCAGCAGGGGATTGGGTTCCTTGCAAAAGCAGGAATACGAAAGGAATGATTGATTTCAGGGATTTCATGGACGACGTACTTTTTGGACAATAGTTGAAACAGACATTTCGAGGAAAGCTCCATCCTCCGGATTGTTTTGCCTCCAATCTGCCGTAATGGGGAAATCGGGGTCAGGCGAGCGCCTGACCCCGTTTCCCACGATCGTTTTTTAATTCAGGAATTTGGACACCGTTGCTTGCGCGCGTGGTTATCTTTCGGATTTCCAAAAGCGCTCAAGCACAAACCCTTGCCCTGTGAAGTAAAAGCGTCCGTGCTCGAACCTAATTGGCGGTAGGTTCATAGAAATGTACCAGTCCATTTCTTTTTTATGTCGGGGCCGGAACAAAACCGGAAAGGAGACGGAACAAAAGTGGAATGGCTTTTTCTGGGGGTAAAAGCGGGAGCGGACCGCC
>JANMGP010000256.1:0-55761 GCA_031374705.1 Verrucomicrobiaceae bacterium | reverse complement strand
CACGCCGTCTCCGTTGGTGTCCGTGAAAGCGCTAACGTCGGGCGGATGCACACAATAGACGGTGTTCCCATCGACCACGAGCCCGCGAGGCGAGTCCACTTTTGCAAACTCCGTCATTTCATCCGCGCGTCCGTCGCCGTCCGTATCGCGAAGCCGCAGGATGCGTCCGCGATTGGGATCGCGACCGAGCGAGCCGTTGCCATCCGAACTCACGTAGAGAGTGCCATCCGGCGCCGCGGCGATGAAGACGGGATAGTTCGACTGCGGAGGCGCGGAAAACATGGTGGCCTCAAAGCCGTCGGCAACCTTCACATCTTTGAGAAGCTCCGCTTCCTTCGGAAAAGGCGGCGTGGCGAATGCGGTGGCGGCAGCAATAGTCGTTGCGAGAATGAAGCGTGTCATGTGCGGAATAGAGACAGGAAATACTTCAGGAGGGGAAAGTCTTAGCGAGAAGAAGCCGGCAAAGTGATTCCAGAAGGGGAATGGATAGTTCCGGGCGGAAAGCAAACAGGCCGACCTCTTTTCTGAGGCCGGCCTGTTCGTGATTATTGGTGAGAAGTTATGCTTCCCTTACTTTTTTGGCTCTTCCTTTTTTGGAGGATTGCACTTCTCGCAGACCTTGCCGTCGGCTTTGGCCTTCACGCAGCACGGATGTGCGCAGTCTTTGCCGGCGGCTTTCGCCTTTTCGCAGCAAGTTTCTGCATAGCTGACCGTGGTGACGAGGGCGAAAATGCCCGCGAGCAGGAGTTTCGTAATGTTCATAGGTCGTCAAATTACGCAATCGGTTCGTAGATAACAAGGAATTTTTCCTTCAATTGCAAAAAAAAGAACGCGCCTCCGGAGATGCCTCACTCAATGTCGCGCGAATTGTGGGGCACAAACTTGTAGCCCATTGCGGGGGCTGTGGCTTTGAGCATTTGCCCAAGTTGCGTGACGTGACCCTCCAAAAGCGTCTGGCCTGCGACGGCGATGGTCACCGCGTAGGTCGAAATCGTTTCGCCATTGATTTTGAGCGAGGCCTGACGGGCGGTGATTTCAGGTGCGGGCATTTCGGATTGCTTTGAAATGAGTTGCTGAAAAAGGCCGACGGGCAGGCCCGCCCGCTCCAGCAGACTGGCCACTCCTTTTTGATCCATCGTGAAAGAGCCTTTCTCGAGCTCTGTGCCTTGCAGCACGATATTGTAGTTCGCGACGTTCGTCTGGGGATCGAGATCGAGTTCCAATTGTTGCACAGGTTCATGAGTGGAGAGCGTGAGGCGGAGATGGGTCATGTTGAAGGCATCATCCAGTCGCATCGCTCCAACCCATGAGATGCGCTGCCGGCCAGCGCCGATGACGTTGAGCCCGACGTTTCCGTGAAACTCAAGTGACCGGGCACCGGTTTCCTGGTTTGTGCGGGGCTGGAAGTGAAAATAGCCCACGTCGCGCTGCTTCTCCCGAATCACAAGGTCTGAAGCCTGTTCGTGTTGAAACAGGAGGCGTCCCACGTGGGCCACGGGGATGTCATTAAGCTTTGTGGACTCGGGGTAAACTTCCCGGACGACGAGGAGTCCGGTCATGGCAGCCCAGAATCCGATGATGAGCATGACGGTGATGCGATGGAGCATGAATTATGAAGACAGCAGAGGTTGAAAGTTGTTCAACTGAATCGTCTGTAAGAAAGCACAACACGCGCCGGTTTTAGACTTTGAGCTACCATCCGGGCGGATTTCGGTATTCAAAGAGGCATGATTCGCCTCATCGCTCTACTTTTTCTTACAGCGTTCGCTCTCGCCGAGGAGGCTCCTCGCCCGCCGGATCCGCTCTATGAAAAACGCGTCGTCCATGACCGCAACGGCATCGGGAAGTTCTTTCTCGGCCGTGAAATCGCCCATGTCATGGGGCACCAGGCCGCCGGATGGCTCGAGCGTCCCGAGCGCGAGCAGGAGGAGCGGACGGATCTTTTGCTGGAGGCGCTGAACTTGAAACCCGGCCAGGTCGTCGCCGATATTGGTTGCGGCACCGGCTATTTTTCCGAGCGGATGGCGAGAAAGATCCTGCCTGAGGGCTTCGTTTATGGCGTGGACATCCAGCAGGAGATGCTTGATCTCATGCAACGAAAGATGCGGCTCAAGCAGATTAAGAATGTGAAATCGATCCTCGGTGCCGTGGATGATCCGAAGCTTCCGGCGGAGAGCTGCGACATGATGATCATGATCGACGTCTATCACGAGTTCGACGTGCCCTACGAAATGACCCGCAAGATGATCGCCGGCCTCAAAAAAGGCGGACGCCTAGTGTTCGTGGAATTTCGAGCGGAAGATCCGACTGTGCCGATCAAAGAGGTTCACAAAATGAGCGAGGCCCAGGTGAAGAAGGAGATGGCCATTCATCCGGAGATGGAGTTCGTGGAAACGAAGAAAGATCTCCCTCAGCAGCACATCATCATCTTTCGCAGGAAATAGGCCGCAGAATATGAAAGCGATTCGAGTCAGTGCATTTGGTTCGCCGGACGTGATGCAGATCGCGGAGACACCCGCCCCTCAAGCGGAGCTGGATCAAGTCCTCGTCGAGGTTCGTGCGGCAGGGGTGAACCCGGTCGATCATTACATCCGAAGCGGCAATTACGCGCGTCTCCCTGATTTGCCTTACACGCCGGGGCTCGATGCCGCCGGTGTCATCCGCCAGATTGAGTCTGCGGCGGATTGTCAGTTCAAAGTAGGCGATCGTGTCTGGCTGAGCGGAAATCTGGGCGGCAGCTACGCGGAATTGACGCTTTGTTCATCGACGCAGGTTCATCATTTGCCGGCGCATCTCAGCTTTCAGCAAGGGGCGTCGATTGGCGTGGCGTATGCGACCGCGTTCCGTGCGCTTTTTCAGCGTGGACTCGGAAAGCCCGGCCAGTCCGTCCTCATTCATGGTGCCACAGGCGGTGTCGGACTTGCGGCCGTGCAGTTTGCCCGCGCTGCCGGGATGCTGGTTTTCGCAACCGGTGGAACAGGGCGTGGAAGGGCGGTGCTGACGGAAAACGGCGCGCATGAAACACTCGATCACTCGACCGCGGGATATCTCGATCGAGTTGCGGAACTCACCCAGGGGCATGGAGTGAATCTCGTTGTCGAAATGCTGGCGAACGAGAATCTCGGAAACGATTTGAGCATCGTCGCACGCGGTGGATGCATCGTCATCGTCGGTTCCCGCGGGAACGTGGAAATCAATCCGCGTCTGGCGATGCAGCGCGAATGCGACATCCGCGGCCTGATGCTTTTCAACGCGAGCCCCGCAGAGATTCGGGAGGGAGTCGCCGCGATTCAGGGCGGGCTGGAGAGCGGCGTTCTGAAGCCCGTGGTCGGAGCCGAGTTCCCGCTTGCGGAGGCACCAGCCGCGCATGTCGCCGCAATGGCGTCCGGGCATCGCGGGAAAGTCGTGCTCGTCTGCGGCTAAGCGTTCGTCACGCGCCGCATGCTGTAAGGACCGCATCCGCCGCCCTGCCCGCGGCACCGCGATCACCGAGGCTTGCGATGACATTGGCGTAGGCGGTTTGTTGCATTTCCCGCGTGCCGCGGTGTTCGCAGAGCTGGAGTAGCTCGTTTGCGATGTGGTGCGGAACGGCTTCGTTTTGGATAAATTCCGGAGCGATTATTGCGTTGGCGAGCACGTTTGGCAGACCAATGAACGGAATTTTGATCACGCGTTTTCCAATGGCATAAGTCAGCCATGCAGTCTTGTACAAGATGACCATCGGGAGGCCAAAGTAAGTCGCTTCCAGCGTCGCGGTGCCGCTGCACACCATGCCGGAGCCCGCCCGCTGCATGAGGTCGTGCGCATTGCCGACCGTGATGTGGCAGAAGCTGTCGTCCTTGCCGCGGGCGCGCATGATTTGGAGCATTTCCTCGCGCAGTGGTTCGCTCGCAGCCGAGGCTTCAAAGCGCATCCGCTGGCGCGCGCTGCGGAGATGAAAGGCGGCGTCTAGCATCACGGGAAAGATACGGCGGACTTCTTTTTCCCGACTGCCTGGAAGCAGGGCTGTCAGCATCATGTCGCGATCGACACACGCATCGGAAATTCGTTTCGCAGCAAGAGTGTCGAGCAGCGGGTGGCCCGTGCAGACCGCCTTCAACCCGACGCCTTCATACATCGGAACTTCAAAGGGGAAAAGGCACAGCATCAAATCGAGATACCTTGCCATTTTTGGGATGCGATCCCGTTTCCAGGCCCACACTTGCGGCGAGATATATTGGATGCAGCGCAGTCCGGGCATCCGTGCTTTCGCGGCTTTGGCGAGGCGGAGATTGAAACCGGGGTAATCGATCGTGATGAGTGCATCCGGCTTCTCTTTTTCGATCTCATCGAGCATCCGGTTGAGCTGGGCTTTGAAATACCCATACTTTTTCAGCACGTCCCAGATGCCCACCACGGCTTCGTCCGCCCAGTCGAAAACCTGTTCACCCGCAAACTCCCTCATCGCCTTGCCTCCCGCTCCGACAAAAGTCGTTTCGGGTGCGCGCTCCCGAATCGCGCGCATGAGCTCGACGCCCCGCGAATCGCCGCTGGCTTCGCCGGCTACGAGATAGAGCTTCACGGTTGCGCGTCCTCGATTTTGCGAGTGATTTCGAGCGCCAGTTCCAGTGCGGCGGTCGCCTGCCGTCCGGTGACTTTAGGTTGCGCGCCGGCTCGTGCACACTCCACAAAGCTCACGAGTTCACGTTTCAAAGGCTCGTCTTTTTCGACCGGCACCGGCTCGCGAACGATGCGCTTTCCGGCGAATTCTGTGACAATAGTGCCGCCGGAAGCGACACCGAGCAATTTGCCGATGAGGGTGCTTTCCTTCTCGTCGTCACGCGCCACTCGAAGCAGGTAGCCGTCCTGCTTCTGGTAATCGAGCGAGAGATATGCATCGGGCTGAAAGACGCGAATTTTGCGGACTTTTTCCTGGCTGATGCGGCTCGCGGTGATGTTCGCGATACAGCCATTTTCGAAGCGGATGCGGACATTCGCGATGTCTTCGCGCTTGCTTAAAATTGGCACGCCGACGGCGTCCACCTGCACCCATGGCGAGCGCACGAGGTGGAGGATGATTTCCAAATCGTGAATCATCACATCGAGCACCACGCCCACGTCGAGGCTGCGTCCGGGATAAGGCGAGAGGCGCGTCGCTTCGATAAATCGTGCCGCCGTGAGCCGGCCTTCGAGTGCGGACATCACCGGGTTGAATCGCTCGATGTGGCCCACTTGAAGCACCAGCTTTTTCTCCTGCGCCAGGTCGCAGAGTTCGCGCGCCTGTTCCGGCGTTTCCGTAAATGGCTTCTCGACGAGAACATGCTTGCCGCGTTCGAGCAGCGCCTTTGCGATTTCAAAATGTGTCACGGTCGGAGTGGCCACCGTCACTGCATCCACTTCATCCGCAAAGGTTGCAAGGTCGGTGAACGGCTTCGCACCATACTTTCCCGCGATGTCGCGCGCGGTCTCCTCGCGGGAGTCGAGCACTGCGGTGAACCGAGCGTCCTTCATCTCACTAAAGATGCGCGCATGATTGCGCCCCATGCTGCCGGTGCCGACCACGCCGAGGCGCAGGAGTGAAGATGGAGTGCTCATGATTTTAGTCCGACGACGGAGATTTTGTGTTCCGCAGCCAGCGATGCGACCCGCTCGCGCTCAAGCACGATGGTCTTTCCGGCTTCAATGCCCATCACTCGGACGCCTGCAGCAGCACACGATTCCATCGTCACCGGACCAATGACAGGGACATCGAAACGCAAGTCCTGACCGGGCTTTGAAACCTTCACCATCACTGCATCGCCGCGGCCAAGCATGCCGCCGCGCTTGATGCATTCATTCGTCCCCTCAAATCCTTCCACTGCGAGCACGGTCCCGTTTTTCACCAGCACAGTCTGGCCGATGTCGAGACGGCTCACTTCTTTGGCGAGGTGATATCCGAACTGAAGATCCTCCTCGATCCGCGCCTTTACGCGCGGTCCCGCGACGAGGCCCTCGCCGGCCATATGCTCATCCATATACGTGGTCGCGGAAATCAACTCACAGCCGACTTTTTGCATCTCTTCGCCAATGGCCGCAAAGATCGTCTCTGCGTTCCGGCGCTTTAGCTTTGCGAGAAGGAAGAGTGTTTTGAAATCAGGACGCAGGTCGAAAAGGTTTTTCGGCGCGATCTGTCCGGCCATGACCCCGTGTCTGGCACCCATTTTTTCGACAAATCCGAGCAGCTTTCCGAGCTGTCCTACACGTATCCACTCGATGCCATCCAACTCGGCGGCCAGATCCTCCCGCGTCTCGCCGGTGAATGCGACCGCTACGACCCGCTTTACTCCCGCCTTCCGCGCCCCACGAACCATTGCAAATGGGTAAGTGCCGTTTCCGGCGATGATTGCGAGTGTTTCGGGCGTTTCCAATGTCGGCGCAAAGTAACGCGCCCCGGCGTTCCCGTGCAAGGCGAGATGATCGCGATGATTTCCCGCCTGTTTGAGAACCGCCGCACGTTGCGCGACCACTAAACTTTCGTCCGCCCGGAGAGCGCCCGGCTCAGCGTCAGTTCATCCGCGTGCTCCAGACCGCCGCCCGCGGGAAGGCCCTGTGCGAGTCTCGTGATGCCGACCGGGAACTCTCTCAATACACCGGCCACGTAATTCGCGGTTGCTTCACCTTCCACATCCGAGCCCAGCGCAAGGATGATTTCCTGCGGCTTTTCGTCACGGACCCTGGCGAGTAATTCGGCGACACGCAGATGCTCCGGTCCGATGTGTTCCAGCGGCGAGATCCGGCCGCCGAGCGCGTGGTAGCGACCGCGAAAACGGCCCGTCCGCTCCAGCGGGAGGACATCAGTCGGCTGTTCCACCACGCATAAGAGCGATTTGTCGCGGCTGTCGTCCGCGCAGAATTCGCACAGTTCCGCCTCGGTGAAGAAACCGCAGCATTTGCATGGCTTGATGCGCTCGCTTACGGCATGAATCGCCGCTGCGACATCCGCTGAACGGGCATCGCGGCTCTGCACCATCCAGAGCGCGATCCGCTCTGCGCTGCGCGGACCGATTCCCGGAAGGCGCTTCAATTCACCGACGAGCACGCGGATGGGGAGGGGATAGTTCGTCTGCTTCATGGCATCGTGCCGCTCCAGTCCGGCAATGGTCCGCCTGCGCGAATCTGGCCGATTCGGCGGATGTAAAACTCGCTCGGTCCGTCCGGGCCCGCGACCTCCGCAGCTTTTTGAAAGTGAGCGAGTGCCTCGTCCCAGCGTTTCCCCCGGTAAGCGATGAGGCCCTTCCAGAAGACTTCCCGCCGCATACGTTCCGGCTCCGGCAGCGTTCCTGTCCGGCCGAGAAGTTCGTACACCTCTTCGCGTTGCGAAGAATCACTTCCCCGCTGGATCATCTCCATCGGGCGCACCTCGATCCGGTCTTCCGCTTCGTTGAAAGTGTTCGCCCCCACCAGAATCCGGGAACCGTAAATCAGGTTTGCCGAGCACAAACGGCGCGCAAATTCCACCGGCTCTCCCGCGACACTCAGAGTCCCGATCCTTCCCGAGCCATAGGCCGCGACCACCATCTCACCCGAGTTGATCGCGATGCGAAAATCGAATGTTTTTCCCCACACTTCCTTGCATTCCTTGTTCACCGCATCCAGTCGCTCCGCAAGCGCCAGTGCAGCTTCGCAGGCATGGAAGGCGTGAGAGAGCTCCGGCAGCGGCGCGCCGAAAACGACCCGCACACACTCGCCATCGCACTCGTCGAGATATCCGCCTTTTTCGACGAGGAAATCCGCGGAGTTGCGAAGGAAGGAATTCGTCATTGCCACGTGATCGCTGGTGCGCATTTCGCCCATCAGTTCGCCGTGGTTCAACACTTCACACACCACCACGCTGGCATCCCGCACATCGCCGTCGAATTGAAGCGGGATGTCGGAGTTGAGCAGCGAATCGAAAGTCTGCGCCGACACCCGGTTCCCAATTAGCTGGGACAGCCTCTGCTTCCTGCGTCCCGGGGCGGAAGTCGAATAGAGAGTCGCCATCGCGAACGACAGGACGATGGCCATCGCAGTCGCAAACGGACTGAAGTAGCAATCGAACAGATTCGCCACCCACACAGCAGTGACACACTCGGCGAGCGCCACGAGAACGACTGCGAATTTCAGAGAAAAGCGGACGACATCAATAGTTGTCCACGCGATTCCGAGGCTCGCCACGAGCATCAGCGCATACTGGAGGCCGCTGCCAACGACAGGAGGAGACGACTGTTCGACAAAAAGCGCGAGCGCAGCATCCAGCCCGAGGAACACGCCGAGTTCGAAGAGCCCGGCGGAAACAAGGAAGGCGAGGACACCGCAGATGATGGATGCTTTAACGTAACGCAATTCAGCGGGGTGTAGCATGCACCCAGCGCCGCGCGCAAGGGTGCCGTCACGCAGGTTGGGTTCCCTCTACGGATTGACGGCAGTCTTTGATTCCTTTTTTTTGTGGTGATGATGCTCGCTGACGGAGGTTCCGTGGATCTTTTCTCCATGGGCGTGGCGCCACTCGTATGCGAGCAGTCCCGTTCCGAGCGTGATGACCGCGATGACGATGACGGCTTTCGCCGAGATAAAGGCCCGCAAGTCGGGGCGGTTGGCGGTGGAATGTGATTTCATGGCGGTGTGTTTTGGTTGTTTTGTTGAAAATGAAGTTTCACGCGGCGGGAAAAATGTCTGCGATGCGAGATGCAGGGGGTCTTTTTCCGGGGATCGCGTCCGAGATGCGAACCGTCGGTGGTACGATGTCCCGTGCGCCGAGCGCGAATTTTACGCCCGCCAAAAGATCCCGGGCTTTCGCAGGCTTGGGAAGGGCCGCCACGATTTCGCGACTCACATCGTCGGGCAATTCTCCGCCATCGGCCAGCGAGGCTGAGACCATCATGATCGGGATGCGGTTCCCTGAATTCCTCAAGGCGCGAACCAATTCGACGCCGTCGAGGTGCGGCATGCTCCGATCGGTTAGAACTAGATCGAATTGCCCGGCGGCAATAAGGTCCAGTGCAGCCTGCCCATCTTTGGCACTCTCCGTCTCGTACCCGGCCATGCTGAGCACGGCTCCGTGAATGCTGCGCAGCATTTCATCATCATCCACAATGAGGATGCGGGGTTGACGCCGGAGGGCGGCACGACGATCGGATTCACCATCGTTCTGAGGGGCATGAGTGCTCGTGGTTCCACTTGGATGACTCGTGTCGCTTTTCATGGGTGAATCATTGCACGCTTTCGAGATTCGCGGAATCGGGCATCCGCCCGTCTTCAAGTAGGCGCGGAGCCTACGTCTCAATTGTCGCCAAGTTTCTCCGTCTCCACGAAGCGCACCGCCTGCCGGATCATTTCCGCGCTTGTGGAGAACGCCAGCTTCTCTTTGATATGATCACGATGCACCGAAATCGTCTTGGGGCTCAGATTGATCTGGGCGGCGATTTCCTTCGCGGTCTTCCCTTCTCCAAAAAGCCGGAATACTTCGAACTCGCGATCACTCAGTTTTTCCTAAGGTGAGGTGCTTCCGCGGGGACGCTCGCCGGCAAATGCGTCGAGCACCTGCGCTGCGAGTCTTCCGCTCATATAGCGCTGCCCGGCGAGTACGCGACGAATCGCTTCGAGGAACGTCGGACCATCGGCATCCTTCATCAAATAGCCCTTCGCACCTGCCCGGAGCGCGCGTGCTGCGTAGAGCGCCTCGTCGTGCATCGAACACACAAGGATGTGAATACCAGGATGGAGCGCAATCAGGTCTTTGATGAGGTCGATTCCGCCGCGACCCGGCATTGTAAGGTCGGTCACGACAAGGTCGGGCATTTCACGCTCCACGGCCGACAGCGCTTCGGAGACGCTCGTTGCCGTCGCGCATACGTGGAGGTCCGGTTCGGCATTGAGCAGCATTGTATATCCGTTGAGCAGCATCCGGTGATCGTCCACGAGAAGGATGCGGGATTTTCCGGCGGGTTTCGCTTTGTCCTTTGTCGCGCTCATAGGCTTTGTGGGATCGTGCAGGAAATCCGGGTTCCGCCTGCCGGTGCCGGGCCGATATCGAGGGATCCACCCATCAATTTTGCGCGGTAGCGCATCACTCGCAGCCCGATTCCCTTGGCAGGTGTGGTGGTTTCGTCGAAGCCTTCGCCGTCGTCGTCGATCTCAAGCAATAACGTGCCTTCACGCCGTTCGAGACCAATGCGTATTTCCGAGGCTCCGGCGTGTTTCATCGCATTGTTCACGCCCTCCTGTGCGATATGGTAAAGGTGCCCGGCGACTTCAGCATCGGGCACCCTTAGTTGTGCCGCGCATTCAAGGACGCAGCGCACCGTATCTCCCCGGCTGGTATTCTCGGCGAGCGCGCCAAGCGCAGCCATGAGACCATCATCCTGAAGAGCGACGGGGGCCAGTCCGTGGGAAAGCGAACGTGCCTCGGCGATGGCATCGCGGAGTTGGCGGCCGATTTCCTCGCCACGCGCTGTGAGGGCGGGGGCGTCGAGCTTCAGTGCGGCGATGAGCGCGTTGGTCGTCATGGATGCCGCGGTGAGTCGCTGGCCGAGACTGTCGTGCAGGTCGTGACCGATCCGCCGGCGCTCGCCGTCGGTCGTCGCTAAAACCTCGCGTTCCAGGCGCACTTGCTCCGCCTCCCGCTCGCGCAGTCGCGCGCCCATGGTGGCAAAACTTGCGGACAGCGCCGCCACTTCGTCTGCGCCGCCGAGGACTTGCGGCGCGTCCGTCTTTCCGTCGCCAAATGCCCTTACGCTCGCGGCGAGTTGAGCGAGTCGCGCAGCAAATCCGAAATGCAAAACGGCCCACAACGCAAAGCTGAGAAGCGTCATCGCCGAGGCCATCCAGCGGAGTTGCGTGCGTGCATCCGATTCCGCGTTGGCGATGGCCCGGGTGCGATCGAACTCAAGCAAAACCCAGCCCGTCGCGTTTGCTCCGATCGGAAACGGATGCGCACTCACCACCGCGCCCGACGCTTCTCCGATGTTCATAACGGGCTGTTTTTCAGCATTTATGAGAGCCGCGGCATCCGACAATGGAGTGGCTGACGCGAGCAGCCCTTTCATTTCTCCTTCGCTGCCCGCGATGATTCGGCCGCCTTCATCTACGACGGCTCCGGATTCGAGCAAAGGGAGGTCTGCGATCGCCTTGACGTCCCGTTCCAGCGCATCCTGCTGCCTTGCTGCGAGGAGGGTCTCGCTGATGCGCGCGAGCCGCCGGCCGTTTGCATCTGCGAGGTCTCGCACCTCCGTGACGTGGCGGGCCAGGTCGAGGTGAAGATTCAATCGATAGTCCAGCCAGGTCGTGAGCAGACCAAATACGAGAGCGAGCAGCGGTGCGGTGATTCGAACTGGCGGCGGAAAGCGCATCTTCTCCTAGCGTAGCAAGTCAGTGGTAAATAGCGAGACTGATGGTGCGGTCGGCCGGTTCAGGCCAGTGCGCCGAACACCTCGTCCACGATTCGCAGCGACTTCGGTCCGGGCAGCACTCCGGGCTCCATCTGGTTCATCACATACGCGAATGAGATCCCGTTTTCCGGATCGGCAAACGCCATACTGCCACCGGCTCCCGGATGACCGAAGGCCCTCAGCGAGGGGCCGAAATGCGCGCGCGTTTTCCTCCCGTCGCGGTCCGCGGGATCGCGCATGAACCCTGCGGAAAACGCTGTCTCCATAAGCAATACCCGGTCTTCGCCTTGCGTGAGCGTGGTGCTCATCCAATCCAGCGTCCAATGGTCGAAAAACCGGCGGTCACCGAGCGATCCGCCATTTGCCAGCATCGCATAAAACTTCCCCAGCGCCCGCGCGGTGCCGATTCCTCCAAAGCCGGGGAACGAGGCGGCGCGCGCTTCGCGGGTGTTCAGCGTCGCGACGCCGTGCAGACCCTGCGGCGAGCCAAACGCCCGAATCGTGAACGACCCCGGCGTGGCAAACGCAGTATAAAACCGATCGTTCGGCGGTGCGCTTTTTGCCGGGAAAACACTCGCCGCGCGTTCCTGCACATCGTCGGGAATACCCATCCAAAACTCCAGTCCGAGCGGCTCTGCGAAAACCGCACGCCAATATTCGCCCATCGCGCGTCCGGTGATTCGGCGCACGAGTTCATCCAGCAGAAACCCGAACACCCGCGGTCCGTATCCGTGTCCTGAGCCGCTCTCCCAGTGCACTTCCTGCTCCGCGATGGATGCAGCAACCGCCGCGTGATCGAACACCGACGCCACCCGGTCCAGCACCGGCACTCCGGACTGATGTGACAACGCCTGACCGAGCGTAATGTCCGCTTTTCCCACCGCTGCAAACTCCGGCCAAACCTCCGCCACACGAGTCTCCAGATCCAGCCCGTGTTCCTGCATCGCATGAAGTACACACGCCGCCGCCGGCCCCTTCGTCGCGCTCCAGACCAGAACCGGAGTCTCCGCCGTCCATCGCCGTGTCTGTTGCCGGTCGCACCAGCCATCTGCCAGCGAGACGACTTCCACGCCATCCTTCCACACCGACAGGCTCGCTCCGAGTTCGCCGTGGCGCGTAAAGTTTTCGGCAAAAAGGGCCGCGATGCGTTCGATGTTCATTCGTTTCAGACGAGTCCTATAGCCAAGTCATAAAAACCCGGGGCAGAAAGATTATTTGTCCGCCGTTTTGATGCCATCGGGATTTCGTCCACCGCGCAGACTTGCGGAATGTCGTCAGGCCCGGCGCAGCGGAAGGCTTGCTCGCAGTGTTGGATACCTCCATGGTTTATCCAATGAGCAATCCATCGGATCCTGTGCCGGCAGCCTCGTCAGTCCATCAAGTTCGATGGAAGAGGGTGGCCGTCATCGGGGTTGCTTTCTGCTCGATCGTCGCTGCCGGGCTATTCGCTGTTTCCATTCACTTCCAACGTGAAGTCGAAACTGCAGGACGGGTGCATGCGCCGAAGCAACCGCCGGATTATTCAGAAATGTTTGCGAATGGTCTTCGTACCATCGAAAGGCTGAAGTCATCGCCTGCGACTTGGGTGGCTCGATTTCAGTTTGCTCCGGGTGTGTCCATGGAACTGCGGGTGATTCGTGGAAACGGAATGACATCGTGGTCCTTTGCGGCTGCGGTAACCGGGGCTGAGACGATGGCCCGCATCGTAGTTATTGACGACGTGTGGTACGTCTTCGATGGGGAACGACGGACAAAATATCGACCATATGAAGCGGCGCTGCATGTTCCCGCAGCTTACTTGATGCTCTCGTCCGCCGAGTTGCCGGTTTTGGCGGGCGAGCAGGAAATAGCATCGGCTCAGTTTAATCGCTGGCGTGGCAACCTTGCGGAGTTCCGCGAGCCTTTGTCGCCTGAGCAACGGCGTCGTTCTGAACAGGCGATATCGGAATTCGAACGGATGAGCGCCGATGAAAGTGACCCCTCAATGAAGAGGAAGCTTGCTGTGGCAAAGGAAGCGTTGGCGAAAGGGACGCGATTCGAAGTGGACCCCTCAAGCGGAGTGATGGTGACGAGTCAGACCGCCAAACTCTTGGTATCGATCGAGAAGTTCGAGTGGCTGGAAAACTTGCCCCCTTCAGCCTTCACGATATCCCAAGACGTGGAATGGGACGACCAAACCAAACCGCGGTCCGACGCGGATTTGATCGACTGCGTGATGGTCATGTATGACCCGAACTTTGTGATGGAGCACAAGACTCCGAGTCTGGACGGATACTTGCTAAATCTCAAAACGGGGCAACTCCGCCGCTTGCCATTTAAAGGAATTGGCTCAATGCCCGCATGCTTTTTGCGAGACCGGCGGTCGGTTGTCGTCTCTGGATTTAATTTGGATGCGACGTTTGATTTGGTGAAACTCGACCTTGAAACCGGAGCGAACACACCGGTCGTAGCTGAGCTGAGCGGAATGGCTTTGGCTGGCGAATTGGCACCGGACGGCAAGAGTGTGAGTGCCGTGGAGGTATTCGCAGGCCAGCGAGTGACCGACCTCCAAATGACCATCGTGAATATCGAGAATGGCGACACCAAAAAGATCGGAGTGCCGGGTAATATTGGTGGCCCCTGCTCGTGGCTGCCTGACGGAAGTGGTTTTATCCTTAAACGATTTGAGCAAGGAAAGGGGCAAAATGGGCTCGAGCCCCGCGTGCTGTGCCGGCTGGGCCTCGATGGGAAACTTACCGACTTACGGCCCGGCGATTCGCCGCTGGTTCTGCGGAAGTCCGGGAGGATCCTGTTTGAGGATGGCGAATCGCGACTGTGGCACACCTGCGCATTGGACGGAACTAAAGCCGAGCTTTTTGGAGATGGCTTCAAAGGCCACGGCAATCCGGCAGTCTCGCCGGATGAGACGAAGGTGATATTCAAGAGATATTCGGAGGGTGAGATTCCCCAGCTCATCCTGTTCGACATTGGAAGCACCAACGGGAAGCCGGTGACAACGGATGGCGGCTTTCTCAGTCAGCCGGTTTGGCGATAAGACGCGGCTCCGCGCGAGGATGCAATGGACGGCGGAGGACTCAACGGGATGGACTTTTTGAGAAAATGGAGTCTTATCCTTGCATGGTAATCCGTTCACTTTTTCAATCGGGTCGTAGTCGTGCCTTCATCGAGCCTTTGGAATCCCGCATCGCCCCTGCTTTTGGTGCGGTTGTGGATCTGTCTGCTTTGTTCGTGGGCGGCGGAATCCGTCTGGACGGTGCCGCGCCGGGAGATGGCGTCGGTTTTTCCGTCGCTGAGGCAGGCGATGTAAATAATGACGGCTTCGGAGATTTCATCATTGGCGCGCCGACTGCGGACGAAAGTGGAGCTGATTCCGGCGCGGCGTACGTCATCTTTGGCAGGGCGGGCGGAGTTCCCGCTTCGGTGGTGCTGCCGCCGGCGTCGGTTACGGATGGTTTTAAAATCAAAGGCGCGGCGGCATCGGACCTTCTCGGAACGTCCGTGAGCGGGGCGGGCGATGTGAATAACGACGGGTTTGACGATGTCATCGTGGGAGCGCCTGGAGCCAATGGAGCGGGCGCAGCTTACGTGATCTTTGGTGCCAGCACTCCGCCGCTCGTCGTCTCGGTGACCGGGCTGAACGGTGCGAATGGATTTAAGATTGCGGGAGACGGCGCGGGTCAACTGTTCGGGTCGTCCGTGAGCCGGTTGGGCGATGTGCACGGCGACGGCTTTGATGATGTCGTCATCGGGGCGCCAGGCGACAATGATTACGGGACCGATGCCGGCGCTGCGTATGTGATTTTCGGCGGCGGGACTTTTGGCGCGACGATCAATGTCGCGGCGCTCAGTGGCAATGGCTCGAAACTCGCGGGAGACGTGGCGTCTGACCTCCTCGGAACCAGCGTTGCGGCGGCGGGCGATGTGAACAAGGACGGCAAGGCGGACATCATCGTTGGCGCGCCGGGCCGCGATCCCAATGGCGCGAATTCCGGCTCGGCATTCGTGATCTATGGCAGTGCTTCCCTCCCAAACTATTTCGCCGCCGCAACCATCGGCGGACCGACCGGATTCGAAATTCGCGGGCCGTCGGCGGGAAGTCGCGCGGGAACCTCGGTGGGCGGGGTCGGCGATATTAATCAGGACAGCTTCGCGGATGTCGTGGTCGGCGCGCCAAATGCCGATGGCTCGGGCTTTGCGGGCTCCACATTCGTGGTGTTTGGAGGTGCTGCAGTTGGCGCTCAAGTGCAGATTGCGGGATTAAACGGCTCGAATGGATTCAAAATACCCGGCCTCACAGGGACCGACCGTTTTGGCACCAGCGTCGCCGGGGCGGGCGATGTGAACGGCGACGGCATCAGCGATTTGATTGCTGGAGCTTTCAAAGCGGATTCCGCCACCGGGTCGCAAGCGGGTGCCGCGTATGTCATCTACGGAACCACGGCCGGTTTTGGAGCTACGGTGAACCCCTCGACTCTCAATGGGGCGAATGGATTTCAGATAACCGGAGGAGCGGCCGGCGACCTTGTCGGGCGGAGCGTGAGCGCGGCTGGAGACGTGGATGGCGACGGGATCCGAGACTTCATTGTGGGCGCATCGGGCTCGGGCTCTGCGTACGTGATTTACGGTCAGCCGCTGACGGATATCGACATCTCAGTAGTCGCAGGAACCGTCGTCGTTGAAGACACGTTTGGCGCGGACTCGAATGCCTCGCTGCGGCTCATTCAAAGCGGCACTAACCTCCGAATCAGCGACCCGAATGCCATTCTCCGGGCACTGGCGGGAGCCACACAGATCGACTCGCATACGGTGCAAATCCCGCTGACGTCGATCACCGGACTCATCGGAATCGATGCGGGCCGCGGGGACGATGCGGTGTATCTCGACCACAGCGGCGGTCCGATTGCCGGAGCGCCCGTTGCCATCATCGGCGGCGACGGGACGGATGCGATCTTTCTCGAGGGTGACAGCCCGGCTTCGGTGATCCTTGGCGTTACGGATTCCAATGGAGTGCTGTCGTTCGATTCGGTCAATGTGACGTTTGATACGACAGAAAGCGTGACGGATCTGCGCGCAGTGGGGAGCCGGACCTTCGCCGTCACGGACGACACGGATTACGCGCTCTCGGTGAGCGATCACGGCAGCGGAGTGACAGACATCGCTTCGACATCCGGATTCCTGTACCGCTTCGCTTCGCCGGCGAACCTGCTCTCGATCAGCGGTGGCGATGGCGGGGACTTGATCGCGATTCAATCCTACGACGCGCAGCCTGGAAGCGATCTTTTACTCGTCGGCGGTGCCGGCAGCGACGTCGTCAAAATCCTTGCGCCGATTCGGATCAACCGGCTCGATATCGACGCAGAAAACGTCGATCCGCTGCCATCGCTGACGATCGGACTCGGGGGCGCTGTGTGGCAGAGCGGTGCTGTTCCGTTTTCTTTCGCAAACGGCGCGCGGCTTGGCCTCGCGGTGGCCGGCAGTGAAGTCTTTCTGAGTTACTCCGTGGTGACTGTGACTGGAGCCGTTGACCTCACCGGCGTTGCGCTGCGGCTCGACGGCAGCGTGTCCGGCCCGGTGAGCCAGCCCGTGGCACTGATCTACAACGATGGCAGCGACGCAATCACGGGAACTTTTGCCGGACTGCCGGAGGGTGCTGGTGTGATGCTTGGGACGGTTCCGTACGTGATCAGCTACGTCGGCGGTGACGGAAATGATGTCACGCTCACGCGCCGCATCGCATTTGGCTCGTCGCTGCTTGGTGACCTCAACGGAGCGAACGGCTTCATCATTCCAGGACCGCCAGACGACGCGAAGCTGGGCTCCGCTGTTTCCGCGCTCGGCGATGTAAACGGGGATGGCTTCGACGATTTTGCCGTCACCGCCCCTCGTGCACCCGGCTCGGCCGGAAACGGGAACGATGCGGGGGTCACCTATGTCTTCTTTGGCAAGGATACACCTTTCAATGTGCTGCTCGACGTCGGGCTGCTGGATGGAACGAACGGATTCGTGATCCGTGGAGTGGACGGCGGCGACCTGAGCGGCGTGAGCGTGAGCGGCGGCGGCGACATCAACGGCGATGGACTTGCGGATATCCTCATCGGAGCGAGTGTTGCCGATCCCGTCGATGGCGATTACGGCGCGGCGTACGTGGTCTTCGGGAGCACTGCGGCGTTTGACCCGGAACTCGCACTGTCTGCCCTCGACGGCACGAACGGCTTTCGGTTTGACGGCCAGAGCGATGGAGATTTCTTCGGCTTCGCGGTCAATGCATCCGGCGACATCAATGGCGATGGAATCACGGACTTGGTCATCGGCGCGCCAAATGCCGGCGCGGATTCCAAAGGCCGCGCATACGTGTTGTTTGGCAGTCGCCTGCCATTTCCCGCAGCAGTCGCGGAGTCTTTGTTGAATGGAACGAACGGCTTCATCATTGACGGCGAAGGCGGCTCGCTCGCGGATTTTGGGGCGGCTGTCAGCACCGTCGATGTGAATGGTGACGGGTTTGATGATGTCGTCGTCGGTGCGCCGTCGTTTACCGATCCGAGCGATGTCTATGGAGTGTTTAAAGGAGCGGCTTACGTTGTTTTCGGTACGCCCACGCAAAAGTCATCGACGACGAGCGTGACTACACTGAACGGCAAAAACGGATTCAAGGTTCTCGGTGAGCAGGCGTTTTCTTCACTCGGATTTGCCGTGAGCGGCGCGGGAGATTTGAACAACGACGGAATTGACGATTTGGTCGTCGGTGCCCCAGGTCGTGATGGCTTCAGCGTCGTCGGGCAACCCGGATCGGCCTACGTCGTCTTCGGCAAGACGAAGGGCTGGTCTCCCCTGATCGACGTAGGAACACTGAATGGCGCGAACGGCTTTGAGATTGTCGGAGCCGAAACCTTCGATTTCGCAGGCGCCAGCGTCGGGTCGGTCGGTGATTTCAATGGCGACGGAATCGCCGATATCATCGTGGGCGCGCCGGGCTCGGACGCAAGCGGAAACAACAAAGGCGCGGCGCATGTGATCTTTGGCCGGAACGGCTTCGCACCGCAGATGGGCCTCGCGAACATCAATGGCACAAATGGTTACTCATTCCTCGGAAGTGTGAGCGGAGAGCGCGCTGGCTCGGCGGTTGCGGGAATTAGCGACATCAATCGCGATGGCCTCGCCGATATCGCGATTGGCTCGCCGGTTTTTGGGGATGATGGCAGCACGCAGGGGCAGGCGTACGTGATTTTCGGACGGGAGGCGATTCATCCGATGCCGCTCATCCAGCCCGGCGGCGCTTCGGCGTCATTTCTCGATGTCGATGGAGACGAGATCATCGTGAAGGTTGCCGGTGGAAAAGTGAACGCGGATATGTTCACCTTCAGCGCGGCGGGCGATTTGTTGCTCGTGGACCTGAATGCCGGCGGCACCATCAAGCGCGGCGCGAACATCACGTTCCTCGTGAAGCAGCGGGGCGGAAACGGCACCCTTGATGTCGGCGCAATTGTGGGCACTGGCCTAAACCTCGGGAAGATTTCGGTCACCGGAGATCTCGGGCAGATCGACATCACGCCACTCAACCCTCTGAAGCCCGTGCTGAAGCAATTGGTGGTCGGCAGTTTCGGGATGGTCGGCGAGGCCAACCAGATTCCCGGTACGATCGATCCGCTGGTGAGTGACATCGGAGGCTCCCTGACGAAGCTCATCGTGAGACGCGATGTTCACTTCGCCACCCTCAATATCGAAGGCGCGCTCGGGAATATGAGTGTCGGCGGCAATTTCGACGGAACAGGCGCTTTCGACGCCACGCAACTTGCGGCCTTGGGACACGCAGTTTCCAACGTCGCCGGCGGCAGCACGCTCGCAAATTCCGGGCTCAGCGCTGCGAGCATCGGGAACCTGAATATCAAACAATCCCTCAACAACGCAGCCGTCCGCAGCGACGGAAATATAGGGAACGCCACCATCGGCGGGTCTGTGAATCGCGGAGCCATTGTCGCCGGTGGAAACATTCGCGTGGTGAATG
Source organism: Verrucomicrobiaceae bacterium (assembly GCA_031374705.1). Taxonomy (GTDB): domain Bacteria; phylum Verrucomicrobiota; class Verrucomicrobiia; order Chthoniobacterales; family Chthoniobacteraceae; genus SXWH01. Next base: position 36,375 of record JANMGP010000256.1, on the reverse strand, counting down.
TGTTTGATTCCATCACCAGCGACGACATTGCCGTGCCCAGCGTCATCGCCGCACTTGGAAAGCTGGACCCGAAGAACGCCGCAGCAGCCGTGGCCATCAACGCATTTACCGTCAGGAACGACGTTCGAAACGCTGAGATTCTGATCGGCTACACGAGCGACTTCGTCGCGACAAATCCGGATGCCAGCATTGGCAAAGTGACCGTCAAACGCGACTGGATCGCCTCAAGTCTTGCCGTCGGAATCGCCGACAGTGGAAACGATGGCTTCGGCCGGAATGACACCGTTATCCCCGAAGCAATCGTGGACACAATTCTCGCACGCATCGCAAGCATCACCATCACAGGCACCGCCACGGGAAGCCTCGCTGGCGATGATTCGTTTGCCATCGCGGCCCAGCAGATCGCGAAGGCGAAAATCAGCGGCCAGAAAGTGGTCCTCGATAAACTGCTCCCCGACGACATCCTCGTTCCCGGTACTGACGACTTCCGCATTAAGGAAATCAGCTTGTAGTCTCGCGGGGCGTGAAAGCGTAGTTTGCGCGGCTACTTCTTTTTCGCGCCGGCGCCGAGTTCTTCCGCAGTCCAGCTCTTCGTGCGATCCTTGTGGTCGGCGCGGATCTTTTTCACCGCATCGACTGTGATGGCTGAGGCGGTGTGCTCCCACTCGCGCCGGATGTAGGTGAGGACGCCGGCAATCTGTTCATCGCTCAGCGCTGGACCGAGCGGCGGCATTTCCAGTGACCAGCTTTGTCCGTTGACTTTGATCGGCCCGGTGAGGCCGTGGATGACGATTTTTGGCAGGATTTCGGGGTTGCCGAGAGTCCAGTCACTATCGACGAGCGATGGTGCGAGGCCGTCCATTCCTTGTCCATTCGGCTGGTGGCATGCGACGCAGAGCGTGCTGTACACAACCTTGCCGCCGTCGAAGAGCGCCTGCTCGTTCGGCGTGAGCGGAACGACCACGGGCGGTGGCGGGACGCCGGGTTTGCCCGGCCATGCGACGCGGCCATCGAGCGCTGCGATGAGGGGTTTTGCGTTCGCATCCGCGGAAGCGGAGAGCCTGGCGAGTTCCGCGGCTTCGCTGTCGAGATACAGCAGCTTCGTCTTGGGCGCGCCCTTCGGCGCGATCTTGCCGCTGGCACCTTCGAGGAGCGCGAGTTGGATGACAGAGTTTGCGGACTGAGCGGCGATGGTGCCGATGAGCTGTTTCACACGGGCGGATTTTCGCTCGTTCATGACCGCGGCAGACAGTGTGGCGAGGAGGGGCGCGGGAGCAGGCTTGTCGGAATTGTTCAGCAGCGCAGTGAGCGTCTCGAGCTCGCGTCCGCGGAGTCCGCTGAGGATGGCATCGCGGACGAGCTCGTTGTTTCCGGCCTTTCGAGCGAGAGTCAGGGTGGTGTCGAAGGATTCCGGGAATACGCTCGCGGTGAATCCGAGTGCGATTTGGACGTCGGTGCTCGGGTCGTTGATAATCTTCGCGAGTTCCGGCGCGAGTGAACGGTCGGCGAGGCGCACAGCGGTCGCGCGGACTTTCGCGTCCTTGTCGGTGAACGCAGCTTTCACCGCATCCGGCGCGGGGACGCCCATGCCTTCAAGAGTCCAAAGCGCGTGAATCTTCGCGAACGAGCCGCCGGATTTCGAGAGCTCGACGAGCGCCGGCATTACCGAAGCGTCCTTTTTTTCAACAAGGAGGCGCTGCGCGGTGTCGCGCACCCATCCGTTCGCATGGCCGAGGAACGGGACGATTTTTGCCGGGTCGGCGGGTAGTTTCACCGGCTGCGGTTTCGCGCCATCCGGGATGATCCGCCAGATGCGGCCCATGTTGACGGGTTGCTCCAGTTTGCGGTCCTTGATGTTGGCGACGAGGTAGTGCGTGAGGAAGCCTTTGTGCTGAATGACGCCGCGATACATGTCGGCGATCCAAAGCGCGCCGTCCGGGCCGGTGTATGCGTTGACCGGGCGGAAGCGCTCGTCGGTGCTGGCGAGGAACTCTTCGCCTTTCTTCACATTTTCGCCGGTGATGACGCCGTCTTTTTCCGAGAGGATGAAACGCTTTACGAGATTGGCCGAGGGCTCCGGGATGAACGCATTGCCGAGGTAGTCCTTGCCGAAAAGGTCGCTGCGGAAAATTCCCGCGCCGCAAGTGGCGGTGGACGAGGTGAGCTTGCCGTCGGCGCTGAGCGTCTTGCCGTCGTAGCCGCGGTTCACTCCGGGCGTGGGTGCGATGGGCCAGGTGCTTTGGTCTTTCACGACCTGCACCCCGGCGCCTGCCGCGCCGTTCCAGTTCGGGTTGCGCTTATACAAGGCTTCAGGGACAAAATTCGCTCGCAGGAAGTCGCTGTTGAAGTTGTAAAACTCGCGCCCGTAATTGTCCTGCGTCATGCCCCACTGGCCCCGCGACGGTGTGCTGTCGCTGATGAATTTGCCGTCCTTGAGCTTGTAGCGGGCGGCGTGGTTGGCGTTGTAGATCCAGTTATCGAGAAAGCGCGTGGGGGAGTTTGACATGTGCTCAGGCTGGCCGGTGCGGCTGCCGTACGCACCATCGACGAGCTCCTTCACGTCGGCCTTTCCGTCACCGTCGGTGTCCTTCATGAACCACAGCGCAGGCGGCTCGGCGACAAGCGCGCCGCCGTTCACGACCATGAGCCCGCGCGGGAGGATCAGTCCGTCGGAGAACACCGTTTTTTTGTCGGCCTTTCCGTCACCGTCGGTGTCTTCGAGAATTGAGACCACGCCCAGCGGCTTGTCTTCGCCGGCACCTTCGATGTCGTGCATGTAACCGCGCATTTCCAGCACGTAAGCGCGGCCCTGGTCGTCCCAACTGATGGCGACCGGGCATTCGATCATCGGTTCCGAGGCGAAGAGCTGGATTTTGAATCCAGGCGCGAGCTTAAAGGCTGCGAGCGCTTTTTCCGGTGAGAGTGGCTCCGGCGGAGGGAGCTTGAATTTGATTTCCACTTTCTCGGGCCCGGCATTTTTGTCATGGAGAGCCCACGCGGTGGTTGCGGCGATGACGATACTGGTGGCGATTGCGAGCGGTCGGATCATGATTTTTTAAATTACGATTACCAGCCCGCAGCGGGTGCGTTCTTGGGAAAATCGTCGATTTATCTCCAGTAGCGGAAAGTCGGCACCACCTGCAAGGCGCATTGCGAGGTGAGGCGGGGCAAACTCCGTCATTCACGAAATGCTGGCGCGTTTGGGGCGGTTCGGCTTCATTCAGGCCATGATCAATCGTCGCCGTTTTCTCCAAACCTCCATCGCCACCAGCCTGCTCGTGCCGTTTGCCCGTGCCGTGGAGCCGTTTCAGCGCAGCGCACCGAGGCTCCGGCTCGGGCTCGCTGCTTATTCGTTCCGCGATCACATGCTGCACACTTCGCACAAGCAGGAGCCGGTGGAAGGGGAACGCACGCTGACCATGGAGAAATTCATCGATCGCTGCGCGGAATGGGGCGTGGATGGTGCGGAACTGACGAGCTATTATTTTCCGAAGGATGTGAGCAACGAGCAACTCCTCGCCATCCGGCGGCAGGCGCATCTGCGCGGAGTCAGCATCAGCGGAACGAGCGTGGGAAATACATTCACCAATCCTGCCGGCCCCGAGCGCGACAAGCAGGTCGCCTACGTGAAGGAGTGGGTCGATAAAGCCGTGCTGTTGGGAGCACCGCACATCCGGGTGTTTGCGGGCTCTGTTCCGAAGGGCGGAACGCTCGAAGTGGCGAAAAAAGACTGTATCGCGCAGCTCGAAGAATGTGCGGATTACGCAGGAAAACACGGCGTTTTCCTCGGGATCGAAAACCACCACGGCATCGTTGCCGAGGCGGCGGACCTCATCGAAATCATCAAGGCGGTGAAGTCGCCGTGGGTCGGAATCAATCTCGATAGCGGAAACTTTCAAACGGACGACCCGTATGGCGATTTCGCGAAATGCGCGCCATATGCGGTGAACGTGCAGATTAAGACGGAAATTAAACCGCGCGCCGAAAAAGAAAAGATCCCGGCCGATATGGAAAAGATGGTCGGTCTGTTGAAAGCGGCGAATTATCAGGGATGGGTGACACTCGAATACGAGGCCAAGGAGAACCCATGGCAGGCGGTTCCGCGGACGCTGGAAAAACTGCGTGTGTTGCTCGGTGCCGGAGCCGCCGCAAAAGTCGTGGCGAAAGAGGAATGGCAGTCGCTTTTCGACGGCAAAGCGCTCGGGAACTGGAAGGAGACGGACTTTGCCGGAAAGGCCGACGTGACAGTGAAAGACGGCCAGATCGTTCTGCCGCAGGGCGGCGATCTCACCGGGGTGAATCTCGCGAAGGCTCCGGCCGCGATGGATTACGAAGTGGCATTCGACGCGATGCGTGTGGCGGGCGATGACTTTTTCGTCGGCTTCACATTTCCCATCGGCGACAAGCACGTCACTTTTATCGCAGGCGGATGGGGCGGGACGGTCACGGGCATTTCCTGTGTGGGCGGGGAGAATGCGAGCGAGAACGAGACGACGCAGTTCAAGAACTACAAGAACGGCCAGTGGTACGCGGTGAAAGTGAAAGTCACGAAAGAGAAGCTCGAAATCATGATCGACAGCGAAAAAGTCGTGAACCTCGAACTCGAAGGAAAAACCCTCGGCATGCGCGCGGGTGAAATCGAGATTTCCAAACCTTTCGGCCTCGCTACATGGCGCACGACCGGTGCCTACAGAAATATCCGCTGGCGGAAACTGTAAGGCCTCAGCGCGCCACCGTCGGTGAATCGCCGATGAAGAGCACCTTGCCTACTGCGAGCGAGTTCGCGTCTTCCAGACGATTCAGCCATTGGATGAGCTTCGGGTCGCGACCGAATCTCCGCGCGATGGAGTAAATCGTGTCGCCTTCAACTACGGTGTACGTGTTCCTCGGTTGGGAAGGGGCGCCCGATTGTGGTCGGAACGGCTTTAGCGGCACCGGCACCTCGTCCACGGCAAATGCCGGGGAGGCGAGGGCGAGCAGCAGTGGAAGCATGTGACGCATTGAATCGAAGTCGGTTGGAACATTACTGTGAAGCAGAAGCCTTGCCAATGAATCTCTCGTGCAGCCCGGGCGGAGCTTCCCGCGCGCCGGGGAACGTCTCCGTGTATCTCAAAGATGGCGGGCCTTTGCATTTGTATCACTTCATCGCCCCCCGCATCATCGAAATATCAAAGTTGCCGGATGGTTCCGGGTCGTTTAAGCCACGCTGGGCAGAACGCTCCGGCGTTATCACCATCTCAGAATCAAAACACACAAATATATGAAACTCACACTCACCACACTCGCAACGCTCGTCGCAGGCTTCGCCTTCGCGGGGGAGCAGAATCTTTTCAACGGCAAGGACCTCACCGGCTGGGAAGGGAACACGAAACTTTGGTCCGTGCAGGACGGCGCAATTACCGGCAAGACCGGCAGCGAAGGCGATACGAAGATCGGACATAACACGTTCCTCGTGTGGAAGGGCGGGAATGTTTCGGACTTCGAGATGACGTTCAAATACCGCATCGAAAAGGGCAACAGCGGTGTGCAGTATCGCTCGAAGGTGAAGAGCCAGGGGGCGTTTGGCCCGATTGTCGGTGGATATCAGGCGGACTTCGAGGCGGGCACGACTTACAGCGGGATCCTTTACGAGGAGCAGGGCCGCGGCATTCTCGCGCAGCGCGGGCAGCAAACAAAGATCACGACGGCTGCCGATGGGAAGGGACACAAAGTGGAGGTCACCGGCAGTGTGGGCGATTCGAAAGAGATTCAGGCCTCGATCAAGAGCGAGGATTGGAACGACTATAAGATCGTGGCTAAAGGCAATCACCTCGAACATTACATCAACGGAAAGAAAACGGTCGATGTGACGGACGAACACAGCGGCGGAGCGAAAGAAGGCATCCTCGCACTGCAAATCCACGCCGGCCCGGCGATGGTTGTGCAGTTTAAGGATTTGATCCTGAAGACGGACAAATAAGCAGAAGGAGTTTTTCTACCAACGGCCACGGAACTCGGATTCCGTGGCCGTTTTGCTTTTCCGGCGTTGACGGTCACCAACCAACGGAAATGCTCCGAAGTCCTGCGTTTTCGTCTGTAATGACAAATGAACGCTTTCACGACCCAGTTTCCCTGCCCCATGATAAATAGTGCCATGGCTACTGCGCGAATCACTCAATTCATGCTTCGGCAATCCCGGTCGCTGTTCAGCGCCGCGCTGATTCTATTCTCAGGACAAGTGTCAGTTTTCAGCCAGGCCAACCAAGACACAATCACGATAAAATCGATCGAAGGATTCATCGAAGCCGCCGAAAGCGACCAAACTTTTGAGGCGTACCAAAAGGCCGCACCCACGGGTTCAAGTCTTAAGTAAAATACTTAATGAATTGGAGCGCAAGAAGGTAGAGTGAGATGGACCCCGAAACTCTGGAAGACGGCGTGGACAGAAGACGGAACCACCCCATGCAAGGCGACAGCCCCTCACGACGATGCCCACTGCAAGCCACGGGATCGTTTCGGGGGGCGCTTCCCGCGCAGATGTCGCTTCGATGCAAGATTTTCGTCACGGTTTCTCCGCGATATGCGCACGCGCCCACTCTAAAGCTGCTTCGCGACTGGCGAGCGTGCCTTCGAGTTGCAGCGTGGAAGCGGCGTCGAGGATTTCCTTGAACCGCGGCCCCGGTTTGAGACCCAGCGCTTTCAAATCATTGCCGGTGATGAGCGGCGGCGGGATGAGCGGCTCGGATGCAAACGCAGCGATGCGGTCGAGAATGAACTCGTAGTTGTCCAGCATCCCACTGGCACTGGTGCAATCGACACGATGCAACTCCAGTTCGTCGTCGAAGCCCGGACGTGCCATGAAGCGCTTTAGCTTCGCCACGCGCATCTCCTTCACGTCTTTGAAAATCATGTGGTTTGCCACGGCGCTGACCACCGCCTCGGCGTCGGCGTTGCTGAAGCGTAGCCGTTCCATGATGCGCTGCGTCATCTCCGCGCCGAGCTTGTCGTGCCCGTTAAACCGGATGCGCCCCGTTTCATCGACGGTCTGTGTCGGCGGCTTTCCGATATCGTGAAACAGGACGCCGAAGACCAGTGCGACGCTGAGTTGCTTGTCCGGCAGAAGTCCGAGCATGGCGCGGGTGTGGACAAAAACGTCGCCTTCAGGATGAAACTGCGGGGGTTGCTCGCAGCCGCGCAGTGTCATGATTTCGGGAAGGATTTGCTGCATCAATCCGCTTTCAACAAGCAAATCAAAACCCCGCACGCGCGTCGGTGCGATGAAGATGCGGATGAGTTCCTCGCGAATGCGCTCTGCGCTCACATCGTGAATATCAGCGGCATGCTGCCTCACGGCATCCCATGTCGCCGGCTCGATGTCGAAGCCAAGACTCGCGCCGAAGCGGACAGCGCGCAGCAGTCTCAGTTTGTCTTCACGGAAACGCGCGACCGGGTCGCCGATGGCTCGCAGGACTTTAGCGGCGAGGTCGCTCTGACCATTCACATAGTCGATGATGGCCGCCTGGCCTTCTTTGAACGGGTCCAGGAACAGACCGTTGATGGTAAAGTCCCGCCGCTCCGCATCAAGCTGCGGCGAGCTAAACACCACGCCGGTCGGTCTGCGTCCGTCCACATACGCGCCGTCGCTCCGAAAAGTCGCCACCTCGAAATCCTCCCCGCTTTCATGCACCACCACGACGCCAAAGTGCGCGCCCACCGCGTAGGTGTTCGGAAACAACGCCTGCACCTGCTCGGGACGCGCATCAGTTGCCACGTCGTAGTCCATCGGCATCTTCGCGAGCAGCGTGTCGCGGACACAGCCGCCTGCATAGAGCGCGGCGAAGCCGGCGTCGCGGAGGCGGCGCACGATGGAGCGGGCGATAGGTTCGAGGTCGGTCATCAACTGGAAAAGAAAACGGCTTGGACGGAAAAGTCCAAGCCGGTTTCTGAATATTGGTCTGGCTGGCGGGCTACTTTGGAGCGGCCGCCTCCGGCTTCTTCTCAGGCGGTTTGTCGGCAGGCTTCTCCGCGGGAGCAGCGGCGGCATTGTCGTTCACCTTGATGCCGTAGGCGTCGATGATGAGCTTCGCGTCTTTATCACCGGCTTTTGAGAGCTCATCGAGTTCCTTCATCATCGACGTGAATTTAGCCTGGGTGGCGGTCGATTGTTCGACGGACGGCTTACGCTCCTCGACTGCTTTGTCGAGGCGCTCTTTCGCGTCGCCGAGATCCTTGAGCTGTTTCGTGGCGGTATCCTTCCGCCATTTGAGGTTCTCCTGAGCCCAGACGCGGCCGTCATTTTCGAGTTTCGCTTCATCGGATTTTTGTTTCAGCGATTTGCTCTCGCCGATCATGAAAAGGGCGATGCCGACGGAGAGGAAAGTGAGAGGCAGGTGAACGCTGATGAAAGGATTCTCAGGCTTTGGCGGAATCTGAGCTTGTTCGTGTGGATATACGTAGTCCATGGATTTGTTGGTTAGCGGGGGGCTGGAGTTCCGGTGGCGGGTTGCGTCTTGGCCTTTTCGATTTGCTCGTCCATCTTCTTGAGTTGTTCAGCGTCCGGAATAAAGGATTCGAGAGCCTGATGGGCGAGAACGGCGCGCAGTTTGTCGTTTTTGTTTTTCGCGGCGAGGTAGCCGATGTCGCGTAGAATCGGCGGGCCGAATTTCTGGGCGACGGAAGCACCGGCTTCGATTTCGCGCTGCTGGGTTTGGGCCTCTGTTTGCTTGAGTTGGACGGCCTGATTTAGTGTTTGCGCCTCCTGTTCAAGCTTCGTCATTTCCTGCTGAAGCTTGAGGAGTTTTTCTTGATGGCCGAGATTATCCGCCTGAACTTTGGCGAGTGACCCCTGTTCGACGCTTACTTTTACGCCGAGAATCAGAGTCGCTGCCGCCGCGACGGTCGATATGATAAATGGGACTAGTTTCATGTTTTATTGTAGGGGCGCGGAGTTGTCGTTGAGGACTGGCGGGGCGTCAAGGGCGAGTTTGAATCAAAATCCGGGAGGAACGGGCGACGTAATGTTTCGCTTTCCTTGTGCCCGGCGGCCCGCGACCCTCGACGCATTTTGGATGCCCTTCCTTTTATTACCCAAGATTTTACTTCCCAAAAAACATTCAGGGCCGTGATAGTCGGCGGAAAATGGACACCCTTTCCGAACTTCAATCACTATTCCGCGAGGTCTTTCAGCTAGACGACCTCGTGATCACCCGCGGCACCACGGCTCATGATATTGAGGCTTGGGATTCGCTGATCCATGTGACTCTGATGATGGAAGTCGAAACGCGATTCGGTATTCGGTTTACCACTGCTGAAATCGCGTACCTGAAGAGTGTAGGCGACCTCGTCGATCTAATCGCCAAGAAACGTCCCGCCTAGAACATGTCGCATCCGCTTTATGATCGTTTAATGTCCTGTTTCCGGGAAAAATTTCCCCAGAATCTCCGCGGAATCACTGATGCCGAGGCTGTCCAGCCCGGACGACTGCAACCGCACGTAGAGGAGTTCCTCACATGGGCGGTCGCTGCTTACGGGGAGTCGATCATCGAGACAGCGGCGGAGGCATTTGTGGGCTTCACGACGGACGTCAATATCGCGCAGGTGCGGTATGAAAAAGAGGGTCAATACCGCTGCCACACCTACGCAGAGGTTTACGAGACGCACTACAGCAAGGCGGAGGAAATGCACGGCTACCTGTGGGGCATCTATCTCAGCAACTGGTTGTGGGCGCACCATGCGGACCTCTCTTACTTTTACCTCGATCGCTTCGTGCGACCCATCGCCGCGGGCTCGCACTTTGTGGAGATTGCGCCCGGCCATGGTGGCTGGGGCATCCTCGCGATGCACCGTGTTCCGGGCGCAACCATCGAAGGCTATGACATCAGCCCGCTTTCGATCGAGATCGCATCGCGCCTTGCCCGCGGAGCGGGTCTGGAAGGCCGTGCACGATATGAAGAACGCGATGCGCTTTCGCTTAGTTCCCTCGTCCCGGAGTCGGCGGATGCCTGCGTGTGCTCGTTTGTGCTCGAACATCTGGAGGAGCCCGAGGCGATTTTTCGTGCCGTCGCGCACATCTTGCGGCCCGGAAAAACGGCGTTCATTACCGGTGCGCTCACCGCGGCGCAAGTGGACCACATTTTTGAGTTTAAGAAAGAATCGGAGTTGGTGCTGATGGCGGAGAAATACGGGCTTCGCGTCACGGAGACGCTTTCCGCCAATCCCGCACGTCAGCTTCCGAAAGCGCGTTTCGTCCCGCGCAGCATGGCGCTGATCGTCAGAAAATGAGAGGCGGTAGCTCAGTCGCCGAGGCTCTTTCAATTTACCGCCTTCGCAAAAAGGAGGGGAACCTCGCCGGGGCGCACGCCGCTCTGAGGTGGGCGCGGTACTTTGATTCTCCGCAACCTGCGACCCTCCAAATGATCGGCCGGGCACTCGCCGCGGATTTTGCCTCTGCACCTGCTTTGGATGTTTGCCTGCTCGGGCAATGCACGACTTCGTATCTTCCCCCGTATCTGACCGCGTGGACGTGGGCGGACGGAACCGCGATCCGCGTCCGCGAGGGCGATTACGACAATATTGTCCAGGACCTTGCCGGCCTGGAGAAGAAGCCCGACGTAGTGATTTTGCTGCCGTGGCACAAGCACCTCTTCTCGCCGAATGACCGGAGCGCCGCCCAACGAGTGGCGGATGAACTCGCGTGGCTTCGCGCAGCCTGGGCGCGTGTCGCGGAGTTGGGCGCGAAATTGATTCAGGTGACTTACGACTGGGTGCAGCCTGGCCCGCTCGGTTACGCGCTATCCGGGCGGCGGGGCGGGGCTGTGCAACTTGTGCGGACGATGAACGACGCTCTTCGTTCCGAGCTTCCCACAAGTGCATACCTCGTCGAACTGGAGCACATCTCCGCAGCACATGGGCACCGGAATTTTTACGACGCGAGGAACTATCATTGGGCAAAGCAGCCGTTCACCATGACCGGTCTCGCGGAGCTCAGCCGCCACATCGCGACGGGCCTCCGCGCGGTCTGTCACGGCCGGAGGAAGGTGCTGGTGCTTGACCTCGATAATACGCTATGGGGTGGAGTGGTGGGCGAGACCGGAGCGCTTGGAATCGGCATCGGCGGCAATCCGGAGGGCGAGGCGTTTCTTGCATTCCAGCGTTACGTGCGAGGACTGCGAGAGGCCGGGGTGGTCCTCGCCGCGTGCTCGAAAAACAACGACGCAGATGCGCGCGAGCCGTTTGTTACGAATCCGCAAATGGTGCTAAAACTCGATGACTTCGCCGCATTTCACGCGTCGTGGGACAGCAAGCCCGAACGCATCCGGCGTATTGCAGAGGAGCTTCGGCTTGGCCTGGACAGCTTTGTGTTCTTCGACGACAACCCCGCGGAGCGCGAGCATGTCCGCCAGGAATTGCCCGAAGTCCTCGTCGTCGAAGTTCCTGCCGAGCCGTCGGAATTTGTCGGGGCGCTTCAGGATACGCTCGCATTTGAGACGGTGGATTTGACCACAGCGGATGCCCAACGCGGTGAGCAATATCAAGCGGAGCAAATTCGGCGCGAAGAACAGGCCGCCTTTGGCTCGCTCGATGAGTATCTCGCTTCGCTGCAAATGCGCGCTGCGGTGGAGCGCATCGACGCATCCAATCTGCCCCGCGTGGTTGAGCTTCTCGCGAAGACGAATCAGTTCAACCTGACATCGCGGCGACACTCCCATGCCGACGTCGAGCGTTTGCTCGGTTTGCCGGGTGCGCTCGGTTTTGCGGTGCGAATGGAGGACCGCTTCGGTGACTACGGGCTCATCTCGGTGATCATCGCCGTGCCGTGGGACGCCGATCCCGGCGCGTTGCGGATCGATACGTGGCTCATGAGTTGCCGCGCGATCGGTCGCTCGGTCGAGCAGTTCGTGCTCAACCACCTCGCCTCACTGGCTCCATCCGCCGGAGCAGTCTCGCTCATCGGGGAGTATTTTCCGACGGCAAAAAACCAGAAGGTAGCGAGTATCTATGCCGATTTCGGATTCACGGCCGACTCAGCCGACGCGTCGATCTATCGATGCACGCTTTCCGGGTGGACGCCGCAGCCCACGCAGGTCGCCGCCATTTAGCAGCCGATGCTTTTCAACACGCTCGGATTCTTCGCGTTTTTCGTTTGCGTGCTGGCGCTTTACTACCGCCTCGCCCACCGCGGACAGAACGGACTGCTGCTCATTGCGAGCTACGTCTTTTACGGAGCATGGGATTGGCGTTTCCTCGGGCTGCTCATTTTTTCCACAATCGCCACGCACTACGTTGCGCGGGCGTTCGCGCGATTGCCGGAGGATTCGCCGCGCCGCACGTGGCTCTTCTGGCTCGGGATGTTGTCGAATCTCGGCGTCCTCGGCTTTTACAAGTACTACGATTTCTTCATAAGCAGCGCCGCTGCATTGCTCGACAGCGTCGGCCTTCATACGCACCCGACGCTTCTCGCGATCGCTCTCCCGCCGGGCATCAGTTTCTACACACTTCAGGCGGTTTCGTATCTCGTGGATGTCCGCGGCGATGTGCAAAAGCCCGCGGCGTCGCTTTTCGATTTCGCGCTCTTCCACGCGTATTTTCCGCAGCTCGTCGCGGGACCGATTGAGCGCGCGCGCCACCTTCTTCCGCAACTGACGGAGCCGCGTAACGTCACGCTCCCGTTGGCGGGGAGTGCCTTGCAGCTCATCTGCATGGGGCTTGTGAAAAAAGTTGTCGTAGCCGATGTCGTCGCGCGTATGGTGCGGGCGGGATTTGATGCGCCGGCCGAGTATTCTTCCGCCTACCTGCTGGTCGGTGTTTATCTTTTCGCATTGCAGATTTACTGCGATTTCTCGGGTTACAGCGACATTGCGCGCGGTACCAGCCGGCTGTTCGGAATCGAATTGATGGTGAACTTTCGCCAGCCGTACCTCGCGCGGAATATCACGGAGTTTTGGGAGCGCTGGCACGTCTCGCTGTCGTCGTGGTTGCGCGATTACATTTTCAATCCATTGAGTCGTGGCGTCCGGCAGCGCTGGCGGTTTCACGTGAATCTGCTCATCACCATGCTCGCGGCGGGGCTCTGGCATGGGGCTTCGTGGAACTACGTCGTTTGGGGTATTCTCCTCGGCGGAGCGCTGGTCGGCCACAAGATTTATGCCGGTTCGAAGGCCAGCAAGCGACCTCCGCGCCCGCGCAGTGCGGGTGAGTGGTCGCGGCATCTGGGCGGGATGGTGATTACTTTCCACGTCGTGTGCCTGTCGTTCATCCTCGTTTGCACGCGGACAGTCCCCGGCGCGTGGCATTATTTGACGAGCATTTTTGGTGGTCAGCCGGGAAGCGACTGGCAGATGCCGCTGCTGAAATTCTTGGGTTACGCAGCCCTTGTTTTAGCACTCGATCTTCCTTGCTGGTTTCGGGATCGCGAACTTCCGCTTTCAACGGACGCACGGCCCTGGCAGCGCTACTTATTCTGCGTGGCGTGCCTGCTGATGCTTGTCTTCCTCGGGAAGCACGAGGCTGCGCCGTTTATCTACTTCCAGTTTTAAAGTATGACCCGACCCAGCGCCTGAACGATTCCAAACGTTCTGCGGATGCGAGGGTTGAGTTTGTGTGGATCATCTCCAGCACTTGCGTATGCATCGCCTCGTCGTAGTGGATGGGGTCTGCGAAATGCGAGAGATCGTCGAGCAGGCCCAGCTCGGACTGCAAGTCGTGCAGCTCCACATTTGCAAGTCCGCGCGTGGTTTCAAAAAGCATGGAACGGAATTCCATAAAGACCGATTGCAACTCGGGAGCGATTTCATGGAGGTATTCGAAATACGCACGTGAAAATGGCGGGAGGTACAGTCGGAAGCGGGCATTTGGAAACTCGCGGGTGAGTGCGAGGCAGTTCTGATCGAAGCTCACCCGCAGGCGGTCGATCGAGTATTCGGGAATCTGCTGCCGGAATTCCGCCGCGCGTTGCCGGCGACGCTCCATCTTCGCGGCCACGGCTGTTTCCCCATACTTGCGCTCCGGAAACTGGCTGAAGCTTTCGACGCTGAGAACGCGATACGCCGAAACGCCGAAACGGCGCGCCATTACGCGGAGGCTGTTTTTGCACGTGTCGGCGGTGAGCAGGTAATTGGTTACGTCGTTCCACCAATAACTGTCGTAGAGATACGAAGGAAACACTCCGTCGTAGTCACTCACCCAATCCGGAGTTCCCCGAAAATACTCGCAGTTGATGTCCCAAATGACCTCCCGGACCTTGCCGCTTTGCAATGCCAGTCGCAGGAGAAGATACTGTTCATGCGCCGATGCGCCTTCCATGGAGAGATTGAGTGAAGGCATCCCGAATTTCTCTTTGATGACACGCGGCTGAAGGAAGACCGATGCGCTCGTACCCATCACCACGAGCGGCTCCGGACAGTTTCGCGCCAGGCCGGGATTTCGATAGCGGCGTGGTTCTACAAGGAGCGCAGGATAGTTTGCGCGCCGGTAAACTTGCAGCGGATCGACGAGCCAGTTGATCGCGGCGACACTTGCGAACAGTAGCACTCCCAGCAGCGACCAGCGTCGTAGTCGCCGCATGGTTGTTTCCTGCGACAGGAAAGCTTCGGATGTAGGTGCAGGCTCCGTCATCGGCTCGGAATCACGGCATCGCAATCGCCGTGATGGCGGGCTGTCTAAAATAACGTGCCGCTACGTCGCGGATTTCGTCCGCGGTGATGGAGGAAATCCTCGCCCGGAGACTTTGGTAGTGGTCGTGACCGAGACCGTAGAGCTCGTCGAGTGCGCAACCAAATGCGAGGGCGTCATTGCTTTGATTCCGAATATCCTGTGCGCCAAGGAGCTTCTCCTTCGCGCGGGCGATCTCGTCATCAGCGAGCCCGTGGTCAGCGAGTTTTGCGATTTCCTCCGTTAGCGCCGCGCGGACTTCGTCGAGCTTCGCGGGGTCGGTGCCGAGGTAAAATGTGAACGCTCCGCGGACGAGGCCGAGCAGGTTGCTGCTGCCCACGAAATACGCGAGGCCCATTTCTTCGCGGATACGATTGAAAAGGCGGGAACCGAGATCGCTGCAAGCTTCATCGATAAGGTCGAGCGCGCCGCGGTCGGGGCTGAACATATCGGCGCCCGGGAAGCCGACCATGAGGACGGCCTGGGCTTTTTGCTTTCGCTCCGTGGTATCGATGGCCGATGTTGGAAACGGAGGCTGCGAAAGGCTCTCGAGGGCCGGGCCGCCGGCGTGCAGCGCACCGAAGTGTTCCTCGACGAATGCGACGACTTCGGAAGCCTTCACTGCGCCGAAGACTGCAAGCACGCCGTTCTTCGCGCAGAGATAGCATTCGCGGAAGCTCATGAGTTGATCGCGTGTGATGCCACGGACGCTTTCTGGTGTCCCGAGCGAACGAAGTCCGAGCGGATGATCGCCGAAGAGTTTTGAGCGGAGGATGTTTCGCGCGATGCTGGTCATTTCCTCTTCGTCGGCCTTGATGGTTGCAAGATGCGCTTCTTTTTCGCGGTCGATGGCCTTCTCCGGGAATGTGGAATTCCGAATGACATCAGCCACCAGTCCGAGACCGAGGGCGAGGTCGGGCTGCAACACTTTGGCGGTGATGTTGACGCTATTGTTGCCGCTGTCTGCGCTGATGCCGCCGCCCGCCGACTCGATGGTATCGGCAATTTCCTCCGCCGTGCGCGTGGTGGTGCCTTTCAGGATGGTTCGCGAGAGCAGGCGGTTGATTCCGTTCGTCTCTGGAGTCTCTGCGAGGAGTCCCGCTTTGAAACTGGAAACGATGGAGACGAGCGGCAGTCGCGCGTCTTCGCGCACGAGCAATCGCAGGCCGTTCGACAGCGTGAACGCCTGCGTTTTGATGGTCTTCGCTGCGGTGTCCGAAGATTGTGCTGCGCTCGTGGCACCCTTGGGATTGACCGAGGAAACCGTGAGATTTGCTTCCGAAAAATACGTCTGCGCGACGCGGCGGATATCGTCCGGCGTCACGAGCTGTGCGGCCGCCAGATAGTCGCGGGTGAAGTGGACGCTTCGCGCGAAGAGCCAGTCGCTGCCGAGGTTCGACGCCTTCCCCCGCATGGATGTGAGGGCGCTGAGCTGGTGGCTGAGAAATTGACGGCGCACTTTTTCGAGTTCATCCGGGCGGACGCTGTTCCCGGCGATATCGCGGATAAGCAAAAGAATCTCCTGTTCAGTTTGCGCGCTTTTATCGGGGTCGAGGACTGCATCGACGCCAAAAAGACCACCACTGGCCGGCGTGTAGCACCATGCATCCACGCTGTGGACGATGGCGAGTCCTTCGCGGAGTCGCCGGTAAAGCCGCGAACTTCGGCCGCCGCCGAGCACCGTTGCGAGAAGATCCAGTGCGGGCATGTCGGGATGGGTGACTTCGGGGACGTGCCACGCGAGAGTCAGGCGTGTGAGTTCTGTTTCGATTTCCGTGTGACAGTCGCGGCGTCCGAGTTGAGCGGACTCCTTCGGCATGTAAATATCAGCCAGCGTTCGGCGCGGATGCTTTTCAAAAAAAGCCGCCAATTGAGTATGGACTACGTCGGCACTGATGTCTCCGACGACGACAAAGAACACGTTGTTTGGAACGTAGCGCGACTTGTAGTACGCGTGGAGATCTTCGCGTGTGAGTTGGTTGAAGACGTCGAGGTGCCCGATGACCGGATGCCGGAGTGGTGACTCGGCAAAGGCGGTGGCGAACATCTGTTTGCCGGCGAGATTGTCGGGGTCGTCAAATCCCATCGCAAATTCTCGGCGGATGACTTCCTGCTCCTTCACCACTTCGTCTGCGGGCAGGGTGGAATTCATCACCGCGTCCGCGAGCAAATCGATTGCCGCTTCTGCTCCGCGCGCGGGGATGTCGATCCAATAGACCGTCCGGTCGAACGATGTGTAGGCGTTAATGTAACCGCCGTGATTCTGGACGGAGCGTGCAAATTCCTGCGGCCCGCGCGATGGCGTGCCTTTGAAAAGCATGTGCTCGAGGAAGTGCGAGAGCCCTGCGCCGAGCCACTGTCCCTCATGGATGCTGCCGGTCTTTACCCACGCCTGCACACTGACCACCGGTGCGGAGTGGTCCTCCTGGACGAGGATCTCCAAGCCGTTTGGCAGGATGAAGTGACGTGCATTGTGGTCCGGAATCGAGAGTGCTGGCATGTAAGGGCGTCGAAGATGCATGACGCGACGGGAACGGCAAGTGCGGCGCGCATGTCCAATTTACTTTTGCGGCGCGACGGACTTTAATTGTTCGGCGAGTTTTTGTGTGAACAGGTCCGCACCACGAGCATTAAGATGCGCATAGTCCATGAAGTTTTCCGGCGGCAGAACTTCTCCGCGCGGTATGAGGAGCGTCACGCCGTATTGCTCCTGAATGTCCTTTAGAAAACGCGCGTAGTTTTCATCAAACTGGTATGGCTTGCGCACTTCCTGGATGACCTCCAACACGGGCATGACGACCCAATAAATCGGGATGTCGCGCGCTTTCGCTTCCGCGAGAAATTTCCGGGCGAAGTGCAGATTGAAGGGAGTGATATCAAATCGCTTGCGATACATCGGATGGACCCGGTCGAGTGTAAATGAGGGCGCATTGTTTTTGCTCTCCGGCGGGCCGCTTTCTGTGGCGGCGGGGCGTTCTCCATCCGGTGCCATCCGGCGCCCTTTCATGAGTGCCGCCAAGTGCTCGCGGTGACGCAGGGACGCCGAGAGTTTGCAGATGACGCCGTAGAGCACTTCAAATGGATCGATCCCCGCACTCGCAATCTCCGTAATCTCCGGCCAGGTCGCGTACGCTCCGGCAAGCAGGGCGATTCGCTTCGTGCCAAAGGTGTGAGGCGACGGAGCGTAGATGATCGCCTTCGGGACGGTCCCGGAGGCGATTTCCCGTTTCAGAATAAAGTACGGAAATTCCGGACCTGATGCGGAGAGCGCCACATTCGCAACGGATGTTCCCGAAGGAAGTTTTTCCGCGAGTTGAATCGCGGGAATTCCCCCCTCGGCAACGGAGTCGCCCATGATCTGCCAGTCGGGAGAGCGAGCGGGGAGACGGTTAGTTCCCAGCGCGGTTATCAGCGCGTTCTGCGGAAGGAACGCGAGCGCCGTTTCGATGATCAGGACGGCGATCGCAAAGAGCAGCAGCCCGGCAAGCGGGTTCTCGCGTCTAAAATTGAAAATAGATGAAGGATTGCGCATCGAAGACCCCAAAAATCACGATATAATAGAAGCAGATCAAATAGAAGACCGCCTGCACGATCGGCGGGTATTTTCTGAAAATCATAAGGTCGCCCGAGCGATACTGGAGCACTTGAACGATCAGCAGCGGCCAGCAGTAGAAAAGGAGTTTCACGACGCCGCGGAGCAGGTCCGCATTTGGGCGCAACCCCGCAAGCGCTTTCGACATGTCCCAAAGTCGGTCGGCATTCGTCGCGCGGAAAATCAGCCAGCCGTAAAGCGTAAAGAGAAACATGACGCCGATGCTGAACCATTTCCAAAGCACCTGCGCCAGAGGCCGCGAGGGTTTTGGGAGCGGTAAGTAGTGAGTGGCGAGACGGTGAAGGCAGAGAAGGCTGCCGTGGTAGAATCCCCAAATGACAAATGTCCACGAAGCGCCGTGCCAGAGCCCTCCGAGCACCATGGTCAGCATGAGATTCGCATATGTTCGCAACTCGCCCTTTCGATTTCCGCCAAGCGAGAAATAGAGGTAGTCCCGTAACCATGTGGAGAGGCTGATGTGCCAGCGACGCCAGAAATCCTGCGGGTTCGTGGCGAAATAGGGCAGATTGAAATTGAGCATCAGATTGAACCCCATCAATCGCGACACGCCGCGCGCAATGTCAGTGTAGCCCGAGAAATCGCAGTAGATTTGCAAGGCAAAACCTAGCGCTCCGAGGAAGACGTTCGTTGCAGTGTAGTCCCCGCCGCCAAAGATCCGATCCACGGTCAGTGAAAGGTTATCGGCGATCACCATCTTCTTGAACAAACCCCAGAGAATGAGATGGCATCCTTCAGCAATGCTCTCGCGGTTCACTTGCCGGGGATGCTCGACCTGGTCGATCAGTGAACGTGCCCGCTGAATCGGCCCGGCGACCATGTGTGGAAAGAACGCGACGCTCAGTGCAAAATCCCAAAAACTCCGGGTAGGCTCCATTTCCTTCCGGTAAATGTCCACGGTGTAACTCATCGACTGGAATGTGTAGAACGAGATTCCCACTGGAAGGACTACATCCAGAGTCGCGGTGGGCACATCGAAGCCGATCTTGTGCAGTAAGGCGTGGAGACTTGCGGAAAAGAAGTTGAAGTACTTGAAAAAGCCGAGGAACCCAAGGTTGAAAACAACACTCCACGCGAGGATAGACTTCCTCCGTTTTGGGTCTTCGCATTTTTGCAGCCAGGCACCGACGTAGAAATCGACCGTGGTGGAAATAAAGATCAGCGAGACAAACCGCCAGTCCCAGCACGCGTAGAAAAAGTAACTGGCCGCCAGCAGCATGGCGTTCTGCTTCCGGTGCGGAAGTGCGTGATACAGAGCCAGGACGAACGCGAAAAAGACGCCAAACTGCAGGGTGTTAAAGAGCATGGTGAACGCTCGCGACTAGACGATTTTCTGAGAATGGACAGGTCATTATTGGATGGCAGCACGGTGTCTCGTGCACGCGCATCGGTTTTCGCTACGGGCGCATATCGTTAGCAAGCCGGATGTTCTGGATGCGACGCGGACAAAAAGGAACCGCCGCCGAAGGTCTCCCCCAAGACTCCGGCGGCGGTTCAAACCACCCTAACTCTAAACCACTAACATCATCCTTCGACAGGGGGCATCGCGTTTCGTTCAAAGAATGTGCGATCTTTTTTGAACTGCCTACGCAGGGTTTCCGTCGCCCGAGGGAATGGCGCGGTTGTTCCAATTGTCCCAATCGTAGTAAAACATTGGCTGAAAGCGCTTTTTGTAGTCGTAGCCGCTCGGTTCGACGTAGCAATAACCGGGGTAATGCCATTGTTTCCCGGTGCGGCGGGCGAAAATAAGTTCCCAGAGGATTGTGGCCACTCCGAGGCGGCGCTTTTCAAATTCAGGGTCGAAGAATGCGTAAATACTGGAAACTCCCGTGACGCCAACATCGAGGTAACTCGCCGCAACAAGGCGGTTTCCGATATATCCGCCGATTTCCACCGTCTGGCACGGTCCAATTTGCGGGGCGGGACCGAGAAAATCTTCGATGGAATTTGGGATATTATCCTTAAAGCGTTGTTTGTGAAGATCGAACAGTCGTGTCCTTTCGGAATCGAGCGAGACTTGTTGAACGCGCACTTCGATGTCGCTGTTTTTCCGGAGGGTGCGTCGCTGACTCTTGCTCGGCGTGAACGAGGCGACTTCGATTCGTAATGGGCGGACGTGGCGAAGGCCGTCATTCGTCCACGCTTCGCGATACCTGTAAAAGATCGGGCCGAAATGGCGCCAGCCGAGTTCCCAAAGAGCGTCCATCTGTTCGGGCGATTGGCTCCAACTCACAAAGTGTTCGTGCTCGACCGGCTGCATGGGGTGATTTTTGCTGAAACTGGCGCGACTTTCCATCGCGAGTTTCGTATTTTTTTGGGTAGGCGTTGTTACTTGAAAGGATGTTCGCGGATCCAGTCAGCGAGTTGCTTTCCCGCGGATTGCGAGAACATCCACGCGCCGTAGCTGTTGAAATGCCACGGATCCTGGTAATGTGAGTCCGGCAGTTCAGGGATCGCGACCGATAGCGTGAAAAGGTTCGGGTGCAGCGCCTTCTTCCGGGCGACAAAGTCTTGATACGCGCGCATCCGTTCCGGGTTGGGGAAATCCCGCCGGAGCATTTCAGGAAGCGGGAGTGTCATCCAGACGATCTTGATGTTGTTTGCCGCGGCGAGCGTGCAGAGCTTGTCGAGATACAGTTCGTTGTAAGGGTGGATGAAGATGGGTGCGCGGAGCAGGGGAGGGACGTTGGTTTTTGTGAGCAACGCGCCGACGGGCTCTGGAGGCTGGTGTTCTTCCATCGATATTTTAGCGCGCGTATTCTGGACAGAGGAAACGGGGATCTCGAGGTTCTTGAAGAACAGCGTGTCGCCGAC
Organism: Verrucomicrobiaceae bacterium; assembly: GCA_031374705.1. Lineage (GTDB taxonomy): Bacteria > Verrucomicrobiota > Verrucomicrobiia > Chthoniobacterales > Chthoniobacteraceae > SXWH01. Next base: position 15,323 of record JANMGP010000256.1, on the reverse strand, counting down.
GGTGATGAATTTGTAGAGCTCCTCGCGATAGCGCAGCGAATAGCTGAGGCGACACAGGGTGCCATAGAGCCAGTCGCCGAATTTCACTCCGTCGCGCAGGAATCTGGCGCTTTCCTCCGGCGTGGCAAAGCGGGCCATGAAGCGGTCAAGAAAAGGATCACCCCAAGTGAATGGATGCGGAGCGAGGACGATGAGCTTTGGCGCTTTTTTCTCGGTGATTTGGCGGCGCAGTACGAAGTAGTTAAACAGCGGCGTCGTGCCGGGAAGTGCGTAGTTGCTGACTTGGTGCCCCTCTCCGATGAATCGCTCGAGCAGTGCGACGCGAAGGCTGCTCGTGGCGCTGTCTCCCATGAGCTGGATGTCTGCGGGTGGCAGATAGCGGATTTCCTCGGCACGGTGTTGAACGGTGCGGGTCATGAATCCTTCCGGCATGATCCGCAGGAGACTCTCAATCACGAGGACTCCGATGATGAAAAGCCAGAGCGGCGTCAGGTTCGGCTCGGTGGCCGGCTCAGAATGCAAAGTAGATGAATTGGTCTCCACCGGTAACTCCCAGGATGAGGATTAAGTAAAACAAAACAAGAAAGACGAGTGCCGTGATGACAGGCCGGCGCTTCACCCAAAACCACGGATTGTGGGTCGCAAAAATCGGGGTTTCGACGAGCAAAATTAGGAGGATATATGGGAGCATGCGGACCAGTTTCCCGATAAAATCGGGTTCTGTTTGGAATTGAAAAATCGCACCGGTCGCGGTCACGATTTGCTCCCACGATGCGAGGCGGAAGATGAGCATGCCGTAGATGGTCAGGATGAAATTTCCGCCGATGCACAGGATTCGCGAGGCGACGGAGTGGCGGCGCTCGCCGCGCCAAGCTACCCAGGAGCGATGGAGCGAAAGGATGGTGCCCTGATAGGCTCCCCAAATGACGTACGGCCACGAGGGCCCGTGCCACAGGCCGCCGATGAGCATGGTGATCATCAGATTCAGCCATGTCCGGAATTTCCCTTTCCGATTTCCGCCGAGCGGGATGTAGAGGTATTCGCGCAGCCAGGATCCGAGGCTGATGTGCCACCGGCGCCAGAAGTCCTGCGGGCTCGTGGCAAAGTACGGGAAATTGAAGTTTTGCATCAGGCTGACGCCAAACCAGCGCGCGACGCCGCGTGCGATATCCGTGTAGCCGCTGAAGTCTCCATAAGCCTGAAATGTGAAGCCGATGGCGACGAGGATGACATCGCCCGTGTCAAACTGCCCGCTGCTGCATATCGGCGAAATTTTCAGCGCAAGATTATCCGCGATTACGACTTTCTTGCAGTAGCCCCAAAGGACAAGAAAGAGACCTTCGAGAATGTCGGAGTTGTTGACGCGGCGGGGATTCTCGATTTGGGGAAGAAGGTTGTTTGCCCTCTCGATCGGGCCGGCCACGAGTTGCGGGAAGAACGTTTTGAAAAGGAGGAAGTCCCGGAGGTTGGTGCATGCTTTCGTCGTGCCGCGGCAAACATCGACGACGTAAGCGATGGCTTGGAATGTGTAGAATGAGATGCCGACGGGCAGGATGAATTTGTAAGGCTCTGCGGCTTTGCCAAGTCCGAGCGAAGCCATGACGTCGTGGACGTTGTCCAAAAAGAAACCGCGGTATTTGAAGAAGCAAAGCAAGCCGACGGAGACGGTGACGCATACCGAGCAAAGCATGCGTTTTTTTCGCGGATCGGACGCATTGCCGATGGCGATACCGCCGTAGTAAGCGACGGCGCAGTTGAAGCCCAGAAGACCGAGGTAGCGGAAATCCCACCAGCCGTAGAAAACAATGCTCGCGATGAGGAGGAGCCAGTTCCGCAGGCGCAGACCTGCGGCCTTCACGACTGCGAGCGTGATCGCGAGGAAAACGAGGAAATCGATCGAGTTAAAAAGCATCTATCGCTTCGTATGCCAGCGGGCAGGGTCGGGGTTGGTCAGGTAATGCCAGAACGCGCTGATCACGGCGGCGTTGAGAAAAACGAAACCTGCGGGAAGTGTGAAGAGTTTAAGTCGAGTCGGAAGGACCATTCCAATCGCTGCGAGTAAATAAAAGGCCGCCTGAAAAAGTAAAGCTACACGATATACGGGATGCGCGAAAAGGATCGCGCTCGATCCAAGTGCCGCGAGAAGAAGGAACGGCCCGGAAAGCCTGAGATACTTGTGGGCGATGAGTTGCCACCAGAGGCGGTTGCGCCACGGAAGCAGCCACGCGGGGTATCTGAAAAGCATTTGGAAGTTTCCGGCCAGCGTGCGTCGTTTCCTTCGCTTTTCGGCGGCGGGTTCGAGTGACTGTGGATCAAACGCGAGCGCGGTCGATTCGTGCACGACCCGATACCCGCCAAGTGCGATCCGCATGGGGATGACGACGTCGTCGAGCACGGTATCCGCCGGCAGTGGTTCGTACAGCGCAGCGCGAATGGCATAGACAGCGCCGGTGCAGCCGATGCACGAATCAAGAAGCGACTCTCGCGCGCGGAGAAACCGTTCCAGTTTCCAGTATGCATCGACTCCGCGTCCCGCCCCGCTCGATGCGCTGGCAATCATCAGTTCGCCGGAGACGGCACCGATCTCCGGGTCGCTGAGTCTGGTCACGAGCCGCCGGATGGCGCCCGGTTCGAAACTCTGGCGTGCATCCGTAAAAACCACGATTGGGGCATCGCAGGTCGTCATTGCGGCATTTAGGCCTGCGGCTTTACCGGCGCGCTGAGGTTGCGCGACTGTGCGGACACGATCGCTTTCCAGGCTCTCAACGAGGGCGGCGGTGTCATCGGTCGAGCCGTCCGAAACGACGAGTATCACGAGTTTTTCCGGCGGGTAGTCGCTTGCCAGCACGTTTTCTACGCGCTGCAGGATGCGGGAAGATTCATTGTGCGCGACGACGACGACACACACTGCTTCAGCATTGAAATCATGCGCCGCGACCCGCCTTCCGCGCGTCAGCCATGCGATGAGAACCGGATAGCCGCCGTAAGTGAAAACAAGCAGCGCCACTGAAATCCAGAATCCAAAGGCTGCGAGGGAATCCACAGGCTAGATGTTGTTGATCGCGTAAACCCAGAGCATGTCCACTGCTTTCACGAGCGCGAGCACCGTGACAATATCAAGGATGCCGATTTTATTCCAAAAGGGCCTCGCGGGTTCTTCGTCCCGGGCCTTCTGGTCATCGATGACTTTCCTGTTGAGCCACGGCGTGCGGGAGTTCGTGATCGCTTTGGGCTGAATGACAGCAATTGTCGGTGCGGGAAGGTTCGCGATCGCGGGCTCCGGCTCCGGCTCGGGGAGCATCGTGCGGCGTTTCTTTTTTACCCACGGCTTTTCGATGACCCTCGAATCTTCGACGACCTCATCCGCCATTTTTTGCGCCAGATGGAGATGACGGTGGAAAGCCGCAATCGCGGCGGTGAACATGAAGAAATTTGCACGGTACGCAAAATCGACCATCCAGCCGGATACTGCGTACGAAGCGAGGAGCACGAAGAGCAATCGTCGTATTCGCTCCTGCTCGACCGTGTGCGTTTTAGAAAAAACGAGAGTCCTGAAGTTGCACCACATGACCATGAGGAAAAGAAACATGCCGATCTTTCCGAGTTCCGCCCCTGTCTGGACGTAAGTCGAGTGCGATGCCTTGTGATACTTATGGTCCTTTGCGAGCGTCGGCACGAACTGGCCGAAACCGATCCCCGTCACCCGTGTCTCGAAATACTGATGGCCGAATCGGAAGGCCTTGATCCGGCCCTGAATGGCTTCGTCGTTCCTCGTATGTTCGAGCTCGCCCATACGAGGCAGCGCGTAGATCGCGCCGAGGCCTGAACTGATTCCGAGGCTGATAATCGCAATCTGGACCCACTTCGGGCGTCCGAAGGTGAGCGTTGCAAATACGACCGCGGCGGACGCCACGTATGCGCCCTTCGAAAACGTCAGGTAAATTGCTCCGAGGGGAATTGCGTAAGTCAGCACGCCGACCTGCTTCACAAAGAGCGGGCGCTTCCAGATGCAGAAAAAGTAAAGCATCGCGATCAGCGGGGCGATGGTGTGACCGAGTGCGTTCGGATTATTCACCATCGAGAGATTCAGGATGAGGCGGTCCTTCATGATTCCGTGCGTAATCATGTAGCTGCCGAGCGGATCCCAGAAATACTCGCCGGCGATTGCCAGGAACGCGATAATCCACGCGAGGAACGTCCACCATCCGAGGAAGCGCGAGATGCGGTTCCAGTTCGTGAGGGTTTGGACAATGACGACGTAGAAAACGAGACGGTTCAAGAATTCACGAAATCCCGCCATCGGACCTTCCGGATACGTCGCGAACACCCACAAAAAGAACCCGGCCATCGCCCAGTCGTGCGGTGTTCGAAAAAAGTCCCGGCCTTTCAAGCTCCGCTCCCGAAACATCAGCGTTGCGAGGGATGCAATCAGGGTGAGTTGCGCGAAACGAACCTTTGCAAATAACGGCGTCCACTCCTGCGGTTTGAGGTAGAAGATCGCGAGAAAGAGGACGATGCAGGTAAAATCCATGGATCGTCAGCGCGCGTGGGCGCGGTAAAGCTGTTCGTATGCGTCGAGCATCGCGTGCATTGAGAAGCGGGTCTCTACAGTGATGCGTGCCTCGCGGCCCATGTCAACGAGACGCTGTGGATTTGCGAGGATCGAAGTGATTTCACGGGCAATATCGGCCGGTGTCGCGAGGTCGGCGACGACGCCGTCCTTTCCGCTCGCGATCACTTCGTCGTGTCCGCATCCGATATTCCCAAGCACAGGAATCCCGCACGCCATCCCTTCGAGTGCTGCGTTGGACATGCCTTCGTTCGACGATGGTATCGCCAGCAGATCCATCGCGCGGAAGCAGGTTTCCGGGTCCTTACGGAATCCGGCGAAGTGGACGCGGTCGCTTTTCGCGGCCAGTTCACGGATGCGCGACTCTTCGCTGCCCCCGCCGCCGACAAAGAGGAGGTGTGCATCGGGAATATTGCGTGCGATTTCTCCCAGTGCGGTGAGGAGTGCGTCGTGGCGTTTGTATGGCCCGAATCTGCCGACGAGCCCGACGACGGCGGCGTCTTTTGATATTCCGAGCGCCTCGCGCGACTGACTCTGATTCCCCGGGGTAAAACGCATGGTGTCCACTCCGTTCGGGATGGCGCAAATCTTCGCAGCCGCAAATCCGTGTTGAACAAGCTCATCTCGCTGGCCACTGGAAACCGTATGAATCGCCCCGCATGCTCGATAAAGTCGGTGCCGCTGGCGGATGCGGCGGGGCTCCAATTCCCAGGGCGCAAGTCGGGCGTGCTCGCCGTGGACGATGCTGCATGTCCGGCCCCCGAGCGTCGCGAGGCTGGCGTAGATGAGTGGACCGAGATTGTGAGTGTGAAGGAGCGCAGGGCGCACGTGCCGAATCAGTCGCGCAAGATTCCACACGGCGCGAAGGCTAAAGCCGCCGCTTTTCCCGAGAACGTGGACGTTGGATGAAAATGGGATGCGTTCCGCAAATGGGCCCCGGCGCTCGAGGCAGGCCACGTGCGTCTCCACCCCGCGGGGAAGCAGTCCCGCAGCAATATTGCAGACTCCATTCTCCATCCCACCGGGGTCCAGAGAATTCACGACATGCAAAACAGTCATGCTCACGTGTTCGTTGAAAGGGGTGTCAGCTTCGGTGATTCCGCCTTCGCGAGCAGAAAATTCCGGAGTGCACGGAGGCGAAAAAGCGGCTGCTCGCCGATTTGGGAAGGTCGAAGGAAGAACGGACAAAGCAAGACTGAGAAGGCCAGAAAGCAAAGAGCTGTTCCGCGCTGTCCGGCGCTGAAGTGAGTCCACGCGCTGGAGTATTCGAAAACGGAACGAGTGCGTGCCCAAAACAACAGATCCATGTGGCTCACCGCCGATGCTGCCCATGCTTTTCCGAGCGTCCGCGCCGTGTTGAGGCGCATCCGGGCAGCGTGTTTGCTCATGTTGGAACCATGCCGCCGGATATGCACGAGCGGTTCGTCAATGTAGGCGGCCTTGCAGCGTGTGGTGATGCGAATCCACATGTCGCGGTCTTCGGAGCTGCGAAGTGTGGTATCAAAATCGCCGCACTCATCGAATGCAGACTTCCTGGCGATCACCGCGGACGGGAAAACCCGGTTTCGGAGGATAAAGTCGCGTGCGGTGAGCACGGCGGGCGGAGGAACAGTACGGGCGGGTTGCGTCACGAGCTCGCCTTGTTCGGTGATTCGCTGCCAACCACTGGCGGCCATGGCGAATTCCGCCGGTAACTCACAGAGCTTCGCTGCAACTCTGGATAGAAAACCCGGAGTCCATCGGTCATCCGCGTCGAGAAAAGCAATGAGCTCATGACGAGCTTCCCTGATGCCTGTATTCCGGGCGGCGGAAAGCCCCGCGTTTGTCTGTCGAATCACTCTCAGCCGGGGATCGGTAATGGTCGCGAGGAGCTCCGGTGTCTCATCGGTGGAGCCGTCATCGACGACGATTACCTCGAGAGGGGTCCAAGTCTGCGACAAAGCGGATGAAACCGCATCCGTGAGAAATCGCGCGTAATTATACGCAGGAATGACCACGGAAATCCCAAGACCGGGGGCGCGGCTCGTGCGCTCATCCGTCATTACTTTTTGTTCGGCGACTCCCGCTTTCGCTTGCTACGTGTTCTCCAGCGCACGCGGAGTGTACTGGTAGTAGTAGTCATGCGAATAGTAGTAATACTGGTAGTAGTTTGCCGAGGCGCTCAGATCTAGGCGGTTGAGGACAAATCCATAAAAATTCGCCCCGTTTGCCTGGAGAATCTCGATGGCCGCCTGAACGCTTTTGATAGGAGTTTGTCCGCTCCAGATCACGAAGAGCACGCCGTCCACATGGTTCTGAAGAATGGATGTTTCCGAAAGTCCGAGCACCGGCGGCGTATCCATTACAATCCGGTCAAAGCGCTTCCTCAATTGGTCCAGAATTCCAATGAATTTTTCAGAGCCCAGAAGCTCGGTCCCCGTCTCCAGATGCTGCCCTGCTGAAAGCATGAACAGATTTTCGTTAGGGGTCGGACGAATGGCTTCGTCGAGAGTCACCTGATCGAGGAGAACACCGCTCAAGCCGGGCTGCTTGCGATAGCCAAAGAGCCGGTGCAAACGACCGCGGCGCAAATCGGTATCGATCAGCAATGTTTTCGCCCCGGTTTGAGCAAAGGAAAGTGCGAGGTTGGACGAGACGAAAGTCTTCCCCTCCTTGGGCATCGCACTTGTGACAATCACCACGTGCGGCGGCTTGCTTACCGAACCCATGCTGAGGAGGTTCGTCCGAATGACCCGGAAGTTTTCGAGGATATTTGATTCTTTCGATTCCGGATGATCAAGCAACCGCGGGCTGTCTTCTACATTCCCGATTTTCGGGATGATACCGAGTCCACGAAGTTGGAAAGCAGCTTCAACCTCCTCCATGTTCGACAGGGTGTGATCGAGGTATTCGATGAGGAACGGGATACCGATCGCGAGCATGAGACCGAGCACTGTAGCGTAGATCATCAGTCCAAGACGGTTCGGCGAGACGGGGTTCTCGTTGATTTGCGTATTATTTTGGAAGGAAAGCGTCACGCGATCCCGATCAAACGCAAATCTGCTCTGTTCGATCTTGTTGTCGATGTACCGAATTTGGCTGAGCCAACCGGCCATGTTTGCAGAGACGAGACTTTGATCATCTCGAGCCCGCTTGAACTCCTGTTCCACCCGCAACAATTCTGGAAGCTGCTTTTCTAAATGATCCAGACGTTCCAGGAGAAGTCGGTATTCGTTATCGAGCCGGAGAAGGGCTGTTCTCATTTCCCCTTCCAGACGCAAATTCAATGCGTCGATGTGGTCTTGTTCAGCCATTACCAATCGATGTCCCGGCTGGTAAGTTCGGAGCAGGTCCTCTTGTTTTGCCTGACGGATATTGATATCTCGAACGACATCCTTCCAACTGCTATCCGTTGATGTCTGAGGAGTCACTACGACCATCGGTTCCTGCTTCTGAGCCGTTGATTCAGGAGCGTTCGCGGGTGGCGTCGCTGGTCCCTGCTGTGCCGTAGATGGAGGGGCGGATTCTCCATTTGGCTCAGCAGCAGGGGATGGGAGGATAACGGTGGTCGGACTTGGTGAAATAACCGTGCCGACTTCCAATTCGGCCGTCACTGCGGAGATAATTGAAAGTCGCCCCACCGTGTCGAGGTCCGGGCTGGTGAGCTGGACTCGAGCTCTCCTAATCGCCGCGATCTTTCTTTTCGCATCACCAATATCGCCGGGAGTATTGATCAGAAGCCGGTAATTGATGTCTGCGGACAGGAGGCCGTTCTCGATTTTTGCTCCTGCGATCGTCTTGCGGTCTTCTTCGACCATCTCTATCAATTGCTTCCTTTCAGCGGCATGCTCTGCAATTCGCTGGTCCAGCTCGGCTTTTCGCTTCTGCATCCGGTAATCGAGATACTCCCGGACAAGGGTCTCGGACCACCGGTTGGCCCAATCAAAAGAATACGGATAAACCTCGATTTCGATGTTTCCCTCCAAGTTGGGCTTGGCAGTGACTTTCTTGATGTAGTGTGCCTGAATATCGCGGGCGCTCGCTTTCACCCCAAGTCGGGCCGCCGCTCGCTCGATAATATGCGGGTAGGTCAATTCCGCTGCGATGCCGGCGACGCGCGCCTTTTCCTGAAACGCCTGATCGGCAGTCTTGTTTCGGTCACTAATGTCGGTCTTTACCAGCGCGCGGGAAAAATAGACGGGTCGGGAATAGACGTAAAACACCAAGGCTCCCAGCCAGCAAAAACAGAGGAGCAGAATCATCAATCGAACGTGTTTGCGTGCGACTGCAACGTACATCAGTACGTCGTGTAAATTGACTACACGCTTTTTAAGTCCGGGTAACATTGGATGGTATCTTTCGGTTCACGGGGCGAACCTCCCGGAAAATAGTGAAACCACGCACCGTTCGCAATCGAAAGTTCGGGGAAATTACGTATCGTCCGCCCTACCAACTGAACCACTTCTCAGGAACAACAACGATATCGTTCTGCTGGAGAATGACGTCCGGTTTTCTGCCTTTTTCCACTTCTTTGAGATCCACAGGGATTTTCGCTTTTGTGCCGTCGGGCATCGCACGGAGGATATGTGTCTTGGAAAGATTTGCGAAATGGTCGAATCCCCCACTTTGCAGCACCGCACCGTACACGGTCAGTTTCTCACCTTCGGTGATGCGATAGCTGCCAGGGCGCTTCACGCGTCCAGTGACATAAACTAAGTTCAAGGAACCAGACGGCAACACAATAACATCGCCCTCGGTGAGCGTGATATCTGCGCCAAGTCCTGCACCGCCAACATTGCCATTGAGAATGCGCTTTACGTCTACTTCGTCTGCGACAGGCTTGCTACGGGCGACGCGCATAATTTTAACGCGAGTGAGGTCTGCACGATCAGTCCATCCACCGGAACTGAGCAGAACGGAGATGAGCGTCGGTGCGGTACCGGGCTGGATACGGAAGGGGCGGGGATTCTTAAACTCGCCCGCTAAATAAATGACCATGCCCGATTCATCGGTGACACCTTGGAAACGCTCGACTGTAACTGTCGCCCTTTTCAATTGCGACTGCCGAAGGTCGCGACTGATCATTTCTTCCGCCTGGCTCTCCGTCTTACCGCCGATAAAAACCCGACCCAAGTTTGGAATCATGATGTAGCCGCCGCGGCGAACGACGTAGCGTCCGTTGAACGCCCTGTCTTCGTTGACGAAGACCTCAACGTTTTCGCCGGGGAGTATGATTTCCTGTCCCACGGTCCTCGGCCCGCTGTCTGAAGTGTTCCGCTGGAGGCGATCGATTTCATCTTCGATTTGCCCCGATTGGCTTCGGGCGTTCCGGAGACGTGCTTCGCCGTCGCGAACCCGCACGATAAGACGATCCGCCTCTTCCGCCTGTCCCAGAGCCTGTAGTACTTGTGCCCGCTTCCGGTCCGCTTCCATGGCTTTCTGAATCGTGGAGATTTCCCCTTGGAGGCTTTCACGGCGGTCGATGAGCGAATCCAAGTCCGACGAACCGGCAATTGGTGTTCCACCGGGCTCAAGGGCGGAATCGGTGGGTTTCACGTCTCCGCTCGGGACACGAAAATTTACGGCCTTATCGGCACCGCCGATCGCAGCAATTTTAGGCCCTGATGCCGCTTTCTTCGATTTGGCTCCAGATTGTGCCTGCGAATGAGTGGTGGCTGAGAGAACCAGCAACAGCGCAGAAGCAATCAGACGTTTCAGGATGGATGGTATTATCATTTGGAGCTTGGACAAAAAGTGTGGTTTGGGGAGCTCAAGAGCGAGCTATAAGAAACTGGTGGATGAAGGTCAATTCGAACTTGGAGATTTGTTTAAAAAAAATATGCCCGCTTCATTCGAAGAAATAGGACATTGCAAAATAGGCGATATTTTCATCGTACGAGACTGCCCGATTGGAAGTTCGATCGGTGTGTTGGAAAATCAATCTTGTCCCGATGCGATCGTAAAGTCGATGGGAAATCTCAAAGCGGCCACGCCATGTTTCCGTGTCGAACGCCCCGTCGGCGTAGCTGATGTCAGAGTGTTGGCCCCAGAGTCGGATGGTGGTTCGTGGGCTGACACGCCAGTTCAGTCGTGCCCCTTTTCTGAACTCTTCGCGGTCTGCAAACACCGCATCGAGATCTTCAGTCCAGTTGTATCCGGCGAAGAGGTCGATGCTCAGACCGGGACCGAGCACGTGGTTAAAGTTGTAAGTTACGTGCTGGGTAAGTTCGTCGGAGAGTTCCTCAAGGTTCCTCGACCACTCCAGCGAGTGCCGAGTGCGGGGATTGATGACATGGTCGAGGTGGGCGTGCCAGAGAGTTCGGGAACGGTTGTTTTGCTGTTCCCAAAGGTATCCGAAATTCCCATCGAAATTGATTAGGTCGGTGACGGGTCCATGGGCACCCAGTCGCACGCTCTGGTAAAGGCGGTCGGAGTCCGGGCGGTGGACGAGACGGTAGCGAAGATATGGCTTGAATCGGAGTGACTCACGATAGGACTCGAGATCTGCGAAGACTGAATTCCGTTCGGATGGCAGGAAATCGTTGTCGGTGTTCGGGTACCAAAGGTTTTCGTGGGCAGCACGGAAGCGAAACCTGAAATCTCCAAGAACTCTGGCGGTGGTGGCCGCGCTGATTTCATTGCTGTAGTAAAAGACCTCGTCGTTACCGTTTCGGTTCTCGAAACGGAAATCGTTCGAATCCCGTCGTTGATTCGTTCTAAATGTGTAAAGGCCGAACGGTCCCTGGCTGTCTCCAGGCTCGGATTCGAGTCGCGCACCTTCAAGCAAGTCGAAGTTATCGTTGAGGCCGTTCGAATACCGGCCGATATCCGACCGAAGCTCATCGGCGAAAACCCAGGGAATGCCGAAGAAGACAGGCTCCCAAGTTGCCTGGACACGCGCGTTTGGGGTGGACGCCAGACCAAATGACAGTGGTGCAGTGAAGCCGGTAAGCCCGGCGCGATTTTCGAGTGGGAGCCAGACGAAATTACCCGATGCTGCAAGGCGGGAAGCCTCTGTGATTTGCCAGATGATCTGTCCGCCGACGCTGGCGATCGCTCTGACGTCGGAGTCGCGGTTTCTCTCAGTGAATCGCGAGTTATCGGACCACACGACTCCGGCAGACAACTGGCGGAGTTTAAAATAGAGCGGTCCGATTTTGAGGTCGGCATCCTCTGGCGCGAATCCGCGTTGGAGGAGCGGAAACCGTCCCCGGAAGTCCGGTAAATCGACTGAACCCGTAACTTTCGTCGTATCGGTAGGTTCGACGGTCGGGCTGACTCGCAAGTCGTTTTGGCCGATATAAAGAGGCGATGTAGTGTTTCTAAAAAGCCGCTGATAAGGAACGCCCACGGAGGGCCTGTTTTCGAATGCGTTCTTCGGGAGTCGGCCGATTTCGTCGTTTGGAACCGGCGGATTGGCCTGATCGGGAGTTGACGAATCGAGGGGTGCCGCACCGTGCGCTGTGCAAGCGAGAGCTGCGAGAATCGTTGCTGCGGTTCTTTGAATCATGCGGTCGGAGATTGATTGCTTCCTTTTGGTTGAATCGTGATCGTGGGCGCTGTTCTGCGAGTTTTTAATTCTCGTTTTTTACTTTGTCCACGCATGAGAAAAGCGGTCGGCAATTCGTCCCGCCGGATCGAGAAGGGTAGATAGGCGAGGAGTCCGAAGAGCGGCAAAAATGCCACGATGAGAATCCAGACGGTTCTTTGCCGGACTGTAAATGGCTGCGCTACGATGCTCGAGACACTGCACGTCAATACCGCCAGCCAGACGATGGCTGCGACTGCCCACACTTGAAAAGTGAGGCTTGATTCTTGGAAATGAAATCTGCTGAAGAATTCGTTCATTGGTTGGGATACCGCAGTGTGTAACGGTCTCGGGCGGCGCTGTTGAAACACATAATCAAACTTTCCGCAAATGATTTCGATGGGCCCGCGAATGACTGGTCCGGGAGGCAGACATTTCGGCCGAGGGATTTAGTTCGAGAATCGTCCGAGCGGATCAAAAGCTCGCTTTACAGCGTCCGCGATAACCGGGCGGATTTGCTCGGTTTGTGACTGTGGAAACTCACTGCCCGAAAGCACCAGCGGAGGCAGGTCCAGTCCGGCCAGCGCGCTTCGGAGTTCATCAACGGGTTCCGCCGGTGGTCCGTAAACGTAAGCGAAACTTCCTCCTCCGGTCATGTGAAAACAGAATCCGGTGCCCCGCATCGCGGACTCGAGCAAGGGCAGAATCTTCAGCGTCAGCGGAACTTTCGCAATCAGGCTGCCGGGCGATGCGAATTTCCACTCTGTGATTTCATCCCAGATTTGGTTCCCGATGTCCGCAGCGTCCGGCCAGTGCCGTGCGATATCTGCGGCGAGTAAGTCGAGCGCAGCTTGCGGACCGCGGATTCGTGCGAGGACGCGGGTGCCATCGTAGTCGAGCGCGTCGAACTCCCAGCGTCCGCTTGCTGCTTTCGCGATGTGCGCTGTGGCCTCTGCGGCGTTTGCGCAGGGAATCGCAAAGCTCATCATCGCGGGCGGGCAGGGGAATACTTTGAACGTCACCTCCGTGAGCACTCCGAACCGCCCGAAACCCCCGACGAGAAATTTCGGGATGTCAAAGCCCGCCGCGTTTTTCACCACCTTCGCGCCGCCGCGGAGTTGCGTTCCGTTCCCGTCGAGAAAGCGGACGGCCAATATAAAATCGCGTAGCCCGCCATAGCGAAAACGCCCCGGCCCGCTGAGCCCGGCGGCGACGGTGCCTCCAATGGTTGCGCCGGATCCCACGAGCGGAGGATCGAACGGCAGATACTGCCCCTGCGTCGCAAGCGTGGCGACGATTTCGCGCAGCGGCGTCCCGGCAAATGCGGTGAATGTGAACTCGCCGGGATCGTATTCCACGATGCCGCTGATGCCGCGCATCGAGATAAGCTGCACGTCCTCCGCGCATTGCGAAAGACGCGGCTTTGTCTGTGCTCCGACGGCGAGCACTTTCTTCGACGAGCGGATAATGTCTGCGACTTCCGCGATGTTCGTGGGCGCACTCATGGTAGTAGAGTAGCCGTCTAGCGCTCACGATTGGGACTGGCAAATGGCGAATTTGCCGGCGCTCCGTTTATCAACAATTGATCGGCGCCGGAAAACGAGCAAATCAACCCAACTCCACGAGTGCGAAGCGCGCACCGTCATCGCCGACCCGCAAGCCGCCCGGCGACGGCCCGACAGAGCCAGCGCCGCGCTGCGCTACGCCACGCGCTCGACTGCGGCGGCCTGCGAAGAGCGACCCCGCGCGGCTGCGAAAAACTCACCAAACGAAAAAAGACCGCAGCGATGGCGTTCGATCCGAGCGTAAAGATGTGGCAGCTGTTTGGAGTCGGGACGCTCAAACAAGCCGTCGCGGCGGGAAAACGCCGCCTCGGCGTGCTCTTTTCGTGCATTTGCCGATGGCTGGAATGGATTTTTGCAGTTTGACGCCGCGTTCAGCAAATCCGTGGATTTTCGCAATACGTGCGCTCATGCCGCACCATCCGAGATTTTGCGCTTTTTCAACAGGCTGCTAGGGAGCCGCAGCTTTCACTTTCCGCTCGAGGAAATTGCCGATTAAGACCATTCCAACGCCAATCCCGAATACCCAAAAGCGATCCCCTGAATGATTCTCCGGAGTATCGCCTTGTGCCAGGACGGCAGTTTCCGGCTCCGATTCTATGTATCGGATATTCACACTCGGGTTCACCAAAACCCCATTCTGAATGTGGCTTTGGATGAACTTATCGGAGCAACTAAATGGTTTTGTTGTCGGGTCCTGACCGGGCAGTTTATACGTGACCGTTATTTCATGGAGCTTGATGCCAAGTTTGAGGGTTTTGACTTTCCCATCCGTAATAAGGCCAATGACTTCCTTTCCATCCTTCGCAAGCTTCTCGGCTGCCCGTTTTTCACCGAACGAGTCATATATCCAATATCCACCGAATAGAACTGCAAGAATTCCAAAGCCTTTGAGGTTTCTGGCAACTCCGTTGACTAGCAAGCATCCAATGTTCATTTTTCAAGGAGAATAGCCAGTAAGACCTTCATATTTTATATTGCTGTGTTTAGGGATGATATTGCGTGTGGATCGAGTGTGACTCACTATCGCTCGCGCTTTATGGAAAGAGCGCGAAAGAAGAGGTCGCGCTCCTGCATCCAATCCCTCGCCGCCGATACCGTTTACGCGACCGGGATTTCGCTGAGCTTCACGGCCCGGTTTTCGCGGGCGGAGATGTCTGCCGCTGCGATGACGCGGTGGGATGCAAAGGCGTCTTTGAAACTCGTGAGCGGCATGTCTTTTCCTGCGTCGAGCGCGTCGAAAAATGCCTGGAACTGCGTCTGGTACGGGTGATCGCTGACGTCGCCGCTATCGAGCATTTTCATGGAAAGCTCGGACCACGCGGCTTTGTTGAGCCCGCCGAGTTGCATGGAGTGGAATTTGTTGTCGAGGATACTGCCTTCGCTGCCGACGAGGTGCGTGTGGAAGTAGTAGGGCTGGAAACAATCGACGACGGCGGCGCACTTGCCCACGGCACCGCCTTTGAAGCGGAGGAGCGTCGTCGCGGTGGTCTGGTATTCGTAGGCGGTGAAAATGGGGTGGCTGCTCTGGGTGGCGTAGCTGGTGACTTCCTCGACTTCTGCGTCCATGCAGAGCAGGAGCGCATCGAGGGCGTGGCAACCGGCGGTGAGGAGGGCGCTGCCGCCGAGCTCTTTTTTCGTGTTCCAGCGGTACTGGCCATACCACGGCCCGATGCCGTGATAG
>JANMGP010000251.1:0-25159 GCA_031374705.1 Verrucomicrobiaceae bacterium | reverse complement strand
CTTGCACTTCGACGGTAAATCGGGGCCGGGAAAGGGCAAGCGCGTGGTGCTTCTCGCGGGCGATGAGGAGTATCGCAGCGAGGAGGCGATGCCGATGCTCGGGAAGATTCTCAGCCAGCGCCACGGGTTCGATTGCGACGTGCTTTTCTCGGCCGATGCGGACGGCACGATCCAGCCGGGCAAGGGTGAGTCGCTCACCCATCCGGAGTCGCTCGATACCGCCGACGCGATCGTCATGTCGATCCGCTTCCGCCATTGGAACGACGAGACGCTCGCGAAGTTCGAGGCGGCTGTGAATCGCGGCGTGCCGATTGTCGCGCTGCGGACCTCCACGCACCTTTTCAACACCATCCCGAAGGAGAGCAAATACGCCAAGTGGAACTGGAACTCGAAGGAGTGGCCGGGCGGCTTTGGGCGCAATGTGCTCGGCGAAACATGGGTCGCGCATCATGGCGCACACATGAAAGAGGGCGCGCGCGGCATCATCGAGGAGTCGCAGAAGGAAAACCCCATCCTCCGCGGAGTCGGGGAGATCTTTGGCGATAGCGATGTCTATACGGCGAATCCCGTGGCGGATGCGAAGATCCTCGTGCGCGGACAGGTGACGGAGTCGCTCGACCCGAAGAGCGCGGCAGTCACCGGCAAGAAGAATGAGCCCATGCAGCCCGTCGTGTGGACGCGCGTGAACAAGAACGAAAACGGCAAGATCAACAACATCCTCACCACGACGATGGGCGCGGCGACAGACTTCAAAAGCGAAGGCCTGCGCCGCCTCGTCGTGAACGGAGTCTTCTGGGGCCTCGGGCTCGAAGTCCCGGCGAATGCGGACGTCGCATTCGTCGATCCATGGGAGCCTACATTCTACCGCGGCGGCGGGCACCGCAAGGGCAGCAAAGTCGCCGACCACGCGCTGGGCAAAACGGTCACTTCCGCAGGCGACGCGCCGAAGCAGTAGGCGGGAGTAAGGGAATGCGGAGTTGTTTCGGCTGTTCTCAGACGGAAATGCTCATCAGCCCCAACAGCCGGGCCATCAGAGCCTAAAGCAGACAATCAAACAGGGAGTCACTCGCACTGCCGGTGACTCCGTGACTCATTCAACCCCCCGACGTCCTCCCACCCGGTGGGAGTGGTGTTGTGGGGGGCAGAAGCCCGTGGGGTGGGTGGGACGGAAGCTCCCACCCGGTAGGAGCACTCCTCTCACCCGGTGAAAAAGGCGCGCTGTGGCGGGGCGGGGTCCACGATCACGGGGGTTGCCTCTCCAGAGAAGGGACGGAAACGGGCAAGGAGCAGGGCTTTCATAGCCCCGTCTGTCCCGATGCAGCTGGACAGCCATGACGGTTGCGCGTTCGGGAGCCTCCCTCGTAGTGATTGGCGCTCCGGGCCAGCAGGGGCTACAAAAGCCCCGCTCCAGCGCAACTGGCGGCGACTCGCGATTGTAACTCGCAGGATGGTTTTCTCCATTGTGCGAAGAGAATCGTCTGTTAATCCCGCCAGCGCACCTTAATCACCAACCCGGCTTCCATGATGAAAACATTGCTTAGAATCCTCCTCGCGTTTGTAATGGTGGGGTTGCCTATCTTTTGTCACGGTGCTGCCGTGCCGGTATCGTCCAGAACTGCGCTTGGCGCAGATGCGCTTTTACAGTGGGAAGTATTTGCTGGAGGTGTGCCGAGTCCGGCAAGAGGGGCGCTCACAAGCGGGATGGGGTTTACGGTGGTCAACTCGTCCGGTTCGCCGGCGCTTTTCTACCAGGATGCGGAGTGGCCGACGACTGCGACGGAATGGGGCGGCAATTTCGCGCCGGGGGCGGCTGTGCTGAGTACGAATGGCCAACCGGGGCCGATGAAGATCATCTTCGACGCGCCGGTTTTCGGCGTTGGGATGCAGATTCAGGCGACGTATTTCGGCACGTTCACGGGCATTCTCACGGCTTATGATGCGGTGGTGGGGGGCAATGTGTTGGGGACTTCGACGGTGGCCGGTTTTTGCAATTCCAACGGGGATGATTCTGCGGTGTTCATGGGGCTGGTGTCGGCGTCTGCGGAGATTCGCAGGGTGGAGATTCAGACGGCGAACAATCGCTCGGCGGCGTTTGGGGTGAACTTTGCCAGCGTGAAAACGGCGGTGCCGGATACGATGACACTGCCGCCCACAGTCTCGGCGCCGGTGAATGCCACGAGCGGCGGTGGCTATTTTATTTATGTTCCTTGCTATTTGCCGGAGGCTGCGCTGCCGGGCTCTGTGAAGCTTGCGTTCGGGGCTCATGTTTTGACTCTCACTGCGGCGAATGAAACTGCGGGTGCGCACAATGTGTTGTTTCTCGTCCGCAACCCGACCGAGGCAGATGGGGGCATATCAAGCGGGGTGGCGAGCGGTGCGCCGATTGCGGATGGGGTTTATACGATGACGCTGTCTTACCAAGATGCGCTGGGCAATCCTGTCGCTTCCACGTCGGTGGCAAATGTAACCATCGATGCAACGCCGCCGACGCTAAGCGGGGTGTTTTCGCCGCTGCGGGTGGACTTTGGCGATCCGGTGGCGGACTACACCGGGCAGGCGGTGAGCGATGCGGAGAGCGTCGGGCAATTTCCCCACACCGGAACATGGGATGCATTGGGCGTCCAATCAGTGATCCTCGTCGCGAAGGATGCGGCGGGGAATGAGACCTACCTGGAGATATTCATCGAAGTCGTGATCCCGAGGACGACGCTCGCCAGCAAAGGCGCGCCGGTGCCGGGGGCGGGGGTGAGCGGCAGCGGGATCCCGGCGGGGGCGGTGTGGGCGACGTTTGGGGTTCCGGCTGTCAATGACGCGGGGCAGGCGGCGGTGCTGGCGACTTACAAAGTCGGGGCGGTCCCTACGACGGCGATCCTCGGCTGGGCTCTCGCGGACCCGGAGGACATGGTAGTGATTGCGAAGAAGGGCGACCCGGTGGCAAGTGTGGCAGGGGCGTTTTATGCGTCGTTCAAAGACCCGCTGCTCGCGCCGGACGGTGCTGTGGCTTTTTATGCGAAGCTCTCGGGGGCGGTATTGCCGGTGGATAATGAGGCGATTTGTTTCGATGAAGACGGGCGCGGCCCCACGCCCGCTTACGTCGTGGCGCGGAAGGGTGAGACGATTTCGGAGGGTCTCTACGATCGCAAATCCCTGGGCTCATTTGCACTCGGCGCTCGTGCGTTGGCATTCACTTCGAATTTGGTGGTGGGCGTGGGCGGGGTGACGAATACAACGGATTCGGGACTGTGGGTGTATAACCGCGCGACTTTCGCTAGGACGCTGGCGCTGCGCGAGGGCGACGCGATGCTGGGCTCGACGGTGAAGACAATCAACGCGCTGGTGGCGCGTCCGGGCTCGACGGGTCAGGGCCGCGGGGTGGAGAACGATGGCGGGCAGGATTACACGCAAGTCCGTGTGACGCTGGCAGACGGACGGCAGGCGTTGGCCTATGTGGCGCAGGATGGCGTGGTGACGACGTCTTACATTGCGGGCGGCGATGCGCCGGATTACGGCACGGGGGCAAAGTGGCAGAGCTTTGGCCTGCCAACGCAAAACCCGGTGAATACGGCGGCGGCGTTCCTCGGCACTGTGAAGGCGAAGACGGGGACGGCGACGACCGCGAACAACGTGGCGATTTTTGCCGAGGACGATAACCACATCGCGGGTAAGATCGTAGCGAAAGGAGACGCGGCACCGGGCGTGAGCGGCGGAGTGTTCTCCGCGTTCAAAGACCCGGTGAACGCGAGCAATCGCAGCGTGGCATTCCTCGGCACGATGAAGACAGACGCGTTTGTCACCATCACCACCACCAATAACGACGGACTCTTGTGGTATCAACCGGCGACAGGTCTCACCTTCATCGCCCGCGAAGGCGCTCAGCCGCCGGAGGCTCCAATAGGCGCACAGTGGAAGGCATTCACATCGCTCGCGCTGCCGGAGGGACGCGGTCCGATTTTCGTGGCATCGATGGTGAGCAAGATCGGCACGACTTCGCCAGGCCCTGGCGGCGTGACGACTGCAAACGACGTGGGCCTGTGGGCGACAGATAGCTTCGGCGCGCTGCGGCTGCTGATGCGCGAAGGTGATGCAATCGGTGCGAGCTTGGTGAAGACATTCACGGTTTTGAGCAGCGTCGTCGGGAGTCTGGCGCAGACGCGGAGCTACAATAACACAGGCGGCGTGATTGTGCGCGTGACCGACGCGACCGGCGCGCAGCACCTGGTCCAGATCTCGCTGCCGTAAGGTAAACATTCCCCGCGCAAAACGCGGCACGTCGAAATGCGTGGGGCGTTTTTTTGTGCTGTGCGGGACGTTTTGTTCATTGCGCGAGTGGAAATAACCGCTGATCCCACCCATTCGGCTCAACGACCAACGACCAACGACCAACAACCAACGACCAACGACCAACGACCAACCGATCCGCACGATGACCACATTCCTCAATTCTCTCAGCTCCGCCAACATGGCAGGGCTGTTCCTTCTGGGACTCATCAATACCGCGCGGGCGCAGAATTGGAGCGCCGCCGCGAGCTTCACGTCGGCGCGCTCTTTCCACATGACGACTGCCCGGCGGTAAGGTGCTCGTTATTGGGAGGCATGGCGATATCGAGGTTTCGTGAGCGCCGGGCTTTACGATCCCGCGACCAACTAAGGGCTGCTGGCGTAAATGCGGGCGAAGTGCTGCGTCCCGTTCGCCGGGCTTCCACTGCGCCATGTTTCGGTGACGGAGCCATTGCCATTCACGACCATGCTGACGCGTTGCGTATCGGCCGGAGCGGAGCTCCATGTCGCGAGGTCGGGGCTCATTTCTACGCGCCATGTCACATCGTCGGTCGCCGGGGCGTGGGTGAAGGTGAATGTGAAATAGTTGCCCGGAATACCGTTTACAGTCAGCGACTGGACTGATGCGGACATGCTCGGTGTGCCGGGCGCGTTCGGGTTTGTGCCGAGGATGTATTCGAGCAGATTGATGTAGCCGTCGCCGTCGGTGTCGAGGTCGTCGGGCAGGCTGTTCGTGGTTTTCCATGCCGCGTAGCCGGCGATGTCGCTGCCTCCGGGGCTGCCGTTGTTTGCTGCGGCACTGGTGCGCCAGCTCTCGGCTTGGTCGTGATTTGGGTTCGAAAATGGCGCGATAAGCACGAGCGAAAAGCCCTGGCCATCAGCCGCGACGGGCCATGCGCCGCTGTCTTTGTAGTTGAATGTGCGGATTGGAGTGACGCGGTCGGCTGCAGTCAGCGTGATGGTTTCGCCGCTGTTCGAGAGGTTTGTGTTTAGCTCAAATGCTCCGGCGATTGGGAGCCCGGAGCCGTTCCGGAACGCAAGGGCTGCCGGGTTTTCGGCGATGATGAGCCGTGCGCCGGGAGCGAGCTGGCGGATGGCGGCGTTGTTGAAGTGGAACGTGATGCCGGACGTGAATTCGCAGTCGGCGAAATCGACGGTATTGTTTCCAATATTGAGCAACTCGATATATTCGAAGTCGTTCGGATCGCCAAAGCCCGCGGTGATTTCCGCATTCGATGAGATTGCGGGGTTGTAGCTGAATTCGCTGACAACGATGTTCGCGGCTGTTGCCGGGACGGTGTTGACGCTGAAGTATGCTTCATTCAGCGCTGACCACACACCGCTGAGCAGCACGCGCGATTTCACGGTGCCGGAGGAGCCGAGGACGACGGGCGCACCGTAAGTCTGCGCGGTGCCGGAGACTGCGCCGCCGGTCACGCGCGGGTCGGTGCCGTCGAGTGTGTAATACACGATGCCGCTGCCGTTCGGATTCGAAATGGTGAGCGCGTAATTTGCGGGGACTGCTCCGCCGTGCTGGCTGAAATCAGGCGCTTCCGTGGTTGGGTAGAGGCCGTAGGTTGCGAGGCGGAACTGGCCGGTGGTGGGCGCCATGTAGAGGTTCCAGCGGTTTTGGATGAGGGAGTTTCCACCCGCCTCCAGCACGGTGATTCGGTTCACCTCCGTGAGCCAGTCGCTGCGCTTGTAGGAAACATTGCCATTGAGTGAAGCGCGGACGTAGCCCCAGCGTGCGGATTCGCCACGGATGGCGTCGGTGATTTCGTTGTTCCGGACATTAAATGCCCCAGTCATCCCAGCGACGGTGAGCGGGCCGCCGTTGAACATGTGTTTCCGGATGCGGTCGGCCCAGCGCAGCTTGTACTCGGCGTTGACGCGAAGTTTGTTGTGGATGTCCTTTGGCTGTCCGGCACGCGGGACTTCGTTGCCTCCGCCGGTGATGAAGTTTTCCGTGCCGGTGCGGAACACATGCTCGGCGTCCCAACTCTCAAAGCGCCATTTGCCGCCGGGCGCGCGGCTTTTCATGCAGTAGAGATTTTTGTCCGCCCAGTCCTGATTTCCCGCGACGAAGTTGAGCATCATGTAGTCGATAAAATGGTCGATATCGAGGACAGCGGCGACGGCGTTGTAATTCGCGGACTGTGCGAGGTCGGGCGCGGGATTGGGCGCGCTAAAGCCGGAGCCGATGAGGTCGAGGAAGTCCTCGTAGTTTTTCAACACCGTGCAGTTGTAATACTGCGAGGAGGAGTTGAGCGCGGTCACCGTTCCGGAGCCCAGCGGGAGCGCAGGGTCGAGGTAGTTCGAATTGACGATTTGCGGGTAGGCATTGGCCGCGCCGTCCACGCCGGCCGTGGCGCTGTGCTTGAAGGCGTCGTAATCCCCGCTGTTGCCGCCGAAATAGGCCGCACCGTAGTGGTGGTCGGGTTTTTCGTGCAGCCAATAGACGCCCCAATATGTGCCGTTGAGGTAAAGATGGCATGCGCGTGTGTGAAAGCCACCTGCGCCGCTCAGCTTGTTTTGCAAGTCCGACATGACGTAGTCGCGGCTGAAGGCGGAGCGGATGCGTTGGTTGGCATCGGTGGGGTGCATCCACGTGTTGTTCATCGCGGAATCGAGGACGAAATTACTGAACTGGTTTGTCGCGTCGTTGCCGTAAGCGCGGAAGTTCACATCATTCAGGCACTGGAAGCGGAGGGAGAGCTTCAAGGACTTCCAGCGTTGCTGGCTGGTGCCGCCGAAAATGTGAATGTTGCCATCGGTCTGGAAGCCCTTCGCGAGGTTCGGTGTCGCGGTGGATGCCGTCGGATTGATGAGCTCCAGCGAGGCTGCGCGGTCCACACCTTCAATCGCGACACCGGAAGCCGGAGGATAAATGCCTTCGCCTGGATTCGGACCGAAAAGGTCTTTCCAATCTGCCACGAGCGAGAGTGTGGGCAGCGCCATGAGGTCGCTCTGGCGGAATTGATTGTCGGGATTTGCGTCCGTCGCCATCGCCTGATTCACGCCCCAAATGCTGAGGCCTGCGCTCACGCCGGTGAGCCCGGTGAGCACGGCGGGTGTCGCACCCGCACCAGTGCCGGTGCCCGCTGTGCCTGCGGTGGTGCCCCATCCGTTGATGGTGTTTGTGAGCGAGCCCGGCGTGGTCCCAACGCCGATGGAGGCTGGCGGGGAATTCTGCGTCATCACATCCGCCGTGAAAATGTAGCTCTGTGTATCCGTGTCGCTGGGCGCGAGGCCGGCCTTGAATGCGCGGGCGCGGACGAGCGTGGTCGCGGTGATATTTACCGCACCGCTCGGCGGAGTGAGTGAATCAGCGGGCAAAATCTGCGTGCCGTTTGCGAGCGTGGGAGTGCTGCCGTTGAAGGTATAGACGATCGTCGCGCCGGGTGTCGGACACGTGAGCGTCGTGCTGAACGCTGCCGCATAAATGCCGCGATCCACCGAGAATGTAGTATCCGCAACAAAGCCCGTCACCGAGGCCGGATTATTCGCCGCACCGGGTGTCGGCGTGGTGAGGTAAGCCGGCGCAGTCGCAGCGAGATTGTCCGTCGCTCCGTAGGAAACAAAGCGATGCTGCGATGGATATGGGACAAGCGCCGTGCCGATTTGGCTGACGATCACCGGCCCGCCCGCGCTTGGACGGCTGAGAACGAGTTGGCCTGCGGTGCCAAGGCTGAAACTCGTGTGCGGCTGCACCCCGTTGACGCGGCGACCTTTCCCCGATGCATACACCAGCGCGTATCCGCCCGCCGGGATGGAAAAGCTCGGCAGCGTATATTTCCCCGGCACCGCGAGATCGTCAGAGAGCTGGTAGCCTTGCATGTTCACAGCCGTCGCCTCGTTGTTTTTGATCTCGATCCAGTCCTCGCTATCGCCGTCCATGTCGAGCGGAGCTGTCGGGTCGTTGGCCTTGGGCGAGCTATTCGCCATGAACTCATTGATGTGGACGTTGAACGCCGGTGGCGGCGGATAGCTCGAAGCGTTCAGCGGATTTGTGCCCGCGGTGATTTCCGCTCCGTCGAGATATGTGTCGCCGTCCGTATCCGCGAGCAAGGGATTCGTGCCGTGCGTATTCACCTCCACGCCGTCGCTCAGGCCATCGCCATCGGTGTCGGCGACGAGCGGATTCGTCCCGCGCACGTTCACTTCATTGCCGTCCGTCAGACCGTCGCCATCGGTATCGGCCAGGGTGGGATTTGTGCCGCGAGATTGTTCCTGAAGATTGGTCAATCCATCGCTATCCGGGTCGCCACTCGCGGTCTGCGAGAGGTTTCCTGCGCCAAAGTAAGTCGTCTCCCACGAATCCACGAGACCATCGTTGTCGGTGTCATTGCCGAGGGAGATACCGTTGGTATAGATGCTGGCGACCTCCGCCGCCGTCAGCGCGTTGTTCCAGATGCCGATGTCGTCGAACCAGCCGCGGCAATAGCGATTCTGGTGATTGCCTATCACGAGCGGGGCCGTCGAACCCATCGCCCACTGCCCGCCTCCATCTGCTGCGGTGGTCGTGCTCGTATTCACCAAAACATTGTCCACATACATTTTGAACACCCCCGTCGAGCGATCCATGACTGCCGCAACATGGTGCCACGCATTATTCACAACATCGGTCGTAAATGCTCCGGGTTTCCGAAACGGAGTGTTTGTGCCCGCCGTGTTGTTCAGGCGCGAGTCGAAGACGAAGTATGAATTCGTCCCCGTCGTCGCGGGCACGGTGATCTGAATCTGAAAGTAGTTATTCGAGAATGAAGTGCCCGGATAGGCCTTCGTCACGATTCCCTGGTTCAGACCATTCGCGTATTCCGTCGGCGCGGAAGTCTCATCGCCATCCGACTTGTACCATGCGGCAATCGAGAAAGACTGCCCCACAGCGAACTTCATATCCGCCCGGTCCGGCACCTCGGCGTAATCGTTTACGCCGTCGAGATACATCGCCCCGCCAAATCGCCCGTTTGCGGGCTGCAAAACCGGGCCATTGATCAGTGTAGCCGTGGCTGGCGAAGGATTGCCCGAGCTATCCGCAGCAGTCGTGGAGCCGGGTGCGTCGTCAAATTTCCACCAAGCGACAAGCCCTGCCGATGCGGGCAGGACGCTGGCGAGAGTGAAGGCGCAGGCGAGGGTACGAAGGATAACGGATCTGGTGGTGAATCTCATTTCGGTGTGATGCCACATTCAGTAGCACCGTCTTCAGATCGTTGCATGAAGATTTTTTACACATCTCGCGGGATGAACATTCGCAACGCAGCCTGCGTGAACCCATGCGCGCCAGCATCCACGAGGTCGTAACGACCCGCGCACTGTCGAAATCGTCCTTTGCCCTTTGCGGGCAGCGCCGGACGAGGCGTCCGGGACACGATCACGAACGAGGGCGTTCGTGCCACGTTGTTCCAAGTTTGTTCACGCCCGAAAGCCTGGCCGCACGGTTTACTGCTCGACTTGATACACACCCGAATCGCGCCGGGAAAGCTCCGCGACTTCATGGTGGAGGCAGGACGGCATACGCGATCGGATTTTGCAGAACTGCCGCGGTTCATGAATCGATTCCATTCGTTCTACGGCGAGCGGACGATCCCCGAAACGAAGCGGCTCGTAGTTGTCGCAGCAGCCCCGGGAAGAACTGATGCGAGTGGCGCGTGTCCTGGTGGACGAAGGCGAAATCCCGCGTGCGCGCGTGCAGGAGATCACGGGGGAAGCCGCCACCGTCTCGGCGGAAATCATCAAAGCCGGGCTGGAAGAAGGCTACTTCGCGACACCCAGCCCGAAAGGCCCGCTGCGGGTCGCCCTTCCCGACAAGGTGCAGGAGTTTTACTTTCCGCAACTCTACATCGACCTCCCGGTGGAACAGTCCGCCACGGAAAAGCTATCTCTCTTTCGGTCCGCGCAAATGCGAAATGGGCTGTCCGGGCGTCTCATTCTATTCAAAAATAATATGACTACGAAGGGCGCAAAGCACGCGAAGGAAAGAAGAGCAGGGTCATTTGAGTCGCATCTTCGCGTCTTTCCTTCGTAGTCACCTCCACGTTCTCTGCGCGAAATGTCTCCCGGTGCGCCAAAAGGAACGACGATCGGATACTACGCGCGGAATTTCGCAGACGGCTACCGCTGGGAGATCCCGCTGCGCGTGGGCTACGAAATCGCCGACTGGTGGAACCTGCCCGAAGAGCCGGAAGCGTCGCGCGCAGTGGTCGGCTGGACCGGCGAAAACGGAAACACCCGCGAGCGAAACGCCAGCCTGCGACTCGGGATATGTACAATCGTCAACCCGCGCCCAGGCGTCCCGGTGAAGTCCTTCGACTTTACCTCAACACTCACGAAAGCCGCGCCATTCGTAGTCGCGGTGACCGTGGAGTGATGACTATGCAGGCAGCGCTTCGTCGCAGCGTTCGCATACGCCTTTGGCCGTGAGCGGCTGGTGGCGCCAGCAGCGCGGGCATTGGGCTTGCGCGCTCTTTGCGACGCGGGCTCCGAGCGCGGTTGCGCTGGAAAGCTTGAGTTCGCTGATGATCAGGAATTCCTCAAGCTCGGCGTGCTCGGCCGGTGAATATGCCGAGTATGCCTGGAACGCGGCACCCTCGAGATCCAACTCGACCGCCGCTTCCAGCGATTTCGCGATGGTCTTCGCCTGACGCGCTGGCTCGATGGCTTGCTGGTAAATCGCGGCGCGGAGTTTTAGCCACTCTTCGACTTTGACCTCCAGCGCTTCGTCCCGCAGGGCGGCGTTGGCTTCGGGTAGTTTTTCGATGTGGATGCTCGTGGTCTTGCCGGAGAATTCCCACGCTTCGTCCGCCGTGTAGGCGAGGATTGGCGCGAGCAGCTTTGCGACGGCTTCAAACGACGCGTGCATGACGGCTTGCGTGGCGCGGCGGCGTGGGCTGTTGGCGGCGTCGCAATACATGCGGTCTTTTGTGATGTCCACGTAGAGCGCGCTGAGATCGACGGTGCAGAATTGATTTACGGTCTCGAAGACTTTGCGGAAGTCGAACGCCTCATACGCCGTGCGGCATGTGGCGATGACGGTTTGCAGCTTGCTGAGGATCCAGCGGTCCACGGTGGTCGGCTCGGCCTTTTGCGATGCGTCGTAGTCGGAGATGTTCGCGAGCAAAATGCGCAGCACGTTGCGGAAGCTGCGGTATGCCTCGCTGGTGCGTGCGAAGCCGTCTTCCGAAAACGGAACGTCGTTTGTGTATTCCACGCTCGCGGCCCACAGGCGGACGATGTCGGCGCCGTATTTGCCGACGAAATACTCGGCTTCCATCGGCTTCTTGTAAGCGCCCTGCTCGCTCTTGCTGATCTTGCGCTTCGTGTCTTTGTCCACGACGAAGCCATGCGTGATGAC
This sequence comes from Verrucomicrobiaceae bacterium, assembly GCA_031374705.1. Taxonomy (GTDB): domain Bacteria; phylum Verrucomicrobiota; class Verrucomicrobiia; order Chthoniobacterales; family Chthoniobacteraceae; genus SXWH01. Next base: position 13,530 of record JANMGP010000251.1, on the reverse strand, counting down.
GGTCTTATACGGCGCGTGTCCGGTGAGCGCTACCGAAGTCATGAGCGACGACTGGAACCAGCCGCGATGCTGGTCTGTTGCTTCGAGGTAAATGTCGGCAACTCCGCCGCACGCCTTCAGTTCCGGATGACGCGACGTGACGGCTTGATGCGAAACGCCGGAATCGATCCACACATCGAGCGTGTCGTTGCGGCGCGAAGTGCCTTCGGGCAATCCGAGTTGCCCGGCCCACCATACGTCGTCCTTTTCAAACCACAGATTCGTCCCGCCGCTCTCGACGAGATCCGCGACTTTCTGCGCGAGGTCGGCGCGAACGATGGGTGTCCCGTTGACTTCGTAGAAAACGGGCAGCGGCACGCCCCAAGTGCGCTGGCGCGAAATGCACCAGTCGGGCCGCGATTCCACGGTGCCGAAGATGCGGTTGCGTCCCCAATGAGGGAGCCATGTCGTCTTGTCGATGGCCGCGAGCGCGTCACCGCGAATCTTGTCCACATTGATGAAGAACTGCTCCACAGCGCGGAAAACGATGGGAGTCTTCGAGCGCCAGCAATGCGGGTAATCGTGCGTGTATTTCTGCTCGGCCAACAGCGAGCCATTCTCGCGGAGGAAAGTGACGATCTCGGCGTTGGCGTCGAACACATACTTGCCGACCCATTGCGGCATCCCGCAGTCCTCGGTGAGCTTGCCGTAGTCATCGACGGGCGAGAGCACGGGAAGTCCGTTCGCTTGTCCGGCGATGTAGTCGTCCTTACCGTGACCGGGGGCGATGTGGACTTGGCCAGTGCCGGTTTCCGTGGTGACGAAATCGGCAGGGATGACCTTCGAAGTGCGTGGGAGAAATGGATGCTGCGCGGAAAGTCCGACGAGTTGTTCGCCCGTGAATTCGGAGCTGACTGCGCCGAATTCGAGTCCGCATTCTTTTGCGAACGCGTTCAGCAAGTCAGTGGCGACGATGAGCTTTTGCCCGCCAAAATCCGCGATGCTGTATTTCACCTTCGGATGCACCGCGATGCCGACGTTTGCAGGCAGCGTCCAAGGCGTCGTCGTCCAGATGACGAATGATGCGCCGGTCGTGGCTTCCGCAAACTTCACATAAATCGCCGGGTCCGTCCGCTGCGCGTATTCCACCTCCGCCTCCGCCAGCGCCGTCTGCGCGCCGGTGCTCCAATAGACGGGTTTTTTCGACTGATACACGAGTCCCTTTTCCACAAATCCGCCGAACGCGCGGATGATGTCCGCTTCGTAGGTCGGCGCGAGCGTGAGATACGGCTCGGCCCACGAACCGAAGACGCCGAGCCGCTTGAACTGCCCGCGCTGGATGTCGATATACTTGCGCGCGAAAGCCTCGGCGCGACGGCGGATTTCTGCCGGCTCAAGACCGCGCTGTTCCTTCACCACTTTGAACTCGATGGGCAGACCGTGACAGTCCCAGCCCGGCACAAACGGTGCGCGGAAGCCGAGCATCGAGCGGCTTTTCACGATGAGATCCTTCAGGATTTTGTTGAGCGCCGTGCCCATGTGGACGTCGCCGTTTGCGAACGGCGGACCGTCGTGCAGGACGAAAAGCGGCGCGCCGATACGGTTATCGAGAATCTGCTGATAAAGCCCCGCGGCCTCCCATTTTGCCAGCCGCTCGGGCTCGCGCTTCACGAGATCGGCCTTCATGGGGAAGTCCGTCTTTGGCAACAGCAGTGTATCTTTGTAATTCGCGCTCATTAGTAAAAGGGCGCGGAACCTAGCGGCGAACGCGGCTGAGGCAAAGTCAAACTATGACGTCGTGTCTGAAATATCGCGCCCGTCGCCGCGTACAAGGTGCGACGCGTTGGAATGGCGGCTTCGCCGGGTTGGTTTGGTACCGGACGCGGGCGTCCGGGACACGATCACGAGCGGGGCGCTCGTGCCACAGTCCGCCGTGCCACGCAGCGCGGCTACGCCTTTTTGAAATCCGCGAAGATGCGGTTCGCTTCTTCCAACGTCTCTTTGCTGCCGACGTCGAACCACGTTCCGGGAACGCTCCAGGTCGCGACGGGCGTGCGGGGATAGAGCCACTGGACGAAGCGGCCCGGCTGGTCGGGATTGTTCCCCTCGGCGAGATACTGGCGGATCATCGGGACCACGTGCTTCGGGTAATAATAGAGCGCGATCCCGATCAGCGTGCTCGGCGGTTGCTCGGGCTTTTCGACAAATTGCGTAATCACCCCGTCGCCATCCACTGCGACCACGCCGTATTTTTTTGCCTCTTCCAGCGAGCCGACATCATAGACGCCGAGGATGGGCACGTTTTTCTCGCGCGCAATCGTGCCGTAGCCTTTGAGGCTTTCGGAAAAGAGGTTATCCCCCGCCACCACGAGCAGGTCTTCGTTTTCGATGCCGTATTCCTGCACGACGTAGTTGATGTCGCCGATTGCGCCGAGCTTGTCCGAGTCGCCGGTGGAACGGTCGTTCACGATTTCAAAAGCGAGCTTCGGCTGGGTCTTGCAGTAGCCATCGGCCCACGCTTGGAAGTCGGCGGCGAATTTGTTGTTCGTCACCACGAAGACTTTCGAGATGCCGGAGATCGGCGCCAGATTGTCGATCACCCATTCCATCATCGGCTTGCCGGCGACATCGAGCAATGGCTTGGCTTTCGTAAGAGTCAGCGGATAAAGGCGGGTCGCGTACCCGGCGGCTAGGATGAGGATATTCATGAAGGGGCGTCTTCATATTCAGCGCCGCGCAAAATGCAAACCCTTCGGCGGAGACACCGCAAATGGCTTTCCGGCTCCGTCACACAATTGTTGAAAAACCGCGTCTGGTCGAACGCGGATTTGTCCGCTAGTCGTCACCTTTGTGATGACGACGTTTACCACTGAACACTTCTTGAGCCGCGAGACGAGCTGGCTCGAATTCAACCAGCGCGTACTCGAAGAGGCCATCAATCCGGGCAATCCGCTGCTCGAGCGCGTGAAGTTTTTTTGCATCGTCAGCTCGAATCTCGACGAGTTTTTCGAGGTCCGCGTGGCGGGCATCAAGCAGCAGATGGAGAGCGAGATCGTCGAACGCAGCATCGACGGTCGCACTGCCACGGAGGCCGCGCGGAGCATCACCAAGCGCGTCCGGCGCATGGTCGAGGACCAATACCGGCTCTGGCGCGGGGAAATCCAGCCGGCGCTCGCAAAGGCGGGCATCCGCTTTCTCGACTACCCGGAACTGGAGGAGCGCGACCGCGCGTTCCTGCGAAAATACTACGAGAGCCAGGCGCGGCCCGTCCTCACTCCGCTCGCCGTGGATACTGCGCACCCGTTCCCGCACATCGCGAACAAAACGCTCAATTTCGTAGTGTCGCTCAGCATCGAGGAGGACGGCAGCACTCGTTCCCGCCTCGCAGTCGTCCAGGTGCCGCGCGTGCTGCCCCGCCTTGTCCGGCTTCCGCGCGAAGACGATGCCATGGACTTTGTCTTCCTCGGGCAAATCATCGGGCACTATCTCAGCGATATCTTTCCCGGCACGACCATCCATGGCCACTGGAAGTTCCGCGTGACACGCAACAGCGAGCTCTACGTCGATGAAAACGACACCGACAACCTGCTTCAGGCCGTGGAGGAGGAACTCCGCAACCGCCGTCGCGGCGAGGCCGTCCGGCTGGAGGTGGATGCCGACTGCCCATCCGACATCTGGCAGCAGCTCCTGGAAAACCTGAACCTCACCGAGGACGATCTCTACATCATCGACGGCCCCATCAACCCCACCCGCCTGATGGCCATCTATGAAGGCGACCATTCCCCTGAGTTGCGCGACCCGCCGTTCATCGCGCCGATTGCCGCCAGCGTCCGCGATCGCGCATCGCTTTTCGCAACCATCCGGCGGCGCGACGTGCTCCTTCATCACCCGTACGAGAGCTTCAATACCGTTGTCGATTTCCTCGAGCAGGCCGCGCGCGACCCGAATGTCCTAGCCATTAAACAAACGCTGTACCGCACCGGCGGCGACCCGCGCATCATCGGCGCACTCATGCTTGCAGCCGAGAACGGCAAACACGTCACCGCAGTCACCGAGCTGAAAGCGCGCTTCGATGAAGCCAACAACATCGAGTGGGCCAAGCGGCTGGAGGAAGCCAGCGTCCACGTCGTGTATGGCCTCGTCGGCAAAAAAATCCACGGCAAGATGACTCTCGTTGTGAGGAAAGACGAAGACCGCCTCCGCCGTTACCTCCACCTCGCGACCGGCAATTACAACCCGACCACCGCCCGCTTTTACACCGATCTCAGCCTGTTCACAGCAAACGAAGACTTCGCTGAAGACGCCACCAGCCTCTTCAATCTTCTCACCGGCATCGCCCGCTTCCAAACCCCGCGCAAACTCCTCGTCGCACCGTGGCAGCTCCAGCAGCGCACCATCGCACTCATCCATCGCGAGGCCGACCACGCGCAAAAAAAACGCCCCGCACGCATCGTCGCCAAGATGAACTCCCTCAGCGATCCCGAGACCATCCGCGCCCTCTACCGCGCCTCGCAGGCCGGGGTAAAAATCGACCTCATCGTCCGTGGCGCATGCTGCTTGAAACCGGGGATTCCCGGCATCAGCGAACACATCACCGTCCGCAGCATCGTCGGCCGCTTTTTGGAGCACGCCCGCATCTTCCAGTTCGACAACGGCGGAAAGGACGAAGTCTATCTCGGCAGCGCGGACTGGATGTCCCGCAACTTTTTCCGGCGCGTCGAATTCGTCTTCCCCGTGGAAGAACCCGCGCTGCGCGGTCGCATCCGCCAGATGCTCGAGCGCCAGCTCGCCGACAACACCAAGGCCTGGCGGCTGGAAACCGACGGCAGCTACACGCCCGTCATCCGCACCAGCAGCGAACCGAAGTGCGACAGCCAGTCAGAATGCATGGCCCTCGCCCTCGGCGAAGCCAAGCCCGCCCGGCAGAAAAAAGGCCGCATCCGCCCAAAACCGAAGGGCAAGGCGAAGGCGAAAAAACACGCCTAACTTCCGTCCATGCCAGTCGAAATCGAACGCAAATTCCTCGTTGCCGATCCATCGTGGAAAACGGGCCCGGGCTGCACGCTCCGGCAAGGCTACCTAAGCCGCGACCCGCAGCGCATCGTCCGCATCCGATTGTCGGACGATGCCGCATGGCTCACTATCAAAGGAACGACCAGCGGCGCGACACGTGCGGAGTTTGAATATCCCATTCCTCCGTCCGACGCCGCCGAACTGCTCGCCCTGTGCGAACGCCCGCTGCTCGAGAAAACCCGCTACCGCATCGAATACCGCGGCCATTACTGGGACATCGACGAGTTTCACGGCGACAACGCCGGACTCATCATCGCCGAGGTGGAACTGAAGACCGAGAGCGAGCACGTCGAACTCCCGCAGTGGATCGGCGCCGAGGTGACCGGCGACCCGCGCTACTACAACTCGAACCTCTCCAAACATCCCTACAGCCAATGGCCGGAGCAAAAAACCGCCGCCGCGCTTCTCACAGGGAATTCAAAATGATTGGGGTTGCGGCGATTTCGCTTCGCAGCGATAAAAGGCCCGCGCCTGCCGCAGCGGGCACATTCTCCAATGGTCAAAAAACTTCTTCACACACGTTACCGCGTCGTCGATCTCGAAAAGACGGTCAACTTTTATCGCGAAGTGCTCGGCCTCGCCGAAGTGGACCGCAAGGTCTCGCCCCGCGGCTCGAAGCTCGTCTTCCTCAAAGCCCCCGAAAGCGAAGAACTCATCGAGATTTGCGAATACCCCGCCAGCGGACCGCTCGTCATCGGGCCGGATGTCACGCACCTCGCGTTTTCCGTGGATGATCTCGACGCCTTCTCGCGTCATTCCGCGTCGAAAGGCTACCCGCTTTCCGACGGCCCCACGCCCACCAGCACCGGCAGCATCATCGCCTTCATCGACGCCCCCGAAGGCTACGAGATCGAAATCATTCAACGCCCGAACTAAATGGAGTTTGACTGGCTCGATGCATCGTTCGACCTGCACAAGGTCACCCCGAGGGAAATCGAAGAATCCTTCGAAGACCCCTTCAGCCTCCGTCTCCTGCCCGACGTGGAAATCGCCGGCGTAGGGCACGCGCGATATTTCAACCTCGGCAAGACCCTCGACAACCGCGGCATCTTCACCATTTTCTGGAGCGACGGAAAACGCATCCGCTGCATCCTCTCCCGCGACACCACGCCGGAGGAAGTCACCTTTTACGAGCGCAAGAACCAGGAACTCAGCTAACCCATGAAAGCCATCGCCAACTGGACGGAAATTCCGAAGTTTGAGTCCGAGGACGACGAAGCCGCATTCTGGGCGGACGCCCGCATCGAAGCACGGCTGATGAACCAGTCGCTGCTCAAAGCCGACAACCGCGACAGCACGACCATCACGCTCCGTTTCGATCCCCGCATGCTTGCGCGCATCAAGCGCATCGCCCGCTCCCGCTACCTCAATTACCAGAGCATGATCAAGCAGTGGCTCAGCGAGCGACTGGAGCGCGAGCAGCGGGAAACGAGCGGCCAATAAGGGATCACGCCCGTCGCAAGCCTCCACAACGCTTGCGTCATAGCGTAAGGGAAACGGCCCCCTCTATTCTCCGTCAGCGCGCCCGCGTTTTTCTTTTTTGCGAATCGAAATCTCCGCGTCGTTGGCCTGCTTTGCGCCTGGCGTGCTGCGACCGGTGGCGATGAATTGTTCGAGCAACTTGGTCATGCGCGCGACGAGTTCGGGATTCTCGGCATGCACGTTATTCGCTTCGGCGAGGTCGGCGCGCAGATTGTAGAGCTGCGTGTCGGGTAGGGATTTCGCCGCTTCGCTGCCGGGTGTGGGGGCGATCCAGCCGCCGGAGTCCGCGCAGAATTCGAGTTTCCAATCGCCCTGCCGGATGGCGAACGAGCCGTTGATGGAGTGATGCACGATGGCTTCGCGCAGCGGCGCTTTGTCCGTGCCGAGCAGAGCGGGGAGAATGCTCACGCTGTCTTCGCCTGCGTTGTCCGGCAGCTTCGTGCCGAGAAGGTCCGCGCAGGTCGCCATCAGATCGGTGAGGCAGATGGTTTGATCGCTGCGGGTGCCCGGCTTGATCCGCTCCGGCCAGCGCACGAGGAACGGCACCCGGTGGCCGCCGTCAAAGATGTCCGATTTCGACCCGCGCATGTCGGCGCTCGGATAATGCCCAAGCGCTTGCATTGCGGGAATGCCCGCCGCCTTCGAGCATCCATTGTCGCTGGTGAGAATGAGGAGCGTGTTGCTGGTGACGCCGACTTTTTCCAATGCGGCCATCACTTCGCCCACGGCCCAATCCGTTTCCATCACGAAGTCGCCGTATTTGCCGAGCGCGCTTTTGCCCTGCCATTCCTTCGATGGGACGATGGGCGTGTGCGGCGCGGTCAGCGGCAGGTAGAGAAAGAACGGCTGCCCGGTCTTTGTCTGGCGGCCGATATACTCGACGGCTTTGCGCGTCAGCGTGGGCAGGACATCCACCGCTTCGAAGCTCGCCGCAGCGGGGCCGGTGCGCTGCCATTGTTTTGTCGTGGTGAGCGGCTCGGTGAAACGGTCGTTCGCGATGAATGCGAACGGCGGCATGTCTAGCGACGCGCTGATGCCGAAATAATAATCGAACCCGCGCGTGGTCGGGCCAGCGGGGATGACGGGTGACGGCTCGCCGTTGGGAATCGCCATTCCGAGATGCCATTTGCCGATTATCCCGGTCGCGTAGCCGTGCTGTTTCAAAAGCTTCGGCACGGTCAGCCGCTCCGCCGCAATCAACGGCTCGCTGTAGCCGTGGAGCACGCCCGACTGCAAGTGCGTGCGCCAGTTGTAGCGCCCAGTCATGATGCCGTAGCGCGTTGGCGTGCAGACCGATGAACTGGTGTGCGCGTCCGTGAAGATCATTCCCTGTGCCGCCAGCTTGTCGCACTGCGGCGTGGCGATCTTGCCGCGTTCGGGATTGAGGCAATGCACGTCGCCGTAGCCGAGATCGTCGCAGAGGATATAGACGATGTTGGGTTTGGACTTGCCGGCTTCGACTGGTTCTGCGCCGGCAGCAAACGACGTTGCCGCGAACGCGAGGCTGGCGAAGAAAGTGAGCAGTATTGAGTTCATGACGTTGTATTTCAGGCAGGTGTGAACAATCGGACGCGGGTGGGTCTCCGTATCATAAAAGTCACACCCGCGCCCATGGTAACAGCGCGAAGCTGGGATTCCGGACATGATTTCCGCGCCCCATTTTTCATCCCTGCGTATTAGAAAACGTAGTTTGGGCTCGAGGCCAATTCCCGGAACAACCGATTCGGCTAAAGCCGAAGTCACTTTCCGCAGGTCGCCCCCGACAGTCCGCCACTCTCTCGGAACGCTCCGCCGCTACCCGGTGGGCCAAGGAACTGATTGAGGATTTGTTGCGGGACAGCTTGCTTGTCCCTTTCATCGCCTGCTCCCAGTTTCCCTCAGTCGAATATTCGATCTTTAGTTCATCGAGCCCAAAGCACACGCTCGCCCGCTTTCCAACATGAACCTCGATGTCCCACATCCGCCGCCAGCGGAATTCCTCAATGTCGCAAAAACGTTTGGCAGTAAAACGGCTATTGCCGATTTTTCGTGGACGCTTCCGTCGGGACAAATATGCGGATTGCTCGGTCCGAATGGCGCGGGAAAAACGACACTTTTCCGGCTGCTCATGGGTGTATTGAAGCCGACCTGCGGCTCGATTCGCGTGGATGGGCTGGACTCATTTGAAGACCGCGTCGAAGTGAAAAGGCACGTCGGGTTTCTTCCAGATGAACCGGTATTTTATTCGTACCTCTCGGGACGCGAAGTGCTGGAGATGAGCGCTTCGATGCACGGGTTGAACGGCCGGCAAGCTGTGCAGTCAATCCTGCCGCTCGCCGAGCGACTCGGTCTCGCGGACGCTCTCGGACGCTTTGCCGAGGACTATTCGCGAGGGATGAAAAAGAAGCTCGGGCTCCTGCTCGCGCTCATTCATCAGCCCTCGCTGCTCGTGCTCGACGAGCCTACGAACGGTCTCGATGTGGAATCGACGCGCATGTTTTTCGACCTCATGGAGGAGCAGGCGGCGGCTGGCGTGACCGTTGTTTTTTCCACCCATCTCCTCGATCAAGTCGAGCGCCTCTGTAGCCATATCGCCATCATCCACCATGGCCGCCTCGGCGCTGCGGGAACGCTTGAAGACGTGCGAGGTAGCGAACGATTGGAGGATTTCTTTGTGCGCATCACGTCGAACGCGAAATGAAACTCCCGCGCGTGAATCTTTCATTTTGGCAGGCGGTGAAGATCATCTGGTCTTTTGCCCGTCGGCGCGCAGCCGGGCGCAAAGCGCACCAGGCGACGCTGCTTTCAAGGAAGGCGACAAATTCCAAGACTGTTTCGAGCGGCGATCCGCTCGGGTGTCTGGCCACGATCGGGATGATCTTCTTAGCGTGTATGTTGCACGGTATATTCGGAAGTCTTGTAGCGAGCACCGCTACCGTGGCGTTCCGCGTAGATGCGGAACGCGATGGTAAAATCGCGGTGCGCTCCTCGGATTACAAACGCCTGGAAACCGAGGCATCCAAGATGCATGTGAAGGACTCGGAATGGGCACGGGAACATAATGTGACATTCGCCGCCGAAAGAGCGTTCGGCGAAAAGTATGGATTCCAAAAGAAGCCCGACCCCGAATACGTCGCGCGCTTTCTCCGGCAATTCAACACGCTTGGGATGGCGGGCTTCGTGGATATTGATGCGGGAACAATCAAGGGACGCAACGTTCAAACATGGCCGCGGATCGCGCTTGGGGTCGCCGCTTTCGGCGTGCTTTTTTGGCTCGCGATGTTGACCTGTCAGGGCGAGGGCGTGGATTTCGACGTGCAGCGCCGGCGGCATCCGGTGTGGGAGTGGCTGCTCAGTCATCCGGTCCGACCGGCAGCCATCCTTATCGCCGAAACCCTTTCGCCGTTCATCGCGAACCCGATGTATTATACAGCGCCTGTTTTTTGGTATTTCTTGCTCTCGGGTTCTCTTGGCGCGGGGCAAGCAATCCTCGCTGCCGTGGTGATCGGATGGCCGGTTGCGATAGCGGCATCCAGTTTGAACAAAAGTCTGGAGGCTGCGGCGATGCTTCGGCTCGGCGTGCGAAATCGTGGCGCGGTTCTCGGGATCATGTCGTGGATCGGATTTGCAGGGATGTTTCTGCCGATGTTCTTGATGGGCGCGGAGGGACTCAAATTGTGGATTGTCCAGACTGGGATGATCGTATTCGATCAAGTTCCGGCATGGCCTGTTCAGGCGCTTCTTGGGGGCTCGGGGAGAGACGTGATGCTGTCCACATCTGCGGGGCTTCTGTTCGCGATTGGTCTTCTCCTCCTTTCAGGCGTCATTGCGAAGTGGGCGATGGCACGCGGACTGGACCCTGGAAATGCCACGACCGATGTTCCAGATGCACGCGGGAAAATTGGCTCGATGATCGACCGATATGACCCGGTGTTTTGGAAGGAACTTCTTTGGTTTCGCAGAGATCGTGGAGCAGTCATTCAGGCGGTCCTCATCCCGCTCACGCTCGCGTCATTCCAAGCGTTCAACTTCCGCGCGATGGCGGGCAATGCGCTGGAGCATTGGTTCGCGTTCTGCGGAGTTGCCATCATCTGCGGCACGTATTTTTTGATGGTGCTCGGCCCGCGTTCGCTGGCCTCGGAAGGTGGAGCCTTGTGGATTCCTATGACATGGCCTCGGGGTTTGGAGGACTTGCTCCGCGCAAAGGCGCGCATTTGGCATACGGTCGCGTCCGTAATCGTCGGGGGGTTGTTTGCGATCGCGCTGTGGCTCTTCCCGGCGGAATGGTGGAAAATTCTACTGGTGGCGGTGGGATGGGCTTTTTTCGGTCGTTCAATGGCGATGCGAGCCGTCACTCTCGTCTCTCCCATGAGCGACAGCGGAGAGTCCCGCCCGCCCTCCGCTGGCAGTCGCTACGCCGCGCTGGTCGGGATGTTTAGCTTTTCCGGCGGAGTCCTGGCCCAAAACTGGCATCTCGCCGTGATCGGCGTCGTTTTCTCGGGGCTCGTCGCCGCAGCCTGCTGGCAAAACTTGCGGGCGCGTTTGCCCTTCCTTTTCGATCCTTGGTCCGAGGTTCTTCCTCAAGCACCGACACTCATGCACTCGATGTTTGCCGTGGCCATTCTGAGCGAAGTCGCCGGAATCGGCGTAGCACTCGGGCGAGCCTTTGGCGGGAGTAGTCAGGCATTTCTCGTCCCGCTTGCGTACGGAATTATTGGCGGAATCGCTTGGCTGGTAATGCGGGGATTCCTCGAAGGGCGAGGAGTCGCGGATCGCGAAATATGGAATTGGCTGCCGCTCACGGCGGCATCGAAGCCGCGCGCAGTAGCGCTCGGCGTGAGTGCCGGAATTGGCGCGGGTATCTTCGCTCTGTGCTATATTTTTGTCCTGACAAGATTTCCGACTACCGCCGGATGGCTCCATGCAGGCGCGGCTCCTTCCACTGCCGGGAAAATCGGCATCTTTGTTCTAGCAGTCGGGCTGGCTCCGATCGTCGAGGAGTATTTCTTTCGCGGACTACTATTCCGCGCGCTGGACCGGGAATGGGGCGGGACGCGTGCGCTCATCGGAAGCGCTGCCTACTTCGCGATCTATCATCCGCCGATATCGTGGCTGCCGGTATTTGTCCTCGGCGTCTTAAATGCGTGGCTCTTCCGCAGAACTCGTATGCTGCTTCCGAGCGTCTGCGCCCACATGGCTTACAATGCTGTAGTGTCGCTACAGTGACGCACAGCCAAAACAGCGCGGACAGCCAGTCTGTCACCGCCGTTGAGGGCCTGCTGGCGATGAGTCTTTTGGGTCCCGAAGCAGAGCAGCCTTCGTGTGTGCGAAGCGTTTGGCGTTGAGTGTTGAACGCCGTCAGGCCCTGGAGTGCTACAGCCCGCTGCAGCACTCCAAGTTGCAAATCCTCGCCCACCGATGTAGCCAGCCGTAAATGAACGACGATCACTTGCTCCCGAAGGATGATGAATGCACACGAGGCACACGTGATTGGCCTCATGCACCGCCCCACCGACTGCAAAAAGCCGGCGTCTATTTCCTCACAGCCCGCGCTTCGGAACGAAGGCACATTCTTGAGGCAAACGACATGAAGGACTGGTTTCAGGACTCGCTCTTTGCCCTCACCGAAGAGTTTGGATGGACGCTCGAAGCTTGGGCCATTCTCTCCAATCACTACCACTTCATCGGCCACAGTCCCGATTCTCAGGATGGCGCCGTGTCGCTCCGCACAATGGTCCGAAAACTCCACAGCCTCACGACCAAGGAACTCAACCGCCGCGACAACGAACCGGGCCGCACCCGGCTTTGGCACAACTTTCGGGAGACGCACATCACGCATCAGCGCAGCTACCTTGCACGGCTGCATTACGTGCATCAAAATGCCGTGCATCACATGCTGGTTGCCGTGGGCTCGGACTGGAAATGGTGCAGTGCCCGCGCATTCAAAGCAGCCGTGACTCCGGCGTGGGTAAGAACGATCAGCAGCTTCAAGTATGATCAAATCGCCGCGAACGACGGCGAATAGCTTTGGAGTGCTACAGCCTGCTGTAGCTTTTCGCAGCCAGCCTGCTGGCGATGAATCTTTGTGCGTGCCGAAGCAGAGCCACTTTCGTGTGTGCGAAGCGTTGGGCCTTGAGTGTTGAACGGCGTCCGCCCTACTCACCGCCAGCAGGCTGGCTGGGAAAAGCGGCAGCAAGGCTGCCGCAGTCCAAGGCGCTGCGCGCAGCGGCGTCCAGCATCCGATGGCACTCCGCTGCTTGCCGCGACGCGCGCGAATCGCCAACGTCCGCGCCTTCATGCCCTCGCTCACGCTTTTCCAATGGACGCTCTGCATCATCGCCGGGCTCGGCGTGGGCGTGGCGAAGAGCGGCTTCGCTGGCGTCTCGCTCGTCCACGTGCTCGTGATGGCGTCCATCTTCGGAGACAAGGCATCCACCGGCGTCGTGCTGCCCATGCTGTGCATCGGCGATGTCTTCGCGGTGCTCGCGTTCAAGCGGCACGCCGTGTGGCGCCACGTGGGCCGCACGCTGCCCATCGCGTGCATCGGCGTCGCCATCGGCATGTGGCTCATGGGCCTCGTGCCGGCGTACGCGTATAAGCCGATCATCGGCTGGACGGTGCTCACGCTCGTGCTCGTGCAGCTCTGGCGGATGTGGAAGCCCGCGATGTTCGAGCACGTGCCGCACTCGCTGCCATTCGCGGCGACGATGGGATTGCTCGCCGGCATCACCACCATGATGGCCAATGCCGCCGGGCCGGTGATGGGACTCTACTTCCTCTCCGTCGGCCTGCCGAAGTACCAGCTCACCGGCACGAGCGCGTGGTTTTTTCTGCTGATCAATTTCTACAAAATCCCGTTCAGCATCCACCTCGGCCTCATCGGCAAGGACACGCTGCTTTTCAATCTAGCGCTCGCGCCTGTCATCCTCATCGGGCTTTTCCTCGGCCGCTGGCTGCTCGCGCACGTCCCGCAAAAACTTTTCGACGGCCTCATCCTCGCCTTCGCCGCTGTGGCTG
>JANMGP010000224.1:0-57535 GCA_031374705.1 Verrucomicrobiaceae bacterium | reverse complement strand
CAACGCCCAGCAATGTTGCGATCAAAACAGTAAGGAAAGGATTCGCTGAGACTAAAGCAACAAAGCCCATCCATTCGGCCTTGAGCGTAGCGATCAAGGCTTTCCACATTGCTTTTAGCTCAGCGATGAGCGCAGCAATTTGAGATTTCAGCCAAGCCACAAAAGCATGTGGCTTGACCTTGGGCGGTTCGGATTCGGATTCAGGTGTAGGCCGGGGTGTGTCGGACATGGCTGTGGAGACTACGCATACCGCTCCAATGTTCAACCTTTCCTGACGATTGCCGAAAACAAAACGGGGCAGACTGTTTCCAGTCTGCCCCAAAAATGGTGCTCGCGAGAGGACTCGAACCTCCACAGGTCTCCCTATATGATCCTGAGTCATACGCGTCTGCCAATTCCGCCACGCGAGCAAAACTCGGGGCATGGATACAAGCCGTCCTCTCCATCTCTGGCAAGGGCCGTTTTTACAAATTCGCGTCGGCGACTGCGCTGGACTTCGTTTTTCACACGAGGAGGCGTGGCAATTCACGAGCGCGATCGGAGACGCGGACTCCAATCAGGTGAAGCGCTCCCAATGGCAGCGACCGCCGTTTTACCGGGTTTCGGCAGTGGCGGTTGAGCAGGGTGACCTGGTGGAATGAACTCGCTACGGACTGGCCGGTGTCGTCGTGCGGCGAAACAGGGTCTGGACGTCGTCGGGGTTCATGTCGCAAAGATCAAGGCTCATCTCGCCCCGTGCGGCAGCAGTTCTGAGTTGCTCGGCGATCTGTTTCACAGCCGGCGCTGCGTAGTATTTCATTGAGCCGACGGTTTGCTGTGTTCCGAAAACAAGGACCAGCAGCAGATCTTCATCAATATTGAGAATCAGGGTGCTGTAGGTCTCGCCCTGTTGGTACATGCTGCCGAATTTGTGCTCGTTCACGAGTTGCGCCATGAACTGCGTGGCGTTGAAAGCGTTCGACCCGAGCGTCGCAAGTGTCACGGTGTCGAGCGCTTCGCTCGACCCGTGCTGGTGGATCAGATACCCAGCCTTCTCGACGATCATCGAAAGCATCGCTTCGCTCTTCTTAACCAAGTCCTTGAGGACTTGGTCGAAGAGATTCATGTCTTCCTCGATTAATTGTGGAAATGCCATGGCGGGGTTATTTGTTAAGGTACTTGTGGATCAGCATCTTGGTGATCATGTTGAGCGTCTCGAACACCCCTTCGGTTTTGTGCGCCGACGCCTCAAAATAAGGGACATGGGTGTCGCGGTTGTTGAGCACATACTCCAGGTATTCCACGGGTGCGGCGTCGGGCATGTCGCGCTTATTGTATTGGATGACGTATGGGATATCCTCGAGGTTTAGATTGAGGGACTTCAAGTTGTCCAGCATATGTCCGAACGTCTCGATGTTTTCGGCCATTTTGTCATACTGGCTGTCGGCGACGAAGACGATTCCGTCCACTCCGCGGAGCACGATCTGCCGGGTGGCGTTGTAGATGACCTGGCCGGGCACGGTGAAGAGCGAGAACTTCGTCTTGAAGCCCTTGATGGTCGTGGCTTCGAGCGGGAAGAAGTCGAAGAAGAGCGTCCGGTCACTGCTCGTGGCGAGCGAGGTCATTTTCCCTTTTGCGGCGGTGTCCGGGACCTGCACATTTGCGTGGACCTGCTCGAGATTTGTCGTCTTACCGCTCTTTGCAGGGCCGTAGTAAACGATTTTGAGCTGGAGCTCTTTAGTTGCGCGATTGATGATTGCCATGGCTGTTTGCTATTTGGGCTGCGGTTTAGGAGTTCTGGCTCGACAGTTCGTTGCAGATGAGATGCAAACCGTCTGGCAGGCTTTCGCCGGATTTTCCGAGCGCTGCGAAGAAGACTTTGCCGGTTCGGAAAAGGCGGATTGGGCCATTCTTGGTATTCAGGGTGATATCATCTGTGCCGCCGAGTTGCATTTCGCCGGTGTATTTGTCCATCCGGCTGAAAACCTGCGGCATGAATGCAGCGAAGGTTTCGGCGGAAAGGGGATCGGGAAGCTTTTGGGCTACGACGAGACCTTCCTCCAGCGCGATTACTGCACCGGCGACTCCGGAGAGTGCGCTGGTCAGTTTCACCAATTCGTTCGGCGCCCAGTCGGTTTTACCCGGCATATTGAAAAGTTCGCACAGATTGGTGGCGACGCGTGCAGCCGGGGCGGCGGGCTCGGGAGCGGGCTCCCGGACTAATGAGAGACCTGCGGGCGCAGTGGCAGCGACCGGAATCGACGCCGGAGGCAGAACGAGCGTTCGCTGTGCTGCCTGGGACACCGGTGCAGGCATCTGGAGCGAGGTAGCGGGAGTTGGTGGCGCCTCGGGGGCAGGCGCTTGAGGCACAACCGGGGTCGGCCCTGGAGCTTTCGCTTGCGGGACAGGTGTGGTCCCGGCGCTAGGGCCGAAAAAGTCGGGAAGCGATGTATCTGCCTCGCTGCTACGTTTTCGCGCACCGGTAGCGGCGACGAATGCAGGGGCGACAATCTTTAATGGCAGCGCGAGAATAGTCTCGTTTGCAATGTTGATTGCGCTCTTCGGAGGTGGAGTCAGCCAGTGGCGGATTTGTTCCCACGTGAAAGAGACGCGTCCCTTCTGCAGCAGCGGGCCCACTTCGGAAGCAGGGATAGAGAGTCGCGTCTCGCTCGGGAGGACCGAAATCTCATTGCGGTCGCCTTCCGGCCATCCTGCGGCGATTTCGACAAGGAGAAGCGACAGTTCGCTGTTGAGATTGATTGGAGTCGCCGACTGCGAAGGTGCCGCTTTTGCTTGCGCAGGTGCTGGAGCTTGCGCAGGTGCTGGAACGGGCCGTTGTGCGGCGGGTTGAGGGCTGGCTGGCATGCTGAGCTTACGCTCGACGGTCGGGGGCACTGGTGCGGCTGGTGCCGTCGCCGTCGGGACCTGCGGCGGAGGCGGCTGCATAATGCCGGATTGCGGCGGAGTTACAACGCGGCGGCCACTGGTTTCGTCAAACAGACCCACCGCGTCCTGCGGGACGTCATAGACGCGTTGGTCATCCCGGCGCTTCAGCGCAGTTGGATTAACGGTTCTAAAAACCTCGGAGAGCGGAACGTCCACGAGGCGTTTATCTTCCGTCGCGGAGCCGCGGAAAGTTCCGGCGGGCGCCTGGCGGTAGAGACTGGCGAGCGACATCCGTACGGTGCCGCTCGGGAGCTGCTTCATGATGGCGGCGATCGGCAGAACCACTTTCACATCCGAGGCCGGCATTTGGTTAATTGTCGATTTCAGGTCGGACGGGAGCTTGTCGAGAATCGCGCGAAGCGAAAGCGACGCTACTTCCACCCCTCCGGACGCTTCCGGTGGCCGCGAGTTGAGGCGTGGTGCGACTTTGGCTGAAGCCGGTTTAGGGCTGGCTTCAGCGTCGTTTTTTGTGAATAGTTTTTTAAGAAACTTGAGCATGTTAGCTGGGTGTGCGGAAATGAGGAAAGCAGCCTAGATGCCAGCTTTCGTCGAATTGTCAGAAATTATCAGGTTTCTTATTTCCGCGAAACGGCGCGGGGCTTGCTTCTTTTCTCAGGACGGTCTTGCACCCAGCGTTCCAGCCACTATAAACTCTCTCTAATCATGGCTATCAGCCAAAAAATTCTAATTCTCGACGACGAGCAGGACCTCCTGGAGATCTATCAGGAGATCCTGGCCCGCCTGCCTTCACAACCTGAGATCCGAATCGCCGCCAACGGGACAGAGGCGATTGCCGCCCTCGAATCCGAGCCGTTCGCTCTATTGCTCCTCGATCTGAATATGCCGCAGATGGACGGCTTCCAAGTCCTGGCCATCGTTCGCCGTCGTTTTCCGGCGCTTCGCACGGTCGTGATGACGGGAGCGACCGACGAAGATTTGCGCGGCCGCGCCTATCGTGTCGGGGTGGATCTCTATATTGAGAAACCCAAGACCGGGCGGGAGATCATCTTCTTCGTGGACTGCATCGAATCGCTTTTGGAACGCGAGAGCGCGGGAGGATTCCGTGGAGTCCAGAGCAAGACGTTGCTCGATATCATCCAGCTCGAGTGCCTCACTCAAAATACCTGTGTTTTGAAGGTCACGAGCGAACTTGGCGAAGGTCGCGTCTGGATTCAGAAAGGTGAAATCGTGGATGCCACCGTGGAAGACAAGTCCGGGAAAGAGGCCATCGTGGAGATGCTCGGATGGAATGCCGGCAATTTCGAGGTTCTGCCGTACGGACTGCCGCGGCCGCGAACCATCTTCATGAACTACGAGTCGCTCCTTATGGAGACGGCCCAGTCGATGGACGAAGCCTCCGACACATCCGAAAAGGAAAAGATTACCCCCGAGACGGTCCTGGCTTCGTTTGCGCGGTTCACGGGTGTGCAGTTTGCCATCGCTGTGGAGTCCGGCGAGCGGGTGAAATACGAGCACTGGGGAGCAGATGAGCCCGCACCTCTGGCGCTGTGGATCTACGAGTCCACCGCTGCGTTTAAAGCGCTTGGTGAAAAGCTGAAATGTGGCGAGCTTCAGGACGCGGAAGCGCTCGGCGTGCAGCGTCACCTTTCCATTCTTTCTGGTGATGACGAAGCGCTTGGCGTCGGTTTTACCCGCGCACTCGGTCTGCCCCAGATTCGTGAAACCCTGAAAAACATCGAAGCAAAATGGGCATTCTAAAGCCGTTCCATCGCACAGAAATCCCCATTGGGCTCGAGCGAATCCCGTCCGGGTGTTTTGTCGTGCATCGTGGCGGCGAGATCGTCACATCCACGCTGCCGAGTTGGTTCCCGTCGAAGCTGACTGTCGAAATCGCGCGCACGGTCATCACTGCGATCCGCGCCGCCCAGGAAGTCGATCTCGCGGTGACCGAACTCCATGTCAATTACGCGGGCATCGAAATAACCGGACGCGACCTTCGCGGGGGCGCGCTCGTGTTTTTGCGTCCGCGTGTGACTTCAACAAAAAATCCAACGCCTCCTTCATCCATGAGCTACAAAAACGTCGAAGATTTCATCCTGCACATCGAAGCCCACATTGAATGCTGGAAGCAGTTCAACTATTACGTGAACCTTGCGCGCGACAAAAAATTCACGCCTGAGGACGAGGCGCAATTTCTCGACCTGAAGAGCCTCATTACCCAGGGGAGCGAGTCCATCTCTGCCGCGGAAGTCAAAGGCGGGCCGCGCAAGGAGGAAGTGCTTGCCCTTTTCTCCGGCACGCCCAGCCTGCGCTACCTTGCGGACATGAGCGACAACATCCCCACCGTCGAAGGTCAGTGGCACCGCATTTACCTCGCGCTTCAATCCCTGCTCGGCCAGCTCAAGGTCCAGCAAAACAAAGCCGAGGAAGCGAAGAGCGGCTGGAGTCTTTTCGGGCGCAAGTAGGCGTCCGCAGCCGGAGTTTCCCGCACGATTGCGTGGCGGTAATTGCCGAATCGCGGAGCGGGGCT
The DNA here is from genome assembly GCA_031374705.1 of Verrucomicrobiaceae bacterium. Lineage (GTDB taxonomy): Bacteria > Verrucomicrobiota > Verrucomicrobiia > Chthoniobacterales > Chthoniobacteraceae > SXWH01. The sequence continues at coordinate 52,119 of JANMGP010000224.1, read as the reverse complement.
AAAAAAAGGGTTCGCCAACTGGCGCGCAACCTCTTTTATCCAGCTCTATGACTGCTCGCGGAAAACTCGTCTTCACCATCATCTTCCTCGCCATCGTGGGACTCGGCGTCTCCAAGTGGTGGCCGAAACTCAAGCCGGGCGCGGACGGTGCCTCCCATTCGGAAAAGTCCGGCGGTTCGGCGTCCTCGCTCATCGTGGAAACGCACACCGAAGTCCCGCGTCTGGGCTCCACGGGCGTTTACCAGAGCAAGGACAACATCGTGGATCTGGAGCTCAGCGTCTATGCGGGCTACGCGGGCATCGTCGCGGCGAACGGCGGCCTCGAGCCAAACGACAACTCCGTCTTTGCGAAAAAGTACGGCTTCAAAGTGCGCATCAAGCTCAGCGAAGAGGAAAGCTGGAACGCCCTTAACGCCGGCAAAATGGCCGCCAGCGCCACCACGGTGGACGTCCTCGCCGTCTATGGCCGTCAGTTCAACGCCGTGGTCCCTGTCCAAATCGGCTTCTCCCGTGGCGCGGACGGCGTGGTCGTGAATACGGGCATCAAACGCATCAACGACCTCAAGGGGAAAGTCCTCGCCAGCGCCCAATTCACCGAGGCCGACTTCTTCATCCGCTACCTTGCGCAGGAAGCCGGCATCGGCGTGAAAATGCTCTCGTCCCTCGATGCCGAAGCGGACCCCAACGCCGTCAACCTCGTCTATTCCGAAGACGCCATGCTTGCCTGCGACGCCTTTACCACCGACGAGACCGGCAAAATCGTCGGCTGCGTCACATGGGCCCCGAAAACCACCGACACTGTCAAAGCCAGCGCCGGAAAAGCCCACCTCCTCACCACCAATCGCAATCTCCTCATCATCGCGGACGTCCTCGTAGTGAACAAAGGCTTCGCCGCAGCGGAACCGGAGAAAGTCAAAGGCCTCGTCGCCGGAATCCTCGAAGGAAACCAGATGGTCCGCAACAACCCGGACGCCAGCCTCGACGTCATTGCCAAATCCTTTTCCACCAAAGACGAGCCGTGGGACAAAGCGCGCGCCAGACTCGAAATCCAGAAGATCCACTTCTCCAACGGCCCCGAGAACCTCTCCTTCTTTAGCGGCGCAATGGACGCCGCGGGCAGCTTCTCAGGCATCTACCAGAGCGCCATCTACTCCTATGGCAGCGAACTCATCAAAGACCCCGTGGACAGCGAGCGCTTCCTCGACCTCAAACACCTCAAAGCCCTCGAATCAGACGGCGCATTTGCCGGACAGACCGTCAGCATCGCCCCCATCAAGACCCAGGGCGCGGGCCCCGTGGAAAGCGATCCTCTCCTCAGCAAAAACATCCGCTTCCTCTTCCAGCCCAACAAAGCGGAGCTCGACATCACCAACGCCGACAACCTCAAGAGCCTCGCCGCGCTCAAGCAAATGCTCCAAGTCAGCCCCGGCTCCACCATCTTGCTCCGCGGCCACGTCGATAATTCAAACGTCGCGGAATTCAAAAAGAACGGCGAAGGCTTCCTGCGCACCATGGCCATCAAAGCGACCGACTTCAGCAAACAACGAGCGGCGGAAATCAAAAAACAGCTCGTCGAGCGCGAAAAAGTGGACGCCGCCCGCATCGAAGTCATGGGCCGTGGCTGGGAAGAGCCGCTCGCCAAACCCGACGAAAGCCGCCGCGTCGAAGCGCAGTGGTTCACCTTGGAATAAGCCGGCCTCCCGCAGACGCGCCATCCTTCCCGGCGGCATTGGAAAGTGCACAGGAACGAGCCGTTCGCGCTTCGGGCCGAGTCGTCCGCACTCAAGGACGAGCCGCTGCGCCCGAGGCACGAGTCATTTTCCCTCAGGGACGAGCCGCTACCTCCGAAGCACGAGTCATTTTCCCTCAGAGACGGGCCGCTGCGTCCGAGGCACGAGTCATTTTCCCCCAGGGACGAGCCGCTGCGCCCGAGGCACGAGCCATTTATCCCGAAGCCCGAGTCATTTTTCCTTCGGGACGAGCCATTTATCCCGAGGAACGAATGATTAATCCCCACATGACGAGCACTTTAAGAAATCCTCGATTCTGACACTCCAGGCTGGCACCTCGCACCTTCGGCACGCCTCCGCACTCCTGCATTTACGCCCGCGCCGCGGCTGCGTATGAGTGGGCGTATGATTCTTCGTCCTTTACTCGTGGTGTTTGGTCTCGCGGTGGCTGCGCAGGGTGCGGATTGGCCGCGGCTGCTGGGGCCGATGGATAATTGCTCGACGCCGGAGACGGGGCTGCGGCGTGAACTTCCGGAGAAGCTGGCCGTTTTATGGGAGATGGAGAAGGGGGAAGGAATGGGCGGGCCCGCGATTGTGGGGGATGCGGTGTTTGTGTTTCACCGACTGGATGAGGATGAGGTGGTGGAGTGCCGCGATGTGCAGTCGGGGAAGCAGCGGTGGATTCAGCGCACGCCGGCGCCGTATCGCCCGAGGTACGGCGGCGGGCATGGTCCGCGGACGAGCCCGGTGGTGGCCGGGGGCAGGGTGTTTACGTTTGGGATCACGGGAAAGCTGAGCGCGCTGGATGCGGCGACGGGGAAGGTGGTGTGGCAGCAGGATTGTGCGCGGGAGTATGGGATGCTGCCGGCGTTTTTCGGGTATGGCTCGACGCCGCTGGTGGTCGGGGAGCGTCTGATCGTGCAGCTCGGCGGAAAGGAGAGCGGTCTGCCGCTTCAATGCGCAGCGCTGGATGTGAAGACGGGGAAGAAGCTGTGGACGGCGACGCATGAGTGGGGCGCGAGCTACGCTTCGCCCGTGCCGGCGACGATCCATGGCCGCGAGTGCGTGCTGATGTTTGCAGGGGGGATGAGTCGTCCGGCGACAGGCGGGCTTTTGGTGATCGAGACGGCGACAGGGAAGGTGCTGGCAAGCGCCGCGCACCGTGCGGACATGGCGGAATCCGTAAATGCGTCATCGCCCGTGGTGGTGTCATCGGCTCCGGGAGGTCCGGTGCGGGTGTTTGTGTCGGAGGCCTATACCGCGGGAGGTCTGTGCGTGGAAATCGCGCCGGATTTTTCGACGAAGACGGCGTGGAAGGACGAGACGCTCGGGCTTTACTGGATGACGCCGATCGTGCGCGAAGGTGTGATTTTCGGCAGCGCAGGAATGAACGAACGGCTCGCGGAATTTACCGCGCACGACGTGGCGACGGGCAAACAACTCTGGCGCGCGGATCTCGGCGGAGGATTTGGCCGCGCAAGTCTGCTGACGACGGGCGACGGGGTGTTGTGTCTGGGGGAATTTGGCGACCTCGCATGGCTGGAGCTCACGAGGGCAGGCGCAAAGGTGCTTTCGCGGACGGCGCTGTTTCACGCTCCGGAGACCTGGACGCTGCCCGCGCTGGCGGATGGCCGGCTCTATGTCTCGCAAAACGAGCCCGGCAACGCGTTGGGAAAGAGGCGGCTCGTTTGCTACGACATGCGGGCGAAATGAACATCGTCCTGCTCACGCCCGGCACCGGGAGCTATCACTGCGGGGTATGCATGCGCGACAATGCGCTGGCCAAGGAGCTCATTCGCATGGGGCATCACGCCGTGATGCTGCCGATGTATCTCCCGCTGACGCTGGATGAGAGCGCCGCGACGCCTGAGACGCCGATTTTTTTCGGAGGAGTGAGCACTTTCCTGCGGGAGAAGTTCGCCTTCCTGCGAAAGATGCCGCGCTGGATGGACCGCCTGCTCAGCGCACGCCCGCTCCTCCGCCTCCTGGCCGGCAAGGCCGCGCGCACCGGCGGCCCGGAAGTCGCCGGGATGACGCTCTCGATGCTCCGCGGGGAACTCGGGAACCAGGCCTCGGAAATCGAGGAGCTCATCAAGTGGCTGCGGGTGGCGTTTGACGGGAAAAAGCCCGACGCCGTGTGGCTCTCGACGGCATTGCAAGCAGGCCTGGCACGCCGCATCCGCGCAGAACTCGGTATCCCGGTGATCGGCTTCCTCCAAGGGGAAGACAGCTTCCTCGACGGGCTCGGGCCGTCCGCAACCGAGACGTGGAAACTGCTCTCCGAGCGAATGCGCGACGCGACCGCATGGGTCGCGCCCAGCCGCTATTACGCAGAACTGATGGCGAGGCGGCTCGGCTGGCGCGAAGAGGAACTGCGGGTGATTTTTAACGGAGTGGCCATCCCCGATCCGCTCCCGCGGGGCGAAGGAAGGAGCATCGGATTCCTCGCGCGCTTTGTGCCGGGAAAAGGCATCGGACTGCTGGTGGAAGCCTTCATTTTACTACGCCGCGAGATGCCCGAAGTGCGGCTCCGCTGCGCAGGCTCGATGACGGATGACGACGCGAAATACGTGGAGACGCTGAAGGCGCGGCTCCGCGCGGCAGGTTGTGCTGATTCAGTCGAGTGGCTGCCCAATGTATCGCTGTCGGAGAAGCAGGCATTCATGGCGGGCGTCACCGTTTTCTCGGTGCCCGCCACTTATAGCGAGGCGTTCGGCATGTATGTCATCGAGGCGCTCGCCGCAGGCACACCAGTCGTCCTGCCGGAGCTGTCGGCCTTCCCCGAGATCGTGAACGCCAGCGGTGGAGGCGTGCTTTTTTCCCCCGGAGAAAACGAAGGCGACTTCGCAAAGAACCTCGCCGAAGCACTGAAGGCATTGCTCCGCGACCCTGAGAAATGCAGCGCTCTCGGAGAAGCCGCCCGCGCCGCGGCAGTGCGGGAGTTTTCCATGACGCGCCTCGCGGAACGTCTCGTGGAGCTTACGCGAAGCTCCGCTGGCTGAGCGATTTATTTACGGACGATGAGAGATTTCGCGAAACCGATTGCCATGAAGCGTGTTCATCTCTCACGCTGCGCGGGCTCGTATCGCAGCCATCAATGAACGAAGAAGCCAGCCGCAACCCAGCCTCCTCAGGAGACGATGACCCCGCGCGGGATCTCAGGTTGATGCTGCGGATCAAGGAAGGCGACACCGAGGCGTTTCGCGAGCTGGTGGAGGCGCACCAACAACGCATCGTAGGCACAGTCTCGCGAATGATCGGCGACGAAACGGAAGCCGAGGACATCGCGCAACAGGTGTTCCTGCGCATCTGGAAAAGCGCGCCACGATGGGAGCCGGCGGCGAAGTTCACCACGTGGGCGTTCACCATCATGAAGCACCTCGTCTTCAACGAAACCCGCCGCCGCTCGCGCCGCGGCACTCTGCCGCTGGAGACGGGCGACGCCGACGAGAACTTCGAGTTTCAACACGCCGACGAATCGACGAAATCCCCGGACCGCGCGGTGCTCGACGCGGAGCATCAGGACGCCATCGAACGCGCCATCCAGGAACTGCCGGAGACACAGCGAATCGCACTGGTCCTGCGAAGGTATCAGGACGTGAGCTACGAAGAGATCGCGGTGATTATGAAACTGAGCGTGCCGGCGGTGAAAAGCGTGCTCTTTCGCGCACGAAACGACCTGCGCGAAAAGCTGCGCCAGTATCTCGACGGCTGAGCGCGGCGCGGTTTTTCCCTATCGGTCCGCCGGTAAAACGGTAGAGTCCTGCGAAGCACAACCATCATGCCGTTCGTCCCGCATCACGAAATCCTGAATACCCGCCGCGACTTTCTCGCAAAGGCCGGCGCCGGCTTTGGCGCGCTGGCGTTGTCGCATTTGTTGCAGGGCACGGGCTTCGCAGAGCAGCATTCGCTGGCATCGAAGCTCCCGCAATTTCCCGCCAAGGCGAAGTCGGTGATCTTCCTTTTCATGGAAGGCGGGCCGTCGCACATCGATTCGTTCGACCCGAAGCCCAAGCTGATCGAGCTCGCCGGCAAACCGATCCCGGACAGCTTCGGCAAGGTCATCACGGCGATGGGGGAATTCAAATCGCCGCTGCTGGCCTCGAAGCGCCAGTGGAAGCAGCACGGGCAAAGCGGCCTGTGGATTTCCGACTGGCTGCCGCACGTCGCGGAGTGCGCCGACGACCTCGCGGTGATCCGCTCGTGCGTCGCTGACGGCATCAACCACTCCACCGGCGTCTGCCAGATGAACACCGGCAGCATCCTCGCAGGCCGTCCGTCGCTCGGCTCGTGGGTGACTTACGGCCTGGGCACGGAGAACGCGAATCTGCCGGCATTTGTCGTCATGCAGGACAACCCGGCATCCGTCATCAACGGCCCGCGCAACTGGGGCAGCGGCTTCATGCCCGCGCTGTATCAAGGCACGCGGATCGAGAGCGGAGCGGAGCCGATTCAGTTTCTCAACACGCCCGACGGCATCGCGCCGGAACAGCAGCGCGCGAAGCTCGACTTCCTCACCGAGCTCAACAACCGCCACGCCGCGACGCGACAGAACAGCGATCTGGAGGCCCGCATCGCCAGCTACGAACTCGCCTTTCGCATGCAGGCCGAAGCGCCGGAAGCCGTGGACATTTCCCGCGAGAGCGAAGCCACCCGCGCGCTCTACGGCATGGAGGAAAAAGAGACGTCGAAGTTCGGCGGCATGTGCCTTCTCGCGCGGCGGCTCGTGGAGCGCGGTGTGCGCTTCGTGCAGCTCTACAGTGGCGCGGGCAGCAAGTGGGACGCACATGCGAAGATCGAGGAAAACCACGGAAAGCTCTTCCGCGAAACCGACAAACCGATTGCCGGTCTGCTCCGTGATTTAAAACAACGCGGCATGCTCGATGACACGCTCGTCGTGTGGGGCGGCGAATTCGGACGCACGCCGATGAGCGAAAAAGGCGACGGTCGCGATCACAATCCCACCGGCTTCACGATGTGGATGGCCGGCGGCGGGGTGAAGGGTGGACAAGTCATCGGCAGCACCGACGAACTCGGCCTCCGTGCCGTCGAGGACCGCCTGCACGTCCACGATATCCACGCGACCATCCTTCACTTGCTCGGCATGGAAAATCTGAAGCTCACCTATCGCCACAAAGGCCGCCCCGAGAACCCGACACTCAATGAGGGCGAGGCCTACAAAAAGATCGCGGGCTAAGTGACGATTGTTTGGGGTGCAGTGGAACCAGCGAACCAGCGGTCAAAGCTGTTTTCCTCGGAAATCAGTATTGATGAGGGGGCATCGGTCAAAACTGATGAAAACCTGATCTACATATTACCGCTGGTTTTGGCGTGGGCGTGCGCTGTTTGGAAGCAAACACGCACCTTCTGGGACGGATACATCCACACCTGGCGACTCGCCACCGACCTTCACCAAGCGTATTCTCATTTTATCATGCACCCGATTCCATTCGATAACACCTACGCCCGGCTGCCCGAGCGGTTCTACTCGCGGCAAAATCCCGCCGCAGTCCCGCGCCCGGGCCACATCCGCGTGAATGCCCCGCTTGCCGTCGAACTCGGCATCGACCCCGCGTGGCTGGAGTCTGCGGGCGGGCTCGCGGTGCTCAGCGGAAACGCGATCGCGCCCGGCTCGGAACCGCTGGCGCAGGCGTATGCGGGGCATCAATTCGGCGGATTCGTCCCGCAGTTGGGTGATGGGCGCGCGATCCTGCTCGGCGAAGTCGTCGATGCACGCGGAGCACGGCGGGACATCCAGCTCAAAGGCTCGGGCCGCACGGCGTTTTCACGAGGCGGCGATGGCAAGGCGGCGCTCGGCCCGGCGCTGCGCGAATACCTCATCAGCGAAGCCATGCACGCACTCGGTATCCCGACCGCCCGTGCGCTCGCTCTCGTGAGCACCGGCGAAAAAGTCGAGCGCGAGACGCCGCTTGATGGTGCCGTTTTCACACGAGTCGCGGCCAGTCATCTGCGCGTCGGGACGTTTGAATACTTCTCCGCTCGGGAGGACACCGATGCACTGCGGATACTCACCGATTTCGCCATCGCACGCCACTATCCGGCTGCCGCGCAAGCTGCAAAACCTGCGCTAGCTCTGTTGGAAAACGTCATCACCGCACAAGCCTCACTCATAGCCCGTTGGATGGGCGTCGGCTTCATCCACGGCGTGATGAATACCGACAACTGCAGCATTTCCGGCGAGACGATCGACTTCGGTCCGTGCGCGTTCATGGATGCTTTTCATCCACGCTGCGTCTTCAGCGCCATCGATCGCCAGGGCCGCTACGCGTGGGGAAATCAGCCAGTCATCGCCGAGTGGAATCTCACCCGACTTGCAGAAACGCTCCTGCCTCTCATCGCGGATACTGAAGAAAATGCCATCGCGCTTGCGGAGTCCGCGCTCGGCACATTCAGCGGCCAGTTCGCGCGATTTTCCCACGCCGTGTTTTGCGACAAGCTCGGCATCACGCCCGACCCTGACGACTCCGGAAAAAGCGCCACACTCATCAAAGAAACATTCGGCGTCCTCGCGAGCGAGCGGGTCGATTTCACACTCTTCTTCCGTCACCTCACGCGCGTCGCTGCCGGTGCGGAAAACGATTCGGTCGCCGCGCTGTTTAATGATCAAAGCGCGTTTGAAACATGGGTCAGTAAATGGCGCGACCACACCGGCACCGAACCACGCCTCAGCGCCATGCGGGCCGCAAACCCCGTGCTGATCCCCCGCAATCACCGCGTCGAACAAGCCATCCAGAGCGCCTACCGCGGCGACTTTGCCCCATTCCACCGGCTCACCGAAGCGTGGCAAAACCCGTTCGAAGAAAACGCCGCCACCGCCGATCTCGAAGCCGCCCCGCTGCCCAACGAAGTCGTTCAGCGAACATTCTGCGGAACGTAAACCGGGGACTGCGGCAGCCTGCTGTCGCCCAATTCACCGCGTAAGGCGAAACATCAGATTCTGCATCCCCGGAAAAAGGCGTACGGCGTGGAAAAGCGCGAAGCGGGCCGCAGGCTCGATCACTGCGCGCTGAAGCATCGCCGCGGTTCGCAACCGCGGGGCGAATCCGGAATCGAGCCGGCCGGAAATGAGCTCCCGCGTTTGCTCCCAGGACTGCGCACCATCCGACCAAGCAGCGAGCGGCTCAATGGCGCATGCCGCGGATTCGCAAGCCATCGACATGCCGTTGCCGGTGACCGGCGGAATCATGGTCACAGCGTCGCCAACGCGGATTTCATCGCTTTGAAGCGCACTGCGTCGCGCCAGTCCGAGGGCGGCGACGGCGCTGAATGATTCATCGTCCCATCGCGCGGCGGAAAGCGTTGAGTGCAACGCGGAGCCAGGTTCACCACTCAGCCAGTCGCGCCAGTCGCGTGCGAGCTGCGGGACCGGTTCGCGACTGCGGAAGAGTCCGCAGACATTCACACGTCCGTCTTCCACCGCACAAAGACCGACGTAACCGCGCCTGGTGAAATGCATTTCCAGACCGGCACGCAGAGTGACGCCAAGCGCGTGGGCTTTCAGTCCAAACAAGCGCCAGCCGCCCTCCTCAGCCTGCGGTCTGCGCCCCGTAGCCCGGACAGTCCCCTCACCTGCTTCCGCCGTTTCGCGATGCGAAGTGATGAGCTCGCCGCCGAGATCGGTAAACATCCCCGCGAGCGATGCATCCATTTTCCATCGCGAAATGCAGAGCGCCGGCGACGGCAGAGTTCGGACATTCGTCGAGCGGGAACCGAGTGAAAAGATGACGTCCACAGCCTGACGGGCACTCGTGAGCCGGGGCTCGATGCCGAGGTCGCGGAGCACGTCCCGACCTTTTCCGCTGAGGAATTCTCCGCAAACTTTGTGTCGCGGATAACTACCCGCTTCGAGAATTCGGACGGGCACGCCACGCTGACGCAAGCCGATGCCGAGACACAATCCCGAGAGTCCGCCGCCGATAATGGTGACCGTCTTCATATCCGCCGTGCGCAGAACCAATGGCTGAAAGGAAAAGCAAGCCGCTCTTCACAGCGCCATCCGTCGCGAGGCCAGAGAGCGGTAAGTTCACGGCCGCGAAAACCCGCTTCCACGCTGACTCGCGCATCGTGGCGGGTGACAGCGTTTGCATCCATGAGTGGCAGCGCGGCGACTCCGGCGAGCGCAAGCCGGCTCCGCCGCGGCTCCAGCGCGGCGAATGTTTTCGTGCTGCGGGATGCGAAGTCGAACAGTCGGACAAGCGCGTCGTTTTCAAAGTGATGCAGGAAAAGGTTCGCGCAGATCGCGTCGGCCTGCCGTGAGTCGGCAAGCCAGTCGAATACGTCCGCCTTTTCCACACGCACGCTCCATCCGGCGCGCTGCAATGAACGCAGCGTGATGTCGGTGACACACGGTGCGCGGTCCACGAGAAAAAGCGTCGCGCCTTTTCCATCGGGGAACATTGCCAGAAGATTCTCCACGGCCATCGCGCCATCGCCGGCACCGAGCTCGGCGATGGTTCGCGGCGGCTCCGTCGCAAACTCCCTTCGCAACCACGAGCGCCACGCGCGCCGGTGCCCCATGATAGCATTCAATGCATGGAGGTCTCGCCGGGAGGCCCGCGCTTCCTGAGCTTCCGGAGGAAGGTCGTCGAGGAGTTCCGGCGTGAGGCGGCGGGCCTTCATCTCACTTCGAGCACCGCGCCGTGGCTGCTGAATCCCGCGCCAAACGATGCGAGCCACCATTTCCCTCCGGCGCAGTTTTCGTCCAGCGCACGGCGGAGCGAAAAGAGGCAGCTCGGGCTGCTCATGTTCCCGTATTCCCGGAGAACTTCGGTCGAGTGCCGCACAGCGTTCTCGTCCAGCCCGACTAGCGCGCAGATTTCGCGGAGCACATCGCGACCGCCGGAGTGAAACAGCCACTCGGAAATCTCCGACGGGACAACGCCTGCACGGGCAAGGACATCCGCCGCAAAGCCCGCCGATAGCGTCGGAACATCGGCCGCGAGGATGTTGCGAAGCAGGCCGCCGCAATTATCAAATCGTAGCTTTTCGCGGGCCTCGGGAACATGGAGCGACTCGGCGCGGGCCATGCGCACTTCGCGGACGCCCGGTTGCGGTTTCCGTGAACCGACCACAGCCGCAGCGCCATCACCAAAGAGACACGCGCTGATGAGCACGCCGGGATCGTCGTCGAGGAAGATGGCTGCCGAACAGACTTCCACGCACACAGCGAGCACGTGCTCCGTTTCAGCAAGCAATGCCGAGGCGGTCCGGAGCGTGGGCACCGCGGCACCGCAGCCGAGACCGACGAGATCGAGCAATTGCGCGCTGCGCGGCAAGCCGAGCCGTTCGCCGATATAGCTGGAAAGTCCGGGGCACAGATAACCTGTGCACGTCGCAACGACGAGCGCGCCAATCTCGTCCGGCTTGCGTCCCGACTCCGCCAGCGCACGCCGCGCAGCTTCCTCTCCGATCTGCGGACCCACTTGCTTGAAGCGTCCGTGCATGGTATCCGGCGAAAAATCGAACGCCTCGGATAACGGATCGAGCGCGAGATGGCGCGCATCAATGCCGTTGTTGCCCGTGAGCACTTTTCGCAAAATGGCATGGCTGCGCGACGACAGCGCGGAATACTGCTGCGAAACGCGTAGTGCGTCCCAACATTCCTTTTGCGTGTGTCGCTGTGGTGGCACTGCAGTGCCGAGACCCGTTATGAACATGTGCCTCTTTCTACGGATCGTCGCCGCTTGGCGACTCACATTTCCGTGTTCCCTTCCGCGGCGTACTCCGGCACACCGCTCTGCGTGAACTGGTATTCCTTGCTCTGCGCAGACCGGCTCGGGCGGACAAAGCCCGGGCGACGTGAGGCTGCGCGCTCCGATTTTCAACGCGACAGTGACCGCATTATCTTCTCCAGCGCCTTCCGGAGGTTGCAGGACAAGACGCAGGTCTTTCCGCTCGCCGAGAACGATTTTGCCCGCACACGGCTCACGCATTCGCTGGAAGTCGCAAGCGTCGGACGCAGTCTCGGCTCCCGGGTCGGCGCGGAGATTTGTGCGCGGCACGGACTGGGCAACAAAGGACTCGATCCGTCGGACTTTGGCGAAATCGTTCACGCGGCGTCGCTCGGTCACGATTTGGGAAATCCTCCATTCGGCCACAGCGGCGAGGATGCCATTCAGAACTGGTTCAAAAGCGACAGCCCGCATGCAAAGGCGGCGCGGCGCGGCCTCTCGTCGGCGGAAGTAGCCGACATAGAGCGATACGAAGGTAACGCCCAAGGCTTCCGGATTCTCACACGTCTTCAAATGCCGGACAATCCGGGCGGCCTTCAGCTCACCCACGCGACGCTCGGTGCATTTACAAAATATCCGCACGCCTCACTCGTCGGCGAGGTTCCGCACAAGGGCTCGAGCCTCAAGAAATTCGGCTATTTCCAGACCGAGCGGGAACATTTTTCCGCGATCGCGGAACACTGCGGCCTGCTCCAGCGCGCGCCGGAATGCTGGGCCCGCCACCCGCTCGTTTTCCTCGTGGAGGCGGCGGATGATATTTGCTACCGGCTGGTGGATTTCGAAGACGGCTTCCGCCTCGGACACCTTCGTTTTGAAGACGTGCGCGACGCGTTTCTCGCAGTCATTCCGCCGGACAAACATCCGCGCGATTTGCGGGGGATGTCCTCGCGAAAGGCCGCCGTGGAGATGCTGCGCGCCATGGCGATCGGCGCGTGCCTCGGGCAATGCGCAGGGCTTTTTCTCGATGAAGAAGATGCGATTCTCGCGGGGAAATTCGATACGCCGCTCATCGACGCCATCCCGGCTGCAAATGCCATGCGTGAGATTCAGAGCGTCAGCCGCAAGACGATCTATGCGACGGAGCGTGGCGTACAGATCGAGATCGCGGGCTACGAAGTGCTCGGCGGGTTGCTGGATATCTTCTCCAGTGCGCTCAACGACATCGCCGAGCGCCGGGATTCCGCATCGAAGCGGAGCCAGAAACTCGCGAGCCAGCTCCCGACGGAGTGTATCGTCGCCGCCCGCGAATCAAGCGCCTATGAGCGTCTCATGCGACTGCTCGATTTTGTCAGCGGCATGACCGACAGCTATGCGGTGAGCCTTTACAAACGTGTAAAAGGAATCGCACTGCCGGGCTCGTAACCGCGTGCCGGCTCAAAGGCGCAAATACTCACGGGCGTTTGCGTGGCAAATATTGCGGATCATCGGGCCCACGAGAGCGCCGTCATCGGGAATTTCGCCGCTCTCAACATCCCGTCCGATCAGATTGCAGAGCACGCGGCGGAAATACTCGTGTCGCGGATACGACATGAATGATCGCGAATCCGTGACCATACCGACGAAGCGCGAGAGCAGTCCGAGATTTGAGAGCGAGTTGATCTGCCACTCCATGCCCTCCTTTTGATCCAGGAACCACCAGCCCGATCCGATCTGCACTTTCGCAGCGACCGTACCGTCCTGAAAATTTCCGGCCATCGTTGCGAAAGCGTAGTTGTCCGCAGGATTCAGATTATAGAGGATCGTCTTCGGCAGCGCGTTTTCATCATCGAGCCGATCGAGAAAACCCGCCAGCCCCAGCATGTGCGGGGAATCGCCGATGGAGTCGAAGCCCGTGTCCGCACCGAGCGTGCGCAGAAGACGCGTGTTGTTATTGCGAAGCGCGCCGACGTGAAGCTGCATCGTCCAGCCACGCTCGGCGTAGAGTCGTCCAAGAAAAAGCATCACAAACGCGGACCATCCCGCATGCTCTGCGGGGGAAGCCGAGCGACCAAACTGGACCGCGGTAAAAATCGAATTCGCCTCCCGCTCCGTGCAGGGCTCGCTGTGAATACGGTCCGGGCCGTGATCCGAAAGGCGGCATCCATTCTCGTGAAAGAACTCCACCCGGCGCTTGATGGCCCCCAGTAGCGCATCGACGTTCCGGATCTCGCGCCCGTCGATCTCCGCAAGCTTTGCCACCCACGTATTAAAAGCGCCCGCTTGATGCACTGCGAGCGCCTTGTCCGGACGGAAAGTCGGGAGCACTTTGGTAGCGATCCCCGATTTCGCCAGCGCGAGATGATGCGAGAGATCATCCGCCGGGTCGTCCGTGGTGCAGACATTCGTAACGCGAAACTTTGTCAGGATGCCTTGGGTGCTGAGCGATGGATCCTGAAGTCGCTCGTTGGCTTGGTCCCATATGCGCTGGGCTGAACCTTCGTTGAGAAGCTCCGTGATTCCGAAATACCGGCTCAACTCCAGATGAGTCCAATGGTATAAGGGATTGCGCAGCGTCTGAGGCACCGTCGCCGCCCATGCCTGGAACTTCTCAAACGGCGTCGCATCCCCTGTGATGAAGCGCTCTGCCACGCCATTCCAACGCATTGCCCGCCATTTATAATGGTCCCCCTCAAGCCAGATTTCGAAAAGGTTTGCGAAGCTCCGGTTTTCCGCGAGGTCTTTCGGCGGAAGGTGGCAGTGGTAATCGAAGATCGGCTCGGGCTTCGCATACTCGTGATAGAGGCGGCGCGCAGTCCGGGTCTGGAGGAGAAAGTCTTCGTGGATGAATGGCTGCATAGGTCGAGTTCTTTCAAAAAACCGGGTCCGGGGCTACGAAATACCGCTATTCTACGGTAGAACGCCGACTATTTCAAAAAAAAGACACTCGCCGCTTGGCAATGGCGTCCAGCCCGCTATTTTCCCGCCCCTTTCCACTTTTCCGACATATATGAACGTTGAATTTGAAGCTCTGCCGAACTGCCTCGCCACACTAAAGATTTCCGTAAGTCCCGACGCGGTTACGAAGACGATGGGCGAGGTCACAAGTAACTACACGAAATACGCAAAACTGCCCGGCTTCCGCCCCGGCAAAGCTCCACGTTCCGTCGTCGAGAAAAAGTTTTCCAAGGAAATCCGCGAGGAAGTCACCAAGCAGGTGCTCTCCGACGCCTGCCGCGAGGCGATCAAGGACAAAGGCCTGCGCGTCCTGTCGCTCTCCGAAGTCGAGGACGTCGTCTGGGGCGACGACCAGTCGCTGAATTTCCGGGCAACACTCATTCTGCACCCGCAGTTCGACCTTCCCGATTACAAAGGCATCCCGGTCACAGTGCCGACAGCAGAAGTCACCGAGGCTGAAATCGATGAAGCCATCGAGAATCTCCGCGACCAACAGGCCGACTTCCCGGATGTGGAGCCCGCGCGTCCGGCGGCGATGGAGGATTTCGTCGTGGTCGATTACGAAGGAGTGATCGACGGCACGCCCGTCCACGAGAAATTCCCGAAAGCCGGCAACCCGCTTTCGCATAACGCAGACTTCTGGATCAAGATGACTGACGAGGCATTCTTCCCCGGTTTCTGTGCACAACTCGTCGGCGCGAACATCGGCGACACGCGCGAGTTCGACATCGAAGTGCCCGCCGATTTCCCGGTCGAGGGAATGCCCGGCACAAAGATCCATTATAAAGTGACGCTCAAAGGACTGAAGACGCGCACACTTCCCGAGCTTAACGACGCATTTGCAGCGAGCATCGCAGAGGGCAAGTCGCTCAACGAACTTCGCATCATGGCCCGCGAGGAACTCCAACGCCAGAAGCACACCAACGTGGACACAGCCAAGCGTAACGGCGTGATGAGCGCGCTCCTCTCCAAGGTGGAATGCGAACTGCCGACCGCCATGGTCCGCAACCAGACCCAGTCAATCCTTCAGGAGATCGTCCGCGAAAACCAGACACGCGGCGTCGCGGAAGAAGTCATCAAAGAGCACGAGAAAGACCTCGTCGGCAGCGCGGCACAGAGCGCGCGTGATCGGATCAAAGGAACGTTCATTCTCATCCGCATCGCCGAGCAGGAGAAAATTCAGGTCACAGAAAACGAACTCCGCGGACGTATCAATTCGCTTGCCCGGAAGTATCAGATGCCGTTCGAGAAAATGCTCAAGGAACTGCAAAAGCGCAACGCGCTCGACCAGATTAGCGAAGAGATTCTCACGGCTAAAACGCTTGAGTTTGTCGCGAAAGAAGCGACCGTCAGCATGTCCAGTGAGGCTCCAAAGCCAGCGGAGTCCGCAGAAGAAGTGAAAGCGTAAACTTAGCCCATGCAATTTAATACCAACGACCAGCCATCCGCAATCAAGCCACAGGGCACATACCATGTGACCGTCATTGACTCCGACGGACGCGGGGAGCGGGCCTACGACATTTTTTCGCGTCTTCTCAAGGACCGGATTATTTTCCTTGGCTCCGAGGTGACCGAGCATTCGGCAAACGTCATCATTGCCCAATTGCTGTTCCTTCAGATGGATGACCCGAAAAAGGACATCCACCTTTATATCAACAGCCCCGGCGGGAGTGTCACCGACGGCCTCGCGATTTACGACACGATGCAGTTCATCAGTTGCGACGTGAACACGTACTGCATCGGAATGTGCGCCTCGATGGGTGCACTCCTCCTCTGTGCAGGCACGAAGGGCAAGCGCTTCGCGCTGCCAAACAGCCACATTATGATCCATCAGGCCAGCGGCGGTGCACGGGGAACGGCGTCTGACATCGAGCGCACGGTGGAATTCCTCTACAAGCTGAACCGCCGGACCAAGCAAATCATCTCGCATCACACGGGACAACCGGAAGACCGCGTGGCGATCGACTGCGACCGCGACAATTACATGACCGCCTCCGAAGCAAAGGCTTACGGCCTCGTGGATGAAGTGGTTTCCAACAAAAAGGACGTCCCTAATTTCGCCGAAGTGGCCAAGGTGCTGAAATCGGAGTAAACAAGGAACAAAACCAGCTTTCGCAGTTCCAACATGGCTCGCGCTTCAAATCTCACAATGTGCTCCTTCTGCGGCAAATCGCACGCAGAAGTTAGGAAACTGATTGCCGGACCGGGTGTTTACATCTGCGACTCCTGCATCAACGTCTGCAAAGGCATCCTCGACAAGGAGCTCAACGAAGAAGCAAAGCGGCACAGCACCCAACTCCGAGTCCCGAAACCAGCGGAGATCCGCCGGAATCTCGACAACTATGTGATCGGACAGGAAACGGCGAAGAAGACTCTCAGCGTCGCCGTTCACAACCATTACAAGCGCATCCTTCACAACAGCACCATTGGCCAGGGCATCGGCAGCCCGCTCGACCCGCTTTCGGAAGTGGAGATCGACAAGAGCAACATCCTGCTCATCGGTCCGACCGGAAGTGGTAAGACGCTCATGGCCCGCACCCTAGCCCGCGTGCTCGACGTGCCTTTCTGCATCGCAGATGCGACGACGCTCACCGAAGCCGGTTACGTCGGCGAGGATGTCGAGAATATCATCCTCCGCCTTCTCCAGGCCGCAGACTACGACGTAAAGCGCGCAGAAATCGGCATCGTATATATCGACGAAATCGACAAAATCGGCCGCAAGACCGAGAATGTTTCAATCACCCGCGACGTCAGCGGCGAAGGCGTGCAGCAGGCGCTTTTGAAAATCCTCGAAGGCACGACATGCAACGTTCCACCGCAGGGCGGACGCAAGCATCCGCATCAGGAATATATACAGGTCAGCACCGAGAAAATCCTCTTCATTTGCGGAGGCGCGTTTGTAGGCCTCAACAAAATCATCGAACGTCGCCGGGGCAAAAAGATGCTCGGTTTCGGAACGGGCAAGAAGGATGAGAGTGAACCCGAGGTCGAGGTGCCCGAGAGCGAAGTGCTCCGTCACACCGAACCCGAGGATCTCCTCCGCTTCGGGATGATTCCCGAATTCGTCGGGCGTCTGCCCGTCGTTACCGCGCTCGATCCGCTCAGCGAAGACGAACTCGTCTCCATTCTCACCGAGCCAAAAAACGCGCTAGTGAAGCAATACCAGAAGCTCCTCGCGATGGAAGGTGTGAGCCTCACCGTGACAAAGGACGCCCTGCGCGCATTTGCAGAAGCCGCAGTCAAACGCGGCACCGGTGCCCGAGCCCTGCGTTCGCTTTTCGAGCGCATCATGCGCGACGTCATGTATGAAGTGCCGAGCCGCGAGGACATCGCGGAAGTCACTGTGAATCGTGCCGTTGTGGAAGGCAAAAAGGTGCCGACCATCCGCCGGAAACAGGATAAGGACGCGGCTTAAGGGGCTACGCTTCCATCACAGCGCTTGTCAAACATCGTATTATTCCCAATTTCCTTTCTCCATCGTCACTTTACGTTGCTACTAAAATGCGGAAACGCGAGAGGTAAATCCTTACGGCTCGATTAAAACAGCGCGGCATGCTCGACGACACGCTCGTCGTGTGGGGCGGCGAATTCGGACGCACGCCGATGAGCGAGAAAGGCGACGGCCGCGATCACAATCCCACCGGCCTTACGATGTGGATGGCCGGCGGCGGAGTGAAGGGCGGACAGACCATCGGCAGCACCGACGAACTCGGCCTCCGGGCCGTCGAGGACCGCCTGCACGTCCACGACATCCACGCTACGATCCTCCACTTGCTCGGCATGGAAAACCTGAAGCTCACCTACCGCCACAAAGGCCGCCCCTAAAACCCGACGCTCAACGAGGGCGAGGCTTACAGGAAGATCGCAGGCTACTAAGTGACGATTGTTTGACGTGGTAGTGGAATAAATGTCGTTCGGTTTTCGGGGAGGCAGGCAATTATCCGGTGAACCCACCGACTTTGCCGAAGTAGGGCGCGTGTGTGTCTCTCGAAAATGATTTGATTGGCGGAGGGGCGAGGATGCGGTATCGCGATGGGGACGATGGAGAGCCCGCATGTAACAACCGACACGGCAGCATCCCCGCAACCGGAACGGCAGTGGGTGTGGCGGGCGACGCTGGATAGCCGGGCGGCGGGGAAAGTCTCGGTGCTCGCTTGTGTGGAGATGGTGTTTGCCGTGGCGCTGAATTGGTGGATCGCGATTCGGTGGGATACGCACTGGCATCTCGTCTCCAGCGTCTTCATCGCCCCGCTGCTGCTGCTTCGCTCGCCGGAGTCGATTGCGGCGGGGGTGCGGTGGTTCTTGAAGGATTGGTTTGGGTTTGGGTCATACGAGACTAGACGTTCCTCCTTGAGATGAAATCTTGCCCGATTTGTCGCTGTCCGGCGAAAGAGGAATACTTGCCGCACGACCCGGACAACGTGCTCGTTGTTGCCTGCGCCCGCTGTGGTTCTTTCAAAGCGGACGAAGAATTCTGCCGCGATTGGAACGCGTCGGAGCGCACGGAATTAGAAATTGCCAATCTCAGCGCATGGATTCGCCGCCGGACAGGATTTGCGGAACTACGGTTGGCAGATATGGAAGAGTATCGGACGCTGCGCACGCCGACGGTGGTGGAGAAGGCGGATGCACTCATAGTGGCGCTCGCGAAGGAGTTCCCTATTCCTGGAAGACGGATTGATAACGCGTGGGAATACGTGGATTCGCTCCACGCTCAAGTTTCTGAAAAGCTCGGTAGGAGCGGTGGACGCGCGCAATTTGGCGCGACTGGCCCCGGCGAAAGGAGTTGGGAGCTTTTGCGGTATCTTTCGATCGCTGGCGTCGCAAATCCAGATGAGCTTCGTTGGCTCATTGATACGTACCTTCGAAAAGAAGAGTTGCTCACCACCAATTTCCAAATCTCCCCTAAAGGCTGGCAGCGAATCGAACAACTCCGCACCGGCGGAATTGAGAGTCGTAGTGGTTTCGTCGCGATGAACTTTGCCCCGGAGTTCACCGTCCTGTTTGAACAAGTGCTCAAGCCCGGAATCGAAGCGGCGGGGTATCACGCCAACCGCGTGGACCAAAAGCCGAGCAACCAGCGCATCGACGACGAAATCATCGCTGGCATCCGCGAGTGCCGGTTCGTGGTCGCCGATGCTTCGGGGCACCGCCCCAACGTCTATTACGAAGCCGGATACGCGAAAGGGCTCGGCAGGGACGTGATCTGGATGGTCGAGGAAAAAGACCGCGCCACGCTCCATTTCGACACGCGACAATATCCCTACATCACATGGAAACGCGACGCACTGCCCGAGGCGTGCAAGGCACTGGAGATGCGAATCGCAGCGACGATCGGTCGCGGACCTGTCAGAAGAAATGGCGAGTCCCTTCGGGGCTGATGGTGTGCGGTGTGTGGTTCCCGGCATTAAAACGCCGGGAACGTGGCGCAAAAGATTGGCGACTCCCGAAGGGACGACGACGAAAGCGATGGATTCTTGGATTACAACGACCGGAGGGACTTGGCTGCTGAGTGGGGGGCTTTACAGTCGGTGCCGCGCTGAGAGGTTTCACTCACTCCGCCGCAGCCTTTGCGAATGCTTCCAGATCACCGTATTTATTCACCCAGGTCGTGTACATCACGCCGGTGACGCCGGGGATTCCCTTTGCGGCGGAGAGCCAGTCTTTGATGCGCTCGGGCTTTGCGTCGTAGTAGCCGGCGATGAGTTGTTTGTGTCCGCGGTTGGCGAACCAGCCGAGACTGGCGGCGCGTTGCTCGAAATACCACGGGACGACGATGACATCTTCGGGGAGGCCGTCCCATGAGCCGGTGAGCGGGCCGTTGACGAGGTAGTATGGGCCAGCGACGGCGTTGTGTGCGGGATCAAACATGTCGCTCCAAACATAGATGCGACCGCCCGGATTTACTTCGCGCAGGATGGCGGCGCATTGCTTCACGTTGTCCGCGAGGATTTGGCCGGGCGTGAGATTTCGCGCTCTGCACGCGGCGCAGTGGTTGAGAACGCGGATCTCGTCGTGCGACATCATGTAGCCTTTCGCGCCCCAAAGTTTGTGCATGTCATTTGCCTGCTTGCGGAGGAGCGTCATGGTCTTGGGCTCGCTGGGGCAAATCATCGCCTGTCCGTCGTGGACGGTTGCGGCGTGGTAGTAGCTCGCGAGCAGCTTTGTGCCGTCGGGGAATTTGGCGCGGAGCACGGGCGGCGTGTGAAAAACATCGTATTCGCCCGCGTAAGGTTTCATGCCCATGAGCGGGTCGCGGAGCGGCTCGAAGTCGCGGCCTTCGACGAGCGGTTTCCCATCGGCAGTGGTGATGGCGAGCGGGCAGCCGTCGCGACGCGGCATGTTCAAAAAGGCGACTTCTTCGATCTTTGCATCGTCCCACCAGAGCGAGCCGCCCTGCGCGTCCCATGTGCCGAAGTAGATGCCGACGAGCGTGTTCTCCTGTGAGTTGAAAATGATGTGGTGCGTCTGCCAGTCCTGCGTGGATTTCGTGCCGAGGTGGTCGTGACAAAGCGATGCGCCTTTCTCCGGCAGCGCCTTGACTTCCGGCGAGCCGCGGAAGTTGTCGGTCTTGATGCGAACGCTGATGTGATACTGGCGCCACGGCGTGACATTGATCTTCGCGCTGAGCCTCGCACGGCCGTCTTTCGGGTCGGTGACGCGGGCGGTGCCGTTTTCAAAGACGACGGTGTCATCGACAAATGCCCACTTCTTCCGGTCGTCGAATGAACCGTCGCGAAACACCGTTGCGTCCGTATCGGCCACGCTCGCAGCACCATCCTTCACGATGAGCGGCACGCTTTTCACCGGCAGTGCCTCGACGAGATTCACGTCTTGAGAGAGAATCGAGTTGGAGTAGCCGACGGGAAAAACCGCCGGGACGATTTCGATCTGATGCTTTTCCGCGAGCTCTTTCAAGCGGGCGACATTTTTGAAATATCGCGCGTCGAGTTCGCCGAGCCGGGAGAACTTCGAGTCGGTGAGCATCATGTGCGTGTAGCCAGCTTTGTGTGCGCGCTCCAGCAGCGCCGCGAGTTCATCGACGTTTTTGTCCACGAGGAGGTTCGTCGCTTTGTAGAGCCAGAGCTCGCGCTTGTCCGCCGCGATGGCGGATGATGCGAGGACGAGGAGAAGTGCAATGATACGGTGCATATCTACCGTGTGGACCCGATGCATTCCGCAAGCAAGCATTGACGCGCGGGGCGTTCCTCCCGCATTTCGGTGGAGATGTCGGCCCGCTCTGTCTGCCTGAAACTTCTCGTCACGTGGGAAAAGAAACGTCCATTCGCGGACGAATTGCTCCATGATGCCCTCGACGACTCTCAGCTTGAACCACGCGATCGGGGATTCGTGACCGAGTGCTTTTATGGCGTGCTGCGCAACCTCTCGTCGCTCGATTTTCTCATCGCCCGGCTCCGCGACGGCGAGCTCGATGTGGAGACGAGGCAGGTGATGCGGCTCGGCCTCTACCAGCTCTTCCACATGCGTGTGCCGGCGCATGCCGTGGTAAATGAAACCGTCTCGCTTTCACGCCGCGCAGGCGGGCTCATCAACGCTTTGCTCCGCCGGGCAATGCGCGAAAAGGACGCGCTCAACGCTGCGCTCGAAGCGGCACCGGAGGAAGTGCGGATGAGCCAGCCTGCGTTCCTTTTGGAGAAGTGGGCCGCTTCATTCGGCAGTGAAACCGCGACTGTTCTGGCAACATGGAACCAGCAACCGGCCGAAGTATTTGTGCGCGTCAACACGCTCAAAACAAGCGTTGAGGTTTTACGGGATGAAAATCCCGATATCGAACTACACCCCTTCCACCCGCTCGTGCTCCGTGTGCCCAAAATCCCCCGCGAGTGGATCGATGCCGGTCTTTGCTATGTGCAGGATCCGAGCACTCTCGCATCATGCGACATGCTCGCGCCGCAGCCCGGCGAACTCGTTCTCGACGCATGCGCCGCGCCCGGTGGAAAGACCACCTATCTCGCCTCGCTCATGCGCAACGAAGGCCGCATCATCGCGTGCGATCTATGGGAGAGCCGCGTCGTCCGCCTCCGGCAAAACCTCGCACGAATGGGCGTCACCAATGCACACGCGCTCGCGCTGGACACAATGAAAGAATCGCCCGAGCTTCCCGCAGCGGGCTTCGACCGCATCCTCATTGACGCGCCGTGCAGCAACACAGGCGTGATCCGCCGCCGCGTGGACGTGCGCTGGCGGCTCACGGACGAGGACTTCCTTCGCATGCCCGCGCAGCAGCTTGCCCTCATTCGCCGGTGCGTCACGTTGCTGAAACCGGGCGGCACACTCGTCTATTCCACCTGTTCCCTTGAGCCCGAGGAAAACGACGGCGTTTGCGAGACGGCGCTCGCGATGATTCCCGGCCTCGTGCTCGAGGAGAAGCGTCACGTCCGACCGTGGGTGGATGGCGTGGACGGTGCGTTTTGCGCAAAGTTCCGGCTGTAAACCGTGGAGCGTTTGTCCTCGCACGCCGGTCGTACAGCAGCTATGCGATCGTCCAACGGGATGTGCGCCAGCAGCGCGACTCCTGCGTCGCCCGATACCATGAACAAAGCATCTCAATTCCGCCGGATTGTCGCCGCGCTCGTGAGCCTGTTCGCCGCGTCCATGCTGGACGCGCAGACACTTCCGACCAAAACATCGCTGGAGCCCAATCCCGATTTTTCGGCGACGATGGTCGCCGGCATCCATCGCTTCGCGTCCCGGCTCATTGAGCAATCGACTGCCACGCGGAAGCCGGAGCGGGAGAAGTTGAAGGCCATCCTCGGCGTCGTCGATCGGCGTCTTCCGATTGCCGCTTTGGAGCTGATCAGCGACACGAGTACGCCCGCGATGATTCACGAAACAGAACACGCCCGCATCTTTCGTGTGCGCTGGCCGGTCTTTGAAGGCGTGCATGGAGAGGGGCTCTATGTGCAGCCGAAAGGCAAGCCGCTCGCTAGGGTGATCTACCTGCCCGATGCCGCGGTCCCGCCGGAGAAGCTCGTGGACGAACTCCTCGTTACGGCTGGGTGCGAAGTCGTCATTCCCTCGCTGATCAGCCGCGACACGGAGTTCAGCGTCAATGAACGCTTCGGGATCAAAATGAACATGACGCACCGCGAATGGGTGTATCGCCAGAGCTTCGAGCTGGGCCGCCACATCATCGGGTATGAAGTGCAGAAGGTGCTTTCGCTGGTTGATTGGTTTGCAGCACAGCCGGAGCAACTCCCCACGCTTGTCGCCGGACTCGGGGAGGGGGGCATGATCGCGATGCACGCGGCCGCCATCGACCCGCGAATCGATGCCGCATACGTCGCAGGTTATTTCGGCCCGCGAGAGGGCGTGTGGCAGGAGCCGCTTTACCGCAATGTCTTCGGTCTGTTGCGCGACTTTGGAGACGCCGAGGTCGCATCGCTCATCGCGCCGCGACCGCTCGCGGTTCATCACTTTGGCTTTCCACAGGTGCCGAAACAGCAGGGCACGCGGAACCAGGCCGCGCCTGGAAAACTCGATACCCCCGACGTCGAGAACTCACGATCCGAAGTTGAGCGCGCGCGAAAGCTGGTGCCGGGCGATTGGATTCAGTTTTACACGCAGCAGCACGGTGTGAATGAGGTCGTCGCGCAGGTCTTCAAGAAAAATGTCGCCGATCAAATCCTCAAGGCCGTCAAAATGGGAGGTAGTGGAATCGCATTGAAAGCGGATGCCGGTCGCCAAAAACGCCAGATGCGCGAACTGGAGGCATTCTCTCAGCGTCTGCTCTTCAGCACCGAAACAGAACGGGACCAGCAATTCTGGAAGAAGCTGCCGCTCGATTCCGTCGCCTCCTTCGAGAAACACACTGCCGCCGAACGCGATCGCTTTTGGAAGGACGTGATCGGCCGTTTGCCCGATCCAAGTCTGCCAATGAATGCGCAGAGCCGCTTTGTCCGCGAAACCGACAAGGTGGCGATCTACGAAGTGACGCTTGATGTCTGGCCGGACGTCTTCGCTTGGGGCTGGCTCTGCCTTCCGAAGGACCTCAAACTTGGCGAAAAGCGTCCCGTCGTCGTCTGCCAGCACGGGCTCGAAGGCATTCCCGAAGACGTCTTCAACGATGACCCGAAATCCGGTGCGTTCGCGCCGTACAAAGCGTTCGCGCTCCGAATCGCAGAACAAGGTTTCATCACGTTTGCTCCGCATAATCCGTATCGTGGATGGGACGAATTCCGCACCATCCAGAGGAAGCTGAATCCACTCGGCCTCACGCTTTACAGCGTGATCAATGGCCAGCATCAGCGGATCCTCGAATGGCTGAAAGCGCAGCCTTTTACGCAGCCGGACAAGATCGCCTTCTACGGGCTCAGCTACGGTGGAAAATCGGCGATGCGCACGCCCGCCGTGCTGACCGACTATTGTCTGAGCATCTGCAGCGGTGACTTTAACGAGTGGGTCCGCAAGTGTGTGAGTTCCGACATGCCGATGAGCTATATCCACACCGGCGAACACGAGATCTGGGAATGGAACATGGGCCGCACTTTCAACTACGCGGAAATGGCCGCACTCATCGCTCCGCGTCCATTCATGGTCGAGCGCGGACACAACGACGGTGTCGGCATGGATGAATGGGTGAACTATGAATATGCAAAGGTTCGGCGGCTCTATAACAAGCTGCGGATTGGTGACCGGACGACCATCGAACATTTCGATGGCCCGCACACAATCAACGGCGTCGGGACGTTTGAGTTTTTGAAGGAGAAGCTTGGGTGGCGGCGATAATCACGCGGAAAACGCGTCCCGCCAAACCGCGTCGCTGGGAGAAAGAAACCGCTGAGTTACGGCAGCCTCAGCGCCTTGCGCCGTGCTTCATATTCGGCAGCGGGCATAAGGACATAGCGCGGGTTGGCGTCCGCGCGTAGCCAGCGGACGAGCGTGACGAGGTCGGCCTCCGACATCGTGGTACAGCCAGCGCTGGGCTTCGTCGGGCCGCGGCGGATGTGAAAGAATATCGCGCTGCCGTGTCCCGGCACGGGAGGTTCGGAGTTGTGTCGTATCTCGACGAGCCAGCGATAGGCAAAGTCGCCAAGACGCATCCGCTGTTTATCATACCACGCGGGGGGATTTTTCGGGTCCACGGTAGTGTGCCGGTTGTAGTCGGGATGGCTCACGTCGTCCGACCAGACGTCGGCGGCGGTGACAGTGTGAAACGGGTAGTCGGAGCCCTCGGGCAGCGCTCTATCGTAAGTATAGATTCTGCCGACTTTAAAGATGCCTGCCGGCGCACGTCCGTCGCGTTCCTTTTTATGAACGCCTTCCTCGCCTTGTCCGTAGATTCCGGAGCCCCACGCGAGGCCGTTGCGTCCGTAGAGAACCGGCCAGGGCTTGCCGACGGCCTTCCATGCGCCGCCTTGCTTTTCGTAGCGCTGAAGCGTGCCCTGTATGGAGTTCCAATTCGGAGCGATACTGACGATCAATTGCTCGGCAGCTTGACCTGCCACAGTAAAGACACAGAGCAGAATGCAAAGCAGCAGGCGTTCAGCATTGCCGCGCCACTTTGCAGCGCGCATGGTCGTGCGCGTGTTTCGTCGTCCACTCTTCTCGGTTATTGTCATCATTGCGGCTACTTTCCTCGCCTACGTGCCCGCGATGCGCAATAGCTTCGTTTGGGATGATACCGCGCTGATCCTCCGCGATCCGCTCATCCGGCACTGGCGGCTTACACCCGAGGGCTTCCGGGAATTTCTTTTTCTCGATGCCACGGCGAGCAGTTTCTACCGGCCCGTGCAGAGGCTGACGTTTACCGCGGACTACGCGTTGTGGGGAATCGAGCGCACCACAAACACACCAAGGATGAGCCGCACGAATGCTCCGGACACGGGCGACTCCGCGGATATTCGCGCGGTGCTGGAGGCACCGCAACCTGGCTGGCATTTTACAAGCGTGCTCATCCATGCGCTGGCGGCGGTCGCGTTGTGGGTGTTTCTGCGGGAATGGCTGGCGAGTCCGGCGTGGGCGCTGGCCGGCGCGTTGCTTTGGGCGATCCATCCGCTGCATACGAGCGCTGTGACATACGTCAGCGGCCGCGCCGATCCACTTGCCGCGCTGTTTGTTTTTTCCGCGCTGGCATTTCTCGCGCGAGCGCATGCCGGCGGCGGATTAAAATCCGGTGACCGTCCTGCGGCCTGGAGGGTCATCGGCGCGGCTGCGTGTTGTTTGCTCGCCTTGCTGAGCAAGGAGGCCGGTGTCGCAGGCCTCACGCTGTGGCTGATGTGGCTGCTTGGCAAAGCACGTAGCAGCAAGCTTTCGTGGATCGCATTTGCGAGCGCCGTCGTGCTGGTGCTCGGGGTCTATCTTTCGATGCGAAACACTGCCGACCGTACGCCGCCGCCAGCATCTACAAAAACCACCACACTCGTGGAACGCGCCGGGCTGATGACGCGCGCGCTTGCCGAATACACGTCCCTATTTATCGCACCCCGAGATCTGCACATGGAGCGTGACATCACCAGCAAGCCCGTCGCGCAGGCAATCGCCGGAGGCGTCCTCCTCGCTGGATTTGCGGCGTGGGCGATGTGGGCGCGGCGGAGGGTGCCGGATGCTGCGGTTGCCCTCGCTTGCGCGGGCGTCGCGTGGCTTCCGGTGAGTAACGTTTTCACGCTGAATTCCACGATGGCCGAGCACTGGTTTTACATCCCGTCTGCGTTTCTCATCGCGGCGATGGTCTTCACGGCGCGTTGTCTCCAGTGGCGAATACTGCCCGCGATTGCCGGAGCATGGTTTGTCTTTCTGGCCGCGCAGACCTCGCTTCAGCAGGAATACTGGAAGGACCAGCGCACCTTTTTCACCAGCACCATCGAGCGGGCCGGGCGCGGAAAACGAATGCTCGGCAACCTCGCCGGTCTGGAGCTCGATGCAGGCCGGACGACGGAAGGAACGGCGCTGCTCGACGAGGCGATTGCACTCGACCCGGAGTTCGGCGGATTCCATTTGATGAAAGCCGGAATCGCACTCGGAAAAGGCGACGCTGCCGGAGCGGACGCAGAGATTGCCAAGGTCGAGAAAGATCCTTTTTTCAGCTCGGAGATTTTGCTGCTCCGTTCCGGCCTGAACATGCTGAAGACCGGCAAGCCGCGTTTCGACTTCATGGCTTCCGCGGCGAGCGAGTCTCCGCGAAACTGGACCGCGGTCCGTGCGTATCCGCTCGCGCTTGACGGGCTCGGGAAGCCTGCCGATGCGTACGCGGAACTTTTGCGCTCGCTCAATACGCACGATTACCGTGCCGAGGCGTGGCGCACTCTCGCGCACTTTGCGGAAAAGCTAGGGGACGCCCGCGTAGCCTTGCGGGCGTACGGAGAAGCAGCGAACCGCGACTGCCGCGATCAATTCAGCCGGCAACGAATGTCCGAGCTCGCGGGCGCGCAGTAGCGACTACGATTTGAAGATGAAGGGAGAGGTCACCGCAGAGATGTCGATCTTGTTCACGACTACCAATGAGAGCGCTTTCGCGAGGATGAAGCCGTCCACCGGCTGTGTGGCTCCGGGGTTTCCGGAATCAAACAGCCCGTCGTGATTGACATCGTAGCCGATGAAGCTCGCCTTTACGTTCGCCACTTTCTCAGCGAGCGCGAAGATTCCGCTCGAGTTCACCGCTGCGCCGATGGCGGAAATCGCCTCGGCTTGCACGGTCGTGACACTTCCCGCGAGTCCCGCTGTCGCGCCTGTTCCGGCGCGACCCACGAACAGGCCCTGCGCCATTCCTGTTCCCGCGACGAGATCCGTGTGAATCGCTGCGGCGAATGACGACGGCGTCCCGAGCGGATCGAATGCGCCGAGAACCGTCGTGCCCAATGTCGGGCTTTCGTTCAGCACGCGCCCGATAAAGCCCGAGACGCGGATGGTGGCTACATTGCCGCCGTTACCACCTTTGCCTGCGGGTGAACTGCCTCCGTTACCCGCTTCGATAAGCGAGATCGCGCTGAAAATATCCTTCGAGTTGGTGATGCCGATCACGTCGCCGCCTTTACCGCCAAGAGCGCCGGATGCAGATGCGGAACCGCCGTCGCCAGCGGTGAGCACCGCGCCAAGTCCGTTCGATGCATACGGGAGATTCACGGTGAGAGTCGCCAGGGCACCACCTGCGCCGCCTGCCGCGCTGCCGCTGCCGCCGTTGCCCGCCGTCGCGATGAGCCCCGCACTGTTCTGGGGCGCGCTGACCATCGCAAGCGTGCTCTTGGACACCGCACCGCCCGCACCGCCTTTCGACGTGATACCGGTGCCGCCGTTACCGCCATTTCCGGCGACCACGTACAGGTCGGCGTTCGTGCCAATTGTCAGTCCCGTGAGCGTGCCTCCTGCTCCGCCATCACTGCTCCCTCCGTCGCCGCCATTCCCAGCATAGATTTCCGCTGCGCCGAGGTGGGTGAACGAGAGCGGAAGGCCCCGCGATGAAGGCGCGTTTTGTGCGACGAGCGTCGCGACTCCTCCGCCTGCGCCGCCCTTCAGTCCACCGGAGCCGCCGTCACCCGCGGTTAAGATGAGCGGTGTGCTGCCAAACAACGTGGAATCCTTGTCGAAATTGGTGACGCCCGTGAACCGCGAAGAGTTCACGCTGCCGCCCGCACCGCCGTCGCCCGTCGCGCCGAAGCCGCCATCGCCCGCGGTGATATTCGCGACAATGTAGTGTATGAAGATGCCGCCACTCTCGAGTGTCTGGTCATGGGTCGTGGATATCTTTGTTCCGCTGGCGTCGCCGCCTTTGCCGCCGGTTGCACCGTTCCCTCCGTTGCCTGCGAGCATGAATACATCCACCGTGGAATCCAGATTCGCATCGACCAGAATCTCATCGTTCGGACCGCGACCAAAATAGGTCCGATCAGAACCGTCGAGTGTGAGAGTGGTGGCAAGGAAACCGCCGCCCGCGCCACCGATTCCGTCCGGTGATAGCCCACCGTTTCCAGCGACGAGCTTTACCGTGTAAGCCTGCTCAATGCTCTCCGTGGCATCGAGATTCACCAGCGTGAAGCTGAAATTCGTGAATGCACCACCCGCGCCGCCCGCGCCGCCTTTCGCTCCGACACCTACGGTGGCGCCGCCTTCGCCGGCCACCGCCACGATTCCAGCAGCACTGCCGGTCGCCTTCACGCTGGTGAAGCCGCCACCCGCTCCGCCCGCGCCGCCGTATCCAACACCTCCGATGCCTGCGGTCATTTTGATGTCGCCGCTGTCGAGTTGAAGTGACAGGCCGCTAAATCCGCCGCCTGCACCGCCGGCCGCCGTCGTTCCAGCGGGGCCGAAAGCCGTTCCACCCTGCCCCGCCTTGAGCTCGAGCGATTCGAGAGCGTGGATAGTCGGCGTGATCGTCGCACCACCCGCAGTCACGATTGTCGCCGCGTTGTTAAATCCACCGCCCGCTCCGGCGGCACCACTCTGGCTGTCGCCGCCGGTGCCCGCTGTGATCGTGATATTCACCGCGTCCACGTTCAGACCGTTGATCGAGCCACCCGCGCCGCCTTTGCCCAGAAGGGTTCCGATGTTAATCCCGTCGCCACCGCGACCAGTCCCGATACTTACCTGTTTTCCATTGAACGGTAGATTGTAGATGTCGAACGTTCCGAGATTCTTCGCGTATCCGAATGAATTTGCGGAGCCGGTCACACCCGCGAGGGCGAAGGATCCATCGGCGTTCTCGGCGATATCAAATTGCTTGAATGCGCCCGTCGATTTGACGGTTGTGGCGAGCGTGTATGGCACGCCGGCCGCAGCACGTTGATACACGTCAAACTCGGCCACGCTTGCAAAACGGCTCAGTACGAGGCGGTCCGGCGTAGTCGGGCTCGCATCGGGAATGAACTGCAACTGCTGCAAAACACCGATGCTCGCGGCCACGCTCAGCGTCGAATCCGCAGTCATATTCGCGCCGGTGGATAATGCGAAAGTGGACACCTTCCGATCCTTGCTCAGTGCGGCGAGAGTCGTTCCATCGTCACCGATTGCCAGACTGCTGACTGCGCCACTGAGCGTCATCGAGACAGGGTTCGCGGAACCCGATGGCGTCACTCCAATTATTTCGCCCGACGTAAAACCCACAAAAGAATCGCCCGCTCCATTGGAAATGAGCGCGGTCGCTTCGGCGGCTACGCTCTTGATAATCACTGGTTCATCGGTGTTCTCGCCGAATCCAACTTTCACAATTCTGGTTTTCGTTTTGGAGACGGCCGCGACGACAAAGTGATCACCGATCACCTCCGTGTATTTTGCGCTGAACCCGAACTCGTCTGCGTATCCGTAAGTCGTCACGACAAATTCCCCAGGGACCGTACTATTGTCATAAAACACGCCGCCGCCCTGGTTGATGTTCGCGAGGATGGCTCCGGTGCTTGAATACGTAATGACCACATCCAGTTTGCCATCGCCATCCATGTCGGCGATATCGAGATCGCTCGCGATTCCGCCGCCATCGACTACGTAAACGGGCTGGGGATCGCCGGGGGTTGTAGTGTCGGTGTATTGGCGGACGAGCTGAAAAGTCGCTCCATCGTCATCGGAGTGTGCCACCACAAAATTGCCGGACGACGCGTCCACCATCACGAGTTCGTCCGTGCCATCTCCATCCAGATCGGCTGCTTTGATGAGGCTCGAAGTCGCGGAGACATTCGCGAAATTTGCCGTCTGCACACTGCCGCCAGCACCGCCCGGTGCTCCCGAGCCGCCGTTCCCGGCCGTCAGTACGTAAGTGCCGCTCAGGCTTCCGAAATCCGCCGCCTTGATTGAGCCGCCCGCGCCTCCAGCACCACCGGTCCCGATTCCTCCGTTACCGGCCCGTACGGACACCGCACCGGATGATGATTTTTCAATGAGGTTCGTAATGCTTCCTCCTGCGCCACCGGTCTTGCCGGACGCGCCTTCACCGGCAATGATCTCGTAACTCGGCTCGGTCGATGTCGAGGAAAGTGTGGACGCCTGAAGGATGGTGACCCCACTGATGCTGCCACCCGCGGGCGCAGCCGACGTGGCAAACGAAAGGTTCATCGGGTTGCCGCTGCCCGCGATGATCTGAAGCTCCTCCGCATCGCCGATGGAAGCTGAAGCGACACCTGCGCCAGCCTGCATTCTGGCTTTGGTCTTATCGAGGGTGAAGCTCTCCTGAATGCCGGGCTCGAGGGGATTCACGTCGATTCCAACCATGAAGGTGAGGGAACCGGTACCGCCGACTTCCGACTCCGGATGATACACTCCGTCGCCTGCGTATATTCCATGGATTGTTCCTGCGATGTTCAGGCCCGAAATGCTGCCGCCCGTGACGATATTCCCGACGCTGCCAGTGGTGCTGTCATCCAGGCGCTTGAGCTTGATGCCCTTGATTGCGTTCGGTAGGAGGATGCCTCCATCGATGCCGTTGGTTGGATCATTATCGCTGTCCGTCAGCCGCCCGGTCTCATCGAGATTTGCAACGATGTCGCCATACACACTGCCCGCGATTTCCAGGCTCACATTGGGGCCCACGGAGATTCCGCGGATGACTCCGTCAAACCACACCACCGCCTGTCCGCTCAGGACCTTGATGTGGACAAAGCTGTTTTCCCCGATCGAGTATTCGCCGGTGGTCGGATTGCCGGCACCGCCGAGCAGGTTGCCGCCGGCGACCAGGATTGCTGGCGCGATGCGGGATTCGAGGGCTTCAATGGCGTGCGCTGAACGGGGAAGGGCAGGTTTTTTCATGTAAAGTGAGTGGGCTGATTTGGACATTTGCGTCCCCTCCAGAGCAAACCGGATGCCCAAAGCGCTCCCATCGTTGCGCCAATGCCCGCTGCGGGCGTGGACTTTTGTTCCGGTTTGTTGGCGACTCTCCGTGCTTGGCGAGTGGGCTGCGTCGCGTAGTGTGGCCCGGTGAATACTACCCGTCGCATCCGTACCACCATCGTCGCAACACTACTGGCAGCCGCTTCCGCCGAGGCTCAACGGCCCGCACCGCTCGTCTCGCCGGAACTCCTGCCGGACGGCGGCGTGACGTTTCGCTTTAAGGCACCCAAGGCCGCCGAAGTGAAGGTCTCCGGCCAGTTCGGCCCTGAGACCGCACTCACAAAAGATGATGAAGGCGTGTGGTCCGTCACCATTCCGAAATGTCCCGCCGGAGTGCACGAGTATCATTTTTCCGTGGACGGCCTGAACGTCATCGACCCGCAAAACTCCGCGCTCAAGCCGCAGCGCTGGCCCGGTTCCAGCATCCTGCACGTTCCGGCAAATCCGCCCGCACCGTGGGACTGGCAGGACATTCCCCATGGCACCGTCCATGTCCACAGCTACGCATCCAAGGCGCTGGGCAAGCCGCGCCGCGTCCTCGTCTATACGCCGCCGGGTGCCGGAGATGCCCCGCTGCCTGTGCTGTATTTAGCGCACGGATACAGCGACGACGAGAGGACCTGGAGTGTGCATGGCAAGGCCCCGTGGATCATGGATTCCTTGATTGCTGCGAAGACGGCTGTGCGCATGATCATCGTCATGCCGGATGCCCATGCCATCCCGCCCGGTGCCGCGGGTTTTGAAGACTACGGCCCCGCGAATTCCGACGCCCTCTGCCGTGAACTTGTGCAGGACATCATCCCTCTCGTCGAGGCCACGTATAAAGTCACCGCCAAGCCCGAGGCACGCGCATTTGCCGGACTCTCGATGGGTGGTCATCATGCGCTCACCGTAGCCCTCAATCACCACGACAAGTTCGGATGGATCGGCGCTTTCAGTTCCGCGCCGCCGCCGGCGAAGAGCGTCGCAGCCGGCCTCGACAACGCCGAAGCGACAAACCGCGACCTGAAGCTTTTTTGGATCGCATGCGGCAAAAAAGATTTCCTCCTTCAGCGCAACAACGAGTTCAACGCGCTGCTGAAAGAAAAGGGCATACGCTACGAATTTGTGGAGACCGAGGGTGGCCATGAATGGCCCGTCTGGCGGCGTTACCTCACCGACTTCACGCCAAAGCTTTTCCGCTAAACCAACCTCCCGCCACATCATGAAACTCCACCCTCGCTTCGCCGCCACCTTCATCTTCTCCACGCTCGCAGCTTTTGCCGACGAGCCGGTGGACGGGCAGTTTCCGCCGCCAAAGCCTTATGGTGAAAAATGGGAGAGCCTTTTCACAGGAGCACTCGACGAGAAGTGGACGAGCATGAGCATGTCCGTCAAAGCGCCGCATCTTTCCACGACTCCGAATCCTGATCGGCCCGGCGAGTTTGTCCTGCACATCGCGCGCGGACCGACCGGAGTCATCCGCTCGATGAAGGCGTATGAAAACTTCGTGCTCGAATACGAGTGGCGGCATCTCACCGAGGCGCCGAGCGCCGGCGGCGGAAAAGGCACGAGCGGGAATTCCGGCGTCCTTGTCCGGCACAGTGCGTTTCCCGCTTTTGGCGGACCGTTTCCTCGCGAGGGCTACGAGATTCAGGTGTGCAATCTCGGCAACGGCTCATGGTACACGAGCCACGGCGACATCTTCACGCTGCCGGGTTCGATCTCGACGGCGATTCCCGACCCGCGGTTTGGCCGCTCGGATTCATGCGGGATTCGCTCCATGCCCGTCGCATTCAACGCCAGCAAAACCGGCGAGTGGAACCGCATCCGGCTCACTTGCATGGACGGCATGATCCAAAACGAGGTGAACGGCACACTCGCCACCACGCTACATCGCGTTTCCCCGCGCAAAGGCTACATGAGCATCGAGAGCGAAGGCGCGCCGGTCGAGTTCCGCAACATGCGCATTCAGGAACTTGCGCCCGATCCGGAACTCGCACCGAAGCACCTCGTCCCGCTTTTGCCGGAGCCGATGACGACGGACTACATCACCGAGCGAAAGGAAATGCCGCTTCCGGAGGGCGAGTTGATCGCCAGTGTGGATGCGCGCGACACCGTATCCGTCGCCGCACTTTTCACCGGCCTCGGACTGCCGGACATTCAGGCCGATGGTCGTATCGTCGTCACCGTCCGTGCCGGGAAAGTAAGTGTGGTTGCGAAGGACAAAGAGATCGTCCCCGCGCAATCGCTTCCCGCCGATGCGCAGGGCACGCTTCATTTAGAGAGCGGGAAATTCGGCCACGTGCTGATCTCCAAACCGCTGAAACGCTAATCGACAGACTTTCACTTCCCGAGCAGCACGAGCCAGCCGGCCACCACTTCCGTTGCTTCTTTGCGCACGGCGATTTCCTGCACTTGGAGTTCGGTAAACCCATGCCGCTTCGACAGTTCGCGAATGTATCCGAGCGAATGCGCGAAACGCGCGCTGGGCCGTAGCACGAAGCCCTCGCCGTCGTGCC
Source organism: Verrucomicrobiaceae bacterium (assembly GCA_031374705.1). Classification (GTDB taxonomy): domain Bacteria; phylum Verrucomicrobiota; class Verrucomicrobiia; order Chthoniobacterales; family Chthoniobacteraceae; genus SXWH01. The sequence continues at coordinate 17,493 of JANMGP010000224.1, read as the reverse complement.
GCTCCAGCGAAAATGCGAACATTCCACCGCTGCGCAACGTGCGCGCGGCTGCCGCGAAAACTTCCACCAGGTCGCCCGCGTAAACGAAAACGTCTCCCGCGAGCAGAAGGTCAAACTCCCCGTTCTTCCACATTGCCTCGGCAAGATCGCCGGTCACGAGCCGGTCGTATATCCCCCTCCCCGCGGCTCTCTCAATCATCGCCGGCGAAAGATCCACGCCGACCAGCTTCGTCGCAAGCGAGCGAAATACCACGCCGCACAGGCCGGTCCCGCAGCCGAGGTCCAGAATGTCAAAGCGCCTGTCCGGCGCCGCCGCGACGACGAGTTCGCGGAACAACTCCGGCACGTGATAGTCGAGCGTCCCGACGAGATGCTCATCAAAGCGATGCGCATATTGATCGAACAAAGTCCGCACGTAGCCGGGCGGGCTCGTGCGCGCGGAATCGTCACCGCAAAGCGCCGACAGCACATGCTGCCAGTCGGGCGAATCCGGCTTCCATTCCAGTGCCCTGCGAAATGCCGCGACCGCCTCATCCGTTCTGCCTGTCTCCTTCAGTGCAGTGCCCAGATTGTAGAAAGCATCCGCATAATCCGGCTTGCGCTCCACGGCTGCGCGAAACGCGCCAATCGCCGCATCCGCTTTGCCTTTCGCTTTCAGCGCGATGCCAAGGTTATTGTATGCCTGTGCAAAACTCGGCCGCAACTCCAGCGCCGCACGATAGGCCGCGATCGCATCATCGAACCGGCGCTTGTCGTATAGCGCGTTGCCGAGATTATTGTGGGACTCTGGACGCCGCGGATTCAGCGCCACGGCCTGGCGACATGCGCTCGCAGCTTCGTCCAGCAGCCCCTTTTCCCGCAGCGCGACGCCGAGATTATCGTGCGCATCGGAAAAGCGCGGGTTAAGCGCAATCGCCCGCCGGTAAGCCGCGATCGCCTCATCCACCCGCCCCGCTTGATGCAGTGTGCTGCCGAGATTCTTGCACGCCTCCGCATAGTCCGGCTTCAGCGCTAGTGCCTGCCGAAACGAGGCCTCCGCTTCGTCCAGTTGCCCCGTAGCCTTCAAAGCGATTCCGAGATTCTTGTGCGCCTCCGCATGGGCCGGTCGCATCGCGATGGATTGCCGAAGCAACGCCACAGCTTCCGCGCTCCGCCCGGTCTGCCCCGCCAACACCCCGAGCAAATGGGTCACATCTGCACGTTCCGGCGCGACCGCCAGAATCTGCCGGTAAATCGCCTCCGCTTCCACCAGTCGTCCGCCGTGGTGGTGAAGCCGCGCTGCCTCAAAAGCCTGCTGCACGTTCACGGCTTTCGAACCCGCACGCTATGCGGACTGCTACTACACTGCTTTCGGGAAGAGGCATTTCTGCCAGTTGAACCATTCGTCTTGAACTGCATGGATGGAAAAATTGCGCCGACCTTCGCGGCGACAGTCTTCATTTAGAATGCCCGGCACTTGGGAATCAATCCTGCCCCGCGAGTTTCTCGGCAACGCGCCGTTTTTGGTAGGAATACCGTTCGATAACATTCCGGCCGACTCGCTGCGCCTGGAGCCCGGCAGTATCCATCTGCCAGGAGGTTGTTCGGACGAGATTGAAATCGACTAAACCCTTCGACGTGTGTGCATTTTCAAAGCATGACTCCGAGTCCCGATCCATTCCGCGAAATCCGAAACGCAGCCGGCGTGCTTCAGTGCCCGTTTCACGGCGAGAACATCACGATGCTCCTGCGTCACGAAGATGTGCGCAAGGCGGCGAAGGATTGGAAGACGTTCAGCAGCGATGCGCCGTTTCGGGTACCGATTCCCTCCGAGGAGGACGTGCGCACGATGCGGCAGCTCCCTATCGAAACCAACCCGCCGGAACACGGCGAGTATCGCGAAATCGCCGAGCCGTTTTTTCGCCGCGCGAAGGACCCTGCAATGGTGGCGCAAGTGGAGGCGCTGATCGACGAATTGCTCACCGATGCGATGAACCGCGACTCGGTGGAAGTCATCGGCGACTTTGCGCTGAAGCTGCAATCGCGGGCGCTCACGTATTTGCTGAACGTCCCCGAGAGCGAAGCGCAGACATGGATTAGCTGGGGCACGCACGTTTTCAAAGTCGCGGGTGGTTTGAAAAAAGGCGCGGCGCTGGAGGAGTATCTCCACGCGCAGCTCGACCGCGCGACGGCAAATCCCGGGGCGGATTTTTTCAGCGCGCTGGCGACTGCGACCTTCCGCGGTCGCCCGCTCACTCGCGATGAAATGATGGGCTTTGGCAACCTCACATTTGCAGGAGGACGTGACACGATCATCTACACGGTTTCCGCCGTTCTCAGCCACCTTGGCCGCAATCCCGGCGCGCTGGAATTTCTCCGCGACGATCCCGCGCGCATCGTCCACGCGAGCGAGGAGTTTTTCCGCGCGTTCATGCCGCTCACACAAATCGGCCGAGTGTGCCCGGCGGATACGGATGTCCACGGCATGACGGTGAAAGCAGGCGAGCGCGTCGGCCTTTGCTGGGCTTCCGCAAATCGCGACGAAACAGTCTTCGACAAGCCGGAGGAAGTGCGTCTCGACCGAAAGCCGAACCCGCATCTTTCGTTCGGTTTTGGAACGCATCTCTGCCTCGGCGCGCCGCACGCCCGCCTGATCCTCCGCACGCTCTTGAAAAAATGTACGGAGCGTGTCGCGACGATTACCGTGCTAGAGGAAACGCCCCACGTCGAACGCGAAGCACTCTACGAGCGCACGGTGGGACATGATTCCCTGACGATCCGGCTCACAGCGCGCTGATCACCCGAGCATCCTCGAAGGGAGACACCGGCCTTTACTCGGACAAGAGGAACACCCTCCCGCGAGCGCCGTCCACGCGGACGCGGCGGCCGTTGGTGAGCGCGCCGAGGCAGCCTTTTACGGCCATGACGGCGGGGAGGCCCATTTCCCGTGCTGTGACCGCGCCGTGGGAAAGCGGGCCGCCGCTTTCGGTGACGACGGCTATCGCGCTGTAAAAGAGCGGCGTCCAGGCGGGGTTTGTCGTGCGGGCGACGAGGACGCTGCCTTTTGGAAAGCGCGCGAAATCGTCCGGGCCGAGGACGAGGAAGACAGGGCCTTCCGCTTCGCCGGGGCTGCCGGGAAGGCCGCTGAGGGCGTCGCCGGTCTGCACGGGCTCCGGTCGCTGGCCGAGTATCCACTCGGGCTCGCGGGCGGCGTCGGCGAGGTAGGCGGCTTTTTGTTTTCGGATAGTGTCGCCGAGCGCGACCCAGGCGGCGTCTGAGTGGATGGCGACGGTGTCGCGGATTTGCGCGATGCGAGCCATGAAGATGTCCATCGGATCATCGATCACGCCGCGGGTGACGAGGCGGCGTCCGAGCTCGCGGAGGCCGCGACGGAGCGGGAGATTGAGGCGCGTCGTCTGGTAGTGTTCGAGGTCGTCGAGGCTTGTGTAGGAGCGGGCGAGGCGGATGACTTCGTGGAAGAAGAAATGGAGCTCCGCCGGCAGCTTTCCGAAAAGTTCGAACTCCGCGCGTTGGGCGGCTACTTTACCGGCGCGCTCCTTTTCTGCGGGCGAAACGTCCATAGGCGTGCCGAGGATGAGGCGGATGTTGTCGAGCACGACCCATGGTGCTTCGCCCCACGGTGCGATGAGCGGATCGAAGTCCACTTCGCGGTGACCGTGATCGTGGAGGAATTTCCGGAAGCGTCGTGCAAAGTCAGGAAAGCGGTCGAGCGCTCCGGTGGCGATGAGCTGGCGGGATTCGCCATCGACGAGCTGGCGCTCCAACGCGGGTGACGCCCGAACGACGTGCGCGAGTTCGAACAGCTCCTTATTGATCTGGCCGGTCTTCGTTTCGCACCATCCGAGCAGTGCGTCGAAAAGGCGACGAACATCCGTTTCAGCGACGGCCAGCGCGAGCATCCGATGGAGGAGGCGGAAGAGAGCCCCGTGCGTGAGGGAAATGGCGATGTTCGGGCGAAAATAATCGGCACCATGCTCGACGACTTCCTCGACGAAAGCCCAGAGCTGGCGGTCGCTCATCGTGGAAAGCGGCGTCGCATTGAACTCGCCGATTCGGAGGAGGTATCCGTCCATGTCGCGGACCCACGCGACAGGAAGTTCCTGCACCCACCGGAATTCGCCGCGCAATTGCGGGACGAGATCACGCAGCGCATCGAGCGTGGAAAATGTGAACGGGATGCGGCCCGCGTAGAGCGCGACGACGTTTGCATTGCCGTAAATGTAGTGCCCATGCTGCGCGAACCACTTTCCATGGTAGGGCGGGAAATCCATCAGCCGGAAGGAATGCTCGAGCGAATTGTGGAAGCCGGCCTCGACGAAATCCCACGTCAGCGGCGATATCACATTTGGAAAACGCTCGGCGGATTCGTCCCGGGTCCAGCGCGGAGGGATGCTCGTGACGGGCCGCGATTGCAGGAGATAGAGGCGTCCGTCGGCGATGCCCCACTCGATGTCCTGCGGAAATTGCGCGTGGTTTTCCACACGCGCGAGCAGCGCTGCGACCTCGGCGAGCTGCGAGTCATCCAGGCACGGGCGGCCTGCGTCGGAATCGGGCACGTCCTCTTCCACCGTGCCCTGGGCGGCGGAAACGATCCGACGCGTCTTGTGCGCAATGACGCTGCGGCGCACAGCCAGGGTGGACTTTTCGATTTCGTAGTGATCGACTTCGCATTCGCCGCTCACGACGGATTCGCCGAGGCCGAAATTGGCGTCCACGATCATCTCGCCGAGATCGCCGCTGATGGGATTCACGCTGAAGCCGACGCCCGCGACCTCGCAGCGCACAAGACGTTGCACGACGACCGCCATCGCCGCATTCGTGTGGTCGAATCCACGCTCGCGGCGGTACGCGACGGCGCGGTCGTTCCAGAGTGACGCGAAACAATCCCGGATGCGCGTGAGGATTTCGTCGGCGCCGGAGATGTTTAGAAACGTGTCGTGGGCTCCGGCAAATGCCGACGTTGCAAGGTCTTCGAGAGTTGAGGACGAGCGAACTGCGTAGCTCAGTCCGGGAGGCTCGGCTGCGAGCGCTTCGCGGACCGCGACGGCGAGTTCGTCCGGCAACGGCAGGCGAACGAGCGAGGCGCGCAACTCCGCGCACGCGACGCGACGCTGCTCGGCATCGACCATCTCTGCGACGCCCGAGCGTGCAACGGCGTCGCCAGCGAGCGTCATAAAAGCGCGGCACGCAGCCGAGGTGACGACAAAGCCCGATGGCACCGGGAAGCCTCGTTGGATGAAGCGCGCGAGGCTGGAGCCTTTGCCGCCGGTGTTCTCAGCACGAAGTGCGTCTGGAACGGTGAGATTTAGGACGTGCGGTTTGATTTCTCCCATAAACGAACTGTGACAATGGTGGCGGCCGCCAGCTCGAAGCCGGCGAGCACGTCCACCAGATAGTGATAACGCAGATACATTGTCGAAAACCAAAGGCCGACACACGGCGCGAGCATCACCCAAAACCACCGTCGCGCGTGATGCCACTCAAACCAAAGCAGAAACGCCGAGCAGGCGCAGTGCAGGCTCGGGAAGGCATCCACGCGAATGCAGCCGTCCGCGACGATGCGGGCTTGCAGTTGAGTCATGAATCCCCCTTCGAGTTCCGGGCCGAGTGTCGCTGCGAGTTCAGGAAAAAAATGCGGGCCTCCCGCGGGCACCAGCGCGTAGCCGAGAAGGCCGATGCCGTAGATCGTGAATGTCCCCGCGCACAGCCGGCGCAGCACCGCGACATCGCGAAACCCAAAGCGCGCCCAGCCCCACAAGAGCCACGGATAGAAAAGGAAGTAGCAAAAACTGAGGATGTCCGTGAGCCACGGACGGGCGAGCGGGCGCAGAAGGATCCCGACCGGCGCTCCGAGCAGCGCGACATCGGCGCGGGCAAGCTCGGGATCAAAAGAGCGTGGATGAACAGCGGGAATCGCATAGCGAAGGCCGAAGTAGGAGAGATTCATCGCCAGCGCGTAAAACAGGAGCCTGCAGCGCCAGCGCACGATGGATTCCGGCGCATGGGACGACCATGCAATGAGCGCTATTGCGACCGCAAACTGGCCGACGAAGAGCCAAGCGAATGGCTCGGCAGGTCCGCGCACCGCCAGCAGCCAGAGAGACATAACGAACAAAAATCCCCCGAAGAAGAATTCGTGAAGCTGGAGCCGTTTAGACATCTGATGGTTCTTCCGCGAGCTGGCGGTGGAAGGCGAGCATCTGTTTTCGCAAGGCCGGAAAACGGTATGCGTTATTCACCGCGATTGCGACCTTGTTGACCCTGCGAAAAAGCCAGAGCCCTGACACGCTGATAACTGCCGCAATCAGGAACCAGGACGGTTTTCCAGCGATGATGGTGCCCGCAGCGAGCACGACCCACCAGACAATCAGGAGTGGAATGCCGGTCAAAATCCGCCACAGCGCGATGACGTTTTGTGCGTCTGGGAATTTCTTTCCCGCCCATGTAGCGACGAGCAGCGGCGGGAGATTGATCAGCGCCGCGGCCACAACGGGAATCGCAAAAAATGGAAGTGCAAACGCGTACAGCCACGGCGGTCGAATCGGAAAGAGCGGCACGCCCTGATGGAACAGCAGCCCGGGCCGGGCCGTCCGTGGCTCAAGTTCGCTCCACGCGGCAAAGATCGCCGGAGGCAGGCCCGTCTCGAACAATTTGAGGCCCGAGAAATACGACCGCCCGGTGCCTAGCGTGCGTCCGTAGGCAAGGCTCTCGGCGGTTTGCTGTGCGGATTCGGATGGGAAGTTCGCACCGACTGCGTCGAGCGCGGCTGCGATCCGCTGTTTGATTTCGACCAACCGCCGCCGCTTCACACCTGCAAAATCAAGCGATAGCGGATCGCCGAAGACTACTTCGACTTGCGATCGAAACTCCCACGCCCGCTCGTAGTGGATGCCCACGGGCACGATCGTCGGCATAGGACCGCCCGCTTCGATCATCGCGTCGATGAGCCGGGCCGGGCCGCTTTTGAACGGGAGATGCCGCGGGCCGAGCGAACTCGTGCCTTCCGGAAAAATAAACAGACTGCCGCCCCCTTGAAGATGCGCTGCGCACTTTTCGATCGCCCCGGAATTATCCGCAGTTTCGCCCTCCCTATCCTTGTCGCGCGCCACCTCGATACCGTCGAAAAACATGCGCCCGAACGAACTGCGGCGCAACTGCTCCGATACCATGAACACAGCGTCCGGCACGACACCGTGATACACAAACCCATCCACTGCTCCGTTGCGGTGCAGGCCAAGATAGAGCACGGGGCCGCCCTCTGGAATGCGCTCGGGATGAAGCACGGTCACGCGGTCGAAATAGACCTTCACGCAAAGCCAGTGGAGCCACCTGCGCCATCCGCGCCCGCTGAATTTCGGGCGTTCATTCATGTCGCAGCAACCGTTCAAAATCGCGCACCGCCGTCGGGCGGGTGCCGCCGAGGATCAGCCGGAGCGCCTTCATGGCTTTCTCGCCATCGAAGAGATTCATCCGGCTCGCACCGTCGCGGACCGCGAGTGCGACGAGCCTGAGCGGGCCGCCGCCGCCATCGAGCGCACGCGTGCCCTGCTGAGCGAGGTCGTCGCCGCTGAGCGTGTAGCGGCCGAGCCGCTTGACGAGGTCGAAGTCGATCGCACCGCGACCGTGCAGTGCGCGGTAGATCAGTTCCGTGCAAACGATGCGACTGCTGATGTTGAAGTCGAATTTGAAGTCATACGGCTTGCCGAGGTGCGAGCAGGCTTCATCGAATGCTGCGTGCCATTCGACGCTGTTCAGATTCGCACGCAGGACTGCGACGTGATCTGCGCGGAGGCTGTGCTCAAGCGTGTGGATGTTCACGCGCGGGCTGACGGCTTCGATGACCCAGCCGAACTGCGGCTCGTTGCGTCGCAATTCCTCCCATCTTCCAGACACCAGCGGGTGGGACGCGACACCGATTCGCTCAATATCCGCGTACCCACCGAGATAAATTGCGGCATGCGCCCAAAAGCCCGGCAGGAGAGTGCTGGTGAGTTTCTTCTCCGCCCGGATGAGCAAGACATCGCCAGGCTCGAGGTGCGGTCGCAATTTCTGAAGAAGGGCCGCATCAATTGCGTGCGGTGCGCCGGACGCCGGACGTTTGCCTGCAATGCGTCCCGCGAACATGATGCCCAGCCCGCCGCCGACCCGCCCGAGCGGGCTGAAGACCATTCGCCAGAGCGCCTTCCAGTCATGCCGGAGCCTCCAGTGGACGACCCGGCCGAACGCCCTTCGAACCACCGCGCGCTGCCGGCGGATGACGGTGCTGAGCCATCGCCATTCCGTATTCGCAGTGCGCATTTCGTGCATGAGACCACGCTGACTATGCCAGAAACGCTGGGCACGCCGGAGCAGCCGCTGGTGGAAAATCGAACTGTAGGAATCCACCACTTCATCGAGAAACCCCGCGGGCAGCGCGCCTTCGCGATTCGCCTCGTTCAGTTTGCGCCGAAGGATCGGGCGGGTTTCGGCGACGTGAAGCATCGTGAATGATTTGCCGTAGAGAAAGAGGGCTGCGGCGTATCCGGTCGAGAACGCGCGCAGCCGCAACCGCGAGTTCGCGATCTTTTCGTAGTCGAGGTAGTGCTGAATGATCTCGTACAGGCCGAGGCGGTAGCTCCGAAAGGTGAACACAATCCGCATGACGCTGTCCTCTTCGGGAGGCGTAAAGTAGCCGCGCGTGCAAGCGTCCACGACTTTCAGAGTATCGAGGGCCTTCGTCTCAAGCCTGCGCAACCCGTCCACAATCAGGCGAAGTGTTTCGAGGTCTTCGGTCAGCATGTGTTCCAACTCCCCGACCGACGCAAGAGGCGTGGGATTTCGCAACAACCTCGCAGCGAGAGTTGGCGCTCCATCGTGGGTGGAACATGGCTGGCTCCGCGTCATAAGAAAGCGTTGCATTCTTCATCTGGCGTCCGCCCTTGAGCAAGCGCGAAAACAGAGCCGTCGGGCGCCTGCCGCAGACTATCGGGCTACTTTGTAGTGCAGGCTCAGAGTATGAAAGATGTGCTTCTCCTCTTTCGCCTCCGCCATGAAGTAAACCAGATCCACCGACGTATTATTTTTGTTCCATTTGTAGCCGACCATGGTTGCCGTGCCTTTTCCGTCGGGAAGGTTGTTCGTCTCGCGGACGATTTGCTGACCGACGCCGTAAGTCCGCTCGAGAAGCTGGCGCTTCTCGCCGAGGCAGGTGTTGTAGTCTGCCTCCTGCCAGCCTTCGTGCCGGTATTGGAGTTCAACCTCCACAAGGGTACCGTCCGTGATCCGTTCGGCGGTCTTGCCGTCCTTGTCGCGCTCTTTGGAAAGCCGGCCTCCGCTGAAGTAAAATATCACCTGCTCGAGGGCGGGAGGCTTGGGTGCTTTCGGGTCATTCGCGTCGGGTTTCTTAAAACCATTAACGATGAGAGCCCATCGGGTTTCGATTTTCCGGCGCTCCTTGATGTTGAGTTTCGCGGCGGCGATCTTGGATTCGACGCGCTTGGAGTCTTCGCTCCAATCCAGCCCGAACGGAGGACGTATCTCCTTGTCGGTCGGGATTGTGCCGGTCGGGACCGTAGTTCCGGGGTTTGGTTTTTGGGCCACCACCGTCGCAAACGACCATAAGAATATCAGCAGGATCAATCGGCTGGGCATAACTTCAGAAATCAGAACGCACCAGAACGGTCATTTCTTCAATCGCAAATCAACAAATACAAAAGATATCTAAATGGTCAGAAAAAATCGGACACTCCGTTTGCAAACGACGTCGATGCCGTTTATCCCTCTGCCCATGGCTAATCAACCCGACAAAAAACAGACGAAAATCCAGGTGAAATACGAAGACTTGACCGCGCGTTATGCGAATCAAGTCGTGCTCACGACCGGACAGGAAGAAGTGTATCTCGATTTCTCCAGCGGCATCATTCCCGATCAAGGACAGGGCTTCGCGACGCTCCCGATTCACACCCGCATCGCGATGACGGGCGGCGGATTGCGCCGGCTGTATCAGGTCCTCGGACAACTCCTCGCCAAGGCCGACGAGCCAAAGCCGGGCGTGACCGCTTCGACCGCTCCGAAGAAGTAGTTCGCTACTCGCCGAGCAGCTTCTTCAGCGTGGGCTCGATGGCCTCCGCGATGATCTCGTAGCCCTTTTGCGTGGGGTGGAGGAAGTCGCCCATCGTGTCCTTCGAGATGCTCGCGTCTGGTTCCAAGAGCTTCGGCGTCACGTCTTGAAATGTGATGCCGTCTTTCCCGTCGAGCGTCGCGAGCAGCACATTGGTCTTCGCGAATTTCTCGCGAGTGGTGTCCGGCTTTGCGCCGCGCGGATAGATTCCCAGGAGCAGCACCTTTGCCGCCGGCTGGCTGCGGCGGACTTCGGCGAGGATGGCTTTTACACCCTCAAAGATTTCCTCGGGCGTGTTCTTGCCCATGTTATTCGTCCCGATGTTCAACACCACAGCCCGCGCCCCGGCGCCGTCGAGTTCGCCGTGCTGGAGACGCCACAGCGTGTTCTCCGTGTAATCGTAGCCAAAGCCGAGATTCGCTGCATTGCGCGCGCCGTAATATTTCTCCCAAACCGCCTTGCCGGGCTGGCTGCGATCGTGCGGCTCGCCGCCGAACATCTGCGTGATGCTGTCGCCGATGAACACGAGCGACGCCTTCATTGCCGCCGTGCGCGCCGACACCAGACGATGCCGCACCGCCCAGTCGTAAGTCGGATAATCCCGGTCCTGCGTACACGGCACCACCGATGAAGGCAGCCGCTTCGCATCCGGCGCGGACGCGACCTCCAGCAGTGCCGGTTCGCTCACCGTCTTGCGGTCGGCGCTCACCGACACCGCCTTCACCTTCCCGCCCGACGGAAGGATGATCGGCGCGAGATACGGACCCGACTTCGCGCCCGGCGCAGAACCATCGATCGTGTAACGGGCGTGCGCACCCTCGGGCGCGGCGATGATGATTTCCCCCGCTGCGTTCCGCTCCAGCTTTGGAGCGTCGAGTGCGAGAGCCAGACAAGTCGTCGTGAAAAAGATGGACGCGATAAGTTTCATACCCTGCCTCCTATCCGGAAACTTTCCGCGTTGCACGCCGTCAATTCCCGCTAAAATCACACCATGAAAATTCTACTCGTCATCCTACTCGCCGCGCTCGTCCCGCTTCGTGCGCAGGACGACCCCGCGCAGGAGCCCGCCGTCCGCGCCGTCGCCAAGACCATGCCCGCCGTCGTCAACATCAACACCGAATCCGTCGTCCATCGCCAGGTCCGCGACCCACTGGACGCCCTCTTCGAGGACTACTATGGACGCCAGATGCGACCGCCCCGCGTCATCAAACAGAAAGTCCAAAGCCTCGGCAGCGGCTTCCTTGTGGACGCAAGCGGCTACATCCTCACCAACGCCCACGTCGTCGATCGCGCCGCCGAGATGAAAATCTCCGTCACCACCAACGACGGCAAAACCTACACCGCCCAATACATCACCGGCGACGCCGACATCGACCTCGCCCTCATCAAAATCGAAAGCAAAACGCCCCTCCCATTCATCCCCCTCGCCGACCTCTCCCCGAACCTCCTCGGCCAGACCTGCCTCGTCCTCGGCAACCCCCTCGGCTACGGCAGCAGCGTCGCCCGCGGCATCCTCAGCGCCAAAGGCCGCAGCGTCACCATCGGCGAAATCGAATTCCAAAACCTCATCCAGACCGACGCCGCCATCAACCCCGGCAACAGCGGCGGCCCCGTCGTCGATATCGCCGGCAAACTCGTCGGCATCAGCTCCGTCAAAATGTCCTACACCCCCCAAGGCATCCCCACCCAGGGCCTCGGCTTCGCCATCCCCTCCAACACCGTGCGCGACAAACTCGAAGAATTCCGCAAAATCGCCCGCGGCGAAAAAGTCGCGGAAAAGCCCGGCCTCGCCAAAAAATACTTCGGACTCACCCTCCAGACCATCGACGAAAAACTCGCCGCCACCTCCGGCTACCCCGCAGGCAGCGGCGTCCTCATCACCGAAGTCGAACCCAAAACCGCAGCCGCCCTCGCCGGCATCGAGCCCGGAATGCTCATCACCACCATCGGCCGCTACGACGTCACCGACGTCCGCGCCGTCGAAAAACTCCTCAGCCACATCGACAGCGGCAACCGCGTCGATTTCGGCATCCAGTGGAAAGCCCGCGCCGCCCGCGGCCCCAAGACCGCCACCGACACCATCCGCCTTGTGGCGAGGTGAAAGCAGTCCAGAATTCCGGGCCAAACGCCGTCCCGAAGCGCCACAAAACCATGAAGCCTCGCCCGACGATTGCCACTGCGATGATTGCATGGCTCCTCTTATTACCGCTCGGTTTTGCGCTGAAAGCCGGATACATTCTTGCGCTGCTTCCCTTGATCAATTTCTGTCCCGGCTCCAGTGAGGCGCTCGGCTTCATCTGGTTACTCTCATCATTCGCATCATTCGTGTCACTGGCAGCGTATGGGCTCGTCAGGAATAGCCGAAAAGCAGCGTTTTGGTTCTGTGTCCTGTTTATCGTCGGAGGCGTTTTCGGCTTTGTGAATCTTGCCATCCACATTTCCAGCTAAACCTTCTCTTTTGAGGTCCTACTTTGAGTGTGGTTCATTTTCCTCACTTGGCTGAAATGTCATTTCGAAACGACCGTCTGGGGAAAAAGATATTCCCAGTATCCCATTATGGTAAAACCCGAATCGAAATCCAATTGAACGCGTCCCCAAAAACTCTGCTCCCGTTTGAAGAAAATAACTCTGCGACTGTTCCATGATGTTCTTTCCAGATGCGATATCCCGTTTCAAAATGCCCTGCATCTCTACCGCTCGAACAACCGCACGTTCGCAAAAACCCCGCTCAATCCAGGCTCCCAACATTGCCCCAATTACCAACAGAACCATGGCTTTTAGCATGGATATTAGTGCCGAAAAGAAGCGAATTTTCATATGAGTTCGAGCTACTTTGAGTGTGGTTCATTGAAACGCGCGTGATTGTCCTCACGCGAAGCGCACTTTTCCCAGCCGCACGCTCTATGGATTTGCGCTTCGAGATCGATGAAATACGCGGAGGGCCGCGTGAATTACCATTGTCCTAATTCATCTGTTCCGTTGCGCAAAGAACCCGAATACGTAGCCCATTAGCATTATGAGACCCATGAAGAGCGCCATTCCGTACAAGATGCTCATCAAACACTGACTCGCTTTGCGATTGTAGCCCTTGCTTCTGTAGCGAAAATAAAGAACCAGCGGCCAAATCCCTCCCCAAAGCACCATGCAAAATATCCGCATGGAAATGCTCAACGGTTCGTTTGCCTTAGCATCATCCGCAGCAACGCGGGCCTCTACGACCTTTTCCAGCTCTTGCGCACGAACGTCAGACAAGCCTCGCTTGTTCCACTCAGCTCTTATGGCTTCAACTGCTTCGGGGAGATAGTCCTTCGAATTCTTGATTGCGTCGTGCAACTCAGCATCTGTTCTTCCTTGCAGCTTTTCCCAGAAATCTTTTGGCAGCGACATGGAGAAGGAGTCAGGCGGTTTGAGGCGGCGAAGTCAACCCCCGCCCTACAACGCAATCCCCACGACCGCCGCGTACTGCGTGGAGGCGCTGCCGTATTGGGAGCGGGCGAGCTACTTTGAGGGTGGTTCATTGAAACGCGCGTATCAATTGAGCGGAGGCGTCCCCGGACGTTGCTCAAACACGCAATCACAAGAAATAATCTGCCGTTTGCAGCGCGGGCATAGCTCTAATTCGCAACCGAAGATATGAAAGGAGCCATCGGATACTTCGCATTCACATAGCCCCGCCCACTTGTCATCCGAATCGTCATCCGAATCCGCTGCGTCGAAGCGCAAACGCTCATATTCACGACCATTGATGACCAAATGAGTCACCGCCTGAGAACGAATGAATTTACCGCGAGCCATTGGTAAAAAATCGCCCTACAACGCAATCCCCACGACCGCCGCGTACTGCGTGGAGGCGCTGCCGTATTGGGAGCGGACGGCTTTTTTGATGGACTTCATCTTCTCGCGCAGGCCGTTTTCGCCGTCGTAGAAATCCTTGCGGATGCGCTGTGCTTCCGAGAGGTCGGCTTCGGCTTCGGAGACATTGTCGTTGAGCAGCGTGAAGGCATCGTCTTGCGCGGTGAGCTCGGCAATCGTCAGGCCGGAACCCGCTGCGGCTGCATAGCCGGTGACCTTTCTCACCTGCGCGAGCAGCTTGCCAAACAACTTTTCCAAATCCGCAAAACTCTGCTGCGAACGCGCTCCCTGGCGCGCCTTTTTCGGCACCGGGGGCGGCGATCCTGCCGGCGGGGGCGCCACCTTTTTCGGCAAGGAATAGCCGCGCACATCATCGGCAGCCGCGCTGATCGCCTTGAGATGCTTCTTCCAAACAACGTTCGCGCTCACATGATCTTTGACGCGCAGCGCCTTATCCTTGAGCGCCTCTGCCGATGTCACGCGCTCGTCGGTCAGCGGTGTGAGAACGGCTTCGGCTTCCGAGACATCGTTGTTCTTCTCTTCGACCCCATTTAAATAACTTTGGAAAGCACTTGGGGCCAAGTTTGGGTCCTGTGGGGCAAATACGGGTGCAAAGCCGTCGATCGCGTCATGCATTGTTTGTCCACGTTGATGTCTGTCAACAAAAGAACGCTCTGATGGAGTCATAATGAGAAGTTTTTTGTCGGTATCGAATTCACACATGATTGTCAAGAATTTCTTGCCTCAAAAGTTTTTGCTAAATAATTGACCTGCTTTTCTAAATTACTGAGTGCGGTCTCTAGGTAAGCGAGTGTGGTCTCTAGGTAAGCGAGTGTGGTCTCTAGGTAAGCGAGTGTGGTCTCTAGGTAAGCGAGTGTGGTCTCTAGGTAAGCGAGTGTGGTCTCTGGGTAACCGAGTGTGGTCTCTGGGTAAGCGAGTGCGGTCTCTTGGTAAGCGAGTGCGGTCTCTGGGTAAGCGAGTGTGGTCTCTGGGTAACCGAGTGTGGTCTCTGGGTAACCGAGTGCGATGTCTGGACAAATAATACGATCTTTCCCAAATATAGAGACGGGAGAAAGTAGCGGGGCCGTCCCGGCCCCGTGGCGACACGCAATGTCGCAGCGCGGCGAGCGCCTTTGGCGCTCGGGGGCGGGACGCCCCCGCTACCATTCAGTTCTCTCCGCCCCGACATGAGGGGACTACGAAGCTCGCGAAGGGCGCGAAGGTTTGACGACTCATATTGTTTCCACGGTGAAGCGCGGCGAAATGGAAGGAGCGGGGCTTTCCTAAGCCCCGTCTGCGCCGAAGGCGGCAGCCCAAAGCCCGCCAAGCTGGAAACGCGCCCCCATCGCGGGCGCCATTGTGGATGCCACTTCATGGCATACGGGGCTTAGGAAAGCCCCGCTCCTTCACATTCGCAGCGTTTCATTGTGAAACTCATTTCACATCGCGCCCTGAAAGACTTCGCGTCCTTCGCGCCCTTCGTAGTCACCCATGTCCGGTTTCCGCGCACCGTCGGGATGGCAAGCGATGGAGATGATTCGCCAACTGGGCGGTTGGCGGGGCTGGCGCGGGAGTGCAGACTGGGGGCATGGAAGTTCATAAGAAACCCCGTTTTTCCGCACTGTGTCCGGCGGAGCCTTATCGCGTCTTTTTTCCCCTGGCGACGTTTCTAGGGATCGCCGGCGTCTCCCTGTGGCCTTTGTTCTTCGCCGGTTTGCACCACTCATTTTATCCGGGGCTGATGCACGCCCGGCTGATGATTCACTGCTTTCTCGGCGGGTTTGTTTTCGGGTTTCTGGGAACGGCGATGCCGCGATTGCTCGGTGCGGCGCACCTGCGGCCATGGGAAGTGTGGACGCTCGTCGCGATGCATGTCGTCACCGCCGGGCTGCATATCGAGGGGCCGCGGCTGATGCAGATCCATCCCATCCTGTGGGGGGACGCGGGCTTTCTCGTGGAGATGATCTTTTTCGCGAGTTGCATGGTGCGGCGGATCGGGAAGCGCGCGGAATTGCCGCCGCCGAGCTTTGTCCTCGTCGCGCTCGGGCTGGCGTGCGGATTTTTCGGGACGCTGCTGTGGCTTGCGGGAATGAAGAGTTGGGTCGGCGGCTCGTGGATGATTTTTGGCGGCGCGCTCTTAAACGAGGCTTTCATCCTGTGTCTCATTCTGGGGGTTGGTGGCTTCTTGCTGCCGAGGTTTCTCAAGATTCCCGGGCTTCGCGAAATGTCGGAGGAGCGTCGTGCTTCCCCGGAATGGCGGAGGCGCGCGCTGGCCGCGGGAGTCGCGGGGCTTGTCGTGATCGGCGCTTACGCGGCGGAGGCTTTCGGTTTTCCCCATGCAGCAAAGGCGGCGCCGTTTATCCGCGGTGTGACGGTGATGGGCAGCCTGCTGATGTTCGTGCCGGTGTTTCGCACGCCGTTTCCGCTGCGCACGGTTCCGCTGAGCGTTCTGCTTTCGTTGCTCGCAATCTTCGCGGGGCTCGTCTTCCCGCTCTTCTGGCCGGGGCAACGGGTGGCGGGAATGCACGTGGTGTTTCTCGGCGGCTTCACACTCATCACGCTCACCGTCGCGACGCGCGTGGTGCTCGGCCACTCGGGGAACCTCCACCTTTTCGAAACGCGCCTGCCTTCGCTGCTCGTCACGGCGGTGCTTTTGATGATCGGCACTGTGCTGCGGGCCGTCGGTGATTTTCTCCCGACGCGGACGA
Source organism: Verrucomicrobiaceae bacterium (assembly GCA_031374705.1). Taxonomy (GTDB): domain Bacteria; phylum Verrucomicrobiota; class Verrucomicrobiia; order Chthoniobacterales; family Chthoniobacteraceae; genus SXWH01. Next base: position 834 of record JANMGP010000224.1, on the reverse strand, counting down.
CCTGGCTCAGCGCTGCTTCAGTGATCTGGATTGTTGCAGCGCTGATCTGGGGCTTCGCGATTTTGCCAAAAGTGCGCGACGCGGATCCGGACGACGATTCCCACTGACATGGTCACGAGGCATGGAAAAAGCGGCCCAACCGCGCTACGGTGCGACGATGGTGCGGATGCGGAGGAATTGCTTCGCAGTGGCGGCGGCGTTGAACGGCGTCGCACAGCGCCACGTCTCGGTGAACGTGCCATCGAAGTTGTCCGTGCTGCTTGAGAGGACCACGGACGGGCTGCTGCTCCAGTCGGCGAACTGATCGGAGGTCTCGACGACGGTCGTGAGGTCCGCGGCGGGCCGGCGGCGAAAGGTGATCGCAAGATACGTTTGCCCGCCGTCGGTGATGAGCTGGCCGGCGGGGAGTGCGTTGTCGTTGCGGACCAGTGGATTCAACGAGAGCGTGTATTCGAGAGCGTTTGAGATGCCGTCGCCATCGTCATCGCCGGCTGCGGCGAGGTTTTCGTTATAGCCGTTCCGCCATTGATTAAAGGTCATCTGCGCGGAGGTCTGTGCAGGGCTGCCGCCGATGTCGGCGCTGGCGATCCATTTTGTGGAATCGCTGTGCGCTGTATTGGGCGCGGGTGTTTTCAGGACGAGCGACGGGCCGTTTCCATCCGCTGCGGCGGGCCACGGAGCGATGTCGTCGTAGGTGAATTCCTTCACGGTGTTGCCGAGCGGGTCTTCGAGTTTGACGGCTTCGCCGCCGTTGCTGAGTGCCGTGGTGTTGGCGGGCGCCCTCTTCGTGGTGGCGTTCTGGGTATTCTGGACTGCGCTGGCGCGCCGGCGCAT
>JANMGP010000218.1:0-6766 GCA_031374705.1 Verrucomicrobiaceae bacterium | reverse complement strand
GCCGAGCTTGCTGAAACGGCGCTGACCGGCGGGCACAGCGCCACCGTTGCCAAAGAGCAACTCACCGCCGAAGAAGCCATTGCAAAAGCAGCGCTCCTCGCCGTCATCGACCTCGTCCAGCGCGGAGCCCTCCGCACCTTGCGAGGCGCCCAAGCTGCCCGCCTCGGCGATTACTTCATCGGCGAAGATGTCGATAGCAACCTGGGCCGTCTCAAAACCGTCGCCAAAAGCATCCTCGACCGCATCGCCCCCGGCGAAAACAACGCCCCGCCGCTCGACGTCCTCAAAGGCGTAAAAACCGCCGACATCACAAGACTCATCAACGCCTACGCCACACTCACCGCCAAAGACAAAGAACAAGCCGACGCCCAAAACCTCTCCAAAACCGAACACCGCACCGCCGACGATCTCATCGCCGAGATGACCGCCGGCAAACTCGACATCCAACTCGCCGCCGACCAGGAATGGCCATGGAAGACCCGTGAATTCGACGTCACGCGCGACCAATTCCACCTCCCGCGCACCCGCCCCATGAAGGAATAATCGCGCACAACCGCGCCGAGCACCATCCCCACGAGGAAGAGCCCGGCCCGATTATTCCCAGCAGCAGTTCCAGCGCGGAAAGCAGCTCATCAAGCAGCAGCAGCAGAAGTAGCGACTCCGAGTCTTCGAGCAACAGCAGCAGCGAGTAATAGCGAACAATCAAAGGCATCAAAACGAAAATGGCAACAATCAAGGAAAATACGAACGAAGCGAACCCAAAACCCGCGCAAGCGAGTGCGAAGTCATCGCCGGTGGTTTTCTATACAATCGCCTTTCTGGCAATTGTCGCGATCTGCCTGGCGTTGGTGACATTCGATACGACCCGAAAAATGGTGCTTCCCGAGTTGATCTGGCTTCCAGTCATCATCGGCGTGGGTTTTGGGCTCCGGTCATGGCAGACAGAAGTAAACGATAAGCGGCCAAACCGCGAGCAACTGTCAGCTTACACAGTCATTCTATGCTTTGTATTCTGGCTACTCATCTCGACATCATTGTATGCGATGAGCCGGACGATGTGGCTGGCGTCAGAATCGGTCTCCGCCATGTTTGTAGGGGTCATCTGGGGCCTTGCGGCGGCGGCATCCGGGGGAATCATTGGCTTCCTGTTTGGTGTTTCCCGTGCTGTCTATGTGCCACCGGCAAATGCCGGGCAGGAAGGTGCTGCCGCCCCTGCGCAGCAGACGGTCCGGATGACAAACCTCGAACAAATCTCGAGTTTTCTGACCACGATTATCACAGGAGGGACCGTTTTTCAGGCGCATAAACTTGGCAGTTACGTCCAATCACTCGGTGTTTACTTCCAGAACATTTCCAGTGCGCTTGCCATTCCGGGAACCGACGCCATGCAGTCGGACTGGCTGCAAGTCCTCGGGAGCGCCAGTGCGGTGTATTTCGCTATCGCGGGATTCCTCTCCGTATACATGCTCACTAAGTTGTTCCTTGCCCCGGCAATTGAGCAGGCGGAACAGATCATGGGAATCCGCGAAGAATCGAGCAAGCCGCTCGACGATGCCCTTCAATCGGAAATGTCTATCGATGACCTCGCATTGTTTAGTGATACCCCCAGGCTTCCCGGTGATGAGGCGACTGCGTTTGCGAAAAAAGTCGTGGGGACGAGCATGGATAAGCTTCGGGACTGGCGGGAGTTTCGGATTTACGGCAAATCGTTGCTCGTCCTCGGCAAGGCGAGGGAGGCGGTGACAGCATTCCGAAAAGGCAGCATGATTTGCCCTGATGACGCTGAGACGCACCTTTGTCTCGCAGTCGCGATTCAGAAGGCCGAGTGCCAGCAGGAAAGGGAGACACTTGCAAAACTCCCGGACTCCATCCGGCGAAGTATCCTTACAGAGCTTGAGGCGGCCAGAGACGGGCTGAATCGGCGAAGCGATTCGGGGCTCCGGAAGAACATCTATAAATCCCTCACATTTACATACCTCTACCTACAGCCGGCGGATGGTTTTTTGAAATGCCTCGCAGCGGCCCGGGAGTATCTATCGCTCCCAAACGTGCTCAGTAGCGCGGGCGTATTTCTCAACGTCGCTTGCGCTTACGGACAGGCGCTATGCTGGGCAAAAAACGCACCGGAGTGGAACGTTGCGAGCGCCGATCTTCAGATTCCTAGAGAAGGCCTCGCCGCAGTGCCGACGGCGAAGGAATCATTGACCGAATGGCTGAAACGTGAAGCGATTTTCTATATCCAAAAGGCCCTTGCCCGAAAGCCGGGGTTTGTAACGGCCATCAGAAGCCTGTCCGGATTGGACGCAGGCGCTACCGATGACGGCGACCTCGTGCCCCTCAAGGATGAAATCAAGCAGTTGCTGGAGAAGCTGGATCTCCAAACAACGACTGGAAGCAGCTCAAGTAGCAGCAGCAGCGAAAGCTCCGAGTCTTCGAGTAGTAGCATCTAATTTTCACCCGGAACAACAAACCAACAAACAACATAACCATGTCACTAGACACAACAATCCGCGCTGTTCAAAAGGCGCTCAACGTAACAGCAGACGGCAAGCCAGGTCCTGAATCCTGGGCGGCCATCCATCTCTCGATCGCAGGAAAAAAAACACCCGCTGGCGCGGGCTTGGACGCGACAATTCGCGCTGTGCAGAAGAAGCTCGGCGTCTTTGTCGATGGGCAGGCCGGCCCCGCGACTTGGGGTGCCATTCATCTCGCAGTCGTGGGCAAGAAGGCACCAGCCGAAATCAAGGAAAAGGAAACGCCGTCGCTTACGGGCGACGGGAAAACAGCGGATTCCCGCAGCGAGGAGCGAATCGCAACATTGCACCCAAGAGTTCGTCCTTTTGCACGGGGACTCATCGAGAAAGCCGCCGGTCAAGGCATCATCATCAAAGTCATCAGCGCGATGCGCACGTTTGCCGAGCAGGACGAATTGTTTGCCAAGGGGCGGACAAAGCCAGGGCCGAAAGTCACAAACGCCCGTGGTGGTTTCTCGAACCATAACTTCGGAATAGCGTTCGACATCGGAGTATTCAAAGGCAGCGACGACGCGGAGAAAGCGAAGACCTTTGTTCCGGAATCGCCTCTCTACAAGGTGGTCGGAGCCTTGGGAGTCGAGATCGGCCTCGAATGGGGTGGCAACTGGAAAACCATTGTGGATGAACCACATTTCCAACTTCGCCCCGCATGGGCTGGAAACATGAAAGAATCTGAAATGCTTGCCGAACTTCGGGAGCGGAAAGACTCCGGCAAGGACTTTTACGCTTAACCGAGACCACAACTCAGAACCAACCAATAACCAATAAACAAAATGGCAACAACCGTAGAAAAAGTTCAAACAATCCTCGGCGTCGAAGCAGACGGCGTCTGGGGCCCAAAATCACAAACAGCGCTCAATGCCGAAATCGGCAAGACGGCGGGCAAGGCGAATCCCACGATTCAAAAAATCCAGAAAGCCATCGGTGCAGATGCCGATGGGTTCTGGGGCCCGAAATCGCAGGGAGCACTCAACGCCGCGCTTGGCGCCGACGGCGGTGGAGGCAATCCGACAAAGGGTATTAAAGCCAAGGCATCCAGCTTCGCAGATCCTGCGGACGTTGCGGCCTTCAAGAAATGCAAAGCCACCGGAAAGACTGACCAGCAATGCTTCAAAGTCGGCGACAACGGTATCGGCCAGTTTGGAAAAATCACCGCACAGACCCACACGCCCATGGTCGCTCTCCACCAGAGCGACATGATCGCAAAATGGGGCAGCGTGATCGCCGCCGCGCATCGCCTCGTCACAGTGTCCTTCAAAGGCAAAACCGTGACCGCCAGCGTGGAAGACCGTCTCGGCGTCGCAGGCCGCATCGACCTGAACCCCGCGGCCGCAGCGGCGCTCGGACTGACTCCGCCCATTGATCCGGATACGACAGTAGTCGTGTGGGCCTGGGTTTAACCGCGTAGCTCGATCCTCCGGGATGGGGTGAAAGCCCCAGCCCGGAGGAGGCGATTCAATTCTCAACAACAAACCCAATTTACATTATGCCATCCGAATCCAGTTCCAGCAGCGAGTCATCCCGCAGTTTAAGCCGTCGGTCCTCTGAGAGCTCAGAATCCCCTATCCCCGCAAAAGAAAATACGGGCTACCCCGACGCATTGTGTAATAAGGAGGCCGGACTGATCAGGGGCCGACGGGAAAAGGCGGGGTTCGCCGGCTTCCGGATCTCCCAATCCTCGGAATGCGAAAGAGATACCGTTTCGGATTCGGTGGGTTTGGCCTGTTCAGGTGGAGGTATCCGAAGTGCGACATTCTGCCTTGGCGTCGCTCAGTCGCTAGCAAAACGCGCAATGCTCAAGCATTTCGACTTCCTCTCCACGGTATCCGGGGGTGGGTATTTTGGCAGTTTTCTTTCAAGGCTCATTCAGCGTCGGGGAAGCGTGGCGGAGGCTGAGAGGGAAATCACAAATCGCGATTCATGGTCAATTCGCTGGTTGCGAGAGAACGGCTACTATCTTGCACCGAGCGGCACTTCGGATGTGTGGATGATCCTCGCACAAGTCGTGCGGAATTGGGTCTCGGTGCATGTGGTTCTGATCGGAGTCTTCGCGTTACCGTTCTTGTTTGGAAATGCCGTGCGGCGTTCGTTTCACGATTCGGATTTCTGGAGGAAACTGGATGCTCAGTTTATCCCCGCACCGGATTCGGCGTGGGCGTGGAGCCCGTGGTTGCTGCTCGTCGCGCTGTTCGCGGTTCTGGGGATGCTGGTTCCAGGCACGCTCTATTGGACGACGCAGTGCATCCGTAATCGGGATTTGGAGCGGGACATGCAGAAGTTCTGGACGCGATTTCTCGGGACTGGCCTGATGCTGACGGTATTCACCGCGTTGGTGGCACTGGTTGATTCGGTCGGGCTGTGGATTTACAAGATGATCCTGTGGAGCCCCAATTTCACGGTCGGGATCGGGGCGGTGTATGCCGTCGCGGCGGGTGGCTTTGGCAGCGTGCAACGGTTCGCTGGAAAGCTGACGGAACTTGCAGGGGCTCAAAAAACCAATTTACCACTAAAGAGACTCGCCGGTATCGCGGGGTTCGTGTGGGCGCTGTTGTTTTGGATCGCGCTGGCGACGCTGGGTCACCTCGCCCTTTGGTGGGGTAGAATACCGCAGGCGGAGTTTTTGAATGAAGACACAGTGGAGTCCTATTGGGTTTCCGCCGGGGTGTGGATGGCGGTGGTCTGTGGTCTTTCGCAGGTGTGGGGCTTTGTGAATCTCTCTTCGCATAATCGTTTTTATTCCTCGCGCCTGCGCCGCGCCTACCTCGGCGCGGCGAATGAAAAACGACAGACGGAGGAGCAACGTATCTCGGAGAATCACAAAGATGATGATGATGCGTGGACCGCTCATACGCCGCACGCTTTTGGAGGGCCGCTGCACATTGTGAACACGACGGTGAATGAGACGATCTCGGGGAAGTCCCAGGTGGAGCAACGGGACCGTAAGGGTATCTCGCTGGCAGTCGGGCCTGCTGGAATGAGCGCGAGTGTGGATTACCACGCGCTCTGGGCTCCGAAGCCACAAACAGGCAGCGAGGTTCACATCGCGCCGATTGCGTTGGGGACTGAGGGGACCTTCAATATTTTCCCGAAACCCGCAGGCGACGAAACCACGAGAGCGGTGGAATCGCTGACAATAGGCCAGTGGATGGGAATCAGCGGCGCGGCGTTCAGCACCGGGGCCGGAGCGAATACGAGCACGGGATTATCGCTTTTGCTTGGGTTTGCAAATGTGCGACTCGGATATTGGTGGGACAGCAAGGTGAAACCAAGGGAGCGGCAAGATCAACGCACCCCGCTAGCCAATAGCCAAAGGATTTCGATGGCAATCGCTTGGTGCATGCCGGCGCCGCACAGTTTGGTGGACGAGATGCTCGCGCGTTTTCACGGGCCGGCTCACCAGCACTGGTATTTGTCAGATGGCGGACATTTCGAAAATACGGCGTGCTACGAACTGATTCGGCGGAGAGTCCGTTTCATCCTGTGTCTGGACTGCGGGCAGGATGCGGACATGATGTTTGAGGATATTGGCAATCTCACGCGCAAAGCCCGGATTGATTTTGGTGCGGAGATTACGTTCCTCAGTAGTGACAACGCGAAAGTTGAGATGGCGGCAATCGCGAAACGCGGCGGTTGGGTGCCGGATGTAAACATGGAGTTGATCTGCTGCCCGGAAGATTTCATACCTGTGAAAACAAAAGACAACAGTGCGGCGAAAGATACAGGAAAAGGCCACGCGCTCATGGCCAAAGTCACCTATTCAGAGCCGAAGCAGACAAGTGTCATCCTGTTTCTGAAACCGAGTCTCACATCGGGTTTGCCAGCGGACATTCAGCACTACCATCGCGCTCAACCAGATTTTCCACAGCAAACAACAGCGGACCAGTTCTTCGATGAAGCTCAATGGGAAAGCTACCGCCGACTCGGCGAGCATATCGCAGATGCAGTGATTCGCGAACGTGCAGAAAACTAGGCGTCAAGCAACTCATCCAGCGCGGAGTCATAACACCAACCCGAATTGCAACATCATGCACCACGGAGCCATATCACCACAAATCGCTGCCGGACTTCTTGCGTTGAAGAAGCTGATTGAGGGTAAACGTAACGCCTAGCGCCATTGAATGATGGTCGTGCTACGGCGACGCGGTGGTATAAATTCCGTAGGGAGTTCGTATATGGAACTTACGAACTTTTATGCGGCGCGGTGCGGGGCTGTTTCCGCGCGCTGGGCGTTT
>JANMGP010000217.1:0-7188 GCA_031374705.1 Verrucomicrobiaceae bacterium | reverse complement strand
CACTCTAAATGCCGCGAACAGGGAAAACAAGCTCTAAGTGAACAGTATTGTGTTTAGCCCGCACTTCTCACACCTTTTTCCAGCAGATTCAGGGAGGCCCGCAGATTCTTTGCAGGTGAAAATCTGTTTGCCTCCCTGAATCTGCTGGAAATCTACATATGCGGTGGTGGGGCCCTTCTCAGAGTGTGAGAAATTCGGGTCAACCATCTCCTCATGCTCTGTTTTCAGCTTTCCAGCGACGGACCACTCGATCAAGAGCACCGGAAAGAAAAGAGAGGATACCTTTTTTCAAAAATGCGGAGGCTCCACCCATCGCATCCTTGCTGGCTTCGTGTCGTCGGTGGGCAGGAACTTTGTCAGCATGGTGTCTTCTTCTTGCGGCGTTACTGGTGAGCTACGGCGAGCGCGCTGCTTCGTGGTGGCATCGCATCATACGTCCGTCCGTCCAGTTCCCGACCTGCGTCTTTCTTATTCCGTCCGCCCCATTGCTTGAAGAAAAAAGGCGCTCCATTCGATACTTGAGGCAGGCACAGCGAAAACGTCGTTGGAAATCGCTTCACCCAAGCCTACCCCAGCACAATGCGCAAAGTCGGGTCATGACCCCTGCCCCACAAGGGTGCGGAATTGCTCCGGGCGCTGCCTTTTCTTATGCGTGCGCTGGGCCGAGCGTTTTGATGCGGAGGTCGAGGTCGCGGCGGTTGATGAGGTCCACGACTTGGACGTGCGTGGGCGTAAGGCGGAAGAGCAGGCGGTGGTCGCCGCCGATGCGTTGCCGCCAGATTTCACGCGCGGCTTTGAGGCGGACGACGCCGACGTATGCGGCGGGTTCTCCGGCGGCGAGGCGGCCTAGCATTTGCAGGGCGGCTCGCCCGACCGTGCGGGGCAGGCTGTCGAGTGTGGCGTGAAATTTCGTGGGGAATTCGATGAGGCGGAGGGGCTGTGCGGTGTGTTCTTCTTCGGGGAGCACACATTCGTCCTCGGTGTCGGCCGATTGGGGCGCTGCGGCCTGCGGGTGGGCGGTGGAGCGAGCGAGGCTCAGTGCGGCGTGGGCCTCTTGAAGTTCTTTGCGGAGCTGAGTGCGCTCGGCGTGGCGGTCGTTGAGGCGGGCTTTGAGGTCGTTGATTTTATGGCGGAGTTCGGAGGAATCGTCGGCGGGCGGAGTGGGGGCTGCGGTGCGGGGCTGCGGGGCTGCGGCGCGCTTTTTCTCGCGCTGTTCCATCTCGTTGCGAAGGCGGAGCAGCTCGGCTTTGACGCGGTGGACTTCGCTGGCTTTTTCCTCAAGGCGGCGGCGGGCTTCGCGCAGAGGGGCGCTGTCTTTGCCTTTCTCGCGGGCGGCCTTTTCGGTGAGCCGTTTTTCGACGATTTCAGTAAACGGGTCGTCCGGCGAAAGGTCCAGGCTGTCGTGCGTGGCGAGGATTCTGTTGAGGACGAGTAATGCGTTGTCGGTAGAAACGAGCGGGATGACGCCTCGGGCGACGAAGATGCCGAGCGCAGGTAGCGAGGTGGCGAGCACGCCGTGGGCGAGGCTGACGAGTCTTTCTTTGTCTTCAGTCTTGAGGCATTCGAGGGCGAGGGCTTCGACTTCGCGGAGATACGCGGCGGGGTCATCGCGGTGGAGAATGAGGCGGGCTCCAGCTCCAAGGTGGATGGCGCATGCCTCGATACCTCCCCGGACTGCGACGAGTCGCTCGACGGCGTCTTTGCGGCCCGCGCGGTAGGCGGCGATGCTGGCCCAGCCCCATGCTTGGTCAAACTCCTCACGAAAACCGAGGCGCTCAAATGCGGAGACGACCGCGTCGGGCTCTTTGAGGACGGAGAGTGACTCCATGTAGGGGACGAGTATTTCGGGCTTGAGCTTGAGTGGGTCGAGGCGGGCGAGTTCCCATGGCTCCAGCTTTGGGAGGTGTTTGAGCGTGATGTGGGGCTCCGGGGCTTCGTTCACTTCTTCGATGGTTTTTCCGGGGACTTCGGATGAGCGGAGCAGCCGCTCCTGGTCTTTGCCGATGCAGCAGTTCTTGTATTTGCGCCCGCTGCCACAGGGACATTGTTCGTTGCGCCCGATGCGGGCGACCGCGCGGCGCACGGGGGAGCCATCGCCGCCCACTCCGTATTCGTATTCGGCAGGGACGATCCTAAGGACGGATTCGCGCACTTTCACGAGGTATCCGTCCGTCATCACGCGTGCATCGTCGATAAGTTCGGCGTGCCTCGCTCCGGGAAGCTTGACGGCGATGATTTTATGGGTGGCTTCGTCCGGGATGATACGGCCGAGAGTGTAGAGGAAGCCGATCGCCATCGGGTCGGCCCAGCCTTCTCGCGCCAGCTTACGGGCATCAGCGGCGATGCCAGCGGGGACCTCGCCGTTGCGGTGCAGTATTGCCCATTCGACAGCGCAGAAGAGCGCGGCCCCGGCACACTCATACTTCATTTGTGTGTTGCGCACTGCGGCGAGAAGGTGGACGTCCACATCCCCTGACATGTGCCATGCGAATGCGCCGACGGTGAGGTTGTGGGGAAGGAGGGCAGTGCCGCGTGCGAGGTGCCGGGCATCCACGCGCAATCCCTTGTGCAGCGCAGCGGTGGCGAGGAGGATGAACGCGCCGCGGTCCGCGTCGCGCACAGCAGCGGCGATCCATTCGTCGAGCGAGCCCTCGTCGTCCGGCAAAAGCTCGGCGAGCTTGCAAACGCCAGCTATGTGATACGTAACGGGTGAAATCAGTGCCCGGATTTCGGGAGTCATGGTGTCCACTTCCGTAACGTGCCTCGCGGGATTCCGCCAGCATCGACTGGATGCGTACGGAGTGTTCTTGTGGGAAGTTGGGGACAGCGTGTTCCATATCCCTTAGTAGCGATGAGCTACGGCGGGCGGCGTGTTCCGGGGCGGCATCGCATCATACGTCCGGCCATCCAGTTCCCGACCGGCGGCTTTCTTGTTCCGTCCGCCCCATTGCTTGAAGAAAAAGGCGACGTCTTCTGCGGCGCAACGCTCCCGGATTTGTGTCACCCACTCCGGACGCATCGGGCGCGGCGAAGTCCCGCTCTCACCGCCGACTATCACCCAGTGAATTCCAGCCAGCGACAGACTGTTGAGCGGACCAATGAGTGGTTCGCACGAGAGAAACCGCACCTCCGCCGGGACATTGCGCAAATGGTCGATTCGCCAAGTCACCGCATCATTCTCCACGCTCACGCCCATCCAGATATTCCGCGTCCAGTTCAACTTTCCCGCGATTTTCTCCAACCGCTCCGCTCGCTTCGTCAGCACTTGGAAAACGTGCTGAGGACACTCGTTCATCACTCGGAAAACGCGCTGGATAAAAGCCAGCGGCACATCGTCGTGAAACAGGTCGCTCATCGAATTCACAAACACCACACCCGGCTTGCGCCAAGAGCGGGGAATATCGAGCGCATCCTCATGCCACCGCACCGCAAACCCGTCCTCATACTTCGGCACCCCCATCGCCTGCAACCGCCGCGACATAATCTCCGCGTAGCAATGCTTGCAGCCCGCAGAAATCTTATCGCACCCCGTCGTCGGGTTCCATGTGAGTTCGGTCCATTCGATGTTTGAGGCGGCCATAGAAATTCCGCTCACTCATACACATCCGGCAACTCTCCCCGTCGGCGTCGCTCGTAGCAGCTTGCTCGGATTCCTTCGCCCTCCTTCGCATTGCCACCGGGCGGAGTTTTCGGTCCGAGGTTCGGCAAATCTTGCGGATACCCCATCAGGCGCCTCCAGTCCTCCGGTGCGGCCCTTTGCAAGACTGACAGCACCCGCAATTTGTCCCTTCGCATCTGCACTTGCCTTGGGTGGTTGAGCCTCAACACTCGGATCAATTGCTCTCCAAGCTCGCTCGCGACCCCGTCCGATATCACCGCTCGCACTTCGCCGCTCGCGTCATCCACTTCGAGACATTTTCCATACGCTACCTCAGCGGGGTCTGGCACTCGGTCGTCTGACTTCCGGTTGTTGCACCATTGGCAAGCGAGCACAAGATTGTGGTAAGCGCAGGCAAGCTCGGGTGCCTCGCATTGCGGGATGAGATGGTCCGCTGACCAAATATCCGTAGGAGCCCAAACCTGACGTTTGAGGCAGTAAAGACATCGAAAACTAAACTCATCTTCCAGCCACGGTTGGTAGTATCCGTGTTTTGCATAGCCAGCGGGCGCATGACGCCGAACATGGGGCGCGATTGGATATCGGAATGGATGAGGGGAGAGTTTCATTCAGGCCATTTACCTTCGCGCTTGAGCCGCTCTACCACGAGGTCGATTTCATCTGGCTGAGATGGATGCTCGATTTCCTCGAGATCGATCCGGGCATCCGAAAGCGACTCCAGCCGGGCAAGCTCTTCTTTCTCCGCAGGCGTGATCGTCTTCTTGATGTCCTTGCGAATGAGATGCCCGCGCCGCCGGTTCGTCTTCCCCCAATCCGCAGTGATTGCCAGCAAATCGCTGAGCCGTTCGAGAGCGGTAAATCCTTTTGGAAAATAAGTGTCTTGCACAAAAGGAACGCCCCGGCGGCGGACCCCGGTGAAAAGGTCCAATATGCGGCGCTCCGTCTGTGCAGGCAGGTTGTAAAGGCGCAAGACTTCCGCATCGATACGCCAGTGGAGATGCTTCAGTTCCTCCTCGGCGGGAGCGTCTTCGTTTTGCTCATCGCCTGTCTCCTTGAAGCCGAGTTGTGTCGATTGTCCTCGCGGTTGCGCTTCGGCATTCCGGGCAATCGGGCGGCTTCCTGCGGCTGCGTGAAAGTAGGCGTCCACTGCGGCTTCCAGCGCATCGAATGGCCCGGCACTGAGAGGAAAGACCGGCATCGCAAGAATATCTTTTCCAAGAATGTCCCTCTTGGTGGAGTAGCTGTATGCGTACGCGTTTGAGATTGGTGAGTTGAGCATGGCCCACAGAACCATCGGAGTAACACCCTCGCATGATGGACGCCAGACCAGGAACCTTCCTTTCAAGGGATGCCCTTGGATGTCGAGGAGTGCATTCAATCGCCACACCCCCCTGCTTACACGAGCATGATTTAGAATCACTTGTGGCAGCCCGCAGACGGTCCCATGCAATGAACGACGAACGACCGACTCGCTCAAATTTAGCCAGACCTGCGTCGGCAACTGGTGTGTGAGTTGCCTGTAATCCCACCCCGCATATCCCAGTACACCGCCCCTAAACGGCGTCTCGCTCTCAAGAATCGCATTAGCAGGCAGAGTCGGATCGTCCGCCCCCTTATGCTCAAACCCCTTCCCGCCCGAAACTAAATCCCCGAGCCTCGGATTATCCCTCATCACATGCCAAACATCCGGCAATTCAGGCACACGGAGGATGCCGCCCATCGCCTCAAAGACACTCGTCTTCATCGTGTCCGCCGATGTCGCCTCCAGCGTCTTCTTATAAATCTCCACCTGCTCCTCCCGCACGCGCCGATAGCGCACAATTCCCGACTTCTTCGCATCGCCCACTCGACGCCCCAAAATCACCGCCGTCTCCGGTTCACCGAAATTGAACACCTTGTCCGCAAACAACGTGATCTCCGAGATTTCGTATTCATCCAGCAGCTTCCGCCGGAGCTCTTTTCCTTGCGTGCTGTGCAAAATCGTCTGCGGCAGCACCACTCCGAACACTCCGCCCACCGGCAGCGCATCCACGATTCGGCGGAACGTCTCATCAGCCCGGCTAAACATCGCGTCCTCTGGCCGCACACCGCCTCCTTTTTTGAACGGTTCAAATGGCGGATTTGCCAAAACAATCGTCGCCTTCCCAACCGCCGAACGCAGAGTATCGCCCGCAAACATGTCCCCATTATCCAGCATCCAGCCGTTGTCATTTGGGACATCCGCCAGCGTCAGCGAAAGCCGCGCGACCTCGTATGCAAAAGGGTCCAGCTCAATTCCGTGTAGCCGCTTTCGCAAATACCCCTTCCGCTCACCCGCCCGGTCTGCTGGGAGCAACTCGCTTAGCAGCCGCATCGCCGAAATCAAAAAGCCCGCGTGACCGCACGCCGGCTCGCACACCCGGCGTTCATCCACGGGCATCTCCGCAATCCACGGGCGCAACTTCGCCACCACTTCATCCACCAGCCAAGTCGGCGTGCTGTGCGTGCCCATCTTCTGCCGCGTCGCTTCATCAATCAGCGCACTCTCATACACCCACGCTAGCGACTCCGTAGTCACCGCCCCACAATGGCCGAACGACTGAATCAGCTCCGCCGCCTCAAGCAACGCATCCCGCCGCTCCGACCCATCGATCTGCACCGGGCGCGGATCATCGTGATGATAATGTTTCGCGAGTTTCAGATAGACGTCTTCCAAATCCGTCAACCGCCCGCGAATAAATCCCGGAACCTCCTTGTCCTTCAAAATCTTCGCCGCAAGCAGCCAGAACACCGCCCGCAGCAACCAAGCTCCGTCCGCCGCCGTCATCGCATTTCCCCACCCAAGCGCCTTCTTCGTCTTCGTGACAGCCCGCTCCAAAAGCGACGTCAATTCCTTCCCAGATTCCTCTTCCAGCAAAGGCAGCAGCCCCGCATCCACAAACTCGCTCCGAAAATCCGAATCCACCCGCCCCCAAACCTTCGCCCGAAACAAAGCCCCCGGAGCAAGCTCCTCGCGATGCTTTTGAAAAAACGACGCAATCTTCCCCGCCGCGACCCGTTCCAAAAACTTCGGGGCCGCTGCGGTCTGCTTCCAAAACAAAACGTGATCGCCAAAACACTGCGCCACCACCGGAGCCCCCACCGGACGTAACAGCGCCAACTCCGAATCCGAAAACACCTCCCCATCCACCACCGCAACCGCAGAAGTCCGCGCATCAAACGGCTGGTCCGAATAAGCCACATGCGCCACTACCTTCCCCGAAACCGGCACGCCCGAGACAAGCCTGTCCCGCCGAAAATCGACAGAAAACAGGCCATCGCAAACGAGTTCGAGGCTACGGGCAGGCATTGCGCGGAGTGATTACACCAACGCCGGAAAAACGCCAGACGGAGGTTCAGAAAATTCCCGAATGGGTGTGCTCCTGTGGCTTCTTGCTCCGTGCTTGCACGGTAAACGTAACGCCTAGCGCCATTGAATGATGGTCGTGCTACGGCGACGCGGTGGTATAAATTCCGTAGGGAGTTCGTATATGGAACTTACGAACTTTTATGCGGCGCGGTGCGGGGCTGTTTCCGCGCGCTGGGCGTTT
>JANMGP010000215.1:0-3384 GCA_031374705.1 Verrucomicrobiaceae bacterium | reverse complement strand
GCCTAAAGCGAGCGGGGGAATAGAACGACCTACGTGCTGGCACAAGGAGTGTGACCGCTGCGTGATGTAGCACATGCGTCTCGACTGTGGGACCAGTAGCCGTCTTGTCCGCTGGGGCACCGCGCAAGCTCCCGTGCAAATCGACCTCTTCGACTACCAAACCGACCCCGCCGGAACCCAAAGCATCACCGCCACCCAACCGCAAGTCGTCACCGATTTGCTGAGCTTGTTGCCGTGACGAAAACCGGACGCGTGAGTAGCCAAGCGGCATATCGACGGACGTAATCACGATGGTCGTGAGCACAAGAGCGCGCGACGGTGAAGACTCGTGTAGAGTCGAGGTGAAGGGCCAGCCGCAACTGATCGCGGAACTGCTCGGAAAAATGGCCTGAGCAAAGGCGCTCGGTGATGCAGGAAACGAGGCGCGTGCGCTGCGATGAGCTGAGGGAACAGTGCTTGAGGCGACGGCACATCATGGCACGAGCGCGTCCGTGCCAGGTGCCTTTGGTCTCGGCCTCGATAAACTCGATACAGGTCGCAATCGCGGAAGGCTCGTCGGATAAGAGTCTGCCGGCGAGATGATGAAGGTCTCCCTTCGCGAGCGCGTTGAAGCCGTTCGCTGGCGGCTCCGACGCAGAAGCGGTCAGCCTTCGTTGTGTGCTCTTTTGGGAGTGCTTCATTCGCATTACTTTCAGTGCGGTTCATCGTTCGCCCCGATTGTCCGCAATGATTTAGAACGTTTCGTCTGTGGGTTCAAATCGATGGCATCGATAGCACCAACGGTGAAATCCTTCCTTGTCACTGACTAGTGAACTGCCGTGCTGTTGTCCGCAGTGTGGACACACCATCTCCCGACTTTCATCCTCCTGTGTTTCATAGCCACATTTGTCACAGTGCCAACACGTGAACTGCGAGCGCTCTTCATCGACGAACCAAGTGAAGGCGCGCTTCTCACATCGAGGACACACTTGAAGTGACATCGCGTATCTTGGCCGAACCTCTCGGATCAGGCGACGGCAAGCAGGAGGCGTCGATGACGCGACAAGTGCCATACGAGCCGTTCCCTGCATCCGTTTCGTTCGCCCTTGGTGGTTTGGTCGAAATCACTTTGAGTCCGTGTCATTTTTTCTTCTTCTCCTTTGCGGCCTTCTCCGCCGACGCGGGCCATTCGCAGATGAAGCCGAGGACTCTCAATTGCTCGGATGGGCCGGTGAGTATGGCATCGTTCCAAGTTCCGTCCGGGCGGAGGTTCACGAAATCCTCATCGTCGTGCGCGGAGTCTGGCTGCTGGTCGCCCCACGCGCTGAATTTTAGCGGCGTGCCATCCACCCACGTCCACACACCCTCGGTCACTTGATCGGTAAGCCCGATCCAAACCCGTTTCCCACCAGCCATGCGTGCGACGAACTCTTGCACCTTCTTGTTATGCACACATACGAGCCTGCCTCCCATCTTCTCGCAACGTTCCTTCGCGCTCCGCCAATCCGTCGTCTCGGTGATGAGCTGGTAGTGCGCCCCGCGAAATTCCACCGCTTCCTCGGGCGGATTTCCTGCCAGGAGTGGAAGCGACAAGGCGGCTAAAGTGATAACGTAGGATTCTGGTGTGCTCATATCCAAATCGCTTTACCCCTCCATCGCCGCGATCACAAGCCTGATGAATTCATCGGGGGAACGCCAATCCGGCAATGGAATCGCTTTGAGTCCGTCTCTTCATTCTCTTATGGCGTAGAGCAGGAAGGAAGCGACAGGGAAACGAGCTTTCATCGGGCTTGGCGGTCAAAGTGATTCTGGTAAAACCTGATGTAGTTCGTCCTGATCTGGCAAGACGTTATGTCTCGCACGAGCATCTGGCGGGGCGTGTCCTCGCGACGTGCAATTCCCGTAATGTAGTTGATGGCCACCACGCGACTCTCCGCACTGGCGACGGTACCAATGTGCATCTCGGGAGGATTAGTTCGCTCGGACTCAATGATCACAAGCTCGGTCGGGGAAAGAGAGCGCAAGAAGTCTGGAAAGCTCTCGATGGGGGCGCTGAAATCAAACTGGACCTGGTCAAGCACTCCCTCCTCCTGAAGCAATCTTCGCTGGAAGATGTTCGTTTCTCCAATCCTCCAGTCAGAGCTGTCGCGAAGCCGCAACAGCATGAACCCGTCAATGCGGAAGTCGTAAACATACTGAAGTAGGACAAGCCGCTGGGAAACAGCGAGAGGGAACGCCTGAATGGAGAGGCCATCCACTCGCTTCCGACGAACAGAGACGAGCGCCCGGTCAGCAATGAGTTGATCTATGTATTCGCGTGAGACTGACATGGCGGGAGTTGTTGTTGGTTGGCCGAGCGCCCCATATCAGCCGACGGGGAGCGGGAAGCGTCGATGACACGACAGATGCCATACGAGACGTTGCCAGCATCCGTTTTGTTCGGCCTTGGGTGCCTTGGAATGTGAAGATTATCCAGCATAGCGTCTATCGAAGTACGGCTTGGCGTCCTGAACAGCAAATGGAAACCCGTGGATGGCGGCAAACGGTCGCTCAAGCCTGGCTATAATCTCAGGAGCAGCGGTGAAATCAAAACTCAGAACGGGGGAGTCTGGCGATGGCCAATCCTCCGACGGCTCAAGGCATATACGCCAAAGAAATGCCAGTGACGCAGGATGAAATGCACAATAAACCTCGAAGTTATCGGAAGTAATCGCCCGCAAAGTATCAGCGCTCTCCAACGCAGCAGCAATCTCCGTCCAATCAGTGACAGTCGAATCTGTCACGAAACCATCGTGACAATGCCAGTCCAACGAGCGAAACACCGACTCGTCTGGAGACACAAGCTGACAATGCTAAAGCACCGCCGCCGAAGCCACCTGAAACGCCGTCCAGCCAATCACATCTGTCGTGTGAATCGTCTGCCCCGAAAAAGGGCTGCGAGTCCCTCGCCAAGCGGCTTCGAGTGCCTCTGTCATAGCAAGGGCCGTCCGAAGTCGGCCGAACTCCCCAGATCCGCCGACGGCGAGCGGGAAGCGTCGATGACACGACAGATGCCATACGAGCCGTTGCCTGCATCCGTTTTGCTCGCCTTCAGTTGGGTATAAGCTGGCATGTGTAGTCCACCTCTGCCGGAGATAGCGGGAGCTTGCGATAACGGTGGAACCAGACCAAGCCCTCAATCCATAGGCGATAAATGAAAGTCGAGAAGCTGGGGGCCACCGTGACAATGGAGCTAAGGACAAGCTGCTCAAGTTCCGGGTGCTCCGTAAACGTAACGCCTAGCGCCATTGAATGATGGTCGTGCTACGGCGACGCGGTGGTATAAATTCCGTAGGGAGTTCGTATATGGAACTTACGAACTTTTATGCGGCGCGGTGCGGGGCTGTTTCCGCGCGCTGGGCGTTT
>JANMGP010000174.1:0-6400 GCA_031374705.1 Verrucomicrobiaceae bacterium | reverse complement strand
CCGGCAAAGGGGACTCGCAGGAGCGCATCGCCTTGGCTCGGGGGCTCAGCGGGCTGGCCGGGGCGGACGCTTCGCTCAAAGACGCGCTGCGGGTTCGCTTTGAATCCGGCAACGGGGATTGGCATGATCGCCACGCCTTGGCGCTGGGGCTCAGCGGGCTGGCCGGGGCGGACGCTGCGCTCAAAGACGCGCTGCGAGTTCGTTTTGAATCCGGCAACGGGGATAGCTATGAGCGCGTTGCCTTGGCGCAGGGGCTCAGCCGTCGGGCCGGGGTGGACGCTGCGCTCAAAGAAGCGCTGCGCGTTCGCTTTGAATCCGGCAAAGGGTCTGAAAGTGAGCGCAGCGCCTTGGCGGAGGGGCTCAGCGGGCTGGCCGGGGCGGACATTGCGCTCAAAGAAGCGCTGCGCGTTCGCTTTGAATCCAGCGATGTGAGTGACAGTGAGCGCATCGCCTTGGTGCAGGGGCTCAGCGGGCTGGCCGGGGCGGACGCTGCGCTCAAAGACGCGCTGCGGGTTCGCTTTGAATCCGGCAAAGGGAAGGACTGGGAGCGCGGTGCCTTGGCGGAGGGGCTCAGCGGGCTGGCTGGGGCGGACGCTGCGCTCAAAGAAGCGCTGTGGGTTCGCTTCGAATCCGGCAAAGGGGAATGGCCGGAGCGCAGCGCCTTGGCGCAGGGGCTTGCGCCGCTGGCTTTGCGCAATGCGGACGTTCGTTCTGTGCTCATCGCGGGGATCAAGGCCGATATCGCCTTGCACAACATGACCATCACCACCGCTACGTGGCGGGTGTTGCGGGTGGACCGGCTTTCTTCGCTATGAAGACGGCGCTGCGAGTGCCTGTCGTGGCTCACGCGGCCCTCCGCGTGAAGCTCCTCACGCGAAGCGCAGATCATTTCAGCGTGCCACCGGGGAAAAAAGGTGCGCTTCGCGGTTTGTCGTTTCACGCGGAGGGCCGCGTGAGGCACGGCTGCGGCTTGCGCCCCCTCACGAAGCCGCAATCCCGTGGACTTCGGGCGGCGTCCCGGAGCGGGGCTTTGGTAGCCCCGTGGACCCCGGCAGGGGTCCCAAAGGCGCCCGTACACCGGGCGACGAAAGCCCCGCTTCTTGCCGGAGAGTGATTTCTTTCACTAACTTCGACATTTTGTTGGGAGGATGTGTTATTTCTGCGGCTGGCACTTTTCGCGGAGGGTGGTAGCGTGCGGCGAATGACTACTTCAAGCATGGTGGAGCTCCGAAAGGTAACGAAACGCTTTGGCGATTTTGTGGCTGTGGAGGATGTGTCGCTGGATATCAGGCAGGGGGAATTTATTACGCTACTCGGGCCTTCGGGGTGCGGTAAGACGACGATCTTGCGGATGATTTCGGGCTTCGAATTTCCCACGGAGGGGACGGTGCTGCTGGACGGGGTGGACGTGACGGAGGTGCCGCCGTATCGGCGGAATGTGAACCAGGTTTTTCAAAGCTATGCGCTTTTTCCGCATCTTACGGTGGCGGAGAATATCGCGTTTGGGCTGAATATGAAGGGGGCGTCGAAGGCGCATATCGCGGCGAAGGTGAAGGAGGGGATCGAGTTGGTGTCGCTGCAGGGCAAAGAGGACAATAAGCCGAGCGCGCTGTCTGGTGGCCAGCGGCAGCGTGTGGCGTTGGCGCGTGCGATTGTATGCGAGCCGAAGGTGCTGCTGCTGGATGAGCCGCTGTCGGCGCTGGACGCGAAGCTGCGGCACGCGATGCAGTCGGAGCTAAAGCAGCTTCAGCAGAGGCTGGGGATTACGTTTGTTTTTGTGACGCACGATCAGGAGGAGGCGCTGACGATGAGCGATCGAATCGCAATCGTGAACAAGGGCCGCATTGAGCAACTGGGGACGGCGGACGAGATTTATCATCGTCCAAAAACGCGGTTCGTGGCAGAGTTTATCGGGCAGGCAAACTTGATGCCGGCGCAGGTGATTGCTCGCGAGGATGACGATGCAGTGGTGCGGCTGGCGGACGACATCACGCTGCGGGTGGACGGCGCGAATTTACCTGCGAGCACGCTGACGGTGCTGGTGAGTTTTCGTCCGGAGAAGATCCACCTGACGAAAAATGCGACGCCGGGTGAGAACATTTTCGCTGCCGAGGTGATCGACGAAGTGTTTCGCGGTCAGACCGATCAACTCAGCCTGCGCACGGCGAGCGGGCTGGAGTTCACCGTCGTGGTGGCAAATGAGAGTCGCTCGCAGGAGTGCTTCCACAAAGGCGACAAGCTCTTCTGCTGTCTGCACCCGGAGGACATTGTGGTGGTGCAGGAGGGATAGCGGGATTGTTTCGCCCACACGCCGCTTTTGAGCGCCGAAGATGCCCCATGATATCCCACAAACAAACGTGGAAAAAACGAACGACGTGCGGCGGGTAGGGCGGGCATCCTGCCCGCCGTGTGGCGAATCCTACGCCACACTTCTTGGAGTCATTGGGCGTAGTGCTCGCGATGGTCGCGCCGATTGACTCCACCGGGCACTGCGTAGGATACGCAGCGCGGCGGGCAGAATGCCCGCCCTACCCGCACTCGCCGCTCGGCTTGGCTTACGCGGACTCCGTGTTTACGCGATGATGCCCTTTACCGGGTGCCCGTGGACGTCGGTGAGGCGGAACTGGCGGCCTTGATAACGGAAGGTGAAGGCTTCGTGGTTAATGCCGCAGAGGTGCATGATGGTGGCTTGCATGTCGTGGACGTGGACGGGGTCGCGGACGATGTTCCATGCGAATTCATCGGTCTCGCCATAGACGGTGCCGCCGCGCACGCCGCCGCCGGCGAGGAAGACGCTGTAGGCGCGGCCAAAGTGGTCGCGTCCGTTGGGCTTGGCGGGGTCACCCTGGCCGAATGGCGTGCGTCCGAATTCGTTGCCCCAATAGACGAGGGTGTCATCGAGCAGGCCGCGCTCTTTGAGGTCGGCGATGAGGGCGGCGGCGGGGACTTCGGTGTCGCGGCATTGGACTTCGAGCTGGGTAAAGAGGTTGCCGTGTTGGTCCCATCCGGCGTGCATGAGTTGGACGAAGCGGACGCCGCGCTCCAGCAGCCGGCGGGCGATGAGGCAGTTGTTGGCGAAGGTTCCTTTTACCAATGCATCGGGGCCGTAGCGCTCGATGACGCTCTTGGGCTCCTTCGAGAAGTCCATGAGGTCGGGCACGCTGGTCTGCATGCGGTAGGCCATTTCGTATTGCGAAATGCGTGTGTCGATCTCGGGGTCGCCGTAGTCTGCGAGGTGCTCTTCGTTGAGCGCGCGAATGTCGTCGAGCAGCGCACGGCGGGAAGTGTGCGTGGTGCCGGCGGGGCTTTCGAGATACGGCACGGGGTCGCCGGTGTTGCGCAGGCGCACGCCCTGGAATCGGCTCGGGAGAAAGCCGGAGCCCCAATAGTAATCGTAGAAGAGCTGCCCGCACGTTTTGCCTTTGTCCGACGAAGTCATGACGACGTAAGCGGGAAGGTCCTGGCTCTCGCAGCCTAGGCCGTACGTGAGCCACGAGCCGAGGCTGGGTCGCCCGGGGACCTGCGAACCCGTCATGAAAAAGGTGACGCCCGGCGCGTGGTTCACGGCTTCCGTGTGCATCGAGCGGACGAGGCAGATGTCGTCGGCGAGCTTGCCGAGGTTCGGGAGCATGGAGCTGAGTTCCATTCCGCACTGGCCGTATTTTTGAAAGGGTTTGATCGGGCCGACCATCGGCCATCTCGAAGCGCCGGACGTCATCGTCGAGAGCCGCGTGGTCCCGCGGACGCTGGCGGGGATGTCCTGGCCCTGCATCTTTGTGAGCGTCGGTTTCGGGTCGAAAAGATCGACGTGCGAGCATCCGCCGCCCTGCCAAAGGCAGACGACGCGCTTGGCCTTCGGCGCGAAGTGCGGAAGCCCGGGGAGCGTCTCGGCAGCCGTGCCGTTTCCAGTGAGTAACGAGGCCAGCGCCGCGCCGCCGATTCCTTGTGCTGCGCGTCCGAAGAATTGCCGGCGGGTGACGCGGTCGATGTTGGTTTGAAAGTCAGGGTTCATTCGCGTGTGAGTGCTTGGTCGAGATTAAGGATGGCGAGACACACGGCGCTCATGGCGGCGTGCTCGGCGGTGTTGAGTTTTTCCGCGCGCGGTGCGGTGCCGATGGCGACTGCTGCGGCTGCGGCTTTCGCGTCCTGCGTGTAGAAGACGAGTTGTTTGTCGTATGCCCGCTGGAGAATGGCGAGTTGCTCAGGCTTTGGCACGCGACCGA
Organism: Verrucomicrobiaceae bacterium; assembly: GCA_031374705.1. Classification (GTDB taxonomy): domain Bacteria; phylum Verrucomicrobiota; class Verrucomicrobiia; order Chthoniobacterales; family Chthoniobacteraceae; genus SXWH01. The sequence continues at coordinate 2,177 of JANMGP010000174.1, read as the reverse complement.
GCACGCGGCGGAATGCCCATGTGGTGCGCGCGGCAGGATCTGGAGCGCTTTCCATCGCGTGCTGGGCGAGCACGCGCGAGGCCTCGGCCCACGTCGGGTCGTTCAGCGTGGTGAGCGCGTGGAGCGGTGTGGACGTGGTGCCGCCGCGCACTTTGCAGACCTGCCGCGACGACGCGTCGAACATGTTCACGGGGCCGATCGTCCGCCGCCAGAATGTGTAAATGCTGCGCCGGTAGAGGTCGCTGCCTTTCGAGCCCGGATACGTAAAATCCCGCTCCTTCGTGATGCCGAGCGTCTCCCACACTTCGCCCGGCTGGTAAGGATACACGGGCTTGCCGCCCATGCGCATATCCAGCAGTCCGCTTGCGGCGAGAGCGACATCGCGGAGGACCATCGACGGCGAGCGGAACCGCGAGGCGCGGGCGAAGAGCCGGTTCTCGGGATCACGCGCGACGAGTTCCTTCGAGACGCGGCTGCTTTGACGATACGTCGCGCTGTTTACGATCAGCCGGACCATGTGTTTCTGGCTCCAGCCCTTTTCGCGAAACTCGACGGAGAGCCAGTCGAGCAGCGGTTGATGAATCGGAACTTCGCTTTGCACGCCGAGGTCTTCGACGGTCTTCACGATGCCCACGCCGAAGAAGTACTGCCACATGCGGTTCATCTGCACGCGGGCCGTGAGCGGATGGTCGGGCTGGAAAAGCCAGCGCGCAAATCCGAGCCGGTTGCGCGGCGCATCGGCGGGCATCGGCGCGAGAAAAGCGGGCGTGCTCATCGTCACTTCGTCCTTTGGCTGGAGATATTCGCCGCGACTGAGGATGTGCGATTTCCGTGGCTTGGAATCGCTCATGACCATCACGCGTGGGAGACTTTGTTTGAAGTCATTCATCGCCTTGTCGGCGGCTTTCGATTTGTCCCGAGCGGCGACGAGCGCGGCGGGCGCGGCGTTCTTTGAAACGTAATCGCGGAGCTTCTTCGCCTCGTCTTTCGAGCGCTCCGGTTTCTTCACGATCGCCGCGATTTCGTCGGGCAGCGCCTTGCGCGATGCGGGCTGCGGCGCTCCGGTCGAGGCGATGCGAAATCGTCCAAACGTGTGCTGTTTGTTCGCCGACTGAAACTCGAAGGTGAGCTCCACTTTTCCATCCGCAGGCGTGGCAATCGGAGCGGCGCATTGAACGATGAGGATGTATGGCTTTGTGGTCTCGGGGAAAAATGCCCACGCGGTATTCGGGTCGTCGTCGATGACTCCCTGCGGCGAGAATCCGCTCTGCGAATACGTGGCGCTCGCGGCGTTGAGCTTCACTTCCGCGCCGCCTGCTTTTACCCGGAGCTTGGTGAGCACGGCGTTCCCGCTATCTCCGCGGCCTGCGCCTTTCTTCGGCAGACGGCGGTCCGGGATGGTCTCGATGCGAAAGCCCGTGATCGGCACGCTGCCCGCGGGGAGCGTGATAGTGTAGTTCGATTTGTCCGGGCTCGGGCCGTCGGCGAAGATGGACTGGTCGTCGAGCACGCTCAGCATTGCATCGCCCGTGGCGGTCATCGACTGCGGCGTGACGATGGCCCACTCGACCGGCTTATCGTCGAGGAGGTCTTTCTCCGCAGCCTCGTATGCAGCCGCGGTTTCGGGCGATTTCTCAGCCGCGCTCTCCGTTTTCTTCGCTTCGGCAAGTGCGGCTTCCATCGATTTGAGCTTCGCCTTTTCCTCCTCCGAGCCGACCGTGATCGAAGGCTCCGCGATGCGATACTGCCCGCCGCCGGACGGAGTGCCGGACTCGGGCACGTTGTTAAACATCGCGAGCATCGAGTAATAATCGCGCTGGGTGATGGGGTCATAGTTATGGTCGTGGCATTGCGTGCACGCCATCGTCAGGCCGAGCCAGTTCGTCGCCGTCGTATCCATGCGGTCAAACAGGATCACGTTGCGCTGTTCCTCGGGAATCGCGCCGCCCTCGCCATTGAGCAAATGGTTTCGATTAAACGCCGTCGCGACGAGCTGTTCCTCCGTGGGGTTCGGCAGCAAATCGCCCGCGAGTTGTTCGATGCTGAACTGGTCGAACGGCATGTCCGCATTGAGCGCCTTCACCACCCAATCGCGCCAGAAATACTGGTGCGTGTCGCCATCCTGCTGAAAGCCATTGCTGTCCGCATAGCGCGCCGCGTCGAGCCACGGGAGCGAC
>JANMGP010000164.1:0-26654 GCA_031374705.1 Verrucomicrobiaceae bacterium | reverse complement strand
GGATCGAAAAGTCGCTCAAACGCCTGCTCAAAACATCCCTCCCGTAGCCGAGGTGGAGAAAAAGAGGGTGGAAAATCGCCCGCTCAAAAACGGGCTCCTTTCGGAAGCCCTTTTTGAGCGGAGTCTCCCGACGCTCCGGTGTCCTCTCTGTTGAGGCAACGTATCAGCAACTTTCTGCTCCCAGGGTGTCTTTTATCATTGAGGCAACGCGCGCTCTGCTTTTTCGCCAAGGAAGTTCCGTTCCGCCGGTCATCCCCGCGATATGATTACCCGCCGTAACTTTCTCCGCAAAACCGCCGTCGCCGCGCTGGCATTTCCTGCCGTGCTCCGTGCGAAGAACCCGAACTCCCAAGTCCAGATCGCCGTCATCGGCTGCAAAGGGCAGGGGTTTTCCGACCTGTCCGAAATCGGCTCGCACGCCCGCGCGAAGTTCATCGGTTTTTGCGATGTGGATTCCGCGCGGTTTGACGAAGCGTTGAAGCGCTTCCCTGGTGTGCCGACGTTTGGCGACTACCGGGAGATGCTGGCGAAACTTGGCGATACTCTCGATGCCGTGCAGGTGAGTACGCCGGACCATTGGCACGCTCCGATTTCGCTCGCGGCGATGCGGGCGGGGAAGCATGTCTATTGCCAGAAACCTCTCACGCACACGGTCTGGGAAGCCCGCCAGATGAGGCTCGCCGCGGATACAGCAGGGGTCATCACGCAGATGGGCAACCAGATTCACAGCCACGAAGCCTACCGCACAGCCGTGAAGATTATCCGAAGCGGCGTGATTGGGAAAATCAAGGCCGTCCACTCGTGGCTCGGCAACCGGGGCAACCAATACTCGGGCCTCGGCACCCGGCCCGCCGACCGCGTGGCACCGCCGCCCGCGACGCTGAACTGGGACCTGTGGCTCGGCCCCGCGCCGCAGCGCGACTACGTGCCCGATTTGTACGCGCCGTTCAAATGGCGTGACTGGATGGATTTCGGAGGCGGCACGATGGGCGACTTTGGCTGCCACATTCTGGACCCCGTGTTTTCGTCGCTCGATCTCACGTCGCCGGTGTCCGTCCGTGCGGAAAACGAAGAGCCGCATCCGGAGACGTGGCCGAAAGCAGAGACGGTTTCGTACATTTTCCCGGGCACCGCGTTCACCGCAGACAAGACGATTTCGGTGACGTGGTACGATGGCGGACGCCAGCCGGATACCGCGCTCGCGCAAATGCCTGCGGACAAAAAGCTCCCCGGCGGAGGCAGCCTGTTTATCGGCGAAGGCGGCACGATGGTTCTCCCGCATGTCGGCGCGCCGATGCTTTTTCCCGCGGACAAATTTCCGAAGCAGGAAAAGGTCAACGGGGCGAATCACTACCACGTATGGGTCGATGGCATCATCGCGAATACGAAGACCAGCGACGGCTTTCACTATGCGGGCCCTCTTACTGAGGCCGTGCAACTTGGCAACGTGGCCACGCGTGTGCCGGGAAAACTGCTCGAATGGGATGCGCCGAAGTTGACGATCACAAATTCCGAGGAGGCGCAGAAACTCATCACAAAGTCCTATCGCAAGGGGTTCGAGATCTGACAGCCGGGGGTCACGCGGAAACATTCCGCCAACTAAAGGAGCCGCTCGCGGGTCGAGTGAGGTGATATGAAAAAACTTCTCGCACTGATCTCGTCTTTGTTCGTCACGTCCGCATTCGCCGATCCGCTCGCCGTGGGCGCAGCTGCTCCTGCTCCATCGGCAAAGGACCAGGACGGAAAAATCGTCAAGTTTTCCGATGTGTACGCGAAGGGAACGACGCTTGTTTATTTTTTCCCGAAGGCCGACACGCCCGGCTGCACCAAGCAGGGGTGCTCGATCCGCGACTCGTGGGCGGACTTAAAGGCGAAGGGCGTGCAAGTGCTGGGCGTGAGCGGTGACAAGCCGGAAGCGCAAAAAGCCTTCCGCGACAAGTTCTCGTTCCCTTTCACACTCATCGCGGATGACGACGCCACGGTGGCGAAAGCGTTCGGCGTCCCGCAGCGTGTTTTCAACATTTATGCGCGCCAGTCATTCCTCGTGAAAGACGGCAAGATCGCGTGGACGATGACGGAAAAGACGAGCACCGACAAACACGCCGCGGACGTGCTGAAGGCGCTCGAAGGGCTGAAGTAGGCGCGTCAGATTTCCACGAGCGCTGCGCCGGCCTGTTGATTCCAGCCGAGCGTGGGGACCAGAGCCTGCGCGCTGTTGGTCCGCCGCAGGACATCCGCCGCGATGACGACCTGCTGCAGCGCCGAAGCGCCGAGCGCCTCGCCAATGCCGGCTTTTGGCGAAAGGCGTTTTCGTCCGCGGCTGCATTCCGCGAAAACGGCGTCGAGCCATGTGCCGTTTGCGCCGTCCACGATCCAGTCGGGCTGTGCACTTCCTAGTTGGGAAAGAGATGCGTCCAGCGCATGCGGAGCGGACCGGCGGTTCATGATCGAATGGCCGGGCACGGTCGTGATTCTCGCGAAACCATCCGAGCGGGAAAGCACCACGGCGGCGGCACCCTCGGCCAGGAGGGTCCCACCGCCCGCGTGAGGCGTGCATTTTCCCGTGCGGCTCGTGAGACGCCAGAGTTGGTGGCCTTCGGCGAGGATCCAATCGAGTTCCTCGGTCGCGACAACGAGCACGTGATCGGCGTCGCCCATCGCGAGAATCTGATTTCCAAAATGCAGCGCCTGCACGCCGATACTCGCGTCGCCGATGAGCGTGTAAGTCGCACCGTCGAGCTTCAGCATCGCAGCAAGATGGCTGGCGGGCGCGTTGTGGACCGTCTCGGGAAAGAGAAGTGGGCTCGCGGTGTTCGCGCCGGTTTTCACGATCTGTTCGTAAAACCGCCGCGTGTATTGCGCGCAGCCGTTGGACACGCCGACGACGAGCGCCGTCCGGCTGTTCGGAGTCATTCCGCTTGCAGCGACGGCGGCCTGCGCCGCGGTTGCGGCGAGGAGACTGATGGCGCTCGCACGACGGAGGCGCGGCTCGCGGGCAATGTGCGCGGTAAAATTCGGCGCAACCGTCGCGATGAGATGCCGGCGTCCGGTTTCCGGATTCGTGACTTCCGAGACGGGCGGAGCAGAGCCCGCTTCAAGAGCAGCGGAAGCGGATTCGATGCCGCTTCCGTGGGGCGTGACGATGCCTGCTCCGGCGATAAAGCACGTGAGTTTGCTCATCGGACGGCCTCCAAAATTATGCTCGCATTCGTGCCGCCAAAGCCAAACGAGTTCGACAGCACTGCCCGTAATTCAGTGTCGCGCGCCGTGTTTGCGACGATGTTCAAATCGAACGCTGGATCGGGCTCTCGATAGTTGATGTTCGGCGGAAGGAAACCTTCGTTGAGAGCGAGCACGCAGAAGACCGCCTCGATGGCACCCGCCGCGCCGAGCGAGTGCCCCATCATTCCTTTCGTAGAACTCACCGGAACCCGCGAACAGAAAACTTTCGCAATCGCGACGCCCTCGCTGCTGTCATTAAAAACCGTCGCTGTTCCGTGCGCGTTGATATAGCCGATTTCGTGCGGCTCACGCTGAGCGTCGGCGAGGGCGCGGGTCATGGCCATCTCGGGGCCGATGCCGCTCGGATGCGGCTGGGTGAGATGGTGATTATCCGTCGAGATTCCGTAGCCGGTAATCTCCGCAAGAATCGGCGCTCCGCGGCGTCTGGCGGACTCCATTTCCTCCAACGTGAGCAACGCTGCGCCTTCGCCCAGAACGAGTCCCGAGCGATGACGATCAAATGGCCGCACTTTATCCGTGGTGGCCGCCTGCAAGGAATCGAACCCGACAAAAACGAGCTCGCAAAGCGCATCGTAACCTCCCGCAAGAACGCGGTCGTGGATGCCTGCACGGATGAGGCGGAATGCGTGGCCGATCGCGTTGCTTCCGGACGCGCAGGCGTTCGCGATAATCTGCGCCGGCACCGCGGAACCAAGGGCGCGCAGGGCGTCGAGCACGGGACGTTGCGCCGGATAATTGCCGAGCATCGCGGCCTGGCTGCGATGGCGCGTTTTCTGGCTGCGAAAATAGTGCTCGCCGTCGGACATCCCGCCGCTCGTCGTTCCAATGACCGCGGCCTCCGGTACAAAGCCGGGATCGCCCGCGCGAGTCTCCAGCGCCGCAGAAATCATCATGCGCGATGCGGGATGAAGTCGTGTGTCGTCAGACGGCAAATACGGTGCGTGTCCGGCGGTCTTTGAGCGGCATTTCGAAACATCGAACATCGTCACCGGCGCGATGCAATCGCGGCCTTCTCTCAGCGCCCATGCGGCTTCACGACACCCGATCCCGAGCGGGCTTACGACGCCCATTGCGGTAATAGCGACCCTGCGCGGCGTGTTTGAAATATGGTTCGATGAAGCAGACAAAGGAGTGAAGTTCCGGAAACCGCGTTACGCCGCAATCGTGGAACGCGGTTGCGCGAGGCTGCTATAAAAGCTGGATGCCGAAGAAATCCCCGAAGACTTTTGCGTAGACGTCGAACTTCATCGGCGGGAGCCAGTCCTTGCGAAACTCGGACGGTGCAATCCATTTCCATCCGCGAAACTCGGGAATCTCGGTCTTCACATTGATCTTCGAGTCATCGGCGAGGAAGTCGCATAGAAAGTAAGTCTGCTCCTTTCCTTCGAAACCTTTTTTCCTGCCGCCCGGGAACATGTAGTGGTAGCCGCCGCGCTGTTCGATGATCCGGAAATCCCCCGGGTCGATCCCGATTTCCTCCCACAGTTCACGCGTTAGCGCCTGTTCCAGAGTCTCGCCGTCGTCCACGCCGCCTTGCGGGAACTGCCAGGCATTGCGGATGTGGATTCGCTCGCAAATCAGGATTTTGCCCTCGCGATTCCGGAGGATTGCCGCGACGTTGGCGCGGAGCTTTGGCTCGGTGTTACTCATGGAACTTCTTAAAAAATTCGGCGTTTGGATTGGATTGCTTGTCTTGGTTGCGGCCCTCGCGCTTTGGTGGTGGCTCCAGCCGGAGCGCCAGGTCCGTCGCGCCCAAAAGCGGCTCATCGCTGCCATCGAAAGCAGGGACTTCGCCGCATTTGAGCGACTGCTGTCCGATGATTACAGCGACCAATGGGGGCATAACAAAGCAATTGTCGTTTCACAAACGCAAGACGTGTTCCGGCAGTTCCTTTTCCTCAGCATCGCGACAGCGGAAAAGAGTCTCGAATTTCAAGGAAACGCGTGGGTCGTGCGGGAGAAAATTACGGTGAACGGGACCGGCGGTCCGTTGGCGAATTACGCGAAGGATGAGGTCAACAGACTGCGCGAGCCGTTCGCGGTCACCTGGCGGCAGAATGGCGGGCCTACGAAGTGGGTCGTCAGCAAGGTGGCGCAGCCGGAGCTGGAGTTGCGATAGAACTCTATTTTGGGGCTGCGGCTTTCGACGTCACCCGCATCGCCACGAAGTAAAGGACGCACACGAGCACAATGGCTACGATGATCCACAGTGCTTCGTGCTTCACAGCGTGGATGAGGCCCATCAAATCCACACCGTGTCCGGCCTTGAGCGCGGCAAGCTGCGTGGCATCCAGTTTCTTGCCCACCTTTTCGCCGAGCACTGCAAGAACGGTGCACCAGATGGCCGAACCAATAATGGTGAGGGCGCTGAACTTGAGGAAGTTCATCCGGATGATGCCCGCCGGAATGGAAATGAGGTGACGAATGACGGGAAGCAATCGGGCAAAGAAAATACCGCCGCCTTCGTAGCGGTGCATGAAGCGCTCGGCGCGCTCGACTTTATCCGGCGGCATCAAAAAATACCGGCCATACCGCATGATCACGGGCCGCCCGACCCATAGGGAAATCCAGTAAGTGATTGCAGAACCCAGCCACGAGCCGAAGGTGCCCGCGAGAATGACACCGACGATCGTCATTTCACCGCCTTGCGCTGCGAGAATCGCTGCCGGGGGAACGACGAGTTCACTTGGTACTGGGAAGATGGACGACTCCATTGCCATCAAAATGATGACGCCCCAATATCCCCAGTCATGGACCCAATGGAACCAAGTTTCGATCAGCGATTGCAACATGGCCGCGCGGTTTATCAGTGATTTCCAAAGCGGCAAGCCGCGAAGTGAAATCGGACGGCTATTTGCCGGCGATCAGCCGACGCAATTCACGCGCCTCCCATTGGCCGGGAGCGTTTGGCGCGTCGAGGTAACCGTAGTTGAGCACGGAGCCCGCTTCGGCAAGGGCGAGCCGCGAGACGCGTCCGAAACGCCCCATACCCATTACCGAATGCGGCCCGGTGGCAGGGCGTTCGGTGAACTCGAGAAGGCGTGCAAGATCGCCCGCCGTGGAAGTGACGCAGGCGATTTTGAAAATGTCGGCTCCTGCTTCGAATGCCCTGGCCTGCCGTGACTCGATCTCAGCAGACGGCGGTATATCGGAGAAATCGTGGCTCGATACGATGACCGCGCATCCGGACTGACGGGCTTCTTCGCCGACGTCTGTGAACTCAGGCAGAGACCGTAATTCGATATCCACAAACGCTGCATACGGAATGAACTTCCGGTAAAGCGCTTTCCGCTGAGCCGCATCCAACGGCGCGCTTCCGCCTTCATCCGGGTGCCGCACCGTCAGCAAAACGGGGATGCGCGATGCAATCATCGCGCGCTCTGCGTCGCCGATGATCTCAGCGAGCGAATCGATGCGAAACTCCAGCACGTCCACTTCACCCGGCCGCAGCGTTCCTGCGAGTGCGAGGCTGCCTGCGGAATGAACGGTGCCGACGACGAGCGGGCCGCTGGCGAGCAATTGCTGTGTGGTTTCTCTCAAGCTCAGAAGTTGAACCCGTCGATGTTCTCTTTCGTGAAAACAAAGGGCTTGCCGAGCAGGATGTCGCTGCCCTGAATCTCCATCTCGCCGAGCTTCCCGGCCTTGAATGTTTTGTCGCCCGCTTTGAGCGTGCCTTTTTTGGCAGCTACCGCTGCTTGGATGGCGAGGTAGCCGAGGTCTTCGACGTTCCAAAGGATGACGGCCTGTGTGACTCCGTCTTTCACGTATTGCTTGTTCTCGTTCGGGAGTCCGAGGCCGACGACTTTCACGGTGCCCGCTTTGCCTGCTTGCTTCACGGCTTCCGCAGTGCCGGGGACTGCTGGCGAGCAGATTGCAATGATCGCTTTGACGTTTGGATAAGCGCTCAAAAGGTTCGTGGCTTCCTGCTGCGCTTTGCCTTTGTCGTCATCACACGGCTTCGTATCAACGAGCTTCATCTTTGGGTACTTTTCCTTCAGCCGCGCTTCGATGTGTTTACGCCATTCGTTCGTGTTTGCAGCGGTGAGCGTGGCGGTGATGATTGCGAATTCGCCTTCTTCGCCGCAGTGCTTTGCGGCAAGGTCCATCAGCAATTCGCCGATTCCCTGCGACGTTGCTTGGTTCACGAAAAAGCTGCGTGCGTCGGGGTTCGCGTCGGCGTCGTAAGTCACGACTTTGATTCCCTTTGCCTGCGCTTTTTTCAGCGCCGAGCTGAGGCCGTCGCGGTTCTCCGCAGCGGCGGCGATGACGTCCACTTCCTGCGTGATCCAGTTTTCTACGATCTCGTTTTGCTTCGCCGCGTCGGTGTTCGTCGGTCCGTCGAATAGAAGCTGGACGCCGAGTTCGGCGGCGGCGGCTTGCGCGCCTTTTTCGACGGTGGCGAAATACTGGTTGCCCTTGCTCTTCGGCAGAAGGCCCACGATGAGCTTCTCGCCACCGCCGGGCTGTTTGCCGGTGCCGGACTTGTTGTCACATGCGGAGAAGAAGGCGAGGCTGCTTGCGAGTAAGATGGATACGATAGGTTTCATGTGGTGTGTTTTGGAAAAGAGACGGCAGTTTTCCCGGACCCGCCGCTCTGCGCAAGCCTTGCGTTTTCCGATCGCTCGCCGTGCACGTAGGCGGATTGTGCGTTTCGCTGCCCCTATTTTGCCACAATCGTCTGCAGCACCGTTTTGGGTTGAGATCCTAAGTGACGCGGCAGGCACGGGTGTTCTACGCTCACCGCACTTCTGCATGTCATCCATTATCGAACACACCGACTCCATCAACACTCAGATCCTCTCCATCTCGGAGGATAAGATTCAGGGCTTCGTCCGGGAACCATTTGCCGAGATCGCGGAGAAAAGCGGGGTGCCGCTGGAGACTGTGCTGGAGCGAATCAAAGCGATGCTCGCCGGAGGAACCATCCGTCGCGTGCGGCAGACGCTTGTGGCGAGCAACCTCGCGGAGGGCGCGCTCGTGGCGTGGCAGGTGCCGGAGGAAAAGCTCAACGATGCGTTCGACTGGATGTTTAAAAACGATCCGTTCAGCGGCCACGTCGTCGTTCGCAGCACGGACCAGCAAACCACGGGAAGCATCTATCGGCTTTGGACCACTCTCAAGACGCCGGTGGGCGTGGACATGGGGTCGCATTGCGAAGTGCTGATGCGCCACACGGGTTGCACGAAGTTCAAGCTCATGCCGGCAAAGGGAATTTTTGCGCTCGGCGTCGGACACGTGCGCCGCAAATCCATCGAGCCCGGCGACAAGGCGGACGAACCGGCGAAGATGATTCGCGTCGGCATCGTGAACCTGACTCCGATCGAGTGGGATGTGCTGCTCGCATTGAAGCGTGAGCTGACGCTTGATGAAGTGAAGCTGGGCTTGTGGAAGGACCGCGCAGCCGAGGCCGGCGTCGATTTGGAGACCTTCTGCCGGATTGCCGAGGATCTGAATTCGCGCCAAGTGATCGGGCGCTTCAGCACGTTCCTCGAGCATGTAAAACCAAGCGCAACCGGCCAGCGCGTGACGAAGTTTAATGCGCTCTTTCACTGGCGCGTGCCGAAAGGAATGGAAATCCAGGCCGGCGGCGAAGTCGGGCGTCACCCGATCCTCACGCACTGCTACTGGCGCGAAGGCGGCGAAGATTTTGCGAACGTGAACATCATGGCGGTCTGCCACGGAACGGAGAAGGAACGTGTCCTGGCACACAAGGCGGGGATCGATGCGCACCTTGTTGCCGTGGGCATTCCCGTGGATTACACCAACGTTTTCTGGGGCGGCCGCAGCGAGATCAAGCCGAGCGAGATTTCACCGAAGGTTCACGCCGAGTGGATGGCGCAGAACGCGTAGTTTACTTCCCCGCGACGCGCCGGAAAAACCCGGCGAGCTGCGGCAGACACACATCGTTGCTGTAGCGCTGTTCGACAGTGGCGCGTCCGTTTTCGCCAAGCGCCCGAAAGTCGGACGGCGCATCAAGGACCTTGAGCGCTTCGCAGGTGAGTCCTTCTTCATCGAAGAACCCTGCGAGCAGCCCGTTTTTTCCGTGGGTGATGACTTCGCGCACCGGCGGCGTATCGCTCGCGAGCACTGTGCATCCGCAGGCGAGGGCGTTGATCAACGACCAACTCAGGACGAACGGCACGGTGAGGTAAATGTGGAGATCCGAAAGGCTGAGCACGTTCACCAGTTCCGCGGTCGGCAGGAGTCCGGTGAATATAAATCGCGCGGGATCGAATCCGCCTTCCGAAAGGATCTGTTCTTTCAACGTAACGCCGCCGGTGTGGCTCGTGTCGTTGCCGTAGCACACGCGATCCTGGCCCACGATGATGAAGATCGTGTCCTTTCTCTCCGCGGCAATGCGCTTTGCAACACGCATGAAAATGTCGAACCCGCGCATGGCCTCGAATCCGCGTGAAACGTAGGTAACCACGCGGACTCCATCCGGGATCGCTTTTCCCGCGACGCTGCGCAGGCTCCGCTCCGGACGCCGCCATACGGATGTGTCGATGCCGTCAAACAGCGTCTCGATTTTCGGCAGGTATTCCGCCGGGAACTGTGAGCGCTGCCAGGCCGTGGGCGAGTAACCGGCAGTGCAGGTATTGAGGTCGAGAAGGACGCATTCCGCGCGCGAGCACGGAGCATCGCGAGGTCGTTCGCCGGAAAATCCGGGCGAAAATCCATATCCGTCCCGCGCGGATGGTAGAACCACTCGAAGTAGTTGATAATCGGGCAATCGTAGAGCTCCGGCAGGAAGGCGGTGCTGCCGAAGCCGCTGTGGCCGATGATCAGGTCCGGCTTGATGTCCGGGAGCCGCTTCAATGCATGGTGAACGCCCTGCGAGTGGGCGACAAAATTCTCAAATGACCGCGAGCAAAAATGGGTCTCCTCCCGCGCTCCGCCGAGCGGTTTATAGTGGATGCGCTTGAGACCGCCGAACTGGGCATTGGGCAGCTCGGAAATGTAGGTCGCTGACCACTTGTGCTTCTCGACGAGCCATTGCGCGAGGTGCCCAAACTGCGCCGGAAAATTCTTGTGAACGAAAAGCAGATGCATTGGCCGCGGGTGCGAACGTAGGCCTCGAGAGCGGCGGGTGTCAAATCACTGAAGCCGTCCGCGTCCCGGAAACCACTCCCCACCCGTGGCAACCGTGGGACGTCGATGATACACGCGGTGCGGGTGCCGTCAGGTTTCGCGGGTGCGCTCGCCGCCGCATCTACCACAACCTCATTCCACGGCGCCTCCCCGACATACACGGGCACGTGATCACGCAAGTTGTTCGGCTGAAGTGATTCAATTCACGCAAAGTTGTCCCGTACTGCGCCGCATCTTCTGTTTTCTCGTCATACATGAAACCGCTTCTTTTTCTCACACTCCTGCTTGGGAGTGTTTTCGGGCTGCGCGCAGAGACCGCTCCAAAGCCGAACATCGTCTATTTTCTGATCGACGATCTTGGATACGCAGACTGCGGGTTCAATGGCGGAAAGGACATCCTCACCCCAAACATCGACAAACTCGCGAAGTCCGGCGCTGTGCTCGACTCATTTTATGTGCAGCCCGTTTGTTCGCCGACCCGCGCAGCGCTGCTCACGGGTCGCTACGCCACCCATACCGGAGTCTATACAGTTGTGAGGCCCGGGGCGCCGTGGGGATTGCCGCTCTCCGAGCGCACGCTCCCGAAAGCCTTGCAGGATGCGGGATACACGACGGCAATTTGCGGCAAGTGGCACCTCGGCGAATTTGAGCCCGCATACACTCCGACGCATCGGGGGTTCGACCATCAATACGGGCATATGTTCGGCGCGCTCGATTATTTTACGAAGAAACGCGGTAATCAGCGCGATTGGTATCGCGACGACAAACCGTCCGCCGATGACGGCTACACGACCCATCTCGTAGCAAAGGAAGCGCGGCGCATGATCGCAGAGAAACCCGCGGACAAGCCTCTGTTTCTCTATGTTCCGTTCAACGGGATTCACGCTCCGCATCAAGTGCCGGAGAGCTACAAGGAGCCCTACCGATCACTTCCGGAGCCACGGCGGACGATTGCGGGAATGCTCTCAGCAGTGGACGAGGCGGTCGGTCAAATCACGGCGGCGCTGGATGAAAAGAGCCTGCGTCAAGACACGCTCATCATTTTTTCCAGCGATAACGGCGGCCCCGGCCCCGGCAAGGCGACGATGAATACGCCGCTGCGGGCGGGGAAAGGCACCATATACGAAGGAGGAGTGCGCGTCTGTGCGTTCGCAGTCTGGCCTGGCAAAATCGCAGCCGGCATACACATTAAAGAGCCGATTCATGCAGTGGACTGGTATTCAACCCTGCTCAAGCTCGGAGGGGCTCCGGCGGAGCAGAAACTCCCGCCGGACGGCCTCGATATCTGGCCTGTTCTGACACAGGGCGCGAAGTCCCCGCACGATGCTCTGTTGCTGCACGGCACGTCCCCCGGCAAGGCGGCAATCCGGATGGGCGATTGGAAGCTTCTGCTCAACGCCAGCGAAAAAGACGCCGAGGAATCGCCGGAGGACTCGACGACAAAGGGTACCGTGGAGCTCTACAATCTCGCCGACGACATCGCAGAATCGAAGAATCTGGCGGCCTCGGAGCCGGATAAAGTGAAGGAGCTTCGCACGCGCCTCGCGTCATTTCTGAAGGACGCCGTGAAGCCCGGAAATCAGATCGGTGTAAAGAAGTAGGGCCGTGAAATAGAGACTCGCAGCGGCAGCGCCCGAACTGCCACAAATGCGGCTGCCATGAAACTCGCTTCTGCTTTCATCATCGCATCGCTCGGTTTGTTGAACATCCGGACTTCCGCCGCGGAGCCTGCTGATGCGAAAGCGGCCTTCGACCGCGGCACCGCGCACCTCGCGCAGTTGACCGCGCAATCGTGGCTCGCGGACTGGAAGGGCGCAATGATCGAGGACGTCCGCCTCGTAGAACAAAAGAAAGATCTGGCCTGGCCAACCGGACTGCCACCTGCGTGGTGGGCAAAAATCGTCAAACCGAAAGGCGGCACGGGCTATATCGCCTGGGACTCCGGTGCCGACGGCAAGCTCATCGAGTTCACGTTCGACGCGAGCATCGCCGTGGACGCGCCGGATGCGAAGGCTTTGAAAGGAGTGCCGACGCTCCAACAGTTTGCCATCCCACAAAAGGATGCGAAGCCCATCGCATCCGGATGTGTCCCGACCTCCGCAGCGAGCGTGCTCGGTTTTTGGATGGAGCGCGACTATCCGCAATGGCGCGGCGACGCTGGAAGCGAGCATCTCCCGGCCCTGGCGAAGCGCATCCGCTCGCGACTGAAGATGCAGGCCATCCCCGACAAGGACGGATACACCGAGGACGGCATGACCCTCGCCGGAGCCATGCCTGACGAACTCGCGCGAGCCATCCAAATCGATGCCGATGAGCACCACGTGCCCATCAAAACAAGCGTGAACCGTTTCCGCTACGAGGCGTTACAAACCGAGGTCGCTGCGGGCAGGCCGGTGCTTCTGTCGTGCATTGTCCGGCTCCCGCACAAGCCGCAGCTCTCCTGGGGGCACGAAGTCGCAGGCGTGGGCTGGGCCAAAATCGGCGATGTCCGTTTCGTCGGCGTCGTGGACAACTTTTACCCCGTGAAAGATCCCGCGACCGTCCGATGGATCCGTGAAGACGCGTTTGATTCGCTCATCGCCATCCGTCCATCGCCGGGGAAGTAGCCGGTGCCTGTAAATCGCGGTTTCCTTTTCCGGATCCTCGTGGATATTACACGATTACATGAACGCACTGCCTTTGCTTCGGTTGCTCAGCGCCCTGCTTTTCCTTGCAGGTGCGGCGGATGGTGCACGAATGGTGATCATCGACGCGGGACACGGCGGCCACGATCGAGGTGGAATGCCGGGGCAGTCGCTCGAGGAAAAAGGTTTCGCGCTTGATGTCGCGAAACGGCTCGATTCCGCGCTCCGCCGGGCGGGTTATGGGACGCTACTGACCCGTCGCGGAGATTACTTCGTTCCGCTCGACGACCGGAGTGCCATGGCGAACCGGTATGCGGGGCGGGCGATTTTCGTGAGCATCCACTTCAACGGAGCAACGAACCCCGACGCGCACGGCATCGAGACCTACTACGCATCTGGAAGCACGAGCGCGCGGCTCGCGCAGAGTATTCATTCGCGAGTGCTGAGGGCGACCGGCGAGGAAGACCGGCGGGTGCGGAGCAAGAGCTTCAGCGTTTTGCGCAAAACCCGCATGCCCGCGGTACTGTGCGAGCTCGGTTTCCTGACGAATCGTGGCGAGAGCAGGAATATCCAGCGCTCGAGCTACCGCCAGCGCCTCGCGGATGCGATTGCCGCGGGCATCACCGGCGTCTATCGCTGAGTGCTGATGCGTTCTTGCCGGAGCGGCCCAGACTCTTTCTACTCGGCGCGGCCGGACGGCTAAAATCACACACCTATGATTCTCAGCGTTGCATCGATGAAAGCACTTGAAGAAAAAGCATTCGCCGCCGGCGTGTCCGCAGATGTGCTGATGGAAGAAGCTGGCGCGCGAATCGCCGAGGCAGTCCGGCAGTTTTTCCCAGCGCCCGGCGTTTGCGTTGCCGTCTTTGGCAAGGGTAACAATGGCGGCGACGCGTTGGTCGCGGCGCGGCATCTCGCCGCATCGGGTTGGGAAGTCCGCCTCATCGCAACGTTCGACGACAGCGAATGGTCGTCCACAGTCCAACGGAAACTGGCCGATGCCGCCGGCTGCCGCCGCAGGTCTGCGATTACGCTCGAACACACCACCGGGCGCCCGCTCATTGTGCTCGACGGGGTGCTCGGCATCGGCGCGACCGGCCCTCTCCGGGAGCCGGTTACCACGCTCACCCGTGCCATCAATCACCTCCGCCAAACTGCGGGAGCGCACGTCTTCGCACTGGATCTGTCCACTGGCCTCAACGGCGATACAGGCAAGGCGGATGTCAGTTGCATCGTCGCCGATACGACGCTCGCGATCGGATTTGTAAAGCAGGGGCTCATCGCCGATTCCGCGACCGCTTTCGTCGGACGGCTGTGCGTGCTGCCGCTGCGCGAACTGAGCGCGCGGGCAAGCATTGAGCGCGGCGACCCGACAATCGCGACGCCCGCGCAACTCGCACACCTCGTTCCGCGGCGCGGATTCGACACACATAAAGGCGGGTATGGACGGCTCGCCATCGTCGCGGGTTCCGCTCCATTCATGGGCGCAGCAGTCCTCTGTGCGACGGGCGCACTCCGCGCGGGCGCAGGGATGATCACCCTTTACGTGCCCCCGGAAATCATTCACTCCGTCGCGACGAGACTACCTCCCGAGATCATGCTGCAACCGGCTTCCGCGCTTCACGAGAGCCCGTTGAAAAAGCACGACGTTGTAGCTATCGGACCCGGTCTCGGTGCCGACCAGAGCGGAGCAATCGCGCGATTTGTTGCAGAATGTCCGCTGCCGATGGTCGTCGATGCGGACGCCATCACTGCCATCGCTTCGGACCCGGATCTCCTGCGCCGGTGCCCTGGCGAACGCATCCTGACGCCGCACTCCGGCGAAATGGCGCGGATCGATCCGGAATCAACGCACTGCAGCCGCCTCGACACCGTAAGAGCCTTTATTCAGCGCTATCCATCTGTACTTTTGCTCAAGGGCGCGCGCACGATCGTGGCTCAAGCCGGGATGCCGGCGAGCTTTAACACCACGGGCACACCCGGTATGGCGAAAGGCGGAAATGGCGACGTCCTCACCGGCGTGATCGCGGCTCTCATCGGCCAGCGTGTGGAGCCTTATGATGCCGCCCGGCTCGGGGCGTGGCTATGCGGGCGGGCCAGCGAGATTGCGATCAGCCATGGCGGCGAAACCGAGGAAACGCTCTCACCATCGCGCGCGCTCGACTTCCTCTCCGCTGCGTTTCGCGATTTACGCGGACAGTGCTTTTAGCTTCGGGAGACTCGCTGCCGCGACTGCCTGGCCGTGGCGTTTATCCTTCTCATCCGGCGTCCGCAATTTGATGCGCTCCGCCAGCTCCGGAAACTCCACGCGCAGGACTTCGCCCGCTTTTTCGAGCAAAAGATTTCCGCCGTCGCCGCTCGTCACGCGGCCCAAAATGAGCAGCGTGCCGATGTCGTAAAATTCTGCGTAGTGGGCGATGGCGTAGCCGAAGCAAATGCCGATGCTTTCATAAATCCGACGCGCCCTTTCATCACCCGCAGACATGAGCGTCTGCACTTCCACGAGTTGCTCCGCAAACTTCATCCCGGCGGGAAACGTGAGCCCCGCAATCGGTGCCAGCCGCGCCACGCCCTGCTGACAGAAAAACTGCACCGCGCATCCGCGATCGCCGCTCCATTCGTCCACCGGCCCGTCCTCGCGATAATCCGTCGGCGCGAACGCCAGCTCGTTCAGCCACGGCGTGATTGAGCCGTCCGCCGTCACATAGCCGCTCGCGACGCTCGTGCCCATGCTCACCCCGAGGACGCGATTCTCGCCAAAGCTCATGGACGCAGCGAGCGCGGTCACCTCGCCGTCGTTCGCCACTTCAAACGGGATCCCATTCCAATCGCGCTGAATGTCGAAAAAGATGCGGCGGATTCGCTTCTCAAAATCCTCCGCCGACACCCCGCGAAACAGCGAAGCCGCCCGCACTTCGTTGTTCACATAAACGCCCGCCGCGCTCCCGCCGATGGCATCCACACGCGGCAGATGCGCCGCCGCACGGCGAAGCGTGTCGGTGATGCCGTCGTAGTGATACTGCGGGTCGCTCTCAAAGTAAGGGTCCCACGCGATCTCCTCGGAAAAAACCACCTTACCATCCAGCACCGCCGCGCACTTCCGATCGGAGCCGCCGAGATCGAAACCGATGCGACATCCATCGAGATGGCGGCCCTGCGGAATCGCGGATTCACGCGGCTGCGGTGCTGCGTCGTACGCGCAGCCATCCACGGAAAACGAGCCGTAGATTTTCGCCGAAAACTCCGCATCAAATGCCCGCGCCCCGCCGGGTGCATACACCGCCTGCAACTCCGCGAGCACTTCCGGCGCGCCGCCCACAATCACGCGTGAAGCACCACGCGACCAAAGGAGAAACTTCACCAACCGCTCCACATATCGAAGATTCAGTGACGCATTCGCCGCGGTGTGCGGAAGCGTTGAAAATTCAAAGCGCGACACCGTTCCATCCGGCCGCTCCAGCGCAATCGCCAGCGGCAACGACGCCCCCATTTTTTGATAAGCGCGATTCCACAAAACCGCGTGCGACACAGCGGCGTCGAGCGGTGGAATGAGAAGCGGACGGGTATTCAACATACTGGACGCGTATCCCTTATTTCGCCACTGTGGCGAGCGGAAAATCGGGGCTTTTACGAAAGCACCCGCCCGATTTCCGCGACGCGGTAGCCGAAGCCGGTCGGGCCGAGCGTGGTGAGGTCGAGCACGCCGTCGCGCCGACGGTAGAGGCCGGGGTGGATGCGGGCTTCGGGGGCGCTGGCTTCGGGGTAGAATTGCATGGCGTTGCTCTCGACTCCCATGATGGTCCCGGCGTGCGCGGCGAGGAGGACGTGGGGGATTTGCGCAAGCATCGGGTTCGTGAGGTCCTGCACCATGAGCTGCATTCCGTTTGCCCGCGCCCAGCACATGCTGAGCAGCGCGCCGGTGAGGGTCTTGCAGGTTTTTAAGGCGACGCCCGTCCAGCCGAGTTCTCGGCCGAGCCGGACGAACCGCCAGTCGTGCGCGCTCTCATCGAGGAAGAGCGGCTTGCGCTGGCTGACGCTGCGGACGTCGATGCGGTGCGCCTCAAGGTCGTAGGGAAACGGCTGCTCGATGTAGAGCGTGCGGCGGTGGATTTCCGGATGCTCGACCAGCAGACGGTCGAGGATTTCGCAGACGTACGCGGGGTCGGTGACGGTGCAGTTGAAGTCCGCGGTGAGATGCTCGCAGCCTTCTTCGATGGCGATTTGGCCGATGCGCACCAGGCGCTCGCAGTCCCATGCAGCGTCGGTGCCGCGGAGTTTGATCTTTAGGCAGTTCAGCCCGTCGGTGCGAATCCAGTCGCGAAGCAAAACGGGATATCCGTCATCGGGCTCGGAGCCCGTGAGGTCGCATGCCTCCAGCGGATCGAGCCCGCCGACGAGATGCCAGACGGGAAGCCGCGTTTGCTTTGGCCGGAGATAATCCGCCGGAGTCTGCCCCGCAAACCGCGCATCGCCGTCGAGAAAATGCGCGAGGTCCTGCGTGAGGAACTCTGCGCCGAGCGTCTCGAAAACAGGACGCTCCAGCAGCGTGGCAAAGGCGTCGTAAATCGCGATGTCGATGAGCGAGTGGCACACGAGCGCGGCGAGATGCGGCATCGCAGCCTCCGCGGAATGCGCGGCGTTGAACTCCGCCAGCAAGTCGTGCAGCCGGTGCCGCTGAAAGGCGTCGCCCAGCTCCATGGGATGCCCCATTTCACCGAACGCGACGACTTCCCGCGCGAGGATCTGCGTGAAGTCGCGCATGCGATTCTCGCGGTCGTCCCAGCCCAGCGTGGAAGGCCACACCCAGGCGACGCTCAGCGGAGTTTCCCCCCAGCCTTCCGCGCTGCGCCCGGCCCGGTCTTCGACGCGGACGCGGACACGAGCGCACAGGGCGCGAGTCACGGTCTGCGCGCCGAACTTCAGCGGCACGCGCGTGGCGATCGGGATGAACGTCAGCTCTGCTTCCAGAACCCGGACATCGCTCGGCCTGGCCATCGGGCGCTAGGCTTTCTTCGGCGGTTCCTCGACTGGCGCTTCAGCGGGCGGTGCGGTTTCCGACGGATCGTCGGGCTGCTCCTCGCCTTCGATGGTGGCAACTTCCGCCTCGTCATCTTCGTCAACTATGGCTTCGGGATCGCCTTCGATTTCATCGTCATCTTCATCGTCGAGATTGACGGGCTCCGGTTCCGGGATGGCGTCGAGTTCCTCGTCGTCTTCCTCGATTTCCTCTTCGTCGATGATAGGTGCTGGCGGCGGCGGGAGAATCTCCGGTGGCGGCGGCGGGAGATCCGCCTTCGGCGCGAGCGGCACACCTTCTGCGAGAAGGATCGAGAAAACGTGGCGGATGACGCTGCGATGATGCTGCCGCACCACGAGATCGGGCTCCTGGTTTTCCAAAGCGAGATAGTCGGCCCAGTGTTCGCTGAGCTTCAGCGAGAGCAGCGTCCGAAGTTGCGTCACCGCATCCGGCGGTTGTCCATCGGGGCCTGGTGCCATGGCCACGGCACGTTGTTCGCTGTCCGCCGTGAGTTCTGCGATGCGTGCTTCCTGGTCGGCCACGCGGGCTTCGAGCTGGATGACCAGACGCTTCAATTCCTCGGTGCTGAGATTCGCCTCCTCGACGGAAAGAATCGCGCGGTCCGATGAACCGGTGCGGCGCGAGCGATTGCCCCCGCCTTCCTCCGCCCGACGCAGACGAGTCTGCATGGTGCCGAGATCATTGCGGAGCTGTGAGACGTATTTCTCAATGCCGCGGAGGGCTTCCGAGAGATTAAATACGCCGCCACGCGATTCCTGCTCGCGTGAGACATAAGCCGGACGCTCTTTCGGGCGCTCCGGTTTCTCGGGGGCCTTTTCGCGTTCACGTTCGCGAACTTGGTCACGACCGCCGTCGCGTTCACGCCCACCCTCGCGACCCTGTTCGCGGTCCCGTCCACGACCGCGGTCGCGTCCGCGCCCACGGCGGTTGTCTTCCTCACGCTCTTCCTGCTGGCCCGGCTCTTCAGCGGGGCGGTTTTGTTTTCGCAAGGCCCGCTGCGCTTCCAGCCAGGCGTTGATTTCCTGCGTCGCTATGGCGACCGCATCCGGGTCGCCTGCTTCGGCGGCCTGCTTCAGTTTTTCCTCCAGTTCCGCGGGGAGCGGCGGCTGGACTTCCGCCTCGGCGGTTTCAGGGGCGGGCCCCCGATTGTTGCGGTTGTCGCGACTGTCGCGGCTTTCTCCACCGTCCCCGTTGTCGCCGGGATTCTCCGCCTTGAGAACGCTTGAAATGGATTCCGGAAGCACCGGGCAATCGCGGCGCAACGCGGTTTGCCATTTGCCGTTCCAGCGACTGACATTTTTTGCGACCATCGACTGCAAATTCGGGTGCATCGAGCCAAGCCGGGACGCTCCATAACGAAGGATGCTGAGCTGTGTGATGGGAGGGTTGTTCACGTTGAACACGGAAAAAATCAGCGCGGAAACAACCGCCGTGGACTCCGCTTCTGTGAGGCTTTCCAGCGGGAGTTGCAGCACCCACGGCTTGCCGCGGCCGATGAAAACGTTGCCGATCAATTTGGATTGATCCGCGGTGATCGAACCATTCTCGGGATTCACCATTCCGGCGCAAACCGAGGCCGCTATTTTTACAGCGACGGGCAGATCCAGACGCATCAAAGCGCGGGAAACGCTCAGCCGGAGGCGAGCAGCCTGGAGTCCGTCCATTTTTTCGAGCCCTTCGAGCAGGAACGGCCGCGCCTCAGGCACGAGGGATGGCCAAGCCTGTTCGATCGCGCGGACCGCGAGAATCCAAGGAAGCTTAGGCATCGCATCGAGCGAGCCGAGAAAATCTTCACCACCCGCGAGCAGGCCGTCTCTCATCAACATCGTCGCGCGCTCCTCGGCGGCATCCGAGAGCCTGCCTTTTGCACCAGCGTCGGAGAGTTCGGAGAGTGAACGCTCTTCGGGTCCTTCGGAAGGCGGTTGCGGCGCAACTCGCGAGGGCTCGGCTTCGGCAGTGGGCTCATCAGCGGTCTGCTCCCTCACCGATGGCTCGGCTACCGGCGCGGCGGCGGGCTCCGGGACGGGGTCCTGTTTCGCCACCTTTTCGGGCTTTGCGGGTTTGTCGGTTTTCACCGGTTCTAGTGATATTCCGCGTTCCTTGGCCTCGATGATTGCGAGGTTTACCGGAGTCGGTCGTTTTTTGGATGTCCCCTCGGTCTGGGACTCGGTCGTTTCGTCTGCCATGATAGTTTTTTGGTAAATTCTCCGGTATCAATGGCCCGCTTTCCCCTGCTGGCGAGGAAATTCCTCGCCGAGGCCCGGCTTTCGGACAGTCGGTTCGGCCCATTATATCGACAAAAACCAGCGGCGCGGAGCCTCCGGGGACGAGGAATCACAGCCGCCAGAGCGCGTCCAACCACGCTGAGCGAGCCATGGAACACCAAAGCCGCTCGCCATACTCGGGCGAAAAATCCGCCGTGCCAACCCTACTTCCGCCGGGTCATCGTCACAGAACCGCAAGCCTCGGCGGCTTTTCCGTCCTTCCAGCTCGAGCCCGAGACGCCCAGTTTTTGCGCCCCCTTTTTGCCCGCCTGAGGCAACGCCAGGCGCAGGCTGTGCATATGCATGTCGCGGCGAGGATTGAAGTTCGTGCCGCCATCAAAGTCGAACACGAGTTCGCTCGCAGTGCTCGTCCGCGGGTTGAACTTCATGCGCGGCTGATTCCCGATCGCGCAGAAGTGCGTCATCAGCAAGTCGCCTTTATCCATGTGGAACATCGACACCATCTCCATCTTTGTGCCCGGGAAGATGGTTTCCTGCACCGCGCTTCCGGCTGCGGTGACGCGGTAAATGGAATGCGATGGCGGCATCCCTTTCATCGCAGCAGGCCCGCGCCAGTCGCCTTCGAGTTTCTTAATGGCGGCGAAGGCGTCGGCTGGAGCGATCGTAGGTTGCGCTGCAAATGCGGCGGTTGCGATGAAAGCGAGTGCGACGAGTGTATTCATAGCGCTGAGAGTGCCGGATGCACCGCGGGCATCAAGCATGGAATGCTGCTTGGCGTGCACGGTCGGGAGTGCTTCGCTGTGGCCATGCAACGCTTCGCATTTCTCCTGATCTTCGTTTTCACCTCGCTCTGCCGCGCCGACGAAAAGCTCCACCGCTATCTCTATGCCGCGACGCCGGATGGCGCGCAGATGGATACGGCGTCGGGAATGGGCATCGTCGTTTTTGATATCGACGATGGATTCAAGTTCGTCCGCCGCATCGAAGGGCCGGTGCTGAAGGGCGGCACGCGCGGGCTGACCGGCACGACTGCGGCCCGCTCGCTTTTTTACTCCACGACCGACAAGCGGATGGGGCGGCTCGATCTGGAAAGCGGCAAGGTGCTTTGGGAAAAGGAATTCACCGGTGGCTGCGACCGTTCGTCGGCGATGCCGGATGGCAGCAAGGTATTCGCGCCGACGGGATGGTGGGGCCCGAGTAATGCGGGCGGCCTTGTCGTGATTGACGGCAACACCGGTGCGGAACTCCGCAAAATCGCGGTCGGCCCGAATGCGCACAACAGCATCATGGCACCGGACGGCTCGAAGCTTTTCCTCGGCACGACGACAATGCTGACCGTCATCGACCCGAAGACCGAGAGCATACTGATGACCATTCCTGAAGTCGGCGAATCCGGCGTTTTTCCATTTACGGTGAACTCGAAACTCACCACCGCATTCGTATGCCTCGGGAAGCACGTGGGCTTTGACGTGGTGGACCTCGTCGCGGGCAAACCCATCCATCGTGTCATGGCCGGAGACGCGCCCATCGCACACCGGACTCACGGCGCAGCGCTTACGCCGGATGAATCGGAGCTCTGGATCAGCGATCAGGACGGGAAAAAGCTCTTCATTTTCGATGCGACAAAAATGCCGCCCGCGCCGAAAGGGCATGTGGATCTGAGCATCGGCGGCCACGGATGGGTGAATTTCTCGCTCGATGGTGCCTACGCATGGAGCCACACGCCGGATATCTTCGACGCAAAAACAAAGAAGCAGATCGTCACGTTACGCGATGAAAACGGGAAGCCGTTTGGCAGTTCCAAGCTCATCGAAGTCCACATGCGCGACGGCAAGGTTGTTCGGGTGGGGAGCGAGTTTGGCATCGGACGGAAGGAGTAGATGCGAAAGCGAAGAGTATCTCTGTCGACCGCATTGGCCACCTTACCACTTGGTGCGTGGCGCGCCGGAGTGGTAGCGTGAGCGACTGATGAAACGAATCGCTATCACGATGGGAGATCCCGCGGGAGTGGGGCCGGAAATTTGCCTGCACGCGCTGGCGGATGCGGGCATTGCCGGTGTCTGCACGCCGATCGTCTTCGGAGATGCGGCGGTGTTGCGTGCGTGCGCGGCGAAGACCGGTTTGCCGTTTGCGGCGCAGGTCGTAACTCCGGACATGTGGGCGGGCGGCTTTGAAGCAATCACGCGTCCGAGCGTGCTCGATTTTGGAATCATCGCCGCCGATGCATTTGCGCCGGGGACGATCAGCGCCGCGACGGGGCACGCCGCTTTTACGTATGTGAATCGGGCGATTGATGTCGCGCTCGCGGGACAGGTCTCGGCAGTATCCACCGCACCGTTGAACAAGGAGGCCATGCATTTGGCGGGGCATCATTTCCCAGGACACACAGAGATTTTTGCGTCGCGGACGAACGCGTCGCGTTCATGCATGATGCAGTATTCGGAGGAGATTACGTGCACGTTTGTGACCGTTCACTGCGGCTATGCGGAGGTGCCCGCACTATTGACCCGGGAGCGAATTCTGGAAGTCATCGAACTGAGCGCGGAAGGGCTGCGACGAATCCGGGGCCGCGCTCCGAAGATTGTGGTGTGCGGGCTGAATCCGCACGCCGGCGAGCACGGGCTTTTTGGAAATCGCGAGGAGGAGCGAATCATCATCCCGGCAATCCAGGCCGCGCGAGCGAAGGGATACGACGTGGAAGGGCCGCTGCCGCCCGACACGGCTTTTCTGCCATGGAAGCGCAAGAGCACGGATGTCTTTGTGTGCATGTATCACGACCAGGGCCACATTCCGGTGAAGGCGCTCGCGTTTGAATCCGCAGTGAACACCACGCTCGGGCTTCCCATCATCCGCACCAGTGTGGATCACGGCACGGCGCTCGACATCGCGTGGCAGGGAAAGGCGAACACCGGCAGCCTTTTCGCCGCGCTCCGGCTTGCCGCCAGGCTCGCGGGGTGACGCGCCGGTCTGAATTCCACGCCCGTCCGCTATTTCCCATTCATCATGCTCCGCTCGCTCATCCTCTTTTTCCTCGGTTTCGTATTCATCGCGCGCCCGCTCGCCGGCGCGGACAAGCCGAACATCCTTTTTGCAATCGCCGATGATTGGGGAAAGCACGCCAGCGCTTACGGCACAAAATGGGTGAAGACGCCCGCATTTGACCGCGTGGCAAAAAGCGGCATTCTTTTTAACAACGCCTACACGCCGAACGCAAAATGCGCGCCGTCGCGTGCCTGCATTCTTACGGGGCGCAATTCTTGGCAGCTCAAGGAGGCGGCGAATCACATCTGCTACTTCCCGCCGGAGTTCAAAGGCTGGGGCGAGGCGCTCGTGGAGAACGGCTGGAACGTCGGACACACGCTGAAAGGCTGGGGCCCGGGCGTCGCGAATGATGCGCAGGGAAAGCCCCGGCAGATGACAGGAAAAGCCTACAACGCGCGGAAGACGACACCCCCGACCGGCGAGATCAGCAACAATGACTACGCGGGCAATTTCGGGGACTTTCTCGACGCCGCTCCGGCGGGGAAACCGTGGGCGTTTTGGTATGGCGCCGTCGAGCCGCACCGCGGCTACGAGTTCGGCTCAGGCATCGCGAAGGGCGGCAAAAAACTCTCCGACATCGATCGCTTCCCCGGCTACTGGCCCGATAACGAGAAAACGCGCAACGACCTGCTCGACTACGCATTCGAGGTCGAGCACTTCGACACGCATCTCGGCCGCATGCTTGCCGAACTAGAGAAGCGCGGCCTGCTGGAAAACACGCTCGTTGTCGTGACCTCCGACCATGGCATGCCATTCCCGCGCGGAAAGGGAAACGCGTATGAATTCTCCAATCACGTTCCGCTAGCCGCGATGTGGCCGCGAGGAATCACGAAGCCGGGCCGCGTGGTGGATGACGCCGTGAGTTTCATCGATTTCGCGCCGACATTCATTGAAGTTGCGGGCCTCACTTGGGCGCAGACGGGAATGGCCGAGTCACCGGGCCGCACCCTCACCGACATTTTCCGCTCGGAAAAATCCGGCCTCGTAAATCCCGCGCGCGACCACGTGCTCATCGGCAAGGAGCGCACCGATATCGGCCGCCCAAACGACGCCGGATATCCGATCCGCGGCATCGTGAAAGGCGACTGGCTGTATCTCAAAAACTTCGAGCCCACGCGCTGGCCTGCGGGCAATCCAGAGACCGGTTACCTCGACTGCGATGCTGGTGCGACGAAGAGTTTCATCCTCGATGCCCACCGCGCAAATCCCGCCGACGCAAGCTGGGCATTGTGCTTCGGGATCCGCCCCGGCGAGGAACTCTACGACCTTGCAAAAGACCCCGATTGCCTGCGCAATCTCGCCAAAACCGACGACACAAAGCGGACCGAACTTTCCACCGCGCTCACCGCCGAACTAAAAGCGCAAGGCGACCCGCGCATCATCGGCGACGGCAGCATCTTCGACCGCTACGAGCATGCCAACAAAGGCCACGTCGGCTTTTACGAGCGCTTCATGCGCGGCGAGAAACTCAAGACCGGCTGGGTGAAGGAAACCGACTACGAGAAGTCCCCGCTGCCCGCGCCTCTGCCATGATTCGCACCACGCTATTGTCGGCTGGAGGCATGGCACGTGCGCCCCGCTCGTGGATGGGTCACGAACGAGGGCGTTCGGGGCGCGGTGCTCCGCTTTCAACTCCGCAGCCGCGGTTTCCGCATTGATACCCCGTGCCGCCGCCCTATCATTCGGCGTCATGAATATGAGGCTGCTCCTTCTCTCCGTTGTCTTCGCCGCTAGCTCCGTCCATGCCGCGCCGATAGCGCTGCATCCAGAAAACCCTCACGTCTTCCTCTTCCGCGAAAAACCGACGGTGCTCATCACGTCCGGCGAGCACTACGGCGCGGTGCTCAATCTGGACTTCGACTATGTCAAATACCTCGACACACTCGCGGCGGACGGACTGAACCTCACTCGCACTTTCAGCGGGGCTTACATCGAGCCGCAGGGCGCTTTCAATATCGCGGAGAACACCCTCGCGCCCAAGTCCGGACGCTTCATTTCGCCGTGGGCACGCAGCGAGCAGGCGGGCAATGCGAGCGATGGAAACAAATTCGACCTGACAAAATGGGACCCCGCGTACTTCTCCCGGCTCAAGGATTTCGTCGCGCAGGCGGGCAAACGCGGCATCGTCGTGGAGCTCGCGCTCTTTTGCCCCATGTATGAGGATATGCAGTGGAAACTGAGCCCGATGAACGCGGCGAACAACGTCAACGGCATCGGCGCCATCGGACGCAACGACGTCCACACGCTCGACAAAAACGGCGGCTTGCTCGCGGTGCAGGAGGCTCTCGTGCGCAAGATCGTCGCCGAGCTGCACGACGCCGAGAACATCTGCTACGAGATTTGCAACGAGCCGTATTTCGGCGGCGTGACGATGGCCTGGCAGCACCACATCGCCGATGTCATCACCGATGCGGAGAAGGATTTCGCCCGCAAGCACCTCATCACACAGAACATCGCCAACGGCTCCGCGAAGATCGAGAAGCCGCACCCGGCAGTCTCCGTGTTCAACTTCCACTACGCCAACCCGCCCGCCGCAGTGGCGCTCAACTACGGGCTCAACAAAGTCATCGGCGACAACGAGACCGGCTTCAAAGGGACGGACGATGCGCACTATCGGATGGAAGCGTGGGAGTTCATCCTCGCGGGCGGCGGACTCTACAACAACCTCGACTACTCATTCACCGCCGGGCACGAGGATGGCACATTCCAGTATCCACCGAAACAGCCGGGAGGCGGCAATCCGGGTTTCCGCAAGCAGATGAAACTGCTCAAGGACTTCATCCACAGCTTCGAGTTCGTGAAGATGAAACCCGCCCGTGACGCCATCCGCGAGCCGCTGCCGAAAGACGCCCGCTGCCAGGTGCTCGCCGAGCCGGGCCGGCAATACGCCGCATATTTTAAAGGCGCGCCGAAGTTCGCATTCACCATCGACCTCCCCTCGGGAGACTACGAAGTCCGGTGGCTCGACGTAGTCACCGGCCTACACGGAGCATCGTCGAAAATGACGCATGCAGGTGGCACGGCCAAGTTCCAGATCCCCGACGGCTTCGAAGAATGCGCTTTCCGAGTGGTGCGCGAACCGGGGCATTAGAATGCGGCACGGCTTCCAGTCGTTCTAAAGTCGGCCTCGCCACCGACCCGAGTCGTTTACTTTGCGCGCCACCGATGGTCCACACCCCGGGGCCGCGATGAGAGCACTGCATCTCGTGTCTTTTGTATTCCGTGGACACTACATCGCTGGGTCCAGGATTAACCCGAATTTCTCACACTCTGAGAAGCGCCCCACCACCGCGTATGTAGTTTTCCAGCAGATTCAGGGAGGCCCGCAGATTCTTTGCAGGTGGAAATCTGTTGGCCTCCCTGAATCTGCTGGAAAAAGGTGTGAGAAGT
>JANMGP010000139.1:0-32005 GCA_031374705.1 Verrucomicrobiaceae bacterium | reverse complement strand
CAATTTGATGTCGACTACGTCATCGTCTATAGCAACGTCGATGCCGGTGTCGTGAAGGTTTGCGACCCGGTGACCGCCACGAGTACGGCCTCGATCGCGGAGATCAATGCTGCCATTGCAGGCACGACGGGGTCGTGCGTGGATGTCACGGGTTACATCGTGGCCGGCTATGTTGGCCGCACTGCCACTTCCGTCGCATTCCCGACCGGCATCAAGTTGCCGCTGCCGCTCGACTACGAGGGGAAGAAGAATAAGGGCAAGGTGGACGTGACCGCGCTGCTCAAACTCGTGCAGGCCCGCTGCGAAGCCTACCTGAAAGCGGAGGTGCTGCCTTATCGCTCCGATGCGTGGATCGACCACAGCAAGATCAAGGTCGGCTACGAAATCCCCTTCAACCGCCACTTCTACGAATACGAAGCCCCGCGCCCGCTGGAGAAAATCGAAGCGGACATTCTCGGGCTGGAAAAGGAAATCATGGCCATGCTGAAGGAGGTCACCGTATGAAGCTGCGGGATGATGCGCAGATCACGCCGAAGGCCGTGGAGTGCGGGAACTTGTTCCAGCCGTCACTCAAGCGACTTGTCGCGCCGAGCCTCGCGCACACGGGAGCCGTTGCCACGGCTCTATGCGTGACAAGTCCCGCAAGCCACGGCCGGAACAAGTTCCAGCACTCCACGGCGCTTCGCGCTCCATCGCTGAGCGGTCACGCGATGCCGAACGAGATCACACTATGAGCGACATTAAACTATTCCGCCTTTCCGGTCCGGGAGGCGTCAAAGAACTCCACGGCACGGCCTCCAGTCTGGAGAAACCACTGCAAATCCTCATCGAAACCAATCTCACCGCGTTGCTCGGCATTCGTTTCCTCGCTACAGAACACACCACGGGGAAGCGTCAGGCTGGCAGGATTGATACGCTCGGGCTCGATGAGAACAACTCGCCCGTCATCATCGAATACAAGCGCTCCAGCAATGAGAACATCATCAATCAGGGGCTCTTTTACCTCGATTGGCTCATGGACCACCAAGCCGAGTTCAAGCTCATGGTCCTGGAGAAATTTGGCAAACCTGCCGCCGACGCTATCGACTGGAGCGGCCCGCGTCTCATCTGCATCGCCGCCGACTTTACGAAATACGACAGCTACGCCGTGCAGCAGATGGACCGGAATATCGAGCTCATCCGCTACCGTCAGTTCGGCTCCGACCTTCTCCTGCTGGAGTTGGTAAATGCCGTCGCCACAAGTCCGGTCTCCCCCGCCAAGGCGAAGACGCCGAAAGAGCCAAAAGTCGCGCCCACGGGGAAAACGATTACCGACTCGATTGAAGAGTTGAGCCCCGCCAGTCGCGCCATCTTCGACGAACTGGACGACTACGTCTTATCGCTCGGCGATGACGTGCAGCGCAAAAACATGAAGCTCTACGTCGCCTACAAGCGCCTGCGAAACTTCGCCACCGTGGTCCTCACGAAAAAGTATTTCCTGCTCTTCCTTCACATCGACCCTACCAAGGTTCCATTCGATCCCGACTCCATGCGCGATGTTCGCGAAATCGGCCACTGGGGAACCGGCGATTTGGAAATCACGATCACTTCGCTCGCCGATCTGGAAAAGGTCAAACCGCTCATCCTCCAGGCATACGAAGGAGGGCCGGATGCCAGTTAAGGCTTATCCGAGATATGTGCCCAGCGGTGTTGAGTGGGTCGGTGAAATCCCAGACGGTTGGCAGGAACTCCGGCTGAAGTTCGTCGGTGACGCGATCATCGGGCTGACATACGACCCTGACAATCTCACTGATGAAATCGCGGGGACGCTCGTACTTCGCGCAAATAACATACAAGATCGCAAGCTTGTCGCTGACGATCCGGTCTTCGTTGACGTTGACGCGCCCGAACGGCTCCGCACCAAGGCTGGCGATATTCTGATTTGCTCACGAAATGGTAGTCGGCACCTCATCGGCAAGAACGCCCAAGTAACAGCGCAGTTTATTGGGTGCTACTTCGGCGCGTTCAACACCGTCTTCCGAAGTCCGGTGAATGATTTTCTATTCCATGTCTTCAATTCGAGTCTGTTTGAGTTCCAATCGGGGTCATATCTGACTTCGACAATTAACCAGCTTACCCTTGGTGCGTTAAACTCGTTCGTTGTGCCGTTGCCGCCCGTCCCCGAGCAGCAGCAAATCGCCGCGTTTCTGGACTGGAAGACGGGGCAGATTGACGCGCTGATTGGGAAGAAGAAGGAGCTGCTGGAGAAGCTCAAGGAGAAGCGCATCGCGGTCATCACCCAAGCCGTCACCCAGGGCCTCAACCCCGCCGCCCCCCTCCGCGACTCCGGCATCCCCTGGCTCGGCAATGTGCCAAAGCATTGGGAGGTGAAGAAGTTGTCGCGTGTCACGGTTTCTAGATGTGATGGCCCGTTTGGCAGCGGCCTAAAATCGGAACATTATGTCGATGAAGGCGTGCGCGTGATTCGACTTCAGAACATTGAGTTTGCTGAGTTCGATGATGAGGACAAAGCATTCATCGACCCTGAGTACTACCGCGAGCTTGGAGATCACGACGTGTATCCGGGTGATCTGCTGGTCGCGGGACTGGGCGATGGCAAGAATCCAGTTGGCCGTGCGTGCAAAGCTCCCGGCAACCTCGGTCCTGCAATGGTCAAAGCAGATTGCTTTCGGTATCGATTTGAAGAAGGCAAGGCTGACACTCAGTTCGTAGCATACCAGATGTCTTTCACCGCGATGGCATTATCAGGTGCGCTGTCATCGGGTGTTACTCGTGCCCGAATGAATCTCTCACTCACTTCTGATCGTGTATTGTGCTTCCCGCCAATTGATGAGCAGAGATTGCCGCTTATCTCGACGCCGAAGGCGAGAAGATGCGCCTGATGATGGAAAAGGTCGAATCCGCCATCGACCGCCTGACCGAATACCGCACCGCCCTCATCACCGCCGCGACGACGGGCAAGATCGACGTACGCGGGGTGAAGGTCCCCGCTTCAGGCAACGAAAAGGCGGCGACGGGTTCATCCCGAGATGAAGGAGAATCGCGCAAATGACGGGCTCTTTCCGAAACGTCTATACAAAACTTGTTTACAAATTTTGTAAACGCCCTTAGTTACCCGCGCCGATGGAAGTCACCTATCGAACTTCAAAACTCCCGAAGCTGGCGGGGAGTAAGAAGGCCCTCAGTGCTGAACTGGGGACCGTCTGCGCAAAGAAGTTTGAGCAGCGGATTTCCGAATTTATTGCAGCAGATTGCCTGGAGGATTTGCGACACCTGCCCGGCCCCCGTGTCCATGAACTGAAAGGAAATCGCAAAGGCCAGTTTTCAGCGGATTTGAAGCATCCGCTGAGGCTGATCTTTGTGCCCACGAATACGCCGGAGCCCCGCAAGGAGGACGGCGGATGGGATTGGGCGCGCATCACCATCATAGAAATCCACGAAATCACCGACACCCATGAGTAAGACATTTTCAACCGCCCCATTTGCGACGCCGCCGGGCGATACTTTGCTGGAGACGATCACCGCGCTCGGGATGAGCCAGGTGGAGCTGGAGAGCCGCACCGGGATCAACAAGAAGACGATCAACCAAATCATCAAAGGGAAAGAGCCGATCACACAGAAGACCGCCCTCGCGCTGGAAAAGGCGCTGAAGGTCCCTGCTCGATTCTGGCTGAACATGGACAATCGCTACCGGGAACAGCTCGCCCGTGAGGCCGACCAGAAGGCGATGGAGACTCATTCGGAGTGGGTGAAAGGCTTCCCTTATTCCGAGATGGTAAAGGTCAAATTTGTGCAGGCGGCTGCCACGGTGGGCGAGAAAGCGGCAAAGCTTCTGGAGTTTTTCAGCGTCTCGAATCCCGAAGGGTGGAAAGAGATGTATGCAGGGGTGAATATCGAGCTTTCCTACCGGAAGTCGGCGACTGCGAAGGATAAGGCAGCGGCACTTTCCGCATGGCTGCGACAGGGCGAGATTCAGGCGGACGCCGAGCCGTGCGGGGAGTTCGATGAGGCGGCATTTGTGAAGGCGCTGGAAACGATTCGCGGCTTCACCACAGAAACGCCGAAGGACTTCTTTCCGAAGATGAAGAAACTCTGCGCGGCGGCCGGAGTCGTTTACCTTCTGGTTCCCGAACTTCCGGGGCTGGGCATCAGCGGAGTGATGCGGTGGTATCGTGGAAGGCCGCTTATTCAACAATCGCTGCTGTTCAAATCAAACGACCACTTTTGGTTCACGTTTTTCCACGAGGCAAAGCATGTATTGCAGAAGCGCAAGAAGGACATTTTTTTGGAAGGTGTGAACGCGGGGCACGAGGATGCGCAACGGGAAGAGGAGGCGAATCAATTTGCTGGTGAGTTGTTGATTCCCGAGCGGGAGTGGAAACGCTTTGTGACGGACGTAGCGAAAATCGAATCGGCAGCCATCAAGGCTTTTGCACAAAGGATCAAAATCCATCCCGGAGTCGTGGTGGGGCGTGTGATGCGTGAGAAACTCCTGCCCTATTCGCATCCGGCTCGGAATTTGATCGCGAAGTTTCAGTGGGCGTAGGCTGAGTTTTCTTCGATGAGGGCGCAGCGCAGGTTTGTCGTGCAAATAGTGACATAAAATACGTCAAAATACCGCAAAGTAGCATTGACGCGGTATGGTCGCTGCGCTCTTTTCCCGGTATGGAATACCTGAAATCCCATCCTTGGATTCGCTTTTCCCTGAACCTGCCTCGGGACGACTTCCGGCTTTGGCTGAAACTCGGCGAAATAGCGTCAAAAATCGAGCATTTAGCGGGCGCACCGCTTCGCCCGGATGTGGCGGCGGAACTGAACCGGGTGTATCTGGCGAAGGGTGCGCTGGCGACGACGGCGATCGAGGGAAACACGCTGAGCGAAGAGCAGGTAAAGCAACTGGTGGATGGGACGCTGCAAATGCCGCCCTCGCAACGCTACCTGCAAACCGAAGTGCAAAACATCCTTGATGTGTGCAACGACGAAGTGCGGGCGCTGACGAATCCAGTCGGGACCGCGCATCCGGGGCTGTGTGTGGATTTGATCAAAGGCTACAATCGGAGCGTCCTCAAGGGACTGGAAGCGGGAGAAGATGTCGTGCCGGGTGAGATTCGCGGACATTCGGTGATTGTCGGCAATATTTATAAGGGAGCGCCCGCAGCAGATTGCGAATTTTTGTTGGGGAAACTGTGTGAATGGCTCAATAGCGATGAGTTCGCCGCTCCGGACGAGGAATTGAAGGTTCCACTTGCTCTCGTGAAGGCGGTCGTCGCGCACATTTACCTCGCGTGGATTCATCCGTTTGGCGATGGCAACGGGCGGACGGCGCGGTTGGTGGAATTTCACATTTTGCTGGCGAGCGGCGTGCCTGTCCCCGCTGCGCATCTGCTGAGCGATCACTACAATCTGACGCGCAGCCAGTATTATCGGGAGCTCGCGAAGGCGAGCAAGAGCGGCGGGAATATTCTCCCGTTTATTGCGTATGCGCTGAGCGGATTTCTCGATGGCATCCGGGAGCAAATCAAGCGGGTGAGGGAGCAGCAAATGCGGGTGGCCTGGGAAAACTACGTGCATGACAAATTCCGGGAATACAAAAGCTCGAAGACCCACAAGCGTCGCCGCGATCTCGTGCTGGAACTCACGCAACATGAATGGGTGGACGTGGCCAAGATCGCGTTTTTGACGCCTCACATCGCGCACGAGTATGCGACCGCCGGAGAGCGGATGGTGCAGCGCGATTTGAACGCGATCTCCAAGCTGGGACTGATCGAGCGCAAGCACGGGAAGATACTGGCGAAGAAGCATCTGATTCAGGCATTTCTTCCCGCGCGAGTGAAGGAGAAGACTCGCAAAGCCTGACTCGGCCTGTGAAAACACTGGTCCCATGAAAAAGCACACCGAAGCCCGCCTCGAAGATGCGATCATCGACCACCTGACCACGCAGGGTGGTTTTGTCTTTGTGGATTACCGCGAGGGCGAGGCGAAGGACCGCTACGACAAGGCGCGGGCGCTCGATCCGGCACTGGTGCTCGGTTTCATCCAGACCACGCAGGAGAAGATGTGGAAGAGTCTGCACGCCATCCACGGTGACGAGACGGGCAAGGTGGTGCTGGACCATCTGGTGAAGGAACTGGACACGAAGGGCATGCTCAAGGTGCTGCGGCAGGGCTTTAAGTGCTACGGCAAGAAGCTGCGCGTAGCGGTATTTGCCCCAAACAACCGCATGAACCCGGACACGCTGACGCTCTACGGCAAGAACGTGCTCTCAGTCACGCGCCAGCTTTACTACGGCACGGAGCATTCCAAGTCGCTCGATCTGGTGCTCTTCCTCAACGGCTTGCCCATCGCGACGGCGGAACTCAAGAATCCGCTCTCCGGCCAGACGGTCGAGGATGCGAAGAAGCAATACAAGCGGGACCGGGATCATCGGGAACTGCTCTTCGATTTCACCAAACGCACGCTCGTGCATTTCGCCGTGGATCAGGATTTGGTTTTCATGACCACGCGCTTGAGTGGGGACAAGACGCACTTCCTCCCCTTCAACCTCGGCGACCACGGCCACGCCGGGAATCCACCGGCAGCAGATGGCGGCTATCGCACGGCCTACCTATGGCGTGAGGTGTGGCAGCGGGACAGCCTGCTCGACATCCTCGGGCGCTTCATGCACCTGCAAATCGAGGAGAAGCGCATCCTCACGGATGAAGGCATCCGCAAGATCACCAAGGAGACGATGATCTTCCCCCGGTATCATCAGCTCGACTGTGTGCGCGGTCTGGTCGGTCACGCCAAGGCGCATGGGCCGGGGCGAAACTACCTCGTGCAGAACTCAGCGGGCTCCGGGAAATCCAACTCCATCGCCTGGCTGGCGCATCAGCTCTCCAGCCTGCATGACGGGACAGACAAGAAGGTCTTTGATTCGGTGATTGTAGTGACCGACCGGCGGATATTGGATCAGCAGCTCCAGAACACCATCTACCAGTTCGACCACAAACAAGGTGTGGTGCAGAAGATTGATGAGGACACACGGCAGCTCGTGCAGGCGTTGGCCAACGGGACGCCGATCATCATCACCACGCTGCAAAAGTTTCCCTTCATTGCAGAGACGCTGGAAAAGCTACGGGAGGAGGAGCAATACGGCGTGACGATTTCCACGAAGGATAAGCAATTTGCCGTAATCGTGGATGAGGCGCACAGCTCCCAATCCGGCGAGAGCGCGATGGAACTCAAAGGCGTGCTGAACGCTGACCGGCTTCAGGAAGAAGCGGCGGTCTATGCCGCCGAGCACAAGCTGGATGAGGACGACGATGCCGATCAACTCGCCGAAGTCGTGCGGGAGATGATGCGGCGGGGCAAGCAACCGAACTTGAGTTTCTTCGCCTTCACCGCGACGCCGAAATACAAGACCCTGAAAGTATTCGACGAACCCGGCCCGACCGGCACCGCTCCCTTCCATCTCTACACCATGCGGCAGGCGATTGAGGAAAAGTTCATCCTCGACGTGCTGAAGAACTACATCACCTACGAGGCGTATTTCCGCATCGTGCAGGCCACGGAAAAGGATGTTCACGTCGAGCGCAAGAAGGCGGCACGGGCGCTGGCCCGAATCCTCACGTTGCATCCGCACAACCTCGCCCAAAAGACCGAGGTGATGGTGGAGCACTTCCGCACCCACGTGAAACACAAGATCGGCGGGCGGGCCAAGGCGATGGTGGTCACGGACTCGCGGCTACACGCCGTGCGCTACAAGCAGGCGTTCGACAAATACATCACGGACAAAGGCTACACGGATGTTCGGACGCTGGTAGCGTTCTCTGGCATCGTGGAAGACCCAGATGCACCGGGGAAGAACTGGACGGAAGTGGCGATGAATGGCGGCATCAAGGAAAGCGAGTTGCCCGAGAAGTTCGACAGTCATGAATACCAAGTGCTGTTGGTCGCCGAGAAGTATCAGACCGGGTTCGATCAACCGCTGCTGCATACGATGTATGTCGATAAGAAGCTGACCGGTCTTCAGGCCGTCCAAACGCTTTCGCGGCTGAACCGCACCTGCGCGGGCAAGGAGGACACGTTCATTTTGGATTTCCGCAACAAGCCGGAGGAAATCTTCAAAGCTTTCAAGCCTTACTACGAAGAAACGCCGAGCGAGCCGCTGACCGACGCCCAGCATCTCTACCGGCTACAACACCAGATCGAAGAGACTGGCTTGATTTTTGAAGAAGAGGTCAAAGCGTTTTGCGCGGTCTATTTCAAACCTCGCCGCAAAGAGACGGTCCACGACCACGCGCAGATGAACGGCGTATTGGATCAAGCCGTGGAGCGCTTCAAAGAGCGCCCCGAGGACGAACGCGACGAAGTAAAAGCGCTGATGGTGAACTTCCGGAATATGTATGGCTTCCTCTCCCAAGTGATCCCGTATCAGGATTCCGACCTCGAAGAGCTTTACACCTATCTGCGCTTTCTCCTCACCAAGCTGCCCAAGCGCGAGACCGGGCCGGGAGATCATCTGGAGGACGAGATCGAACTCCAATACTACCGGCTGCAAAAGATCAGCGAAGGGCAGATCGACCTCAACACTGGCGACGCCCATCCGCTCAAGGGACCGAGCGACGTGGGCACCGGTCAGGAAGACCAGAAAATCAAGCTCTCGGAACTCATCGACATCCTCAACGAACGCTTCGGCACGAACTTCACCCAAGCAGACCAGCTATTCTTCGACCAGATTCAGGAAGAGGCCATCGAAAGCGACACGCTCCAGAAAGCAGCGGCGACGAACTCAAAAGACGACTTCCGTTACGTCTTCGAGAAAGCCTTCGAGGGACTCGTCATCGACCGCGTCACCAAAGAAGACCCCAACGTCGGAACCATCGAGCTCGCCGACTTCGAGAAAGTCGCCAAAATGGGCAAGCTCGCCGTCACCTGCATGGTCGAGGAAGCAAAGCTCTTCGGCGTGAACAAACCCGTGGATGTCAGCACAAACTCAGGTACCCTTTCCCTGATGGACTTGCTCGCCGCTTTGGAGAAAGCCCCGCCGTTCCCAGATACGCATCGAAATGCTGTGGCTTAGTCCGTCAACCGACCGAAACCAATCTGCTACTGCGCAATTCTCGGCAGCAGACCAATCGCATCCTGTAGCTTCGCGATTTCGTGATGGGTGTATTTCGCGTGCGAGCGGTCGTCCGCGTGGCCGCTGAGCTTCTGGCGCATCTCTGCGGATACACCCGCATTGGCGAGCGCGGAGACGAACGAATGGCGCAGGCTGTGGAAGCTGAGGCTGGAAGTCTGCCGCCCCGCGCTCCCTTCCGACGAGCGAAGAATCAGCCCCTTGATTCCCGCCTTTTCCATGATGCTTTTGAAGCGGCCGGAAAGCCCGTGCCGGCCTCCGGTTCCCTTTCCAGCAAGCTCCGGGAATACCGGAGCCTTACCGATCCCGCGGCGCTGCGACTTGAGCCATGCGGCGAAATCCGCTTGAATCGGCACCAGCAAAACGGTGCCGGTTTTCTTCGTTTTGATTCGGATATTGCCCGCCTCGAAATCCAGAGATTCCCAGCGCATTTCCGTGATGTCGCGCAACCTGAGGCCTGTGTAGAATCCCGCCAGAATCGCCCCCTTCCAATCGCCCTCCGCAGCGCTCAACAATGCCTTCACCTGCTCCGTGCTAAACGTCTGTCGCTCGCCTTCCGAATCATCCTTCAACGACTCAACCCCGTCGCACGGGTTCGTCGGGATGTAGCCCAGCCGTTTCGCCGCGAGAAACGGCACACTCAGAACCTTGCGAATGACCTGATTGACTGTGGAAGGAGCGCGCCCTCCCTTCGACAGCGCATCGCGGAAAGACCGGATGTCCTTTGGTGAAATCGCCGCGAGCGTCAGCGCCGACCGCTCGCCGAGGTGGCGGAGGAAATCCGCGCACACCTGCTCATATTTCTCCAAGCTCTTCGGTGCCACCGCTCCACGCTTACCGGCGACCCATTCGCCGAACCAATCGGCGCACGAGTGAAAGTGGAGGGGCTCGGCGCGGTGCAGGAAACGCACGAGTTCACGAATGCAGAAATCGACGCGCCGGAAAACGTTCGCATCTTGCGGGCCGCGCTTACGAATCCTGCCGAGCTGCATCCGGCAAAGACCGCAGCGGAAGTAACGGAAAAACTCGCGAAGCAAATCGCCGAGATTGCGCTTTCGCTGCAAAGGCGGGAGTGCGTTGAGTTGGCCGATGCAAAGACGCGGCGGCAGCACTACGTTGCACAGAAGAAGAATCTGCGCATCGCCCGCTTTTTGAATCGCCTCGTTTTCTGCTTCTTCGCGGAGGATACGGGCCTTTTGCCGGACAACACATTTTCGGAAATCTGTCAGATCGGATTGAACGACCCGCAGCTATTCGCGGAGAGCATGGAAGACCTTTTCCGCTGCATGTCAAAGGGCGGGCGGTTCGGGACGCACAAGATTCGACATTTCAACGGGCATCTTTTCGAGGATGCCACGGTTTTCGAGCTTACGCCGGAGGAGATTGAGGAACTGGCGAGAGCGTCGGAAAGTGATTGGCAGTCGATTCAGCCGAGCATCATGGGGACCCTGTTTGAGCGTGCTCTCGATGAAGGGCAGCGTAGTCAACTCGGCGCACACTACACGAGCGAGGCGGACATTAAGACGCTCGTTGAACCCGTGCTTATGGCACCGCTTCGCCGCGAATGGGCAGCACTCCGCCGTTCATTGGCCCCGGCTATTTTGAAGGCCAAAGGAACAGCCGAAATAAAGGCGACGCTGACGGCGTTTCAGCAGAAACTTGCGAGCGTCACGGTGCTAGACCCGGCGTGCGGGAGCGGGAATTTTCTTTATGTGGCGTTGCAGCTTTTGCTTGGGCTGGAAAAGGAAGTGATTACCGCCGCTGCGCATCTTGGCTGGTCGTTTGCGCCGGTCGTGAGTGTGCAGCAACTCCGTGCGATCGAGCTGAATCCCTACGCATACGAACTTGCGCAAGTGAGCGTGCAAATCGGCTATCTTCAATGGCGACGGGAGAACGGGTTCGACAACGAACGAACGCCCGTTTTGCAAAACCTCGACGGCTTTGAAAATAAGGATGCGCTGCTCAACGAGACGTTCCGAAAAAAGCCGAAAAACTTGAAAGCCGCACAAG
The DNA here is from genome assembly GCA_031374705.1 of Verrucomicrobiaceae bacterium. GTDB lineage: Bacteria > Verrucomicrobiota > Verrucomicrobiia > Chthoniobacterales > Chthoniobacteraceae > SXWH01. The sequence continues at coordinate 20,877 of JANMGP010000139.1, read as the reverse complement.
CGGAGGAACACGGCGGACAGGATGAGCTTTTCAAAGTCTATACGGAACGCGCTTGGCCCGCTTGCGACGTGATTCTTGGCAATCCGCCGTTTCTTGGAACGAAGAAACTTCGCGGTGAACTTGGCGATTCTTACGTTGAGGAACTGTTCAAAATCTACGGGAAGCGGATACCCAATTTCAGTGACCTTTGTTGCTATTGGTTCGAGAAGGCCCGGCAACAAATTGAGGACGGAAAATGCGGACGGGCCGGACTGCTTGCAACCCAAGGCATTCGCGGAGGATTGAACCGGGAAGTGCTCAATCGAATCAAGAAAACCGGCGGCATATTCTTCGCAGAGAGCGACAGGGAATGGATTTTATCGGGAGCGAATGTTCACGTTAGTATGATTGCGTTTGACGACGGCACGGAAAAGACCTGCCAACTCGACGGCGCAATTGTGCCGAGCATCAATTCAAACCTCACGGCGGTTGCGGATATTACGAAAGCAGGGCGGTTGACGGCCAACCGTGGCATTGGGTTTATCGCCGATGTGAAGGCGGGGAAATTTGACCTTCACGAATCGGATGCTGTGCCAATGCTTCACGACCCAAATCCGCACGGCATACCGAATAGCGAAGTGCTTACGCCTTGGGTGAACAGCCTCGATATTTTGCGCCGCCCGCGAAACTTCTGGATTGTCGATTTTGGTGCGGACGGGTCGCACGAATCCGCCGCGTTGTTCCAAGCTCCTTACGCGAAAGTCTTGGCCGATGTTTTCCCGCTTCGCTCGCAAGTGAAGCGGAAAGCCTATCGGGATTATTGGTGGCTTCACGCGGAACCTTGCGCGGAGATGCGGGAGCGGATTGCACCGCTTGCCCGCTTTTTGGTGACGACGACGGTTTCAAAGCATCGCGTGTTTGCATGGCTCGCAGCGCCAATTTTACCGGACCATCAGCTTGTCGCCTTTGCCCGTGCGGATGATTATTTTTTCGGCGTGCTGCATTCGCGGTTTCACGAAACTTGGGCGCTTGGACAAGGCACGCAGCTTCGTGAAAAAGAATCCGGCTTCCGTTACACGCCGACGACGTGCTTTGAGACGTTTCCTTTCCCGTTCATGCCCGATGTGGAAAGCAACAGCCGCGAGAGCATCAACGGCAGCGTCGAGGCGCAACTTAACGCGGCTAAGCACTACTCGCACGTCGTGCTTCGCGAGGATTCCGAGGAAAAGCCCTCGCCGCTCGCGGTCGCTACGGCCATTGCCATTGCAGCGCGTGAGTTGAACGACCTTCGCGAAAAATGGCTCAATCCGCCGGAGTGGACGACCGTTCGCACTTTGCAGTGTCCCGGCACGGCGGACGGGCCGTGGAGTCGATTTGTACGCGATGCCGACGCGAATGGAATCGGGTCCATTCACTATCCGCTCACGGAAGCAAAGGACGCCGAGAGCGCCGCGAAGCTCAAAAAGCGCACGCTCACGAACCTCTACAACGAACGCCCTGCTTGGCTGGCAAATGCACACTCGAAACTCGATGCCGCAGTTGCCGCCGCTTACGGGTGGCCCGCAGATTTGCCGAGCGACGAGATTCTTTCGCGCCTGCTTTCGCTCAATCTCGCCCGCGCCGCCGTGGAAAAAGAAGCCCCTGTGCAGTTGAAGCGGCCCGCTCGTGCGAAGCGTGCCGACGAAATGCTTTAGCGACTCTCTTATTGGCTTGCGTGCGGATGAACCACACTTCGCCGTCATTCCGGCGTTTTCTCGCAACCCGTGCGGAATTCCGGGTTGCGAGCTCGCCGAGGTATTCAGCGCACGCGCCCGAATAGTGGAGTATCTTCGCGAACGTTGCCGCATGCGGACCGTCCATATTTTTTGACTACGAACCCGCCGCTACTCATTTCGTGCGCTTCCGAGCATGACGAACCGGGCCTTTCAGCTCCGCGAAGAGTGGATTGGTAGTTTCATTGTTCACAGCGTCGCGAATTCGGCGAAAAACCGCGGGCGCGCAGACATGCGCCGCGTTATATCTTCCCAAGCATCATCAGGATGATGAGGATGATGAGAATCGTGCCCAAGCCTCCGCTAGGACCGTAGCCCCATTTATTGCTGTGCGGCCAGGTAGGCAGTGCGCCGACGAGCAGGAGGATGAGGATGACGAGTATGATGGTGTTCATGCACCTAGTTCGGCGCTGACGCGGCGCTTGGTCGTATCGATGTTCGATGCGACCAAGCCCGTCCCGAGCACCGATACCCTTTTGCGATGCCCGCTTCCAATCAACTCCAATCGTTGCCGACTGTATGCGCCATGATCCGATGAAACTGCGCGCCGTCACGCTTGGGGCTGGAATTGTTATCGGGCTACCTGCGTGGAAAAAATGCGGGGTTTCTCCGCAGGACACGCCGAAATTTATGAAAAACAACACCATCCTTGGCGTCATCCTGATCGTCGCGGGCGCAGCGATTCTCGCATACCAGCAATTCAGCTATCGCTCGCGGGAAACCGTGATCGACATCGGCCCGATTAAGGCGACGGCGGAAACTACGAAGACGGTTCCGATACCGCCCATCATCGGATGGGCCTTGCTTGGGAGCGGGGCGCTCGTGATGGTCTTTGGCGCTCGCTCAAAGTCTTAAAGCCCCGGGCCAACCCTCTATACCGGGCACCGATCTACGTTGTCACACTTTCGCGACCATACAACCACGCCCGCGTTCGGGACGATACCATAACAAACTATGAAAAACATCATCACAATCGCACTTATCACCACCGCGGCTTTCTTTGCTCAGGCAGACGAAAAATCCATTCCCGAGAAAATCCGGGACAAGGCGGAATCCGTCGTCGAGAAGACCAAGGAAATCACACAGGACACCAAGGACGCGGTCAAGCGCACCGCCCGAAAAACCGACCGCGCCGTGCGTGCTGCGTGGCGCACGACCAAGGAGAGCTTGAGCGATGACATGCCTACTTACCGCGGAGCCGCGACGGCGACGCTCGCGGATCTTGCCCGTGAAATCGCTGACGTGAAATCACAGACGCCTGCAAATGCGCCGCTATACTTCCGCACGCGCATCCAGTCGCTCGAACAGCAACTCGAGCTACTGACCGACCGTCTCTCCATCCTCTCGCCGGAGCAATTCCAAACTCGCACTACGGGGCCCCGGATTGACTTCGATCAGTGCGTTGCAGACCTCGAACAAGCCATTGGGCAGGCGCAAAACGGTACGGCTGTGTTGAACGGAAGCATCCTCACGATCAAGTAATGGTGTTAGGGCTCACTCCCTCGCAATCACCGAACTCTCACTCGTCCCATCGCTATTCAAGACCAGCAGCGCGTCGTGGTACGCCTTCAGGGTCGAGCGGTGGCCGACGCTGACATAAGCGATGCCTGACGTCCGGAGTTTCTCGTAGAGAAAGCGCTCGTTATCCTCGTCTAGCGCGCTTGTGGATTCATCGAGGAAGGCGATGACGGGCTTCTTTAAAAAGAGTCGCGCAAAGGCCACGCGCTGCTGCTCGCCGAGGGAGAGAACGTTTGTCCAATCCACGATTCTGTCGAGGTCGCCGCCCACTCGCGCGAAGATGTCGTGGAGGTTCACCTGTTCCACGATCGCAGTGATCGCGTCGTCACTCGCGTCCTCTTCGCCGAGTGGATACATGAGCTGCGCACGTAGGTTGCCGGGCACCATATACGGTTTTTGAGGGAGAAAAATGAGATGCTTGTGCGCCGGGCGGTCGATGGTGCCGGTGCCGGATTGCCACAACCCGGCGATGGTGCGGAGAAGCGAGCTTTTGCCCGAGCCGCTCTCACCCATGATCAGCAGACTGCCGCGTCTGGGGAGCTGGAAGGTGAGGTGCTGCGTGAGCATATTCCCGCCGCCGGGAGTCTGCACGGAAACGTCAGAGAGCTTGAGCTGAAGGGATTCCTCGCGGATTTCGATTTTCGCTTCCGCGAGTTCGCGGGCGTCTTCGGCGTCGAACTCATCGAGACTATCCCACAAGTCGCCGAGCCGCCGAATCCCTGCGGTGAAGGAACTGAGCCCTTCGATTTGCGCGATGATAATCGAAAGCGCCGCCAGCACTGCGGCGAACGCGCCCTCCGCCTGCGTGACAGAGCCAAACTCGACGGCACCGTGCATAAACATCGGCCCCACGATGAGGCCGGGGATGATGAGCGCCAGATAGTTGTAGCCGTTTGCGAAGAAGCCGAGATTGCGTGTCCAGCCGATGATCCAGAATGAGTTTTCCAGCGTATCATTCAGTCTCTCGATGAGGTCGCGATGTTCCCGTTTTTCGCCGCGAAAGAAGGCGATGGATTCTGCATTGTCACGCACCCGGACGAGGCCGTAGCGGAATGACGCCTCCTTCTGATACTGGTTGAAATACAGCCCCACAAGCCGCCGCCCGAATAGTATGGATACGAGCGTTCCGACCGCAGCGTAGCAAAAAAGAACGGCGACCAGTTTCCCCGATACAACCCACAACACGCCGAGGAATCCCACGAGCGTTACGATCGAGTTTACGATCACGAGGAAGAAATTCAGGACGCCGGTGGTGAAAAGTTTCACGTCTTCCGCGATACGCTGGTCCGGATTGTCCACGCTCTCCGAAGCGCGGATGCGATAGTAGGCGCGGTTGAAAAAATATCGCTTGATAAGGAGCTGCGTGAGCCATCGCCTCCACGCTAGCGACAGCCGCTCTTGGGAGTAACGGTAATACACACCGATGGGCACCGAGATGAAACACACTGCGATAAACTTCCAGATTCCGCGCACCCACGCTTCATGGTCGCGCTGCTCCAGCGCCGTGACGAAATCACGCATGGCGAAACTGAGAATCACCTGCACCACGCCTACCCCCACACACAGACCGAGCAATGCGCCAAGCCACAGCCGGGCCTGACGCTTCGCCGCGCCATTGAAGAATGCAGTCGCGAGGGTAATAAGTTTTTTCAGGATCGCGAGGCGCGGCTTTTCGTCTGGTGGCATCCGACGCTATCGTGCGCCACGCCCCTGGTGGATGTATCTATCAGAGTATCGTTCCCCCGCAATGCTGGCCGGTCTCTGTAGAAATCGTGTAGTGCAATACTTGTGATCTCACCCCGCCAATCACGCTTCGCTCGTACGTACGTCCTTGATTTCCACTTGTGCGCTGACGCTGCCTTTCCATTCGTTGCGGGAGACGGTGAATGCGACATCCCAAGGGAGCGGCGGGAGGGGGATTTCCGCGGCGCCCCACCAGACTGCACGGGTGTCGGTGCGGCCCTGGCGGAGGGTGATGGCGTAGTGTCGCTCTTTCATCACCCTCGGCTCGCCGAAGTGCGTGACGCGCCGGGCAAAGAAGACGGGTTGCCGGTTTTCGGTGCCGAAAGGCTGCATGGCGGCGAGTTGTTCGAGGAGCTTGAAATTGACGGCGGAGAGCGGCAGTTCGGCGTCGAGCTGGATGCGCGGGATGAGTTGCTCCGGGGTGAGCATGGACCGGGCTGCCGTGCCGAATCGGGCGCGGAATTCCTCGAACATCGGCTCCCGGATGGTGAGTCCGGCGGCCATTTCGTGACCGCCGAATTTTTCCATGAGCCCGGCACATTCGCCGAGCGCGGCTACGATGGAGAGGCCTTCGATGCTGCGCCCGCTCCCCTTCCCCACGCCCATCGGATCGAAGCCGACGACGATCGCCGGGCGGTGGTATTTGCGCTGGATGCGCGAGGCGACGATGCCGACGACTCCGGGGTGCCAGCCGGTGCCGCCGACGACGATGGCGGCGTCGTTTTCGGGGACGAAGCGACCACGGAGCTGGGCTTCGGCCTGGATGAATACGCCGTCCTCCACTTCGCGGCGCTCGCGGTTTTGCTGGTCGAGCATTTTTGCCAGGATGGCGGCGCGCGGGGCGTGGTCGGTGAGCAGGAGTTCGAGCGATGCCTCGGCGGATGCGAGGCGTCCGGATGCATTTAGCCGTGGGCCGAGGCCGAAGCCGACGTCCCCGCTATCGAACGGCGGTTTCACCGCGGAGACTTCGACGAGCGCGCGCAAGCCGGGCCAGCTCGTCTGCTCCAGCCGCTCAAGGCCGGCTTTCACGAGTATGCGGTTTTCGTCCACGAGCGGGACGATGTCGGCGATGGTGGCGATGGCAACGAGATCGAGCATCGTCTTTAAATCGAAGCCCTCTACGGGGCGGCGCTTGAGCAGCGCGTGCGCGACTTTGAAGGCGATGCCGGCGCTGCATAGGTAGCGGTAATCGGGGCCGGCGGTCTTGGGGTTCACCATCGCGACGACGGGCGGTAATTCGTCCTTCGGCTCGTGGTGGTCGAGGACGATGGTGTCGATTCCCTGTTCGCGCAGCGCCGTGATTTCAGCGACGGCGGTGGTGCCGCAATCGACGGCAATCAGGAGCTTCGGCGCGTGGACCGTCACGCAGCGCGCAAGCCCCTCCGAAGAAAGTCCGTAGCCTTCATCGATGCGATGCGGGAGGAAAGTGGTCACCTCGCCGCCGGATGCGCGCAGGACTCTGGCAAGGAGCGTGAGCGAAGTGACGCCGTCCACATCGTAATCGCCGTAGAGCGCAATCCGCTCGTTGGATTCCAGCGCGGCGATGATGCGCACGATGGCCGCGTCCATTCCCGGCATCAGGAATGGGTCGCTGAGCGAACGGAGCATCGGCTTTAAGAAACTCCGCGCCTCGTCAGCGCCGCCTTTTCCGCGGCGGAGCATCAATTCAGCGACCCACCGCTCAATCCCGGCCTCAGCCCCGAGCGCGCCGGCCCGGACGGGGTCCACTGGTGGCGGAAGTAACCAACGCATGGCGCTGAATCAGCGGGGCGGCAGACTGTTGGCGCTGCGGGGAATCAGTTTGTCAGGGAGCGGGCCGGGCGTCGCGCCCATCGGTGCGGCAATGCAGTCGAGAAAATACATGGGCGCAGCATTGGGAATTCGGGAGAGAAAACTCAAGTGCGCGTTTCTTGCGGTGCCGCTATGGCGCGGGGCGCGTGATTCGCAGACGCATGAACTGCTTCTGCCCGGCGCCCGGCGCGAGCAGCGAGCCGACCTTGATGGTTTCGGTTGCGCCATTATCCGTCGTCTCCAGGACGCTTGTGAATGCAGGGCCGGAATTCCAGGAACCGAGATCGTTCGTGACTTGGACGATCATATTAACGTCCGTGGCGGATTTCACATGAGTGTAAGTGAGCGCCAGCGCGCCGCCCGCCTGAATAGATGCCGTCGGAAGGCCCGAGGTTCCCGGGGTTTTCGGCTCCAGTCCCAGCGCGTATTCCGTGAGATGACGGATGCCGTCGCTGTCGAAGTCCGCCTCGTCGCCGCTCAGGTTGCTGTCGGCCAGTTCGGTGGCGGTAAATTTTGAAAACCGCCACGCGTCGATCGGCAGGTCGGCGATGATCACGGTCGCGGCACTGGCGGTGCCGACGGAGTAATTGATGTCCGGCGTGATGGTCAGCGTCACCGTCTCGTCGCCCTCGGCAACGGTGTCGGACTTCGGCGTGACTGCCACCGTCGTCGTCGCCGAGCCCGCGGAGAATGTAGCCGTGCCGCTGAGAGCCTGGTAGTCAGCGCCCGCAGTCGCACTTCCGGAAATCGCATATGCAACCGTGAGAGCCGTCGCGGTATCGCCGGCGCGGGTGAGCGTGAATGTCCCGGCCGCAAGCCCTGTCTCCGCAGCCGCGGGTGCGGTGGCTGCGATGGTGACGGTCGGTTGCGAATACCACGCAAGGCCGTATTCGACCCCGACTTGATTACTCGTGACCTCGATCGCATAGCGGCCCGCCGCGAGCGAGGGCTTGTAGATGTGCTCGATATTATCGACGGCGCTTTCGCTCGAATCGATGAGCGCGCCCTTGGTGAAGCCGCTGGCGGCGTAGAGCTTCAAAGTGAGATTCGCGAGGTTGCTTGTCGTCGCCGTCGGCCACACTCCGGCAATGGTCCGATTCCACGTCAGCATCACCGAGAGATCCGGCACGGTATCGCCGGCTGGTAAATCAAAGAAGTAAGTGCTGCCAGCGGCTGCGGTCGTATTAAAATCCCAGCCCCGGCGGGTGACCAAAACGGAATTGCTCGGAGCTTGCTCGGTCGTAGTCAGAATCCGGTAGCTGCGGTAGGCGTTCACCTGCCCGGCACCGAAGACAGAATCGATGGGCCGCGTGGTCGTGCGGCTCCAGCCGGGGAACTGGCTCTTCGTCGCCCCGGCAAGGAGGATTGCTTTCAACGAAACCACCTTGCGTGAATTGGCGTTTGGTGTGCTCTGCCGTAATAGAGCGGCGGTCGAAGAGACGGTCGCGGTCGCCCAACTCGTCGCCGTCTGCGGCGCGACGATTTCCGGTTTTGTCCTCCCGGCCCCATCGGCGGTGTTCGTGCCGTAGCTATGGATGCCGTTCGTCATTCCCACGGACATTCCATTGTAACAGCCGGCAAGCAACGCCGGGAGATTGCCTGGGTTTCCGTTGTTGAGACCCACGAAACCGAGGAACTCTGAAGTCTGAATCGCATAATCAAAGCGGCGCAGCACTTCGATGTCGTTCGGTCCGCCATTGTCGATTGCTCCGACCCAACTGTGGTTCTGGATTTTTTGAACCTCTACCGCCGGAGCGGAAACCGAACCGAATCGAAGGAACGAACTTCCGAGCCAGTTGTTCACGTCGTTTACATCGACCGTCGTAACGCCCGGCGCGACACTGCCCGTCAACCCGTAAAAATATCCCCCGACCGTCGTCGCATGCCCCGAGGTCGCCGATGGCGTCCTCTTGAGCGAGAACGTTTTCCCCGTGAATTCAGTGCTCGCGGTATCCGGCGCGTACGAGTACGGAGGCGTCGTGGCGCTCTCCAAAGCCTCGATTTGCGAGACCCCAACGCCCGCGCCAGTCGGGAGCGAACCGCCGAGTTCAGCCTGCAATTTTGTCCAGCCGATGTCGTCCTTATATCCCGCGTGAAGCGCCGGACCAGACATCAACAACACAAACAGCGCCCGGTAAAACGGACGTCGTCTCGGGGTAATAAATACGGGACGGGTAAGGTGGGTCATCAGCGAAATGCAGTGGCTCTCCTACAGACGCCCGCCTGTTTTTCAACCGGTATTTCCTTCCAGCCTGTTCATTTCCCCGCCTTAGCGGTAGTGTGCATCGCATGCCAACCCAACCGGCAACCACACCACATCCGACCCGCCGCCTGCCTCCCCTGCTCCGGCGCGCCTGGTATTCGCTAAACCAGACATTCCGCCAGCGCATCGCGCATCTCGGCATCACGCCCGACCAATACAGCATCCTGCGCTGGCTTCAGGAAGGAGACCTGCGGGGCATCACCCAGCAGACGATCACCGACCTCATGGCCAGCGACCCGAACACCATCACGTCCATATTGCAGCGGATGGAGAAAGTCGGCCTCGTCTCGCGGCACGCCCACGAAAGCGACCGCCGCGCACGCCGCGTGCGCATCGAAGACACAGGCCGCCGACTTTATACAAAAGCGTGTGAAATCGCAGTCGCGCTTCAGGAGCAAATCATGGCAGTGATTCCCGCAGCGCGGCGCTCCCGTTTCCTTCAGGACCTCGAACTCGTCGCCAATGCCTGCACCACAGGCGAGGCACAGCCGGAGAAATGATGCACGCTTTCGCTTTTCATCGCAGCCGGTTCCCGTCATTTCCTCTGAACTACATTCATGTCTGAAATCACAAAGCTCACACTCGGCCACTCCCCGGACCCCGATGACGCCTTCATGTTTTACGCGCTCGCGGAGGAAAAAATCCCGTCCGGGCGCTGGAAGTTTGAGCACATCCTGCAAGACATCCAGACGCTGAACGAACGCTGCACGCGCGGTGAACTGCATATTTCCGCCATCAGCATCCACGCCTACGCAAGCGTGCTGGATAAATACGCGCTGCTGCCATGCGGAGCGAGCATGGGCGAGGGCTACGGGCCGATGCTCATCGTGAAGCGCGGCAAGGCGCTGCCGGACTTGTCGGACTTCGGAGCAATCCGCGAATGGTTGCAGCATCAGCGCGTGGCCATTCCGGGAAAAATGACGAGCGCCTTTCTTGCGCTGAAGCTCTTCTTTCTCGGCGAACCGATGCACACCGTTGTGCCGTTTGACAAAATCTTCGACTTCATCAATGAGGGAAATGCGGACGTCGGGCTCATCATTCACGAGGGGCAACTCACGTACGCCCGCGACGGTTTCGACCTCGTGCTCGACCTCGGCGCGTGGTGGCTCACAGAGACGGGCCTCCCGCTCCCGCTTGGCGGCAATGTGATCCGCAAGGACATATCGCCCGCCGACCGTTCGGAGATCAACGTGATCCTCCGCGAAAGCATCCGCTACGGACTGGAGCATCGAGCCGCCGGCGTGGACCACGCGCTGCCGCTGGGCCGCGGGCTCGACCGCACGCTCGCGGACAAATTCATCGGCATGTATGTCAACGACCGCACACTCGACTACGGCGAGGCAGGCCGGCTCGCCATCCGCGAATTTCTGGGGCGCGGATACAAGCTCGGGTTTTTGAAAGAACCGGTCGAACTGGAGTTCGTGCAATAGCGAGCACCGCGCGCATCCACCCGGGATTCCCATGATTGCCCGCATCATCGCATTTCTCACCCGATTGCTCACCGGCGGCACGCCCCGCTGGCGAGGCTGTCTTCCCGAGCAGAAGCAGCGCATCTATTTCGCCAACCACACCAGCAACCTCGACCTGGTGCTGCTCTGGGCGGCGCTGCCCACGCAGATTCGCCGGCACACACGACCCATCGGTGCGCAGGATTATTGGAGCACGGGAGTGCGGCGGATTCTCGCGAAGGATGTCTTCAATGCGGTCCTCATCGAACGCAAACAAGTCACCCGCGCCAGCAACCCGCTCGCACCGATGCTCGAAGCGCTCGCGGCCGGCGATTCGCTGATCATTTTCCCGGAAGGCACACGCGGCTCGGGACACGAGATTGCGGAGTTCAAGCCCGGCCTTTTCCACCTCGCGAAAGGACATCCCGGCGCGGAGTTTGTTCCCGTTTATATCGAAAACCTCAGCCGCGTTTTGCCAAAGGGCGAGGTGCTTCCAGTGCCCATCCTCTGCTCGGTAAACTTCGGCACCCCGCTCACACTGGCGTCCGGTGAAACGAAGCCAGAGTTCCTTGAACGCGCACGGGCAGCCGTCGTAGCACTCCAGTCGCCGCAATGAACCTCGACCACGACATCCTCACGCTCTTCGGCGGCATCCTCGGCATCCTCACCGTCGCAAGCACGATCGGCGCGGTGCTCAAAGCGAAAGTCACCAGCGAATCCGGGCGCAAAGTCGTCGATAATCTCGTGGCCCGCACCAACGCATGGTGGGTCATGGCGGCGCTGTTCGCCACAGCCATCATTCTCGGCAACGTCGCCACACTGCTCATGTTCGCGTTCGCGTCATTCCTTGCCCTGCGTGAATTCATCACGCTGACCCCGACACGGCGCGGCGACCACCGCTCGCTCTTCTGGGCGTTTTTCATCATCCTCCCGCTCCACTACTGGATCCTCGGCACGAAATGGTACGGTCTTTTTGTCCTCCTCATTCCGGTTTACGCATACCTCTTCATCCCCATGCGCGCCGCCCTCGCCGGCGATACCGAGGACTTTCTTGAGCGCACATCCAAGGTCCAATGGGGCCTGATGGTCAGCGTCTATTTCCTCAGCTACGCGCCTGCACTGCTGACTCTCCTCCCCATCCCCGGCTGGTCCGACGAACATCCCGAGCGCAACGCCCGACTCCTCTTTTTCCTCGTCTTCGTCGTGCAGATTTCCGACGTGATGCAATACGTCTGGGGCAAGCTCTGCGGAAGACGCCCGATCGTCCCCAAACTCAGCCCGAATAAGACGGTCGAGGGCTTCATCGGCGGCGGACTCTCGGCCACCGCCATCGGCGCAGCGCTCTGGTGGGCCACGCCATTTTCCCCACTCGCCGCAGCGGGGCTTTCCGCGGTGATTGTGGTTATGGGATTTTTCGGCGGGCTGGTCATGTCCGCCATCAAACGCGACCGCGGCGTGAAAGACTATGGCGACCTCATCCCCGGTCACGGCGGCGTGATGGACCGCGTGGATTCGCTCTGTTTCGCGGCACCCGTTTTCTTCCACATTGTGCGGTGGGTTTATTCGTAAAGACCGGTGCGCTTTCCAGCACCGCCGGATGTCGCTCACACGACGAATGGGATGAACATCCAGGTGTTCGCCCGGTACGCAGCGTAGTCGGGACTCGCGCGCATGAGCTTGCGTTCTTCGAGGACGGCGCGCGCGACTTGAATCGCGATGAACGCCGCCTCGATCACGAAGTTCACCGGATACCACCACACCACGAGAATCCCGAGAGTCGCGATTGCCTGCCCCACATAAACAGGATGGCGCACATACCGATAAGGGCCACCCGCGCGGAGCGAGCGGGCCTCGACAAAGATTGAGAATGACCCGCCGAGAAAAGCGTAGCTCATGAGCGAGAGCGTGGAGCCCGCGATCATAAGCCCCAGCGCGAGGGGAACGCCAAATTCCTCGTCGATCGCCAGCCGCGGTCGATTGTGAATCAGAACGAGCGCAAACGGGAGCGACGACCCGATGAGCGGGAGCACGATCTCGGTCCAGCGCGATGCGCGCTCGAAGGCAGGTCTCCTGAGCAAGTAAGCAACGGCAATGAGCACGAAAATCCCGGTCTCGACGGCCCAGAGCGGCTTCCAATAGCCGGGGTTCTGGTAGAGCTTGAAGCGCCAGGCGATGACACCGAGAAAAAAAACGAGCCCCGCGATCCGCCCGACGCGTTCGGGAATCCGGGCTAGCAGCCGCCCGAGGAAATCCGGTTCGCTCATGCGAGCAGAAACTCGCTAGTCTTTGGTTGGCGTGAAATCGAATCGCTCATTAAATTCGTTTTCACGATGGCTGCCGGCATCCCGTTTCCAAGCTCTATTTTGGACCGCGCTGCTGACCTCTGACATTCGACTCACACGCAGCCTTGATTCCGGCGGGCAGGACGGGCACGGTGCCGGTTCACATGGAAGACATTCGTATCATTATTCACACAGACAAGGGCAGCATCGAAGGAACACTCTACGCGAGCAAAGTTCCAATGACAGCGGCCAATTTCCTCAACCTCGCAAAGCGCGGCTACTACAACGGCATCAAGTTTCACCGCGTGATCGCCAATTTCATGATCCAGGGCGGCGACCCGACTGGCACAGGTGCAGGCGGCCCCGGCTACAAGTTCGGCGACGAATTCGACAAGTCGTTGCGTCACTCGACGCCCGGCATTTTCTCGATGGCCAACGCGGGACCGGGCACCAATGGCAGCCAGTTCTTCATCACGCACGGCCCGACTCCACACCTCGACGGAAAGCACTCCGTTTTTGGCAGCGTGACCAAAGGCCAAAACGTGGTGGATACCGTCGCGCAGGGCGACAAAATCAAGAGCATCGACGTATTGGATTCCACGGATGACCTGTTCGCCGCGCAGAAGGCGAACCTCGACAAGTGGAATAAAATCCTCGGTTAAAAACACACGGCGATGCGAAAGACAAAGATCGTGGTGACGTTGGGCCCGGCCACCGATTCACCGGAGACGATTCGCGCGTTAATCGACGCGGGGGTGAACATCTTTCGTATCAACATGAGTCACGCGAAACACGAGACTGTCCGGGCGCTCGTGCCTCGCATCCGCCAAACTGCGGAGGAGTCCGGCAGGATTGTCGGCATCCTCCTCGACACGCAGGGGCCCGCGATTCGCACGGGCGAACTGAAGGAAAAACTCCAGCTCAAGCGCGGCGATATTTTTGAGTTCACCGTTCGCGGAGCCGCGGCGACGGAGGCGATGAGCGTGGCCGTAAACTACGATCATCTTGTGGAGGATCTTCACGTCGGAAATCCCGTCATCGTGGACAACGGGCTCATCCACATGCGGGTGCTTTCCAAGACCGAAAACGCGCTGCGCTGCGAGGTGCGCACTGCGGGCGAGATGGGCTCGCGCAGACACATCAATCTCCCCGGAGTTCATGTGAAATTGCCCGCGCTCACGGAAAAGGATCTCGCCGATGTGGCGCTCGCAGCCGAGATGCGCGTGGACTTTGTTGCGCTGAGTTTTTGCCGGTTCCCGCAGGATGTGGAGCAACTGCGCAGCGTCCTGCTCGGGCACGGGAGCACGGCGAAGATCGTGGCAAAAATCGAGGACCAGCTCGCCGTGGGAAACCTTGAAGGCATCATAGAAGCAGCCGATGCCGTGATGGTCGCGCGCGGCGACCTCGGAATCGAATGCCCGATGGAAGATCTCCCGATCATTCAACGCAGAATCGTGAAGCGCTGCGTCGTGCTCGGGAAGCCGGTGATCGTCGCCACGCAAATGCTGGAGAGCATGATCACCAACCCCGTCCCGACGCGCGCGGAGGTCACGGACGTCGCCAATGCTGTTTACGAAGAAGCCGACGCAATCATGCTCAGCGGTGAAACGAGCGTCGGAAGATATCCGGTTGAAGCCGTGGAGGCGCTCGTGAAAATTTCCAAGCGCATCGAACTCAGCGGCGGACTCGGATTCGCCGAAAACGCCGTCCTCGGCAACGACCGCGAACGCACCGCGCACGCCGCCGTCACGCTCGCGAATAATTTCCCTGATGCAAAGCTCGTCGTCTTCACCCGCCGGGGAATTCTGGCCGGATACGTCACCGGTCTGCGCCCGAAGCGCGCACAGATTCACGCGTTCACTCCGACGTGGGAACAGTGCCGAAAACTTTCCATCCACCGCGGGCTGACTCCTCATCAACTCGACTTCGCGGAAACCCCGGCGGAAACGGTTGCAGCCGCGGAAAAAGTGCTGATCGACCAGGGGCTCGCGAAAGCAGGCGAGCACCTCATCATCGTCGCCGACATCTTCACCGGCGACAGTTTCGACGGCATCCAGCTCCGCCGAATCGGCGGCTAACGCCGGTCGCGCCGCTGCAATTCCTCGCGGGCTTTCTGGAGCTTGCGGTGCTCCGCTTCCGTCAGGCTGTTGAGCCCCGTCCGCGCGACTTTGTCGAGGATCGCATCGACTTCCGCGGAGACGGCTTCGTCCTGCTCCGTGTTGTCAGGAAAGACTTCATCCGGAGAAGTTTCCGGCCTCGGGACCACGCGGAGTTTTGGCCTTCGGCGAAACAAGCTGCGCATCCGTGCGCCCAGCGGGAGCGGACTTTCCGAGCCCGGCCCCACGGCATGCCGCATGTAGAGGAACGCAACCAGGCTTGAGCTCCACATCGGGAGGAGCGGCAGTATTTCAAGGCGCTTAAAACTGATGAGCGACACGAATACGATGCACGCCGCGGCCACGTATTTGAACGCCACCACGTTCATGAACAACACGTTCGGGTAGAGAGTCGCAAACGCGACCAACATTCCAAAGAGCAAATCGGAGTTTCCGGCCAACGCCTCCGGCATATTAAACCCGTAGGCCAGAACCGTGACAGCCGCGGCAGGCACGACAATCAGTGCCAGCAGCAGCCGCACAAGCACACTTCGTCCCATGTGAGACTCGACGCCGACACTCACTCCGTAAAAGCAGTAGATCGCGAGCGCCGTGAAAATATTGAAGCTTCCTATGAATGGATAGAGCCACAGGGCAATCGCGTTCCCCCAATCGCGCCGGGGAACAACGAATGCCAGCTCTTTAACGGAGCCTCCCGTTGACTCAAACATCGCACACCCAATCAAGGCGAGCGCCATCACTGCTGTGATGATCGTGGTGAGATACACAGGAATCTCCCTCCACCGTGTGTATGGCTCTGAATCTCGCAAGACTTTGCGTCGCATATTTCGAACCGATTAGAGCGGACGAATGACGGGCCGTCAAAGGGGGAAGCAATTCCCATCACAAATGCAGCATGGCTGGGAGTGATCCGGCGGGGAAAACCGGCGCCATCTATTTCGGCAGGCTCTCTTCCCGATCGCCAGCGCTCATAGAAACGACCGCTCGCAGGCTGCTCAGGAAAAGCCCTATCAGCGCGGCAAAGCTGGCGAGCGGAGCGACGATGTTGGTGATGACGGTGGTGTCCATGCCCGGAAAAAGAAGCATCTCCGGTGCCAGTTCAAAACCGCTCATCACGCGCAGTATTGACACCCCGAATGCGGACCGCGATGGCTGGGATGTGCAATTTTCCAGATGCAAATGAGCGTTCGCAGCGCATGGCTCTTGTTGCTCGCGCTTCACTCTGCACCAGTCCTGGCCGGCTGGCGCTTCGGCTGGCCTGTCGGCGTGGGATGTATGTTTTTCATCCATACCGGATTGCTCGCCACGGTTTTTCTCCCGCGCATTTCCCCGTGGGGAACTGCGCTCCGGACATTCCGCACGGAAAAAAGGGAGGTCTGTCTCACGATCGACGATGGTCCGACGGACGACACGGCGGAGATTCTCACCATCCTCGGCGAGGCCGACGTGAAGGCCGTTTTCTTCCTCATTGGCATAAGGGTGGCGCAAAATCCCTCGCTTTGCCGGACGATCACCGACCGCGGTCACCTTCTCGGGAACCACACAGCCACGCATCCGGCGGGATGGTTTTGGAGCTACCCGCCGACGGGCCAGCGACGGGAAATTTCCAACGCATCACACGAAATTCGGGCGGCGTACGGGCAATCTGTCCATCTTTTTCGCCCGCCGGCGGGGTTTCGCAACCTTTTCAATCCGGCGGTGTTGCGGGAACTCGGACTTCGCGAAATCGGCTGGAGCGCGCGCGGATTTGATGGCGTGGATACGGACGTCGATCGCGTCCTCCGGCGGATCCTCGGCGGTCTGCGGCCCGGAGCCATCATCCTGCTCCACCAAGGCATGCCGCATCACGCTACACTGCTCCGCCGACTCCTCGGCAAGCTGAAAGAAGACGGCTGGGAAGTGGTCATTCCGCGGGAGCTGAAATGAGTTGCATGATGCATACGCACCGGAGTTCAACCACTCGGGCTCCGGCCCCATTTCAGCCGTGCGCACGGCTTTTCTTCGCAGTTTGCGCACTTTTTTCTTCACGTCTGCGCGCTGGTGCGCATCTTCCGCTCGCACATGCGCGCAGTCCTTGCTCTTGAAGATGGTCGGTTTTTTCTCGGTGAATCCTTTGGTGCCCCAGGCACAAAGGTCGGCGAGGCTTGTTTTAATACCTCGATGTCAGGTTATCAGGAGGTTCTCACCGATCCTTCCTACCGCGGCCAGATCGTGGCGATGACTGCGCCGCAGATCGGTAACTACGGCGTAAACCTGCTCGACGACGAAAGCAGCGCCGTTCACGTCCGCGGATTTGTCATCGAAGAACTCTCGCCCGTCGCCAGCAATTGGCGCGCGACCGGAGACCTCGACGGCTATTTGAAAAAATGGGGCATTCCCGGCATTCAGGGAATCGACACTCGCGCGCTGACCAAGCATCTGCGCTCCCGCGGCGCCATGCAGTCGTGCATCAGCAGCGAACTGTCGCCCGAGCAGGCCGTCGAACGCGCCAAGGCCGCGCCACCGATGGCGGGCAGCGATTTCGTCAAGGAAGTCACGCCCGCTGCGGCTTTCGATTGGGACCCGGAGGACAAGGAATCCGCCGAATGGACCATCGTCAAAGGCGACGGCTCCAATACGGAGATCCGCGAAGGAAACGAAGTCTTCCGCAAGCTCCCGCCCACCCGCTTCGACATCGTCGCTTACGATTTCGGAATGAAGAAAAACATCCTCCGGCGTCTGCGTCAGGAAGGCTTCCGCGTCCGCGTGGTGCCTGCCGATTTCCCTGCGGAGGAAGTGCTCGCGCTGAAGCCGGACGGCGTCTTTCTCAGCAACGGCCCCGGCGATCCGGGTGCGTTGACGTACGTGCATTCCAATATCCGCAAACTCATGGGCAGGACGCCGATTTTCGGAATCTGCCTCGGGCATCAAATGCTCGGCTACGCAGTGGGCGGCAAGACGTTTAAGCTGAAGTTCGGGCATCGCGGCGGCAACCAGCCGGTGCAGGATTTGCGCACGGGAAAAGTGGCCATCACCTCGCAAAACCACGGCTTCGCGGTGGATGCCGAGTCGCTCCCGAGCGATGTGGAAGTGACACACATCAACCTCAACGATCAGACCGTCGAGGGCCTTGCACACAAGTCCCTGCCGATTTTCAGCGTACAATATCACCCCGAAGCCGCGCCCGGTCCGAACGACGCGACCTACTTCTTCAAGCAGTTCGCCGATCTCATCGAAAAAACCAAGTAAACGCGCTTTCACGAATTTCCGCCTTTTCTACCAACTCACACCTGTTTATCCACAAGTCATGCCGAAGCTCCAAATCAACCTCCCCGACGGTTCCACACTCGACAACGAACTCACCGACGATCAGGTGACGATTGGTCGTATCGTGGACAACATGCTCCAAATCGAAGACGCAAGCGTCTCCAGCCATCACGCCCAACTCACAGTTGCTGAAGGCGGCGACTACATTCTGGAGGACTTGGGCTCGACGAATGGCACCCGCCTCAACGGCAAGCAGATCGCCGAGGGCGAGCAGCATAAGCTGCAAAACGGCGACAAGATTCGCTTTGGCTCAATCGACGCCGTTTACGGCAGCGAAAACGCGGCGGAGGCGCGCGAAGAAATGCCGGAAGCCGAGGAGCACACAATCAAGACGGCCGCGAAGAGCGTGAAGCCTTCGAACTTCCAAAACGCATCGCCTTTCACAAAGAAGTCCGCGAAGAAGGACCCGGTGGCGGTGGTCGTATGGGCGGTCGCCGCGCTGGGATTACTCGCGCTCATCGCAGCGACCGTGATCGCGCTGGGCATCCAGGCAAAGTAGAAAGGCCGCGCGCGGTTTTAGCCGGCGTGCTTTAGAATCACTGCTGAAAGCGCCGATAGCGCCTCGGACGCACCCCGACCGGCAGTTAGCACGCCTTCAAAACGAGGGCGGCGAGGCTGGGCAGTATTGAGGACATAATCCAAGTATTCGAGCGGCGCGCAGTTTGGGAGGTCGCGCTTGTTGTAAATGAAAACGAGCGGCACGTCGCCAATGCCAGTCATCGCGGCGAGCGAACGGAGCGAATCGGAATTGTCGCCGATTCGCTCAAACTGCGAATCCGCCACGAAAATAATGCCGTCCACATCCGTCATGATGCGCCGGCACACATCCGCATTCGCGATGCGGCCTGGAATGGTGACGAGGTGCAGCTTCGCCCGATATTCACTCGTGGGAACGAGGTCCGGGGCGCTGCATTCAAACGACACAATCTGGTCTGCACCAACCGGGCGCACGACGAGTTCGCCCCGCTCGGTCGCGGGGATCTGCGAATGAAGCCGCCAGAGGAGGTTCGTTTTTCCAGCGCCCGCGGGACCGCATGCGGCGACTCGAAAAACCACTTCTTTTCTCGCATAGTCAATCGTCGGCACTGCGTTACAAGACTGGAGCTTGAAGCGAATCGAGCACCTGCAAAAGACGCTCGCGCACGCCGGGGACAAATCCCCTGCGTCCCAGCAAAACGCCGAATACGACACTCCCTCGCATGAAAACACTCACCGTGTGCGAATCGCCATGCAGCGTCACGTTGTGAACATCGCCGGTAGCAGTTCGCGTGGCGGCACTGACCGCACTGACCGCACTGACCGCACTGGCCGCAAGTTCGGTTGCAAGGGTCTGAAGGTTCCCGGCGCTGAATCCGTCCGGAAATGTCCCGCCATTGGCAGTCCCTTCCGGAGTGGAAATCCGGCACGCGCTGACTCCCGGCAGTTCTGCGATGCGGCGCGCGACGAGTTGAAGATCGAGCGTTTCGTCCGTCATAAACACAGGCTGCAACGACTCATACCGGCTGTCGTTTTTCACACCCGCCGCACGGGTCAGAGCTGACGGCGCCGGAACTGGCTCCTGCGCAGGAACAGTGTCCGGACCAGCGGACGCGACACTTTGCGCCTCAGGCAGTGGAGGTTCCGGGGCAGACGCGATGCTGGATGCCACAGCCATCCGTCGCGTCTGCGGCGGCTGAATAGGGGCCAATCGCACGATCGGCTTCACGGCAGCAGCATCATTGGAAGCGGACGCATGTGCCGCCGGAACCTCGGGCGGAGGAACCGTCGCGCCAAGAATCATCGGGCGAAGCGAAGCCTGTAAAGGAGCGTCCACCGACGCGCGCACCTCGACACGCAACGGCGCGGAATCATCGGTGGCATCGGGCTGTGCTGAATGCGGCATCCGTGTTGCCGCGATCGGCTCGTGTGGCTCAGCGGGCGGTGGCGGCTCAATCACCGACTGCTCTGCGACGGGATTAGGTGACGCTTCGACGGACCTCTCCGTCGTCGATTCTGTCATTTGGTTCACCAGTTTTTGAAGCGGGAGCCGGATTAAGACATCGGAAGCCGACCACGCGCCGATCTGAAATGCATCAGGGCATTGCGAGGCAATTTTCGGAAGCGGAATCTCGACACGCCCACGCGATATGGCTGCGGCAAGATCGCACGCATCAAATTCCACAACGCTCTGCAAATCATGAATTCCCGGACGTATGAACTGCGTCGGAACGCGCGGCAGCAAATCGCCGAGCTCCAATCGTATGCGAGCCGGCACAGCGGGCGGATTCGCAGGCGATGGGTCTTTGTGCATATGCGCTCCGGCAAAATCAGCCGACGGAACCGCCCCTGCCATCGCGGCAGACTCCGAACCGACGGACGAAGAATCGCCCGTTTCGCGGTGCTTGAAGAGCTGGTTCAGGAAGCCCATGAGAGAGGACTCATTAACACGTCGCGCCCCACTAAGAGAAAGGAAATTCATCCGCGCAGGATGTGATTATAAGTGGACCGGCGTGGCACGAACGCCCTCGTTCGTGATCGTGTCCCGGGCGCCTCGTCCGGATCACCCAAACGGCGAAGCCGCCAACCGTTAATCCGAGTGAAGTCGTGACGGGCCCGCCGCCAATTGCGGGCAGCGCCGGACGGGGCATCCGGGACAAGAACACGAGCGGAGCGCTCGTG